>CAYVNP010000030.1:0-45616 GCA_964452905.1 uncultured Bacteroidales bacterium
ATTTAATATTCACTCGCGACAATAGCAACGTAACAAAAGCAAAACGGGGGGTTGTAAAATTTTACCATTCATTTTTGTTAAATATAATTTTTTTTTATCTTTGAATTAAGAAAAGGAAAGTTATTGCTACCATCTAATCGTTGTGAACATGCTTTAAAAACGTTAATGGTTAATAAAGGCCGACCACCTTAAATGATCTACAAATATTCTCATTTCTTCAATTCCGATTCACACTATTATTGATTTATTAGTATTAACTAAAAATTTATTTTATATGAAAAAGAATAATTTATATTTACGTTTAATAGCAACGATCGTTGCATTTTTACTGTTTGGATTTACGTATGAATCATTGAAATCAGGACTGTGTGAGGCAGTAGGAAATCAGGACACCCAAAAAGTAAAAGAGCTTTTAGATGCAGGAGAAAAAGTTGATTGCAACTGCGCTATGTTTCCTTTGATCGTTAAGGCGATTTATAACAGCAATTGCGACATCATAAAATTAATTGTTGCCAAAGGAGGCAAGATTGATGCATCGTATGGCGCCAAGAAAACCGGCTTATACATGTTGATTGATGAAAGAAAACTATGTGAGCCGGATACTTTTTATAAATACAATATTGTGTATAATAAACGGATTATCAAAAATTGCAAAGGAGATACTGCCTTAGCACGAAAGAATAATTGGTTAAAACATGAAGACATGAAACGTTGGTCCCCCGTGATTGAAAGGGTTAAGACAGTGTTGGAATTAGGCGCTGATCCTAATGTAGCAATATTGGATGGAGTTACAACCCCCTTCCTGAAAGCAGTTGAGTTACGTGAAAGAGATATAATTGATGCTTTGATCGCATCCGGTAAAGTCAACTTTGAGATACGTTATAATGCCTGGCTGGAAAATGTTGTTTCAAGAACATACAGTTTAACTCGATTTCAGTATGATAAAAAAGATTGGAAAACCATTCAGAAGTGGGAAGAAATACCTGGGAACGATACTCCGCTCATGTCAGTTGTTAATGCAAAAGATTTTGATTTGGTAAAAAAATTTGTTGAAGCAGGTGCGTTCATTAATGCCGTGAAGAAAGTAAGAACAAGCGAAAAACAATATGATATTTTTAATACCCCCAAAACCAAAACATTATCCTATTATCTGCTTAGCGTGCTTGATATAGCTAAAGCCACCGGTAATAAAGAAATTCAGGATTACCTGATCAGCAAAGGAGCGGTTAGTATGGTTGAAAATTAATAAATATGAATGTTCAATCATCGGGAAGTGTGTTTAAACCGAATACAATATCATCTCCCTCTTAACTCATAGAGAGGGAGACCGAAAGGGTGAGTAAGATTTAATATATATAATCTGATGTAGCATTCCCTTTGCCGGTGCGCGTCTTTGACGCGTGACCATTCCTGCATTTGCTACAATAGAAATACGTTTGGAAAAGTTTAAATTTAAACAAGAAAAAGTAACAACAATGTTTTGACAAATTTGTTTTTCGATAACTTTTAAGTTACCTTTGTACCATGATTACAGAAAGGCAAATCATATTTCATAAACATTATTTTCAGGATTTTTATCTTGCAGTAAATGATAGCGTGAAAGAAAAAATTGGTTATGTATTTCGTATCATCAAAACAGTAAACAAGGTCTCTGAAAAGTTTTTGAAACACATCGAAAATACTGACGGACTTTATGAAATAAGAGTTGAGGCAGGCAGCAATATTTATCGAATCTTCTGCTGCTTTGATAAGGGCAACGTGGTGGTGCTTTTCAACGCATTTCAGAAGAAAACTCAGAAGACGCCAAGACAAGAAATCGAATTTGCGGAGAAATTAAAAAAAGAATATTTTACTTTAAAAGACAAACAAAATGAAAAAAAAGGACGCAATAAAAAATGCTAAAAATTTTGACGAAATTTTAGACATCCAATACGGTAAAATAGGAACTAAAAAACGTGACGAGTTTGAAAAAAAAGCACAATACTTTGTAATTAGCGAAACGCTTAAAGATGCGAGACATGCAGCAAACTTAACACAAGAACAACTTGCCGACAGAGTTGGAACTAAAAAGAGTTATATCTCACGACTTGAAAACGGAAAGTGCGACATTCAGCTTTCAACTCTTTACAGAATTTTTGAGGATGGGCTTGGTAAACGAATTAGTTTGTTGATCGCCTGACGAATACCTCATTGTGCGACGTTTGTAACTTTGCTCATCATAGTGAAAAATTAAAAAACTTTTCGACGAATATCACCTCGCATATTTTTTATCTTTGCTCAAAAAATTAATTCACACATGATACTTTTTTTTAAAGGAGCAGATAAAAAAATAATTGTTGTTGAGCACACACAAACTTTATCATCCAAAAATATTGACAAACTTTGCTGGCTGTTTGGCAATGCAAAGGTCATTGATCAGCCCGTGTTGGAGGGGTTTTATGTTGGTCCGCGTAAGGAGATGATCACTCCCTGGAGCACCAATGCGGTGGAGATCACCCAGAACATGGGCATCAGCGACATCATACGCATCGAAGAGTTCAGCGAAGAAACGGATGACAAAGTTGTGTTTGATCCTATGTTGCAAGCATTACGGAAAAATATAACACAGGATGTATTTAAGATCAACAAACAACCTGAACCCATTATTTTTATTGATGATATTCGCACGTACAACAAACAGGAAGGTCTTGCCCTGAACGAAGAAGAGATCATTTACCTTGATCATGTAAGTAAAAAGATTGGTCGTAAACTCACTGACGGTGAGGTGTTCGGCTTTTCTCAGTTTAACTCCGAACATTGCAGGCACAAGATTTTCAATGGTGTTTTTATTATTGACGGCAAAACAAAACCCTACTCATTGTTTGAGTTGATCAAGATCACGTCAAAACAAAATCCGAACAGTATTGTTTCAGCTTACAAAGATAATGTGGCGTTCATCGAAGGTCCTGCCATCGAGCAGTTTGCTCCGCACACACAGGACAAGCCCGATTATTTTGAAGTGAAAGAAATTGATTCGGTTATATCTTTGAAAGCCGAAACGCATAATTTCCCTACCACCGTGGAGCCGTTCAATGGCGCTGCTACCGGCTCGGGAGGCGAGATACGCGACCGTTTGGCAGGAGGCAAAGGCAGTCTGCCCATTGCAGGTACAGCGGTGTACATGACCGCTTATCCGCGTTTAGATAAATCAAGAACATGGGAGCAGAACATTGACCCGCGCAAATGGCTCTACCACACACCAGACGACATATTGATCAAAGCATCCAACGGTGCTAGCGACTTTGGAAATAAGTTCGGTCAGCCCCTTATCTGCGGCAGTGTGCTGACGTTTGAACATGTGGAACAAAACATGAAATTCAGTTATGATAAAGTGATCATGCTTGCCGGTGGGATCGGCTTCGGTAAAAAGAATGAAGCATTGAAAAGCAAACCTGAAAAGGGCGACAAGGTGATCGTGATGGGAGGCGATAATTACCGCATCGGAATGGGTGGAGGAGCTGTATCATCTGTAGCTACAGGCGAATACGATAACATGATCGAGCTGAATGCTGTGCAGCGCTCCAATCCCGAGATGCAGAAACGGGTTGCCAATGCCATCCGGGCAATGGTTGAAATGGACTCGAACCCGATCGTATCCATCCACGACCACGGTGCCGGTGGACACCTCAACTCACTTTCCGAATTGCTTGAAGATACAGGCGGTGTCATTCATGTGGATCAGTTGCCTGTTGGCGATCCAACCTTATCTGCCAAAGAAATCATCGGGAATGAATCGCAGGAACGTATGGGGCTGGTGCTGAAAGAAAAAGACATTCAATTATTAAAGGATATTTCAGAACGCGAACGCGCGCCAATGTATGTGGCAGGCGATGTAACAGGCGATATGCGTTTGGTTTTTGAAGATAAAAAGAACGGTAATCCCATTGACCTCGCCATTGACGATATGTTCGGCAAGGTTCCCAAAACTACCATTCAGGATGAATCTGCAACCATCATATTTAAACAAATGGAATATGATAGTTCAAAATTAAAAAGTTATGTAAAAGCGGTACTTCAGTTGGAAGCTGTTGGCTGTAAGGATTGGCTGACCAACAAAGTGGACCGATCGGTAACCGGCAAGATAGCCAAACAACAAACCTGTGGAAGCATTCAGTTACCGTTGAACAATGTGGGTGTGGTCGCATTGGATTACCAGGGGAAAAAAGGAATAGCAACATCTATCGGTCATGCACCTGCAGCAGGATTGATTGATCCGGCAAATGGTTCATTGCTCTCCGTTGCCGAAGCACTTACGAACATCATCTGGGCGCCGATTGAGAACGGGATGAAAGGAATTTCATTGAGCGCCAACTGGATGTGGCCATGTAAAAACAAAGGCGAGGATGCACGCCTGTACAATGCCGTGGAAGCGATCAGCAAGTTTGTTTGTGATCTCGGAATAAATATTCCAACCGGAAAAGATTCGTTGTCTATGACACAGAAATACAGCAACGACGAGGTCGTGTTTGCTCCGGGAACAGTAATCATTTCTGCAGTAGGACAAGTCAGCGATATACGGAAAGTAGTAAGTCCGGTGTTAATGGATGAGAAAGAATCTTCATTGATTTATATTGATCTTTCTAAAGATAATTATAAACTCGGCGGCAGCAGCTTTGCCCAGACATTGAACAAACTGGGGAGCAATGCGCCAACCGTTACGGATGCTTCATATTTTCTGAAAGCATTTAATGTTATCCAGCAGTTGATCGGGCAAGATAAAATTCTTGCAGGACATGATATATCTTCCGGAGGAATGATCACTACCCTACTGGAAATGTGTTTTGCAAACAATCATATCGGGATCGAAGCAGACCTGTCAACTATTGCCGAACAGGATATTATCAAGATTCTATTCAGTGAAAATCCGGGTATCATCTTACAAGTGAAGGAAATCCAAGAGATTGAAAAAATATTATCCAAAGCAGAAATCAACTATTGTAAGATTGGAAAGCCCGTCAATAAAAGACAACTAAAGATTTCACAACATCAACAAACACATGTTTTTGATATTGATACATTGCGGGATATCTGGTATAAGCCGTCCTATCTGCTTGATATCAAACAATCGTTTCACGGAAAAGCGGCAGAACGCTATACCAATTATAAGAAACAGGAGCTTTCATTTGTGTTTAAAAAAGAATTTAGCGGCAAATTAACTGACTATAATCTGATCAATGGAAAAAGAAAATCATCCGGAGTCAAGGCGGCAATCATCCGTGAAAAGGGAGTGAATGGCGACAGGGAAATGGCTTATTCCATGTATCTTGCCGGCTTTGATGTTAAAGATGTACATATGACTGATCTGATCTCCGGACTTGAAACACTGGAAGATATTCATTTCATCGTGTTTGTCGGCGGCTTCTCCAATTCGGATGTTCTTGGCTCTGCCAAAGGGTGGGCAGGCGCATTCCTATACAACGAAAAAGCCAAAGCAGCGATAGACAAATTCTATCAGCGCGACGATACGCTCAGTCTCGGCATCTGCAACGGCTGTCAGTTGATGGTAGAATTAAATCTCGTTTATCCTGAACAACAGGATGTACCCAAAATGCTTCATAATGACTCACATAAATTTGAATCATCCTTTTTAGCTGTTGATGTTTTACCGAATGAGTCAGTGATGTTGAAAACATTAGCCGGCTCCAAACTGGGCATATGGGTGGCACACGGTGAAGGTAAGTTCCATTTGCCTTATGGAGAAAACGAATACGCTATTCCTGTGAAATACAGTTTTAATGAATATCCTGCAAATCCGAATGGATCGGCGTATTCAACAGCAGGAATCGTTTCGAAGAACGGTCGTCATCTGGCGATGATGCCACATCTGGAGAGAGCTATTTTTCCATGGCAATGGGCACACTATCCGCAGAATAGGAAAAACGATGAGATCACGCCCTGGATTGAGGCATTTATCAATGCTCGAAAATGGATTGAAAACATAACCGGTTGTTAATTTTAAATAAATATCGGTTATGAATCCCTCGTCAGGCACTGGATGACACTACTATTTATTTTCTTTGTTTAATAAATATTTAGACCTGAAAATTATTTTGAAACAACTTAAATAATTTGGAAATTATACTCACCATATTCTATTTTTTTCTATTTGTCTTTCTGATTTTCAGATTGAAATTCTTTAGGATTGACGAGATTTCGCCTAAAATACTTTCTATGGTTTTTTTGTTGAAAGTTGGAGCCGGAATATGTTTGTTTGCTGTTTACACTTTTTATTACACTGATCGCAGCGGAGCGGATATTTATAAATACTTTGACGACAGCCGCATTATGTTTGATGCCCTGTTGTATAAACCGCTTGATTTTTTAAAAATGATTACAGGTATTAATAATGATAATGCCTACTTTGATACGAATTATTATCATCACATGAACAACTGGTACAGGAAATATGAAAGCAATTCATTCAATGATAATCACATCATCATTCGTTTAAATGCAGTTTTACGATTGTTTTCATTTGGCTATTATCAGGTGCATAATGTGTTTATTAATTTTATTTCATTGATAGGATTGATCGCATTATTTAAATTTCT
Source organism: uncultured Bacteroidales bacterium (assembly GCA_964452905.1). Classification (GTDB taxonomy): domain Bacteria; phylum Bacteroidota; class Bacteroidia; order Bacteroidales; family CAYVNP01; genus CAYVNP01. The sequence goes on from CAYVNP010000030.1 coordinate 6,591, forward strand.
GAATCAATCGGTTCAGGGGAAAAAGAAAGAATTGTTTATTGCCTGCTTCCTGATACCATCGGTTGTTTTCTGGGGTTCGGGTGTATTAAAAGAAGGTCTGCTGCTTTTTGGTATGGGTATTTTGCTTTATTCGTTTAACAATTTGATTTTGCGACAATCCTTTGTAAAAAATATATTTTTGTTTTTAATGGCATTAATAATTTTACGCAATACAAAAATTTACATCCTTGCTATCCTGATCCCTCTGATGATTGCATTTATCTGGGTGAAATTCGCCAACAACAAATATGTTTTTTATAAATACATGATAGTGCTTTTGATTTATTTTGCAGGCATTTATTCAGTAAAATTTATTTTTCCTGAATATGATATACTTCAGTATATCGCTGCCAGGCAATCAAATTTTCTGAATATGTCCGATGCGGTCAAAGCCGGCAGTCGTATACCTATGGTACGGCTTGAACCATCGATGGTCAGTTTTATTTTGCATTCACCAAAAGCATTCTACAACACACTATGTCTTCCCTGGTTTTTTAATTCATCATCTTTACTGACTTTATTTAACGGCATTGAAAATTTAATTTTTATTCTAACAGGAATTTTATCCATTTGTTATTTACGTGTGAATCCTAAGAACAACAATCTATTTTGTTTTTCATTGTTTTATGTTGTTTTGATGTTTACTTTGATCGGACTAACTACACCGGTAATTGGTGCCATTGTTAGATACAAGATACCTGCGTTACCCTTTTTAGCGGTATTGCTGATGTTGTATTTTGATGGTGAAAAATTGACCAGACATGTACGGTATCTGAAGCAGGTACTGAAATTCAGATAATTTTTCTTATTTTTTTCCTTTTAACCTGAAATAGCAACTGATTGGATAATGGTCGGAAAATTTTATTTGTGGAACGGTAAAATCAAATGATTCGATCTTTTTATCATGAAGAATAAAATCAATTTTGATCATAGGCAATGAAGTAATATATGTTTTTCCGATTCCGCTGCCACTTTCAACAAAGGCATCTTTCAGATTATTCGATATCGTATGATACGCATAGGATAATGGGGTGTCATTAAAATCACCGCATAAAATAACAGGATATGGGGAGTGGGAAATATGTTCATTTACAAGTCTTGCTTGGGACGCTCGTTTAACAAATGCTTTTTTTAAAAATGTAATAATTTTTTTTGACTTCTTTTTCAATGTTTCTTTATTGCTAAAGTTTTCCCCCTTAGAAACTTCTTCAGCAAATTGAATATCCTGAGGTTCCAAATGAATCGATTCCAGATGAAGATTATACACCCTGAAGGTATCTTTGTTTATTTTAATATCACTGAACAAACATGTGTTATTTCCGTTCGAATCAAAAATGAGTTCCCCTTTATTAAAAATGGGATATCGGCTTAATGTAACGATACCAAAATAATTGTTCCGATTACTGCCGGTAAATTTCACGGAGATATTATATTCTTTTTTCAGTTTTAAAATAGTATCGATGGTAGCAAAATTACCTTTATGAACATATACAATTTCCTGAAGACAAATGATATCTGCATTTGTTTTCACTAAAAATTTTAAAATACTGTCGCGTTTTTCATAATGATAACTCCAGTCTTTTTTATAATTATAAATATCAAAATTGCGGACATTATAGGAAAGTAGTTTAATAGTATTCTTCATATCCGAAGGTCTGTTCTTTCTGAAAAACTGAACATGCTCTTTTAGTGGATACCAACCGATAAGTATGGTAATGAATGACAACAACATAATCCACCTTCTTCGTACTAACCAGAATAATACATACAGGATATTTATGAAAAGCAGAATTGGGTAAGCCAAACCAAAAAAAGCAATCATCCATACTTTTTCAGGAGAAATATACGGTGAAATATAGGCAACAAGAAGAGCTGCAACAAAAATACAATTGCTCACCACAATGATTTTACCAAACAATTTCAAGTCCTTTTTTTTCTTCATGCCTGTCAGTTCGCCGAATTAACTTTTTTTGCTGGAATCAAACAATAAATCTTTTTCTTCTTTTGTTAAACTACTATAACCGGATTGGGAAATTTTTTCAAGGATGGTATCAATCCGTTCCTGTTTTTCTCTTTTCTTTCTGTTATATTCTTCATCCGAAACCGGTCGTTTATGTTCATTCCGTTCGACACGTAATTTAGGATTAATTTTAAAAAAGGATTTTACGGTATTAAAAAAGTAGTATATATCCTTACCTTTTTTCAACTGCATGACATACAAGAATCCCCAGAAAGCACCACCTAAATGAGCAAGATGCCCACCCGGATTTTCTTTGTTGATGCTCAGTGTAAACAATGCTACCATTGATAAGGCAATAAATTTCATTTCAATGGACCCCAGCAAAAACAGATTTACTTTATATTTTGGGGCATAGGTTGCAGTGGCAACAATAATAGCAACAATAGATGCTGAAGCACCCAGACAGATTGATTGCAATACAACAGGATGAAAAACAGGAAAAACATTATACGACAAAATAAACAGGAATCCACCTGTTAATCCACCAAAAATATAAGTGTTGAGCAATTTTTTTTCATCCAGAAACAACAGAAATATTTTTCCTCCGAAATACAATGAGATCATATTGAAAAGGATATGAAAAAAGTCTTCATGTAAAAACATGTAAGTGAATATAGTCCATGGTTTCAGCAGGAGTGATTTAAGGTCAGCAGGAACCGCAAAGTATGAAATAACGGAAAAGTTTTTAATAACTAAAAGATAAAAGAATACGTTCAATAAATTGACGGAGAACCAAACAATAACATTAATAAGGATAAGTTGAGATAAAACCGATCTGTTTGAAAAAAAAAATTGTTTTACAGGATTGGTGTATGCAGAATAAAAATTATTTCTGTTACTGTACATAATTTATAAAAAGTTTTTCTTTTTCATTTGACGTTTCCAGTAGATGATCAGGAAAAAGCCAAAGATCATGCCACCGAGATGAGCATAGTGCGCTACATTATCTCCTGATTTATTAACTACCCCGCCATATAATTCAAATAATCCATAAAGAATTACAAACCATTTTGCCTTAATAGGGATGGCAAAATAAATATAGATCAAGGTATTAGGGAATAGCATCCCAAACGCAAGCAATATACCGAACACAGCACCGGAAGCACCAATCACAGGTGTATTAGTTTTAATGTAAATGGCTCTTTGAATGGCAAGTCGCGTATCATCGGTCAATAGCATTGATTGAGATGTTAGTTGATTCAAGGCAGTATGAAGTTCGTTAATCTGGTACCAGGTAACAACCATTTGTATGACAGCAGCGCCAATACCCGTAACCATGTAATAGATCAAAAAACGTTTAGGTCCCCATACATTTTCTAGTATATTACCAAACATCCATAATGCAAACATATTAAAAAATATATGAGAAATACCACCATGCATAAACATGTAGGTAATAAACTGATGCGGATAAAAGTATTTTGATGTAGGATAATGCCATCCTAAATAATTATCCAGATCAATTCCTAATCCTTTAAAGGAATAAGATGCAATAAAAAATATTCCATTGATGATCAAAAGATTTTTGATAACCGCTGGTAAAATGCTGAAACTGGTAGGTCTGAATTCCTGATTGTTCATTCTGTTTTATTCGTGTTCGTTTTGCAAAAATATTACTTCTAGCGATAGATAAAAAATCAATTACGGAATTTTCTATCTATTTCATCTTTTTCAATGATGGTCAATGTTGGTTTTCCTGTGGGTGAACTATACGGTCGTTTGCAGGCAAATAATTCATCAATCAAACCGATCATTTCTTCTTTTTCCAGAGAAATGCCTGCATTGACAGCCATGCTTTTAGCCATCGATAAAGCGATATTATTTTTTTTATCCGTGTGTATATCCTTCAGGTTAAATTTGAAATTTTCTAATATGTTTTCAAGAACAGATTTAGCATTTTCGGGTTTGGTAAGCGCAGGAACGCCATTCACCACAAAGGTGTTGCCGCTTAGCATTTCCATTTCAAATCCAAAAAGTCGTAATTCATTTATTATTTCACGGATCAACTCCGCATCACTTACCGAAAACTCAATGGTTTCTGGGAAAAGTTGTTGTTGCGAACCTGTTTCCTTATTTTCCTGCTGTTCGAGAAAACGCTCATACAAAATGCGTTCATGAGCATACTGCTGATGGATGATAATCAGTCCGGATGCTAAGGATGCGACGATATAGGTTTGATTGATCTGGATAATATCCTTGCTGAGCACGGACATGTTTTCCGGATGGTCATCATCGATCCGTTGCTGGACAGGTTGTTCAGGCATCACAAATCCGGATGAGTTGATTTTTTCTTCAGGAATGGTTTTATTTTCTGAAGAATTTATAGCATACAGTTCTTCCCAGTTAGCGCGATTATTTTTTTCTGTACGGGATATTTTTTGAAATTCCTTAAATGGATTATAATTTGGATCCACTTTGATGACAGGTGGGACAACTGGTTTGTTTTTATAGGATGAAGGAAGATCAAACCCTTGTTCTCTTTCAAAATCAAGGGTAGGTGTGATATTGGATTTGCCGAGTGCGTGTCGGACCGATGAACGCAACATGGCGTAGATCAGTCGTTCATCACGGAATTTTATTTCTGTTTTAGTGGGATGGATATTAATATCAATGGTAGCGGGATCAATGGTGAAAAAAATAAAATAAGCAGGATGCGTTGAGGCAGGGATCAGTTCTTCAAAAGCGTTCAGCACCGCATGATGCAGGTAGGGATGTTTGATAAATCGGTTATTTACAAAGAAATACTGTTCCCCTCTGGTCTTTTTTGCAAATTCAGGTTTCCCGACAAATCCGCTGATAGCAATGTTTTCCGTTTGCTCCTCAACAGTAATTAGTTTGTCATTAAAGTTTTTTCCCTGAATGCCGATGATTCGTTGCTTCAATGTTCCTGCCTGCAATTGATATACTTCTTTGTCGTTGTGAAACAGTTGAAATGCAATATGAGGGTGTGCCATGGCGACCCGGCTGAACTCCTCAAGAATATGATTGGTTTCGATCAGTTCAGATTTTAAAAAATTTCTTCGGGCGGGAACATTATAAAAAATATTTTTAATGGAAAATGATGCACCCGGACTGCAGGCACATGCTTCCTGACTGACCAGTTCGGATCCTTCAATGATCACACTTGTTCCCAACTCGTCCGTTGTTCGTTTTGTTTTCAGTTCAACGTGTGCAATGGCTGCTATGGATGCCAGTGCTTCACCACGAAACCCCATGGTTTTAATGGCAAACAGGTCATTGGCATTTTTTATTTTTGATGTAGCATGACGCTCAAAACTCAGTCGTGCATCCGTTTCGGACATGCCTTTCCCGTTATCCATTACCTGTATCAGCGTTCTCCCGGCGTCTTTCACAATCAGCTTGATGTCAGTGGCACCTGCATCAACTGAGTTCTCAAGCAATTCCTTAACCACGGATGCGGGACGTTGAATGACTTCACCGGCTGCAATTTGATTGGCAACGGAATCAGGTAAAAGATGAATGATGTCAGCCATGAATCTGTTAAATATTTGTACAAACCTACATGAATTTTTTTAGATATTAAAAAACTTATTTGAAATAAATATATTTAATATTCCTGAATATAACAAAAGATTCATTTCACAAAAAATCTGTCCGATTTGATCATTACAAAAGTTTGGCCTTTTAAATATTTTCAGCGATAGACATGGAGATAGAAAATTATTTTTAGTATTTGACAAAATTCATGTAAGTTTGTCCCATAAAATTCAGCGTTATGATGAGGTCAATGACAGGTTTTGGGAAGTCGGAAAAAGAATTCAACGGGAAAACGATTTCTGTTGAAATCAAAACACTTAACAGCAAGCAATCGGATATATATATAAAATCACCATATTATTATCGCGAGAAAGAGTTTGAAATCCGTGCCCTTTTAAATAATAAACTGGAACGTGGGAAAATTGATCTTACCGTTTTTATTTCCAATGATGATAATACTTCAGATTATACATTTAACCGGCAATTGGCAAAAAAATATTATACGGAGATAAAAGAATTTTCAACTGAGATCAACGAGGAAAACGATTTGTTACCGGTAATCATGAAAATGCCGGATGTACTTAAAAAACAATCGGAAGGGATTAATGAAGAGGAATGGAAAATAGTTTTATCCGCTATAGATGAAGCTGTTTCCGGGATTGAACATTTTCGCATGGATGAAGGAAAAATTTTGGCAAAAGATATTTTGTTTCGTATTCAGTCTATCCTTGCTCTGCTTGAAGAAATTGAACCTTTTGAAAAAGCACGCATTTCAACTATTGGTGAACGTATCAGAAAAAATGTGAAACAACATCTTACAGATGAAAAAATAAATCAGGACCGCTTTGAACAGGAACTTATTTTTTACATTGAAAAGCTTGACATCACTGAAGAAAAGGTACGCCTGAAAAAACATTGTGATTATTTTATTCAAACCATGAATGAAGTCTCGTCCGGCCGAAAGCTTGGATTTATTTGCCAAGAGATCGGTCGGGAGATCAATACCATCGGTTCAAAAGCCAATGAGGTCAACATGCAAAAAATTGTGGTCATGATGAAAGATGAGTTGGAAAAAGTGAAAGAACAATTAGGAAATATTTTATAAGTATTTTTATTTAACCATGGAAGGAAAAGTCATCATATTCTCTGCCCCGTCAGGAGCCGGCAAGACAACAATAGCGAAAGAAATACTCACCTCATTCGATACCATTGATTTTTCCATTTCGGCTACCAGTCGTGAGATGCGCAAAGGGGAACGGGATGGTGTGGATTATTATTTTCTATCTCCCGATGAGTTCAGAAAAAAAATTGATAACAATGAATTTTTAGAATGGCAGGAAGTGTATCCGGGTAGTTTCTACGGTACATTATATGCCGAAGTACAACGGATATGGGATGAAGGAAAACACGTGATGTTTGATGTGGATACCCTCGGCGGAATGAATATCAAAAGCATTTACATGGAGAAAGCATTATCCATTTTTATTAGTCCACCATCTATCAATGCCCTGGAAGAACGTCTTCGCAAACGTTCAACAGAAACCGAAGAAGGATTACAAAAACGAATGTCCCGTGCCGCTTTTGAACTGTCTTATGCTGAAAAATTTGATAAGATTATCGTCAACGAAAATCTACAGATAGCCATTGAAGAGACGAAAACAGTTATCAGGAATTTTATAAATTCATAAATAACAGATATATTTTTTCATACGGTGCAATATAAATATTAAGTAATGAAAATGAAAAAAACCGGTTTGTTTTTCGGCTCGTTCAATCCGGTTCATATCGGGCATCTCATCATTGCCAATCATATGGTTGAGTACACTGATCTGGATGAGATATTTTTTATTGTTTCACCGCACAATCCATTGAAAGAAAAAAAGACTTTGCTGGCAGACCACCATCGTCTGGCTTTATTACGGCTTGCTTTAGAGGATAACCCTAAGTTTATTGCATCGGATATTGAGTTTAAAATGGCTCAACCATCTTACACCATTGATACATTGGCTTACCTGACAGAGAAATATCCTCAAAAGAATTTTGTATTGATCATGGGTGCTGATAATATCAATACCATCGATAAATGGAAAAACTACAAACTGATTCTGGAAAACTACAAGATATATATTTATCCACGCCCCAATGCAGGCAGTAGGTTTCTTGATCATCCGAATGTAAAACTTGTTTCAGCGCCTCTGCTCGAGATTGCATCGGCAGACATTCGCAAAGCCATCAAAACGAATAAAAATGTAAAATACCTGCTGCCCGAGAAAGTATTTGATTATATCCGCGAAATGCATTTCTATGAAAAGTGAATAATCTTCAAAGTCGTAAGCAAATAATTAAAGAATCTTAATTGAATATTTATAAAAACGACTTTATATAAATTTTCCATTTTAAAACAAGATTGCTTTTGGGGTGAAGAGGATAGTAAGTATTAAACGAAGCCCTTCAAATTTCATCTGCTAAAGGATTTCCAATTACTACTAATAATTCATGTTTAAGACTTTCATCCTTAACTCAAAATGTAAAACAGATAAAATTTATTTAATAAACGGATTAATAAATTTAACAGCTTTAATAAATAGTTTTTTCTTGCTGTAATTCTCTATAGAACCAATGATGAACGTTTTATACTGTGTTCTTTGATTCGCTTTTTTAATAGCATAATTAATCAGTTTTGGGTGGGTAAAGAGTTTTTGTAATGTATGGCTTATTTTCAGTTCCTTCCAAGCTCGACGATAAATTTCTTCATCATATTTTTTGTTGAAAGTTGCTGAGAATTTTTGTAGTTCAAAACATTTTAAAATATGCTCTGCAGCCACTCTCCCACTTCGTATGGCATTTCCAACTCCTTCGCCCGAAAGTGGATCAACCAGTGAAGCTGCATCACCCGTGAGCAGAAAGCGATCTCCTGAAATAGGTTGTTTTTTTATTCCGAGCGGTATTCGTTCAGCTTTAAATGGCTCAAGTTGTATTGCATTTTGAAAACGTGGAGCTAACACTGGGTGCTCTTTGATCATTCTTTCAAGCACCCTTTTCAAATTTATTTTTTTCTTCACCACAAGATCAGATGGCATACCAACTCCAACATTAGCTTTATTCTCTGACATTGGGAATACCCAAATATATCCCGGAAGAATTTCTTCATAAAAATGGAGTTCTATATAATTTTTTTCATGAAATCCTGTAACATTTTCAAAATAAGACCGGATAGCAATACAATCGTTTTTATGATCAATCCTTTTTGATAAAAGTTTTTTAGCAGTCAATGAATGAACACCGTCAGCGCCAACAATCATTTTGGCCGTATAAACAGAATCGGTTGTTTGAATTTGAATCAAATTATTTTTTGAAATAATATCTGTTACCTCACAATTTTCAAATAATGAAATATCAGAATATTTTTTTATCTGATTAATTAAGAGCCCATCAAAATAGCTCCGTTTACAGATATATCCTGGCGCCATACCTGAATTATTTTCCGAAAAAGTTATTTCAAGAAAATTGTTGTCCGGAGCATAAAAACGTACGCCTGCAGAAGGAATTTTTTTATCAAGTTTTATAAATGCTTCTTTTATTTCTACAGGTAATTTATCTAATTGATTGATCACATCCCTGCTTAAAGCATCCCCACATATTTTTTCTCTTGGATGTGCATATTTGTCGAAGATGGCAATCGATAATCCTTTATTTGCCAGATTCATCGCACAGGTACATCCTGCAGGACCCGCACCGATTATAATAATGTCATATTGTAATTTGTTCAATGGAATGAAGTTTTAAGCAGTGAAATAAAAAACGAAGTACCATGATCTATTTCCGAATGAAACCAAATCTTTCCGTTGTGGTTTTCAATGATACTTTTTGCCATGGCAAGTCCCAATCCCATTCCGCTTGTTTTGGTGGTAAAATTAACCATAAATATTTTATCTTTTTTATCTTCCGGAATACCAGGACCATTATCTTTAATTTCAATGATATAGGATGATTGTTCGGGGATAATGTGTATTTCGATTTGACCGTCTGGATTCGTTTCAAGGGCTTGAATAGAATTTTTGATCAGATTATTAAAAACCCGTAATAACTGGTCTTTGTCAGCATAAATAAGAGCAGGTTCTTGTTGATGGAAATTAAATTTTATATATGAAAACTCTTTATATAAATCAATACTGTTTTGAATGATTTTATTTAAATCTATGGATTGTTTTTTAGTCAATGGAATCTTTGCGAACTCTGAAAATTGTGTAGCAATGGATGAAAGAGTATCAATTTGTTCAAGTGTAATTTCTCTGAATCGTTCAAATCTTTTTTCCAGATCAGGTGCTTTATCTTGCCATGCCTTATAAATGTTTTGAATATTTAATTTAAGAGGGGTCAGGGGGTTTTTGATCTCATGAGCAATTTGTTTAGCCATTTCTCTCCAAGCACTTTCACGTTCAGACCGGGCAAGTAATTCAGCGCTATTTGCCAATTCGTCAACCATGCGGTTGTATTCTGAAATAAGATTTCCTATTTCATCTTGATGTCCCCATTCAATTTTTTCATTTTTTTTACCAAGACTGAGGCGACTTATTTTTTCTTTAATCAATCCAAGTGGTCGAGTAATATAATTAGAAATAAGCAGTGTTATGCCTATTGCAAGTGAGATGAGTAAAAAATAGATATTAATAAATGTTGAAATAAAACCTGCTATTTCATCTTTTAATTCATTTTGTTTAGCAAAATATGGCAAATTCAAATAAGCAATGGTTTGGTTATTTACATTACGAAATGGTATATATGTTGAAAGAAATTCAAGCCCACCGATTTTTTCTTTATGAGTAAACAATGTATTTTGAAAGTATTTCAAACGATAAAAAGCAATGGGATTTATTTTTGTGGAAATCAATTCTTCGTCAAATATCTTAGGTCTGGAAGTAGCAATAAGATTTCCTTTCAGGTCATATAAGTTAATGTCGGTAAAATAAATATTAGATAAACGAATCAGGATTCCGTTGATGTAATCATACATATCTGGTGTAATTCGCTCAGTATTTGATATTAAATGTTCAACCTCAATCAATATGGAATGAGCTTTTTCATTTATTGTTTCGTTATTTTTATTTTCATTAAGTTGAGTAATGTATAAAACAGAGGTGATGCCGATCAAAATAAATGAAATCAGAATAACAGAAATAATGGTGATTTGTAAACGGTTTTTAAAACTGAAATGAAAATTTAGGAAAGAAAAGGGTATTTTTAAAAAAATAAAAATTACACCATAACATACACCTAAAAATAAAAATAAATATGAAAATGGAGCGATAAGATTTAAAATGGATAGTTTAGGTTTACTTATGATCAAATCCGTTGAATCATCCATTTTAAATAGCATATGATCGTATCCATTTAATTCGGCAAATTGAATTTTTTCATTAGTAAAAGGATAAGAAGAAAGTTGATAATTATAATAATATTTCCCATTTTGGTTAATTAGTTTACCATTGAAGTATTTTGCATAAGTATAAATATTAGGCAACATAAAAATTTTTGCTTTTTTATCGACCAGTAATTGAGGGTATGTTAAATCCTTGGGTATATTTTTAGGAATAATATCCAAATAAATAGAATATGTTATTTCGGTAGTTGTCAAAGGGATTCTTCCGAGATACCATTTTCTACCCGAAGGATCATCCATAAAATATAAATTTTGACAAATAGTTGGATTAGCGTGACGAGAGATTCGGGCAGAAAAATAATTTTCACATGATGTTTTATAATTATCGGGTTTAATAAATAAACTATCCGATGCTTTACAAATCGTAATTTGTATATTATATTTTAACCAATAATCATCAAAATATTTTTTTTGAATATACTGACTGATCCGATTATCATCAATATTATTATTTTTTAAGAATTTAAATAAATTCTGATCATTCGTTAATTCTTTTTCAATTTCTTCAAACAGATATTCGGCCATAGGATCTCTTTCAGTTGTAAGCTTTACAGCGAGCAAACTGCGATATTGCCTTTCTTTAATAGAATTTTGTCTATTTAAATAATATGTTAAAAAAGAAGAAAATAATATCAGCAAAAGTGTAATGCTTATAAATGATTCAAATCGACGATTATATTTTTTTAAAAAATAATGGATATAAATAAAAATAAAAGGTAAAATATAAATCATCCATTCCGAACTGAAATAATATGCATACCAAAAAATTGAAAGTGAAACAATAGTAGATATAAGAATAAATTCTTTCCCTGAAATGTACGTCAAACCTCGTGTTAAAACTCTATTAGTTATTAGTATATATGAAAATAAATTAATTGAAATAATGAACAAAATCACATAACTAAAAGTAGTAAACCCCAATATATTACTAAAATCCAGAGTTAACTGTGAATTATAAATTAATGTTCTGATCAAAAAAATAAAATAATAGAAAAGAATATAAACGAATATAAAACCAAATATGCATAAGATTCTTCTAAGATATTTATTTGATTCGTGTGCGTGTAAAACCTGCTGATTTTTATAAAATAAAATACTAAAACTGTTAATTATGATTGAATAAATCAATACATGCCCCAATGAGCTAATCGATTCTGAATAAGCAAAAAAGTACGGATTAAATAAAGGTGTTTTATATAAAATATCAGGGAAATGAAAATTTATGGAAAGATACGCCAATAGAAACATTTCCAATAAATAAATATATTCAGAAATATTGAATCTGTTTTTTTTAAATAGTTGTTTATTTAATAAATATATTGAGATAGAAAATAAAATAAATGCGAGAATATAAAGGGAAAGAATCATGTTTTTCTTAAACAAAGACATTGTGAACTCTTTTCCAAATTCAAGCGAAAACAAGTAGCTTTTATTGATTGAATAAATGGGATAAGAATTTTTTTTAAGTGATATTTCAACATTCGGTTGATTGATAAAATCTTTTTGAAATTCATTTTTTAAATTGTCATTTTCATAAGCAAAATCCTTTTTAATCAGAATAAAACCAATTAATTTTTCTTTATTCCTAGTTGCTTGTTTAATAATATACCACCCATTTTTATAATGAATAAAATTCTTATTAAATATATTCTTGTCATATATTTCGTTTGCTGGTAATGCATTGCTTGACCAATATTTTAGTGAATCCTGTTTATATACTAAAAAAATGAATCCGTTAGTTTCAAAAAATGAATTTGCTTTTTGAGGGTTTGAAATGAAAAATTCGCTTGAATAATCTTTTTTTAACCGGGACAGAATATTATTTAATTCAACTTCTTTTTCGTTAATTTTTTTTTGAAAGAAATTTACATATGTTGAAATTTTATTTTTCTGAAAATAAAATTCCAAACTGAAAGACATGCCCCAAATTATAATTGAAAGTAGAAAGAATGTGAAAATTTTTATTTTCATATCATTAAAATCCTATTAAACTCATTTTAACGTATTGAAATTCAATTATTTAAATTACAATTTAAAATAAAGCCATTTAATGCATTTTTTCTAAAAAAACATCTTGAGATATTATATAATGCCTATCATTCGTCTATGGCTTTGAAATTAAATTTTTCAGTTATTTTTAATAATATAAATATGACTTGAATAATTATTTGTTTTCATTCCATATAAATTTGATTTCAATCCATTTAACATTCCTTTAAAAATATTATTTTCCCCGGTTTGATATTTTTCACTTATTAAACTTATATAGTAAGAATCAAACTTAAGAGGTTTAACATTTATTATTTTCATAGAATATTTAGCAAAAAGATCATTGATGTTTTTTATGGTAAAATGATACAAATGTCTTGGCACATCGTATCCGGCCCAAAAAGAATTATATTTTTTGGCATCGTAACTATCTGGATTAGGAACTGCAACAAACAACGTTCCATCCTGCTTTAGAAGTCTTTTAATTTCAATAATTCTTTCATTTAAATCATGAACATGTTCTAAAACATGCCATAAAGTAATGATGTCAAATTTATTTGATTCAAATTTTTCCAGTTGATCTTCACTATAAATGTTTAGATTAAACTTTGAATTTCCAATCGATCTAGCTTTGTCATTTGGTTCAATTCCAAATGTATTCCATTTTCTGATTTTAAAAAGATTCAAAAAATCACCTGTACCACATCCAATATCTAAAATATTGTTTCCTTTGGAATATTTATTTATTAATATAAATTTTTTAGGTAAAGTATAATTTTTAACAAGACTATAAAGGAAATCAAATAAACCTTTCTTTTTTTCAGCATGAGAAATGTAATTATCGGATTGATAATATTTACCAATAAAATCTTTTTCTGGTCGAGGATTAACAAATTTAAAATTGCAATTAGTACACTCTAAAATTTGAAATGTTTCATTCGTAAGAAAATAATCTTTACATTCTAAAAAGAGATTAAATTTTTCTTCTTCACAAATTAAGCATTTTTTAAGATTTTCCATTTATTATGAATATTGTTTCACGTGAAACATTAATAATTATTTTCCAAGATAAACTAAAAGAACTGAAATATCAGAAGGTGAAACACCACTAATTCTTGAGGCCTGACCGATTGTTTTAGGTTTAATTTTATCTAATTTTTCTCTTGCTTCTGATGAAATTGATTTAATTTTTTTATAATCAAAATTTTCTTTCAAAGTAATGTTTTCGAGTTTGAGTAGTTTATGTGCCATTTCTACTTCTTTACTAATATATGATTCATATTTTATAAGAATTTGTGATTCTTCTAAACACTCATTTAAATTATTTTTATAAGTTGAAACGAATTTATTAAAATAATGAAGATTTGTAATTAAAAAATTTAATGATATTTCCGGACGTAAAATTAGTGATGAAAGTTTTGTTTTCTGCTTAATCTGGCTTGATTTTATTTTTTTTAAATACTTATTTATTTCATCAGGTTGTACAGAATTTGTAGTTAAATAATGTTTTATTTTCTCAATCTGTTTTTCTTTTTCTAAAACACAATAATATCTATCTTTATTAATTAGACCAATCTTATATCCTATTTTAGATAATCGTAAATCAGCATTATTTTGTCGGAGAAGAATTCGAAATTCAGCTCGAGACGTAAACATTCGGTATGGTTCATTAACCCCTTTATTAATCAGATCATCAATTAATACACCTATATATGATTCTGTTCTATTAAGAATAATACTTTCTTTTTTATTTATTTTTTGATGTGCATTAATTCCTGCCATTAATCCCTGACAAGCTGCTTCCTCATAACCCGTTGTTCCGTTAATCTGACCAGCAAAATATAAATTTTGAACAAGTTTTGTTTCCAATGTATAATTGAGCTGCTGCGGGGAGAAATAATCGTATTCAATTGCATATCCTGGACGAAATATCTTAACATTTTCAAGTCCTGGTATTTTTCGTAAAGCCTTGAATTGAACATCTTCTGGAAGCGAAGATGAAATCCCATTTGCATAATATTCATGTGTATTCCATCCTTCTGGTTCAATAAAAATCTGGTGTTTATCTTTATCCGAAAATCTGTTAATCTTATCTTCAATAGAAGGACAATATCTTGGACCGACTCCTTTAATTCTTCCTTGAAATAATGGTGATTTTTCAAAGCCGGTTTTGTAAATCTTATGAACTTCAGGATTAGTATAAGTAAGATAACAACTTTTTTGATAATTTAAAAATGGTGTGTCAGTAAAAGAGAATTTACCGGGATTTTCATCTCCCTTTTGTTCAGTCATTTTCGAAAAATCAATTGTTCTTCCATCAATACGAACAGGGGTTCCTGTTTTAAGACGTGCTGATGTAAAACCAATTTTCAGAAGACATTCTGTTATTCCCATGGACGCTTTTTCTCCAATTCTTCCTCCAGAAAACTGATTTTCGCCAATATGAATTATTCCGTTTAAAAAAGTTCCATTTGTTAAAATTACTGCTTTAGAATAAATTGAAATTCCTAATAAAGTTTTAACACCAATGACTTTATTTTCTTTAAAAAGAATATCAACAACCGTATCCATTCTCAGATCAAGATTATTGGTATTTTCAAGAATCTTTCTCCATTCATCAGAGAATTTTCTTTTATCGCACTGAGCTCTTGGGCTCCACATTGCAGGTCCTTTCGATTTGTTTAACATTCGAAATTGGATCATGCTATAGTCTGTTACTATTCCGGTGAAACCTCCAAGTGCATCAATTTCTCTTACGATTTGACCTTTAGCTATACCACCTATTGCCGGATTGCATGACATATCAGCTATATTTTGAAGGTTCATTGTAATTAACAGTACTTTTGAACCTAAATTCGCAGCAGAAGCAGCAGCTTCACAACCAGCATGTCCAGCACCTACAACTATAATATCATATTTTTCATAGATGTTCATCCTTGTTTCACGTGAAAAAGTATATAATTAGTTGGTATTCAAATGATTAATTTTAAATAAATATCCTCTTTTTTAGTCATGATCTTTTTCTGGGTTAAATTTTTATCTTTATAACCGATTAAATGCAATACGCCATGTATTATTATTCTCACTAATTCATGATTAAATGGGATATTAAAAACTAAAGAATTTTCTTTAATTCTGTCAATACTGATAAAAATATCTCCTGAAATTATCATGTTATCACAAAAATCAAAAGTAATAATATCAGTAAGAGTTTTTTTCTTCAGATACGTTTTGTTGATTTCCAATAAATAATAATCGGTACAAAAAATAATATTGATTATACCTAAAGATTTATTTTCAAGTAAAATAATTTGTTTGATCAGAGATATAATTTTTTTTTTCTGTTTAAGATCAAAGGAAATATTTTCTTTAAAAAAATTAATTTCCGGTTGAGTCTTAATAGTTTGAGAAGAAGATGAGAATTTGCGGGGATTCATCAACTTAAATTTTGTATAAAATTTCAGTATATTATTTATTGATTTTTTTTTCGGAGTTAATTTTGGAGAATTCATTAAGCTGATGTATTCTGTTTAAAGCTAATTCAGCATTAATACTTGCAATCTCAAAAATCAATTCAATACGACTCCCATTTTGGAAGAATTTAATATGATCAGCTAATTTGGTCATTAAAAATATTCCTCTTCCTTCATTGGCATTTGTATTATGTTCAAAATCCGTAGGGTCAGTTACCTTTGAATAATCAAATCCATCACCTTCATCAATAATTGTAAAGGCAAATTCTTTTTGTCGTGTTTCAAAAATAATAGTGACATTTTTGAAAGAAATATTTTTGTTTCCATGACATATAGCATTATTAACAGCTTCCGTAACAGCAATTAGAATATTTCCAAAATATGTATTGCTGATATTATATTCATCAGAAATTAAATCAATAAAGTTTTCAACTTGATAAAGATTCTCCAAGGAAGATTTTATAGTTAATATTTTTCTTTTATCCAGCATGCTAAATTTTATTTTTCAAATTTATAAAAATACGCATTTATTTTTGTTTTATAAAACGAATTTAATGAAGGTGGAATCGTTTTTAACAT
Organism: uncultured Bacteroidales bacterium; assembly: GCA_964452905.1. Classification (GTDB taxonomy): domain Bacteria; phylum Bacteroidota; class Bacteroidia; order Bacteroidales; family CAYVNP01; genus CAYVNP01. The sequence goes on from CAYVNP010000030.1 coordinate 23,629, forward strand.
TTCATCTTTCTTCTCTTTTAATCTGTTATACTCAAAAAATTGTTTAGGGTTACTAAAAAGTTCGTTTTTTTGTTCAAGTGATTCTCGCTTATCATCTTTTTCTCTTTCCTGTTCGGCTTTTTCAGATTCAAGAAGACGTGTAAGTATTTCCTGTTGTCTTTTTAACATTTCAAGATTTATTCTCTTATTCACCAAATCTGTTTCTGTTTTATTCATTTCTTCCTGTAACTTACTGATATCGCCGCTTTTCATGCCTCCACCGTTTTTAAGGTCATCAGCCATTTTGCGTAATTGTTCTCTGATTGCGGCTTGTTGAGCAGCCATTCGTGCCAATTGTTCGCTCATGGATTGTTTATTATTACCCGGTTTTTTTCCTTGTTCCATTCCCTTTTTAAGAGCTTCCAGTTGTTTATTGAGCTGTTCTTGCATTTGTCTTAAAGATTTGGCTGACGGTTTGCCTTGCCCAGGATTGCTGCAGTTCATCTTTTTTTTGGATTTTGGCGATTTGCATTGTCCCTTTCCTTGCATAGGCATATCCATTGATTGCTGCATCTGTTCGAGCGCTTCAGATAAAAGGAGTGCAAGATTATTGATCGATGTCATTGCATATTGTTGACGACTTAAAGCCTGTCCTTTACCATCACTTATTCTGTAATTAGCGCCAATAGTATTCATATCAATTAATGACTGCAACGCTTTTGCAATATTCTGGTTGATTTTATTAATTTCTTTATTGATGATTGGTTCAATTTCTATTTGACGTTTACTCAATGCAAACAATGAATCTTCAATCATTTGAAGGTCGTCTTTAATTTTTTTCTGTTCACTGATAATTTTTGGATATTGTGGGTCGGAAATTGAAATAGCTTGAAGTTTATTCATCAGATTTTCTTCATTGATAGATGATCTGACAAGATTTTCAAGTATTGCTCGTAATGCTTCTTCGTTTTCTTCAATACCGCCCGACATAATCTCTTCCTGCATTTTTTTTAGTTTATCAGAAAGTTGTTTCATATTATCAGCGGCATTTTTTTGAGATTGAGATGCTTTTGATTTCTTATTTTCTTTCAGTTGTTCACTTGAATTTTTTTGATCATTTTCAATCTGTTGTTCCTTAAAGTCAGTGTTTTCAAGGTTGTTAGGGTTTTCCAGTTCTTTATTATTTTTTTCGATCTCATTCAATTCCTTACGTATATCTTTAAATTCTTCATTCAGTTTGTCTTGTTTATCTTTTAAATCTTTAGCATCTTTATTTTTATCATTCGTTACCTTGGAAAGTTGTTCCTGTTTCTTTTGAGTTTCATCAAGATTATTGATAGCATCATTCAGTTTCTTTTCAAATTCAAGTTGCTTGAATATCTCCAGATTCCGATCTAATGCTTTTTCAATATCTTCATTAGAAAGTTTAGTATTATCAAGCATTTCACGCAATTTATCTTTATTCATATCATCCAGCAGCTTTTCCATTTGTTTAAACAGTTCTTTCATTTCATCGGTCATCACTTCATCAAACAATTTTTCAAGTTGTTCCTGTTTTTTTAATAAATCTTCATTAGGTTTGCTGTATTGCTGTTCAAGATTGTTCTTATTTTGGTTCTGTTGTTTAATATTTTCAATTTTCGTTTGAAGTTGTTTTTGTTTTTCAAGTAATTCCTGAATCTGTTTTTTTTCCTGCCAACCGATATTTTTTTTATCTACGAGTTTTTTATTCAATTCATCAATTTGTTTTTGTAAACCTTTAGTTTCATTGATCATTTGCTGAATATCTTTTTCCATTTTTTTGTTCGTTTCAGAAATGTTCTGTGTAATTTCTTGTTTAGAAGGAACTTTGAAAAAAGCTTTTTGTGATAGAGATGATTTGGCACCATTCACCCCATCGTTATCCCATACTTCAAAATAATATTCAATCTCGTCTCCAGGATTAACAGAAATGGATGACATATCAAAGTGATAATAATATTGTTGAGGGATTAAATATTTTTCAATGGGAACCGAATGGGTTATAATTTTATTCAACAAACTGTCTTTTTTATCATCCGCTTTCATTTTTTTTATGTTGAACGTCAAACGACTAAAACCATAATCATCTTTTATCAATCCTTTAAAATAAAAGTGTTTCTGAAAAATAGAATCTTTATATTCTTCTACATCTATCGTCGGATAAGCGTCCGGAATCACATTGATTAGATATGATAATGTATCTTTATTGGATACAAATGCATTAACAGCTCTGATACTGTATGAAACACTCTCTTTAAAAACATCGGTAAAAACAAATGAATTCTGAGCATTGAGAGATAATGCATGATTTGAATTCTTAGTGTTAAAAATAAGTGTGCGTGTATCTTTGGTAAAGAATTTCCATTTAACTTTTGTGCCAGCCGGAATAATGAGATCACCGGTATTGTTTATTGTTTCATCTTTTTTATTAACATATGATGGATAATTAAGTTCAATATCAAAATTCAGAATCGTTGGTTTGGGCAGAACGCTTAGTTCATAATACTTTGAAACAAAGTCTTCGGTGACAAAGCAGAATTGAAGTGTTTTCTGAAGATTTTTAAAAACAAAATGGAATGAAACCGTATTATCTTTTTCAAGTTTATATTGTGTTTCGTTAATGCGGATGTAAACTGTTTCAGGGATTTCGTTACCATTAATTTTTAAATCAAGCCGAAAGTCTTCCTGCTGAATGGTTTCAAGTTTTTTATTTTGAATGACGAACCTGTAGGGCAATGGCTTTTCAAAAAAAGTATTATGTTTCACCAATCTTTCAGTGGGTTCGGTTACTAGTCCTGGTGCTGCAACCAACAAAATAAGTAAGAGTAGGGCGGGAGGGAGTGCAAATTTCAGGTAACGATTATTTTGTTTCAGGTTGATGGCAGAAGCAAAAGGAATCGGTTTTAGTGTGATTATTTTTTGATCAATACTCGCTTTGATCAGATCTTTGTTCTCCGGGCTTTGGTCGCAGAGTTGTCGGAGTTGTAACGTATTAAGCAGTTTATCTTTTACTTCAGGAAAATGTTCACCAATGATCTCTGCAGCAAATTCGTTGGAAATAATTTTCCCAATTTTATTAAGATTAAAAATGGAAATAATAACAAACCTCCAGAGCACATAAAGGTTTATGAAGATAAACGAATAAAATAAAACAGTTCGGATAATTGTGTTGAAATGAGCAAAATATTCAAGTAAAATGATAATGATGTAAAATACAAGTAAGATGGTTAAGCAATACAAAACACCTCGAATCAACAGGTTTTTGTAATACTTCCTGATGAATTCATCAATCTTTGAAATCAGTATATTATAATTGTCTTGCATATAAAAAACAAAGATAGTGAAAAGTTAAAATATGGGTATCGATTAAAGAATCTGAAAATTTGGGGATAAACAGTTATTTGATTGATTGTCTCTATTGGTTTCTTCATTTTAAGCTAAAAGAAAAGAAATTAAATTTTCAGTATATTCTTCAACTGTTTATAACCGTTGCTACTTGCTTTTAAACGGGAGTTATCTTTTAACAGCACCAGATAATTTTCTTTGTCGTAGAGTTCAATTTTCGAAATCACATTAACATTCACAATATAAGACCGGTGAATTCTAACAAACTGTGCATTATCAAGATGATTCTCAAAATATTTCATAGTCTTTTCCTTTAGGTGTTTACCGTCATTTGTATGTATCAGAACATAATCACCTTCAGCTTCAAGGTAAATAATATGATCTGTAGATATCACATGAATGTTGCTGCCGGTTTTAACTGCGATGCGTTCAAGTGTAGCAGGTTGTTCGTCCAACATACGGAGCGCATCATTTAAGTTTGGTTGCATATTTTTTTTATCGGAAAATTTTATCAGGATTTTTTTCAAAGCATGATCAAGTCGTTCGCGGGTAAAAGGTTTCAAAAGGTAATCTACAGCATTCATATCAAAAGCTTTGATGGCAAACTGGTCAAAGGCAGTAGCAAAGATAATCAATGGTTGATGTTCTATGAGTTCAAGTACTTCAAATCCAGTCAGGCGAGGCATTTGTATGTCAAGGAAAACCAAGTCTGGTTTTAATTCATTAATTTGTTTGACCGCACTGAATCCGTTAGCAATCTCCCCGATCACATCAATTTCTTGTTTTTCCGAAAGAAACTGAATCAATAAAGCTCTTGCCGGCTCTTCATCATCAATGATCAATGTCTTAATTTTCATTTAATTGGTTTTAATCGGAATGATAAGCTCCGTAATAAAAGTATTTTTATCAACAAATGTTTTTAGAAGTTGATTATTATCATAGATAAGAGTCAACCTTTCACGAATATTTTTTAATCCGATGCCTGCACCCCGTTTTTGAATCGCTTCCTGTTCAAAATTGTTTTTTATCGAAATCAATAAAAAATCTTTATTGAATTTGCAGGTGGTTTGAACCTCAACAGTTCCTGTACTTTCATAAACACCATGTTTGATGGCATTTTCAAAGATGGGTTGCAGGATCATGATGGGTATTTTAATTTGTAAACAGTCAGTTCCAACATCCCATTTATATTGTAGTTTAGCACCAAACCGTATTTTTTCAATATCGAGATATCGGGTGATGTTTTCGATTTCTTTTTCAAGTGAGGTAAAGCTGTCTTCATGATATGTAACGGTGTACCTGAGAAAATCCGACAGACGAATGATCATTTCCTGCGCTTTAGCCGGATTGGTCATGGTCAATGAACTGACAGAATTTAAACTGTTGAATAAGAAATGAGGATTGATCTGTGATTTCAGCAGGTTGAGTTCAGCTTCTTTCATCATCTCTTTCAATCGGTTCTCGCGGAGAATATTGGATTGAAGATTATGATAATAAATATTCAGATAATAAATCAATACCAGAATAAAATAATAGAGTAACCCGTTGATCAATCGCCAGGAAATTGAATTATGAATAAAATTATAATATGTTTTATTATCATCAAACCAGTAGTTCATGAATGAGATACCTATCCCAAGCCAGATCAGCAGAATAATGGATAAAGACGACAGATGATTAATGAACAGATTAAATAACGGTGACTTGTCGGGTTGAGTAAATCGCACAGGAAACCACACAGCCAATCCCAGCAAGCAGAATAAGGAATTAAAAAGCAAACTGTCCGTAACAGCAAATGAAACGGGAAGTCGGTAATAAAAAAATAAGATGCCAAAATGTATGATTGCAACAAATAACCATGAAAGAAAATAAAGGACAGAAGCCCGCAAATTAGTAAATACAGGATGATTCATGGAGCAGAATAATTATTAAAATGCTCCAGTAAAAGTATAAAAAATAAATTTAACCAATTAAACGAGATTCAATTTTCCATATAATTCTTTGCGATACAATCCGCCAATTGGTAAAACTTTCATTTTATCTTCAATAATTAAATCCGGATATTTGATAGAAAATATTTTAGAAATATTTACAATATAAGATCTGTGAATACGAACAAAATCGCTGGATGGTAAAATCTTAATCATTTCTTTCATTGTACTATGTGTAGTATATGTATCCGTTTTGGTAAATACAACTACATAATCTTTGAGCGCTTCCACATAATAAATATCTTTGAAATTAATTTTATTCAAACGGTAATCAGCTCGAATATAGATACTGTTAGGTGAATTTCTATTTTCAATTATTGAATAATAAAAATCTCTTTCTTTTTTCAGTTTACTATCTTTTTCTTGCTTATACAACGCAACTTCTATCGTGGTTTGAAGTTCTTTTTCTTTAAACGGTTTTATAATATAGCCATAAGGTTCAGCCAGTTTAGCTTTGTTCACTGTGCTGTCATCTGCATATGCCGTCAGGAAAACAACGGGAATATTAAATCTTTCTCTAATAATATTTGCAGCTTCTACACCGGACATGCCGCCTTTTAACATAATATCCATTAAAACCAAATCCGGTTTTTTTGTTTCAATTTCTTCAATTGCTTTCTCACCCGAAGTTGAAACACCCAACACTCCGTATCCTAAATTTTTCAAACTATTTTGAATGTCTTTTGCAACAATGCTTTCATCTTCAACGATTAATATTTGATTTTTTGCCATATTTATTTTTATTTAAATCAATTAATAGAAAAAATATTAGTATCAATACACATTATTATATTTTTTATAATCAAAGAAAACAAAATTAATTTAAAAATATATAAGATAGTTAAGTATAAATACGCTATTAGAGATAGAGTACTTATACCTATAAATAGGGTATTTATACTCTATATTTATAGGTATAAGTACTATTTATTTGAAGTATGATAATTTATTTAGTATGTAAAATTTTAATACCATCATATCTTAATTCTTGTCCATTTTTGAAGAATATTGTCATAAAAAGAGTTCCGTCGTCATTATTAATTTTCCAGTCGCCTTCTTTTTTCCCCATTTCATATATTCCATCTTCTTTTATATAACCATTATCCCAATAATATATATGTTTACCATCTTCAACCCCATCAACATAACTTCCTTCAAAACGCAAATGTTTTTCATCATAATAATGTTTCCATTCTCCTGAACGTTTACCTGCAACATAATTCCCTTCCTGTCTTTCATCACCAACATGATAAAACCAAAACCCTTCTTCAAGTCCTGCAATAAAATTTCCTTTTGCAATTATCTTATTACTATCATTATATTCAATCATCATTCCTTCAGCTAAACCATCCACAAAAGATTCCTCCCTTCGTATAATACCTGATTCTAAATACCACTTCCAATCACCAATTGGCTGTGAATTATTATTATATGCTCCAATTTGTTCAGGATTCCCATTGGGATAATAAAATTTCCATTTATTAATTCTTTTATCGTTCTTATATGTTCCTTCTGATTTAAGAACTCTTTTATTATCGGTTGATTTTCCGGGAAAATAATATTCCTTCCAAGCTCCTTGTTTTCTTCCTTTTTTATCAACGATCCCTTCTCCAATAACTATTCCTTCTTTAAAAATTTTAGAACTAATAACATCTCCTTTTTCTGAAAAATATCTTCGAACACCTTCTGCAATACTATCATTGTATGTTCCTTCTACTTTAATTTTACCATTTGGATAAAAATCATATTTTGTATCTAATTTAACTAATTCCTGAGCATCCTGTTGAAGTTGATCATTTGTATATTTTTCTATTTTTATTAAACTTCCTTCTTCTGTATATTCTTTAAAGTAACCTTCCCTTAAACCATTTTTATAATTTTCTTCCGTTTTAACATTCCCGTTATTATAAAAACTCATCCATTTCCCATCTTTTAGTTTATTAACATTATATCCATTTATTTTTTCTTTGTAAATCATAAATCCTTTTTTATATTCACTCAATACAATAATAACACTGTCTTCAGAAAATTCAAATGCTTTACCATTTTCTTTTCCTTGCACACACGGTATGATTGATTTAATTTTTCCATCAGGATAATAACGCTTTACCAAGCCCTGTTTAATATCATTTACGTATGTTTCTTCAATCATTCCTTCTTTTAAAAAGGTTTTTTTAACACCATTTTTCTTTCCATTTTTATAATTGATAACAAGCAACATTTTTCCTTCTTCATCATAAAATTTCCATATACTATCCAGTTCAAAATGATCTCGATTACCTTCTGATTTTACATTCCCGTTTTCATAATATGTTTTCCAATATCCATCAGGTTTACCATCATTTAAGAATCCTTCACTCGATTTTTTTCCATTCTCATAAAAATAAATTTTATAATTTAATGAATCTTTAATTTTCTCCCTGGTTTGGGATATAACATAGGAATTAATAATTAATAATATATTGATAAATAGAATATTTAAATTTTTCATTTTAATCATTGATTTTGATAGGATAATATTACAACTTTTTTACAATATGAAAATGGTATGAATCTTAAAAACTTTGTAACAAGAGTTATATTAATAATAATAATTAAATAAATTTTAAATTAATAATTAAGTCTGTTAGTTGTGTTATTAATTATTTTTAAGTTTGTTTTGTTTTTGAATTATTAATAAATTTATTAAACATATAAAAGAGTAATGAACAGTGAAAAGTATTAATTTCCAATTCATTTAGTTAATAATTAACATGATGTTAATAATAGTTTATTTAATAATTTTATTAATAAAAGAGTTAGATTTAAAGTTCATTTCATTTGAGTATTTAATGATAACAAAGAAAAATGTAAGGATTATTTTTGTTATCAGATATTCATAAACAAAGTTTTATAAATTTTATTGATTCTTTGTTAATAAAACTTAATTTTGTCATTCTGAACAGCTTACATTAAATACATATTTTATGAATATTTATTAATAGATTAATTTTAAGATGTTTACTGTAATAACAATGTATTAATAATAATTTTTGTTATAAAATTTTTTCAACACAGGTTTAACTATGAAGTTTAAAATAGCAATAGGTAGTGATCATGCAGGTTTTTTATTAAAACAACGAATAATTGAAAAGTTAAAAATAGGGGAGAATGAAATAAAAGATTTTGGTTGTTATTCAAATGGGAGTTGTGATTATCCTGATTATGGACACCTTGTTGCCAATGCAGTTAATAGTAGTGGTTTTGAAAAAGGAATTTTAATTTGCGGTACCGGAAATGGGATATGTATGGTAGCCAATAAATATGAACATATACGGGCAGCATTGTGTTGGAATCAAGAGATTACCGAACTTGCCCGAAAACATAATGATGCAAACATTATTTGTTTGCCTGCCCGCTTTATGGATTTTGAGTTAGCTGTAGAGTTGGTTCATATATTTTTAACTACTGCTTTTGAAGGTGGAAGGCATCTAACCAGAATAAATAAAATAGCTAAGAAATCTAACTAATTATTATGTACGAAACGTACGATCATTTTATCAGAACAAGTATAGCGAAAGCCTTTGATATTAAACACAGGCAAACAATCAATTTTAATATTGGTCAATATGATAAAGCCGTTGCAAGAGGGAAATTGCAATATAGCGATATTGAGCTTGCACGCAAACGAGCAGCACATATAAAACACAAAGTGTTACATAATCTTGATAATTATCTGTCGGATTTTGAAGCTAACTTTGTTAATAATGGTGGACAGGTAATTTATGCCGAAGACAAAGATGAAGCATGCAATGAGATATTGAAAATATTTAAAAAATATGATGCTCGTCATTTAGTTAAATCAAAATCCATGACCACCGAGGAGATAGAACTGAATCATTTCATGGAGAAGAATAAAATAGAATCTCTGGAAACTGACCTTGGAGAATATATTGTACAGATTGCTGGCGAAAAGCCGTATCATATTGTTACACCTGCAATGCATAAATCAAAAGAAGATATTGCTGAATTGTTCACGGAAAAATTTGACATGCCAGCACAAAGCACACCGCAGGAAATTACTGCTTTTGTTAGGAAAAAATTAAGGGAAAAGTTTATTCATGCCGATATTGGTATTACGGGAGCAAATTTTTTGATAGCGGATATTGGGGCTGTAGCTGTTTCAGAAAATGAATCCAATGCGTTACTATCCGTTTCTTTTCCTAAAGTTCATATTGCTATTGCTGGAATTGAAAAGCTGATACCGTCCATAAAAGACCTTCAAACTTTCTGGCCTTTGCTTTCTACGTTTGGTACAGGACAGAATGTTACAGTGTATAATTCAATTATAAGTGGTCCAAGAAAAGAAGGAGAAACAGATGGACCAATAGATATGTATGTAATTATTTTAGATAATGGTCGTTCACGTTTACTTGCCAGGTCACAGCAGCGACGAGCATTATCGTGTATCCGTTGTGGAGCTTGTCTCAACGGATGTCCTGTTTATAAAAATATTGGTGGGCATACCTATAGTACAACTTATAGTGGACCCATTGGATCAGTAATCACTCCTTTTTTGAAAGATATTGATCAATTTAAGCATCTTAGTTATGCTTCTTCACTTTGTGGGAAATGTTCAGAAGTGTGTCCTGTGAAAATTCCTTTACATAAATTATTGTTATATAATCGTAGGGATTTTGTAAGAGAGAAACATGTTACTGCCACTGAACGTCTTATTATGTTTGGATTTAAAACATTTTTATTAAAACGAAAACGAATGGATCTGTTTAGTTCAGTTATTAAAAATTGGGGTATTGGATTATTTTTTAAAAGTCCTTGGGGTCCGCGACGTGAAATTCCTGTATTCCAAAAAAGATCTTTTAACCAAATTATGCGTGAGCGTTACAGAAACGGGAGTTAAATTTTTTTTCATTCACATAAAAAACTTTTTACCTTTGCAGTATTATTCGGGGTATTAGCTCAGATGGCTAGAGTGCTTGACTGGCAGTCAAGAGGTCACCGGTTCGATTCCGGTATACTCCACTAAGCCGGATAACACTAAATTTTTAGATAGTTGTCCGGTTTTTGTTTTTTCAAAACCCATGTCAGCTGGAAAAGATCATCAAACTGACCAGTCCGAGATCATTTCATTGACCACCTCGAAGTTGTTCATTATAAGCATATAAAGAAGATCAACCTATGTGATCCAAGAGTGGTTAACACAATGATCTTTCCCATTTTATCATTATCGGAAGTTTTCGTTGTTTATCTTTATTCTTTTATTTTTTTATAATTGCAAAAGATCATCATTCTGACCAGTCCGAGATCATTTCATTGACCACCTCGAAGTTGTTCATTATAAGCATATAAAGAAGATCAACCTGTGTGATCCCAGAGTGGTCAACACAATGATCTTTTCCAATTAATGATCAACTATGACATTTATTCTTTTGTAGTTCAATTCCGTGTGACAGGAAGTGATAATGTTATATGATTTGTAAAGCAACTCTGAAAACTTCCCATCTAAATAATTAAAATCCCATAATTGGAAATAGATGATTTGTTTTTTTTCTAAACCTAAATGATTTTCAAGGAGTTATGAAAATTTTTCTATAATGGCATATAATCTGATTAACTATATTAAATTACCAAATTTTTAATACGAATTATAAAAATAAACAAATGAATAAACATTTAATTAAGATAATTGGTGTAAAAAACAAAATATTTTGTTTTAATAATTTTACTCGTGGATTTTTATTAATTATCCTTTTATTGGGGTTTCTTTATTCTGAAGCATCCAATCTCACTGCAGTTAAATCAGGTTTATGGACTGATGCTTCAGTATGGGGAGGTGTAACACCGGTTGATGGAGATAATATTATTATACCTGTTGGAGATACAGTTACCTTTAATGCTGATGTGTCAGAAGGAGATATTACTGGAACACTTGCAGTGGCAGGCATACTTCAGTTTGATACAGCTGATGCCCGTGCCATTTATGTAAACGGTAATCTATCGGGTTCGGGAACAATTGATATGAGCGGAGGTTCAGGAGCACATAATATATTTCTGGGAGGCGCTAACAATGCGATCACTACATTTATCTGCGGCGTTGGAACAACCGTAAATTATAACAGAAGTTCAGCACAGCAGATTTTTGCAGGTACTTATAGCAACCTGACCACTTCGGGATCCGGAATAAAAACATTGCAGGGAAATGTAATGGTTAATGGAACTCTTACATTAAATGCGACTCTAGCTGTTTCAACACGTATCTTAACCCTGAATTCCGCATCTGCGCAAAATATTCAGGGGAATCCTTCTTATCTCACTACTCTTAGCACATCCTCACTTGTTTATAACGGAAATACAGCCGGTATCACCATCCCCTCAAGTGTAACACAACTTTCATCTTTAACAATAAACAATGCTAATGGAGTGAGTTTAAGTGCAAATATCACCACACTCACCACTTTAATTCTGACCAGTGGCAACCTGAACAATTCAACATATAATATTTCGATGGCGAGTACGAATTCAATAACCGTTAAATCAGGCACGTTATCTTTGGCTTTAACCAGTTACGGAACTACTCGTAATATAATCTATAATGGCACCACAGGTTTTACTACCGGAAAAGAACTGGAGCAATCTTTGACGGTTCAGGTTAATAATCTCTCTATCAGTGGAGCAGCAGGAAATATTACCCTGAACTCCTCTGTTTCCACTCTGAATGTAGCCGGAACATTTAATATGTCCGCAGCAAACACGTTTACTTTCAGCAATACGACCATTCAAACAGTAGATGTTTCAGGAAATTTTACAGGTAGAACAGTTAATATGAGCGGTGGTAATTTAGCTCATCAACTTACTTTACGAGGTGCAACTAATTTAATTGTTACTAATCTGAATGCTGGTACTGGCAGTACAGTAAATTATAACCGTTCCTCAACCATTACAATTGCAGGTAGTGGATCGGGTGGTTATAATAACTTAACTTTATCGGGTTCAGGAACTAAATCACTTGGTGCGACAACACGTATATATGGCACCCTGAACATCAGCAATGGACTTTCATTAAATGCATATAATCTGACATTGGGAAGTTCTGCATCAATTTCTGGTACTTTCAGCAACACCAATAAAATTGTCACTAACAGTTCCGGACGATTAATCAAACAGGGAACAACCAATTCAAACTTTGTGATGACCTATCCTGTGGGAACATCTTCAGAATATACCCCGTTTATTATTTCTTCCATTTCTGCGACATATTCGGGTACAGGCTCTTTATACATAAATACAGCAGGGATCAAACATCCGCTTACTACTGGCAGTAATAATTCACTGAACAGGTATTGGGTCGTCACGACTTCCAATATAACATTAACCAATATTTCCGGTTCATTTACTTATGTTGACCCAACTGATTTAGGAAGTAGTATTGAAGCCAATTACACTACTGTAGGCAGATTTTCCGGCACTGCATGGAATACCAGTGGAACTGGTGTTACTCTGGATATTTCTGCCAATACGATCAATCTCTCCTCTGCTACCGCAATCAGTGGTGAGTGGACAGCAGGTGAATCCGGTGCATTTTCGTCAACTACGGCGACCTATTCCATTGCAGCAGGAGCATGGGATACACCCGGTATCTGGTCAACGGGTGTTGTGCCTAACACCTCATCCACCGATGTGATAATAAGGCATTCTGTTTCATCCCCTGCTGCTAACAGAGATATTCGGGATCTGACAATAGTTGCTGGAGCATCTCTTACTATTGGCGCTGTCAATTTCACAGTAAGCGGCGCAACATCATTGTTTGGATCATTTACTGATAACAATAATTCAGGCATTACCGTTTTTAAAAGTTTAGTTACGATTAATACTGGGGGTGCTTTTACTTCTACAGCAGTTACCACTTCAGGGAATATGATCTTTCAGAACGGAATTTCAAATAGTGCGACTTTTTCTGCAGGCAGCGCCCAGTTCAACACCAACAGTCAAATACTGTCTGGAGCCAATGCAATGAGTTTTGCAAATGCTGTTTATCTTGCTGATGCTTTCACACTGACTAACCAAAATACAAACACTGTTACTATTACCGGAGCGCTTGACGGTGTTTCGGGTTCCACATTTGTAAATGATGCAAATGCTACGCTCAATTATGCAAATGCAACTCAACCCATGAACACGTCAGGCTCGGTATTAGATGCTAATAACAATCCTAATACTGTTAAATATAGCTTAAATGGACTTCAGACTGTTAATTCAACTACATACCACCATCTGACTTTTTCCGGTGGCAATATTAAAACAGCAAGCGACAATATCGTGGTCAATGGGGACCTTAATATAAGCGCTGGTACATTTGATTTAGGTACTAACGCTACAACACTAACTGTTGGCGGTAATGCAACAATCGCGGGGATATTAAGTTTTAACGGTACCACTGCCAAAACAGTTACCATCACGGGTAATCTTAGCGGTGCCGGTACTGTTAATATGAGCGGCGGAAGTTTATTACATCAATTAAATCTGGGAGGAGCGACCAACACCATTACAACTCTGACTACTGCAGCTGTCGCCAGCAATGTTAATTATATTCGTGAAGGTGATCAGACCATGATTACCAGTTTAAACTATCGTGAAGTTGAAATTTCTGGCAGCGGAATAAAAACCATCCAGGGAAACACAACTATTAACAATGACATGGCAATAGACACTGGTTGCACCTTTGCTTTGGGCTCAACGACGGCCCGTACGGTAAATATTTATGGCAATCTCTCGGCAAGTTATGGAACGATTGATATGAGTGGGGGTAGTCTGACACATTCACTGATCCTCAGAGGGGCAACAAACTCTCTGGGAACATTAACCACGGCTGCAGTTGGCAGCATAGTGACCTATTCAAGGGCGGGAGTTCAGTCCATAATTGCTTCTCCCAATTACCGAAATCTTACTCTTTCCGGAAGCGGCAACAGAAATATCCAGGGCGATCTCATTATCGGAGGTAACCTAACAGTCACAACAGCCGCTTTGGTTTTCGGTAGCACAGCATACACAGTTACTGTTAATGGACTGCTCAGTGGATCAGGAACAATAAATATGACCGGAGCAACCCATACTCTTAATCTTGCCGGTGCTACGAATACCATTAGTACATTTACAACTGATGCTAATGCAAGTACTGTAACCTATAACGCGTCCGGTGCTCAAAATATTTTTGCGAGTTTAAACTACAGAAATTTGTCAATTCAGGGCAGTGGTATAAAAACCATGCAAGGGAATACTACCATCAATAATGATCTTAACATTGCCTCTGGTTGTACATACGCTTTTATAAGTTCTGCTGCCAGAACAATAACAGTTATCGGAAACCTGAATGCCACGAATGGAACAATTGATATGAGCGGTGGGAGTTATACTCATTCCCTCTTGCTGGGTGGAGCAACCAATACCCTTGGAACATTGACTACTGCAGCTGTCGCCAGTACGATTAACTTTAACAGATCCGGGGATCAGTCTGTTTTTGCCAGTGCCAACTACCGCAACCTGACAGTTTCAGGATCCGGAAATAAAACCATTCAAGGTTCGGTAACAGTAGGAGGAAATCTGACAGTAACTGCTGCTTCTTTAGTATTCGGAAGTTCTGCTAACACCGTTAGTGTTACAGGAACACTTAGTGGTACAGGTGCCCTCGATATGCGCAATGCAACCCATGCTTTATATTTGAATGGAGCCTCCAATTCCATCTCTACTCTGACCACTGATGCCAATGCCAGCTCAATTTATTATAATTTAAACGGAACTCAGAATGTTTTTGCAAATACCAACTACAGAAATCTATATATCCAGAGTGGTGGAACCAAAACCTTATCGGGTGCGATTACTGTAAATAATAACCTTTATATTACTGCAGGTACCTTAAGTGATGGTGGATTTCAGATCACCGGTAATGCGGGTGGAACAATGACCATGTCAGCCGGGACAACGATTCAAATCGGGTCAACGTCAACAGCAACGCTATTCCCAACAAATTTTATTAACAGTAATATTTCCCTTAATACTACCAGTACAGTTAAATATAATTCCAATGCTGCTCAAACAATCTCCGGGGTTCCTACGTATGGAAATCTAAATCTAATGTCAACCAGTACTGCAACTAAAACACTTAATGCTCCAACAACAATCAATGGCAGTCTCATCATCAACACGAACAACACACTTAATGATGGAGGGTATCAAATCACTGGCAATGCATCCGGAACATTATCCATGGCTGTCACTTCTACATTAACTCTTGGTAGTACAACTTCTGCAACATCATTTCCAACTAATTTTATTAATGCGAATATTTCTTTGAATAGCGGAAGTACAGTTATTTATAATTCAAATCTGTCTCAAAATATTTCCGGTATACCTGCCTATGGTAATCTTACTCTTACTTCCACTGGTGCAGTTACCAAAACAGCAACCGCACCCATAACTATTAATGGTATACTAACTATTAATACCAATAATATTTTTGCTGACGGTGGAAATACAATAACTGCTAAAGGAAACATTGTTAATAATGCCACTCATTCCGGAGCCGGGAAAATTTATTTAAACGGTGGCAGCGCTTTGCACACATTAAGTGGAATAGGAAGCTACACGAATCTTGAGTTGAATGATGCAAATGGTTCAACAACCAGCGCATCATTTACAGTAAATGGTACATTAACCCTGACCAGCGGGGTATTTACAATTGGCGCATATACACTTACTTTAAATGGGGCGCCAGCCATTGCAAGAACCTCCGGCACACTGACAACAGGCAGTACAAGTTCTGTTTCATATACTAATTCAGCCTCGCTGACTTTGCCTGATAATTTATTTACTTCCTCGCCTGCATCACTGTCTAACCTGACAATAAATTCAGCCGGAGGTCTTAATCTTGGCAATCAAAGTATCACTATCAACGGGACGCTTACCTTAACCAATGGTATATTTAATATTGGAAATAACACTCTTTCCTTTCAGGTTGGCAATACTCCTATTTCAAGAACGAGCGGTACAATAACCTGCGGCGCATCAGCATCGCTTATTTTTGGAACACTTGGAAATACAGGAGGAAATGCATTTGCAATACCATCAAATACATTTACATCCTCTCCGGTCAGTCTTGCTAACTTCACTATGAATCGAACGAATCAGCTTACACTGGGTAACCAATCTATTATCCTGTCCGGCAACCTGACCAATACAGCAGGAACACTTGCAGATGCCGGGCGAACGATTACGGTCAATGGCGGCGTCACGATGAGTGGGACTCATTCAGGTGCAGGAAAAATCATTCTCAATGGGGGTAGTGGTGTTCATACATTATCCGGTACAGGAAGTTATACCAATCTGGAATTGAATGATACTTATGGCGCTGCGCTGGGGGCTTCATGTTCGATCAATGGGGTACTGACAATGACTTCCGGTTTATTTGCTCTTGGCAATAATGATCTTACGCTGGCAACTACTGCCAGTATTTCAGGAACACCCGGAACAACTAAAATGATTGTAACCAATGGAACCGGTCAGCTTAAAAAAACCTTTGCGACAGGTATTTCTTCATTTACTTTTCCCGTTGGAGAAACTTCAGGTACTACAGAATACTCACCTGTTACGCTCAGCTTCACAGCTAATGCTACCTCTGGTGCTGTCGGTGTCAGGGTTGTAAATGCCAAGCATCCTGCTAATCCACAATCGGATAACTATATTTCACGTTACTGGAGTTTTACTGCTCCTTCCCTGACAACATATACCTATACCGCAACATTTACTTACCCTGTTGCTGATGTCACGGGGTCTGATGAATCACTATTCATTGCCCAACGATACGACAACGGGACAAGCGCTTGGCTCCCCGACCCGGCCAGTTCAACAAATGCTGTGACACATGTTTTAACAACCAGTTCATTAACTCAGACAACCGGCAAATTGAACAATAATGATTTTACTTCTTTTATAAATGATACTTATTTCTGGACAAAAGCATCAGGAAACTGGAATGGAGGTTCATCCATTTGGGAAATAAGTTCTTCAGGAACTGATCCGGGCGTAGGTAACGGAATACCTTCGGCTGTAGTTCCAACCTACTCAAACAATAAAGGGATTACTATTCGAAGCGGAAACAATATCACACTGAATGCTGGAACGTATAGTGCAGACCAGATGACTATTGCAAGTACCGGTGCATTGATCATGAATAATTATAATTTCAACCTTCACAATAGCACAGGAAGTGATCTTACAATTATTGGAAGTATAAGTACAACAACTGGACAAATTATTGCTGCTGTTGGAAGTGTTACGATCGATCTGAATGGAACTTTTAATACGTCGAACAGTAATGGATTTTCCGGAGGTTCCAATACTTCTATATCCAGCACAAACTCTCCTTCAATCACAATCAGTGATAATTCAACTGTAAATTATAATGGAACAGATCAAATCATTACTGCACCAACGTTATCGTATGGAAATCTAACCATTAGTGGATCTGGCACTAAATCACTTGCAGCTGCAACAGATATTAATGGCAATCTTACAATCAGTGCAGGTACGCTTGATGTTACCGCTTCCAATTATAATATTACATTAGGTGGCAATTTCGACAACTCAGCCAGTTTTAATGCACATTCAGGCAGTGTTACGTTTGACGGTGTTACATCTATTGCCGGTTCATCCATTCCTACTTTCAACAATATAATTATTTCCAATACACTTAACGGAAAATCTTCTGGTAATTTTTATGTTACTGGTGACTGGACTAACGATGGAACATATATTCATAACAATGGAAAGGTTACATTCAATGGGAATTCACTCTATAAAGGATTATCAACAACAACATTTTATGATGTTGATATCGCTCATGGAAAAATGTTTACAATTCAGGGTGGAGGTAAAACCATGCACGTTTCAAATAAAATACAAATAATGGCATCAGATCCACATAGTATGGCACAGTTTGCAATTGAAGATAATTCTTCAAAATTACTTGGAACTGGAGGAAGTGATACTGTTTATGTTCAAGTTTATGATACGTTGAATAACTGGCATTACCAATCAACACCAATTTATAATGGATATATGGGTGCAATGGTATTTAAAAATTTCTTTGGTAAAAGCTATAATGAAAAATTAAATAAATATGTATCTATTTCCGGTTTTGATTCTTTACAGGCTGGATGTGGATATACAATAAAATATAATACAGCAAAATTGGATGAGACAAAACGTTTAACTACGTTTGCAGCACCTATTGCTAAACTACATACTGGTACTATTTCTTATCCTGTAACCAAAACAAACGGATTTGGTGATGGATGGAATTTGGTTGGAAATCCATATCCCTGTTCAATTGACTGGGATTCAGAATATGGTTGGGGAAATACGAATATTGAACCAACAATTTATCTCTATGACTCTCAACAACGTCGTTATGCAACATATAATTCAACTACACATATAGGTACAAACGGCGGTACACGCTATATTCCATCCATGCAAGGATTATACATCCATTGTACGGATAATGGTTTTTGGAGTATGGACAACCGTGTTCGAAGAGCGTATAATCAACCTTTCTGGAAAGGTGTAGAAAATAATAATCAAAATAGTCCTTTATATTCAAATATTTTCAGTATGAAAGTTTCAGGAAATGGTTACTCGGATGAAAGTATGATAGGTTTTACGACTGAAGCTACCAGTGGTTTTGATAAAGATTTAGATGCATATAAATTATTAAGTCCTGACGAATTAGTTCCTCAGATTAACACGTTTACATTGGATGAAAAAAATTCAAAAGTGGCTGTTAATTTTTTACCTGTGGAATTAAGCCAAAAATCGAGTATACCTTTACAGTTCAATGTTGGACAAGCAGGCATATTTACAATTTCATCCAATAATGGAATGTTTGATCCGGCAGTAAATGTAACTCTCGAAGATTTAAAAACTGGCAAAAAGACCGATCTGAGAAGTTCATCTTACACATTCACTTCTGAAGCTGTTTCCAATGATAACAGGTTCCTGATTCATTTCGGTGATTCACCAACTACAGTGAGAGAAAAAGAATTGAACGAACTGATAACAATCTATGCGGATTTGAACAATATTTTTATTCGCAATAAATCAAATGCAAATGATAAAGGGAGCATCACTATTTATGATCTGTTAGGAAAAGAAATTACATCACGGGAACTCCAACCTAATTCATTAACAAGTATTGAACTGAATGACAAAGCTCAGTCTGTTTATTTTGTCAGGATCATGACAAATAATAAATCTTTTACTAAAAAGATTTGTTTGAACAGATAAAATAAAATATGAAAATGCGTATGGGGTTTGGGAAGCAGTTTAGTATATAAAGTAACATGGAATACTTAAAATTTAAATACGTTGAAAAGTTTCAATCTTAAATAAATTTTGAAAGGCAATGAAGAATAGATAATATTAAGGTTGAGATTTCTGAACAATTAGTTATATCTGTTAATCTCTTTACCTCCTAATAATATTACAAATTCTGCAGATGCCAACAGACCTGTGAATGCAATTTATTCTTACGGCACATCTGTAGCGATTAAATCGCATGTTATTAAATAGTGAATAATGAAAAGATAAAAACGAATAATTAAACCACCAAGCCCTTATGCCCATCTCCTTGAGAGAGGGGTTGGGGTAAGGAAAAAAATCCTAAACAATTATTATGAAAAAAATTAAACTTTTTATCGTGGCAGCAGCAGTATTAATACTGCATTCTGCATTTGTAATTAATTATTGTAGTGCACAAGCGCCAACTATTACTTCATTTGCACCCGATTCAGGCTCCGTGGGCACATTAGTAACCATTACAGGTACTGATTTGAGCACACCTACAGCATTTACTATTGGTGGTGTAACAGCAATTACTGTTTCTCAATCGAGTACAACATTAGTTGGCATGGTAATGCCTGGAGCTACTACTGGAACGGTAGAGGTAACAACAGCCAGCGGCACAGCTACCTCTACATCTAATTTTACTATTACCCCTACTCCTTATCCTTCGCTACAGCAAGGCAGTAAATTAGTGGGTACAGAAAGTATTGGACAATCGCGCCAAGGTAATGTTGTAAGTGTATCAGCCGATGGTAATACAGCCATTGTGGGAGCATATACTGATAATAGCAATACAGGAGCAGTATGGATTTATACCCGTACTGATGGTGTTTGGACACAGCAAGGCAGCAAATTAGTTGGAACCGGAGCTATTGGTGGAGCTATGCAAGGTTGTTCAGTAAGTGTATCTGCCGATGGCAATACTGCCATTGTGGGCGGAATGTCAGATGCTTATTCTATAGGTGCAGCGTGGGTTTTTACCCGTACTGCTGGAGTTTGGAGCCAGCAAGGTAGCAAATTAGTAGGAATCGGAAATGTTGGGGCCCCAATGCAAGGTTGTGCTGTAAGTATATCTGCCGATGGTAATACTGCCATTGTGGGTGGATTTAACGAAACCAGTTCTGGTGCAGCATGGATTTACACCCGTAGTGGAGGAGTTTGGACACAGCAAGGCAGCAAATTAGTGGGTACTGGAGGCACTTCAGGTTTGGTAAGGCAAGGTATTTCAGTATGCATATCTGCTGATGGAAATACTGCCATGGTAGGAGGTGATTATGATAACAGTAAACAAGGTGCAGTTTGGGTTTATACCCGTACTGCTGGAGTATGGAGCCAGCAAGGAAGTAAATTAGTGGGTACAGGAAATACAGGTGCAGCCTATCAAGGTATCTCCGTAAGTTTATCTGCAGATGGCAATACAGCCATGGTGGGTGGATATTATGATAATACCTTGCAAGGTGCTGCATGGGTTTATAGCCGTACTGCTGGAGTATGGAGCCAGCAAGGCAGTAAATTAGTTGGCACAGACCATTTTGGAGCTGCTCAGCAAGGTTATTCAGTAGGTTTATCTGCCGATGGAAATACTGCCATTGTAGGTGGAGGTTGGGATAATGGAATGAATGGTGCAGCCTGGGTTTATACTCGTACAGCTGGAGTTTGGACACAGAAGGGCAGCAAATTAGTTGGTACTGGAAATATCTTGACACCAGAGCAAGGCACAGGAGTAAGTATATCAGCAGATGGAAAAACAGCCTTAGTGGGTGGATATCGTGATAATAGTTATATAGGTGCAACCTGGGTGTATAAAGAATGTATAGCCCCAAAAATCAACAGCCAGGAAACAGCTACCCAAACACAATGTTTGAATGGCACATTCACTCCTATTACTGTTACAGCCATAGGCGATTTATTGACCTATCAATGGTTTAGCAATACCACTGCTATCAATAGTGGCGGTACAACACTTGGTTCTCCTAATGGTGCTCAAACTGCTAGTTATACTCCACAAGCTACAACTGCTGGCACAAAATATTATTATTGTATTGTAACAGGTGTGTGTGGAACACAAACAACTGCTGTTTCGGGAGCGTTTATTACAAATAATCCTACTATAACTTCTTTCACACCTTCATCAGGTTCAGTGGGCACATTAGTAACCATCACAGGAACCGATTTAACCAATATTACATCAATTACAATTGGTTGACTATTCCGGACTATACTGTGCCACCCATTCCGGATGAAAGTGTGCCACCTAT
>CAYVNP010000031.1:0-44599 GCA_964452905.1 uncultured Bacteroidales bacterium
TGGCTATATTTTTTCAAATATTGATTGGACTAATTAATATTTATAATTGGTATAACTTTTATAATATTAAATTTATAAACCAATATTGAATATTTATATTTGACTTTTTTGTTTATTTTATGTATGTTTGTTTGTTGTACATTGATGTTTTCAAAAATAATATATTTAATCTGCATTAATATGTTTTTATAAAAATTGAATGATATGAAAAAAAATTGTCAAAACATTTTTAATTTAATATTTGCAAGTGTTTTATTACTGGTTAGTTTTTCGTTGAAAGCGCAAGCATTTAAGAAAGGATCATTATTGATCAGTATATCAGAAGGGCACAACATAGCCAATTATTCAACCGGTGATATCACTAATTCAAATGAAGGTGTTCATCATATGGCTTTGATCCATGGAGAAAGAGATCCGATCTTTATTGAATATGGTTTAACCAATCGATGGGGGCTGGGTTTGAACTCAGGAACGGATAATTTTAATATCAATCCTTCAGCATTCTATGGATTTAGTATTCCAAATAAACGGTTGGTGAAATTCTCCACATCTGAACTTACATTTGAAGGGATTTATCATGTGTATGTGGACAGACATCTTGATCTATCCGTCTTTTCATCCTTGGGCGTATTTTCAGTTGCCTTTAAAGGGAATGAAAGTGATGCGTCCTACACGTATAATGCAGGCGGTAACATCATTCGTATGGGTAGCCGTGCCAGATATTATTTTAAGAAACGATTTGGAATATTGGGTATGATAAGTTCATATGCAGCAACTTGTTCGCCGAAGAATGTTAAAGGGAACAATGTCGGCACAAATTATTCAACCACTCTCAGTGCATTCGCTCTTGAATTCGGACTTTGTTACAGATTTTTTTAAATGTACTTTTAACTATTCACATTTATTGCATGTTCCAGAGAGATCGGGATAATTACTGTTGTTAATCCCTGTTTATAGAGTCTGCGTTGGATAGAGAAGATAGTGAAGTTATGCAGTAATTTTGATATTCTGTACATCCCGTCAAAGATTAATTGACCTCCAATAAATGTTGAATTGGGATATTTTTCAATGACCTCAGGAATCATTTTCTCTACTTCTTCGGCAACATCAGTACCAATGGCATATCGGTATTCGGCATGATAACCCAGTTGTTCAACAAGTGTAGTATATTTAGTAAGGTCTGTTTCGATGTTTTGTTGTAAATTATCCATCACATCTTTACCATGTAAACTTCCGGCATCCACAATACCAACCTGAATAAAAATAAAATTTTTATATGCACTGTGAAACTTATTCAACATAGTAAACAAAGAATAGACTCCCATGCCGGAATATCCGTTAACTAAAACAACTGCAGTTGAATTAGTTGGTTTAAATGTTTTTTCGTTATTTATAAAATCAATTTTTGATTTTAACATATCAATCAGTTCAGGCATTCTCGAGTTCATTGTCTTTTGTATTTTGGCAATTTCCTGAGCAATCTGAAAATAATGTCGTTTGATAAATGTCGCAACAATGACTAACACACCGGTAATTAAAATGGTGATCCATCCTCCTTCGTTGAATTTGATAATTGTAACAGTTATCAGAATAAATGTGGTGAGCACAAATCCGATTCCGTTAATGATTAATTTCCCAAACCATTTTTTTTCAGTTTTCCGTACCTGAAACCAATGCTTAACCATTCCAAATTGGGATAATGTAAAAGTGATGAATACATTGATACTGTAAAGAACTACAAGGAATCCGACTGACCCTTTTGAAAGCCACATGATGAAAAAAGCGCCAATACCCATCAGTAAAATACCGTTTTGTGAAACCAGCCGGTCGCTCAGTAAAGTATATTTGCGGGGAAGCCAATAATCATGCGCCATATTAGCCATGATCCTTGGTCCATCCAGAAAGCCGGTCTGTGCAGCAACAAATAATAATGCTGCCTCTGAGATGAGTGTAATATAAATAAACGATTGACTTAAAATTGGATTCCAACCTGCGGAAACTTGCTCAATAAGTACGGCATTCAATGTCTTTCCTTCATGAATTTTAACATTAAAAAGAAAATAGGAAATAATAAGTCCTAAAGCTGCAATTGAAAGTGAAATAGCTAATAGACGCATGGTTTTAATGGCAGTTTCAACACGTGGTTCGCGTAAATTAGGGATGCCGTTGCTGACGGCCTCTATACCGGTATAAGTGCCTGCACCCATACTATACGCTTTCATGATCAGAAATAAAGTACCGAATATACCTAACTGAGACACGGAGTTTGAAAATTCATTGCTTGTTTTTGCAGCAACATCAGTTATTTGTGGGAGATGTGTTGAAAAAGCATATACGATCAGCAAAATGTGGGTAATAATAAAAATAATGAAAATAGGAGCCAAAGCAGTAACAGATTCCTTCACTCCCCTGAGGTTAAGAATGACCAATATGAAAAGAATAAAGAAGGCAAAGTATAATTTAAAAGGTATATATCCGGCTGGTACAAAACTGAAAATGGCATCAGCGCCACTCGAAACAGATAGGGAAATAGTTAATATATAATCAATCAGTAGTGCACACCCTGAAATCATCCCCACGCTCGGAGAAATCAAGCGACTGGCGACCAGATAACCACCTCCGCCATGCGGGAACAGGCGAACGATTTGACTGTAACTGGTACTGATAATGAAAATAGTGAAGATGGTCAACAGACCTACAAACAGAGCCAGATTGGTGTGCCCTGCCAAATGTTTGTAGATTTCTTCCGGACCGTAACAGGATGAAGACAATGCATCGGATCCTAATCCAATCCAGGCAAAGAAAACAACCAAAGAAATTTTACTGAATGTGGAACTGTCTGTTAAATCACGGGGATTGCCGATAATTGTTTTTTTTACTTTTTTTAAGTAATCTTTATCGTTTGACATTGTTTTTGAATTAATAAAAAGTAATTTACTTTATATTATCACTGATTTTTTTGGTATCAGATTTCAAAATTAATAGAAATTATATTCGCTGCTTTAAATTTTTAATAATTTTTTTTATTTTTAAATTAGTTTGTGAAAAAAAATAATTTGTTTGGTTCCCGACAAAAATATTTCACTATTTTTGTTTGATGTCTCATTTTTTCACTAAACATAAAGATCGTTTTATACTGCTTTCCTTGATGGTTTTGGCTTTACTGGGTTATTACCAAATATCTTTTTTTATTTACCCGCTTAAGTTTGACATGCTTGATTGTT
The DNA here is from genome assembly GCA_964452905.1 of uncultured Bacteroidales bacterium. Classification (GTDB taxonomy): domain Bacteria; phylum Bacteroidota; class Bacteroidia; order Bacteroidales; family CAYVNP01; genus CAYVNP01. Next base: position 3,225 of record CAYVNP010000031.1, read on the forward strand.
ATTATCCAAGCAGATATATTGTTGGGGAATGTTTGAAGAATCATGTTCTGCCTTTTTGGAATCCTTATTTATTTCTTGGTTATCCAATCCATGCCGATCCTCAAAGTGGTGCCTGGTATCCTTTCGCATGGATCATCGGATATCTCTGGGGGTATGATGTCTGTTCGCTAAGTTTTGAATTCATTATTCATCTTTTTTTAGCAGGAACAGGAATGTATTTATTGGGTAGAACACTTAATATGTCGAGAAGGATATCCTATATAATGGCTGTCTCATTTATGTTTTGCGGGTTTTTTGTTGGGAACGCACAACATTTAACCTGGATTATCAGTGGAACCTGGACTCCGTATATATTAAGTTCATATATTAAATTGATCAGAAATGGCTCTTGGCTGGAATCCCTTAAAACCGGTTTTTTCATGTATATGCATATTGCGGGAGGTTATCCTGCTGCTACCATTATTCTGACCTATATGATTGCGATCCTCTTTCTGTTAAATATATTTTACATTCTGAAAAAGAAAACATATGATAAAATTAAAACTTTCATTTTTTGTAATTTGACATTTGGAATAACTACTATACTTTTTTCTTCCTTTATTTTAGTTTCCATTTATTATCTTATTCCAAATTTAACCCGTGCACAAGCCATAACACTTGAAAAAGCACTGTTCAGCCCGTTCTCTCCACAATCCATGATTTCATTTTTGCTTCCTTATACTTCGGTGAAAGAGTTAACGTATTTCAATACTGATTTATCAATGTCAAATGGATATATTGGATTAATCTGCCTGATTTTTTATTTATATTCTTTATTCATAAAGAAAACCCCGATGATGTGGTTTTTTCTTATTTTCGGGTTGTTTGCTTTAATGTCATCCATGGGTGAATATCTTCCTGTGAGAACATTTCTTTTCGATCATATTCCATTAATGAACATGTTTCGTTTTCCAAGCATATTTCGTCTTTATTTTATTATCAGTGCAATTCTTTTGTCCGGCTATAGTTTGCAATATTTTAAATTAAAAACAAGATCAACTATTCCTGTCTTTATAGGCATAGGATTGACGTTTGTTGTTATTTTGCTTTTGTGCTTTTTCAAGGCATTTAAGTCAATCGGTGGTTTAGTTGATTTTATTCATACAGATATTTTTATTGATTCAGTCCATTCAACGTTGTTGCAACATCTGCTTTTTCAGGGTTTAATACAATTGGTTTTACTTGGATTATTGATTTTTTGTATGCTGTTTATTTCGAATAATAGAAAGCAACTTAATTGTTTTATTCTGATTGTATCAATCGAAATGATTCTTTCTTTCCAATTAAATGCACCTTATACAGCTTTATCAAAAGAATATAAATCAAAAGATATAATGCAATTCAGTCGTTCTTTTCCATCAGGATTTCCAATGCCATCGAACAAAGTTAGTATGAATTCTGACACGTGTGGATTTGCACATGTCCCTCTCTGGAAAAATTTAAGTGGTTTTCATAAACGCATTTCATATGATGGATTTTCTTCTTTTCAATTATCGAACTATGAAATGTTATCGGATCATTTCACACCATTGTTTTTGGCAACAATCAATAATCATCTCATTTACCTTTCTGACAAGGTTAATATTGATAGTGCCATCTCAAAACAATCAAATTATTCGTCTAAAGATTTATTTCTCAATAATCATGATTACCAATGGATTAAACAGTTACCACTTAATAGTGATTTGAAAGATACAGTTTATATCACTGCATTTTCTCCTTTGAAGATTTCAGCGATTGCAGACGTTAAACATATGCAAATAATTACACTGCTTCAAAATTGTTATCCCGGATGGCATATCTATATCAATGGGAAGGAAGAAAGAATCATTCGGTCCAATCTGTGTTTTATTTCTTCGGTTCTTCCTGCTGGAAAAAGTAAAATTGATTATGTTTTTAATCTTCCTATATTGAGAATAAGTTTTTATATAACATTTTTTTCATTACTTTTTTTTGGTTTGTTTTTATTAATTTATTCGAGAAGGAAAAAGTGAATAAAGAAACACATTAAATTTATTTAAATGAGAGTACATTTTATTGCCATTGGCGGAAGTGCCATGCATAATCTTGCCATAGCCCTTCATAAAAAAGGAGATCAGGTGACAGGTTCGGATGATGAAATTTTTGAACCATCTAAAAGCCGGCTTTCCAAATATGGTTTACTGCCATCCATTCAAGGATGGGATGTGAAAAATATTTCCGATGAATTGGATGCAGTTATCCTTGGTATGCATGCCAAATCAGATAATCCTGAGTTGTTGAAAGCACAAGAACTTGGATTGAAAATTTATTCTTTTCCTGAATATCTTTATGAACAATCAAAAAATAAAATCAGAGTCGTAATTGGTGGAAGTCATGGGAAAACAACTATTACAGCGATGATCCTGCATGTTTTAAAAAAATGCAATATTGATTGTGATTACATGGTTGGCGCTCAACTGGAAGGATTTGAAGTAATGGTTAAAATTTCAGATGAAGCCAAATATATGATTCTCGAAGGGGATGAATATCTGACCTCACCGATTGACAGACGACCGAAATTTCACGTGTATATGCCTGACATTGCCTTGTTAAGCGGTATTGCATGGGATCATATCAATGTGTTTCCCACATTTGAAAATTATGTTGACCAGTTTAAAATATTCGCAAACATGATTGCTGATGGGGGAGCATTGATTTATTGTGATGAAGATAAAGTGGTCAGAGAAGTAGCAGCAGGTGTAAAACAAACCATTAAAAAAGTTCCATATACATTACCTGAATATGAGATACATCACGGAATAACTAGTTTGATCATTGGTGAAAAACGTGTGCCGCTTTGGGTTTTTGGTAAACATAACCTGATGAATTTAAACGGAGCTCGATTGATTTGTAACAGAATTGGTGTGACAGATGATGAATTTTATCACTCAATCAGTAGTTTCAAAGGAGCCTCCAAACGTTTGGAACTCGTTGCAATGAATGATGTTTGCGCAATCTATAAGGATTTTGCACATTCCCCTTCCAAACTGAAAGCAACGATCAAAGCTGTTAAGGAGCAGTATCCGGATAGAAAATTAATGGCATGTATGGAATTGCATACGTTCAGTAGTTTAAGCAAAGAATTTCTTTTGCAATATAAAGATTCCATGCGGGATGCTGATCAAGCAATGGTCTATTTTAGTCCTCATGCTCTTGAATTAAAACGGTTACCCTCTATCACCGTTGAACAGGTTAAAGAAGGTTTTGGAGGCAGCAACCTAAACGTATTTACTGATTCAAAAGAAATGTTGCAAGAGATAATTTCAATGGATTGGGATAAACGAAATCTTCTTATGATGAGTTCGGGTAATTTTGATGGAATTAAGTTTGATGATCTGTCTGTTCAATTATTGCAGTAATTGTTTTTCGGAAAATTGTTTTACGTCAAGAATAAAATCTTCAAATTCTTTTTTGTATTGATGATATTCTTTTTTTAAAGCAATGACGGCAAATTCCATTCCTGATTTGAATTGCGCTCTTTTTGCCAATCCCTCGAAGAAATTTTGAAGATCTTCCAGCCGACCATAAGCTGAAAGCCAATCCGAGGACATCATGAAGGGTAGAAGTTTTTTTATTTTCAAAGGAAGAATGGTGTAGTGTTGCAGCGCATATTTATAAATATCAGCAGTATAATTTTTCAAAGGTATGGTTGAATATTGGTTCCAGTTTGCTGACAGAAAATGATCGTAAAACATATCTACCATTACGGCTGCGTATTTTGTGTCAAGCCGTCTACGGCTGCTGATAAAAGCCGGATGAGTATGTGAAAATTCGTCAATCTTTCGGTGAAGTTGGATCCCATTGATGATTGATGCTTTATAATTTAAAATCTGATTTCCTTTCACCCCATCTGCAATGAAACCACCAAGAATAATGTCTTTGTCATTACCTGACAGATAAGAATGAAAAAGGTAATTCATTTATTTTTTTAAATTTGTAAATAAAATGGTAACGCTTTTCGTTAAGTTAACTTTATTAATTGTAAAAATATAAAATATCTACTCATTCAAAAATATTCATGAGAAATAACATTTATTACCTCATATTTTCTGTATTTTTTTTCTCATCGAGTGCATTTTCTGCTAAGGTTGAACTTAAATATGCCCAACGTGTTGCCCGAAATTTTTATAGTTATTATTCTTTAAAAAATAATAAATCTGTTTCAGCTTCACCCACTGAAGTCTCTGAAGTGTTTGTAGTTAAAGACGTTCAGGACACATTGCTATATGTGTTTAATTTTACAGATACAGGTTTTGTTGTCATATCAGCGGATGATCGTATTCGCCCTGTGCTTGGTTTTTCTTTTGAAAGTAATTATTCAAATGTGAATCAGCCGGATGCTTTCAGTGAGTGGCTTGAATTTTATAAGAAACAAATCGTGTCTGCTCTTCACACAAATCTTCAACCTGATTTAGCAGATACGAAATTATGGGATATCTTTTTTAATAATAATGTTAATGCTTTACAATTGTCAAAAGGGGCTGTTATTGTTGGACCGTTGGTCACTGCCAAATGGGATCAGACAAAATACTATAATGAACGTTGCCCTGTAGATGCTACCGGTCCGGGTGGGCATGTTCTGACTGGTTGTGTTGCGACTGCAATGGGGCTAGTGATGAATTATTATAAATTTCCATCACAAGGTGTAGGTAGTTATTCATATAGATTATCTTCATATGGACTATTATCAGCGAATTTCGGGAAAACATTTTATAACTGGAATAATATGACAGACAAGCTATATGCCAGTAATCCTGATGTAGCTATGTTATTATATCATTTAGGTATATCGGTTGCGATGGATTATGGTCCTGTTTCATCCAGCACTTTGCAAACCTATGCTCAATATGCATTAATTACTAATTTTAAATATCCCTATGCACGTTCAATAAACCGAACGAATGATGCCTATTGGATAGACAGTTTAAAAAAATATTTAGATTTAAAACAGCCAATTATGTATGGTGGCTTCCCATTAAGTACTGATACGTCCGGTCATTCTTTTGTTTGCGATGGATATAATGATCTGAATTATTTTCATTTTAATTTTGGTTGGAGTGGAGCTTATAATGGCTATTATCTCATAACGAGTATTGTTCCAGGTGGGTTAAATTTTTCCTACAGACAAAGTGCAATCGTAAATATTATGCCGGATAAAAGTGTGTATCCTTATTATTGCTCCTCCAATCTAACTACTATGACAGGTACCACCGGAACTATATTTGATGGGAGTGGACCCATTAAGGATTATAAAAATAATTCCGATTGTCGTTGGCTGATCAATCCGTCTACAACAAATCAAAATATTATATTAACTTTTAATGAGTTTAATACACAATCGGATAAGGACTTTGTTACTATTTATAATGGTGCATCAACTTCTGATTTAGTGCTTGCCAAACTTTCAGGAACATCATTACCCAAGAGTGTTGTATCAAAAGGAAACCAAATGCTTATTGTGTTTACTTCTGATGATAGCATAACGGCTCCGGGTTTTCAGGCAACGTATTCGTTGTCCGAACCTGTTTATTGCAGCGGAATTGTTGAATTTAATTCAGTTGTGGATACAATCAGTGATGGGAGTGAAAGTAAAAATTATTCAAACAACAGTTTGTGTAAATGGTTGATCAAACCAACCGGTGCTAATTCTATAACACTCCATTTCGTTCAGTTTGATACAGAACTAAATTATGACAAATTGAAAATAATTGATAATACAACTAATACTGTGATTCAACAGTTGTCAGGAAATACGTTACCCGCTGACATCACAGTCAATACTTCTGAAGTGCTGTTAATATTTACTTCAAATTCTATTGTCACAGCAGGTGGATGGAAATTATATTTTACAACAAATGAATTAGGTGTTCATGAATATAATAAGCAAACGAATATTAATATTTTTCCAAACCCTGCAAATAATACTGTTCAGCTTACAATAAATACTTTTCAAAAACTACAAGATGTTGTAATCGATTTGTATAGTATGGAAGGTGAAGTTATTCAATCCTATAAGATAAATGATGTTGATGGTGCTTTTTCAGAACAGGTTGATATCTCACATTTATCTGAAGGGATGTATGCATTCAGGATTAAATATATTAACCGAATGAATGAGTTATCTACCCGATATATTAATTTTATTAAAAGTAAGAACTGATCTATTCCTAACAAAATAAAATTAATGTCTCCAATGTCTTCTTGGATTTGGATACATCCAATGACCCGACACCCAAACATAGTTGTGATACATTCTGTTCCATTTCCAGAATCCTTCAACCCATATTCGTTCTGGAGGTGGAGGCGTTAAATGTCTTCCAATGATTACAGCATGAGGGTGAGGTGGTTTTACCACCACAAAACGTTGTGCGTTCGCACTGGTAAATACAGCCAGTAGTGCGGCTGTTACGAAGATTGATTGAATTGTTGTTTTCATGGCTAACAGGTTTTGAAATTGAAAATACAAACACTGTGCCGAAATTTTTTCAATTTTGAAAAAAAGTATTAATATTATATTTACAAAATAAAAATAAAGATTTAAATATGACGTTTAAAAAAATCTAATAAATTTTATTTCATGTAACTTAAAATGTAATTAATGAAAAATGAATTTTTTAACAAGATTATTTTATACTTTCTCATTATTTTAATTCCATTACTATTTTCAAACTCAACACTTGATCCTGATGTTTATATTCGTTTTATTGCTACTTCATTGATTATTTTAATATTAAGCATTAAGTATTTTGGTGATTCGGAATTTGGAATTCAATTTTATAAAACGCCTTTGCTGGTAGTTTATATATTGTTTGTTTTTTGGGCTTTATTAAGATCAATTCATTCAAATAATTTTCCTGATGCTTTTTTTGATTGGTTAAAAATTCTGCTTGGGTTTACTTTGTTCTATCTGATTTATAAATGTATCCGTATTAAAGATTTAAAAAGAGATCTACCGATAGCATTTACATTATTAAATATAATTTTGTGTATTTGTGGCTTATTTCAATTCATTCAAGTTCTGGCTAATGGTTCTTTAAGTATTCCTTATAGCACCTATCAAATAAATGCAACTTTTGGACATAGGAATTTATTTACCGAGATATTATTTTTTTCTTTTCCATTTACAATCTACATTGTTATTACGAATACAAATAAATTATATAAAATAATTGGGATAATCGGTTTTATTTTTTCTTTATTTTTATTAATCGTTTTATCTAACAGAGCTTCATGGCTTTCATTATTGTTTGGAATAATTATCTTGTTTGTTTTCCAATTGTGGTTTTATGTTAGAACTCGTTTTATTAATCCCTTTTTTAAAAAATGGTATGTATATTTACTTTTCATTACAGTTTTAATATTTTCAGTTATTTTTTATATTTCTTTCAGTAAAAGTTCTACTGTTAAACAGCATGTAAAGGGATTTGTAAATTTCGAATACGGTTCTACTAAAGATAGACTTGAATTATGGAAAAGAACAATTAAATTAGCTCAAGAAAAACCAATTGTAGGCTATGGACTGGCAAATTGGAAGATAGAAATGTTAAAATTTGGAAACAAAGAACTTGTTTCAGAAGATCTTATTACCTTTTATCAGAGACCACATAATGATTTTCTTTGGGTGTTAAGTGAATTAGGTATAGTTGGATTAGTATTATTTGTTCTAATATTTATAATTTCTATATATTTATTATTCGGACTTTTAAAACGAGTAACTGATTATGATGATTTTTTATTTTTTTCAGTAATTTTTACTGTTTTAATTGGGTATATTATTTATTCTTTTTTTAGTTTTCCTAAAGAAAGAATTGAGCATACTATTGTCCTTGCTTTGGTTTTAGCTGTCATAGCGAGGACTAACCTCGAGTTAACCCCAAAAAAGAAACAGACAGGGAATTTTAAAACATTAGAATTTTTGATTATTGGTATTATTATTTTTGTTTTTTTTCTTATAGGCATTAACAGGTATGTCTCTGAAACCCATGCTCGTTTAGCACTTCAGGCAAAAATGACAAACAATAACTTAGAGGTTCTTAATGAAATAGATCAATCTGAGTCTTTTTATTATAAAATGGATCCGTTTAGTACTCCTTTATCCTGGTACACAGGTAATGCAAATTTTAATATAGGTAATGTTCAAATTGCAAAGATTAAGTTTGAAGAAGCATATCAGATGAATCCATATCATATTCATATATTAAATAATCTTGCTACCTGTTATTCATTGAGTGGAGATAATGAGAAAGCAATCTCTTATTATAAAAAAGGATTATCAATAGCACCGAACTTTGACGAAGCGCGATTAAATCTGAGTGCTGTTTACTTTAATCTTGGATTATATTCTGAAGCTTATCATGTATTAATAAATGGATTTTGCAAAAAAGATAATCCAAAATATATTCAGTATATGGGGCTCATTCAACAAAAATTAAATAAAGAATAAAAAAATTAGTTTTAATTTTTTATTCATTTATTTGTGTTTTTTAACCATTTATATCATTCATAAATTTGTATTAAAAAGCAGCTGAAAGCCAATAAGAATAAAGCTTCATGGTGGATAATATTTTTACATATTTGGCGTTTGATATATTTTAAATCTTTATTTTTTAACGCAACCTTATCTTAAAGAAAAACATCTTTGTTAAAATTTACAACTTGAATTTTATTAAAATAATAGTGATTTTATTAATTAAAGTGTCTTCAATAAAACTAAAAATCTAAACACATGAAAAATCAAATTAAACTTTCTGTTTTGTTTCTGCTCTTAAACTCATTATCTTTTGGACAGAAAATATTAAAAATTGAACCGAATTCAGCTGAGCTTGGTCAAAAGCTACAAGTAACAATTTCGGGATTGAATACCGGTTTTCAACAAGGTACTGATCTTATCCAAATTACAAACGGTATAACAATTATTTCACCCGACCCTGTCAGCGTTATTGTTCCTTCGGATTCATCAGTTTTAGCTACTTTTACTTTTTCTTCGGATTATACTGCTGGTGCTTATGATGTCAAGATTTTAAATGCGAGAAGTCAGTTTGTTTACCAGATGTTGCAAAATGGTTTTACTTTACTCCCTGCCTCTGTGAAGCCCTCGTTAATATCATTTAATCCTCAAAAAGGCACACAGGAAACGGAAGTTGCTATTACAATTCAAGGGATACACACACATTTTACTAAAAGCAATACAAATGTTGAATTAGTTCTTTCCAGTAAAATATATCCCAAGAAGATAACTATTGATAATGATACTATGTTAACAGCTGTGTTTAACTTTAAAATTTGTCAATCTCCAGGGAAATATAATATGGTTGTTTCTAATGCTCTTGACGGTACTATGAGAATTGACAGTAGTTTCACTTTAGAACCTACGGCAAAAATTCCTTCAATTGTCTCAGTGACTCCAAAAACTGCAACAATAGGTGAACAGTTGTCATTAACCATCACAGGAGATAATGTGACTTTTCAGCAAGGAACCGATGTAGTAGTCCTTGACAATGGGAACAATATCATTGAACCTACATCCTATTCATATTTTTCAAATAATACAATCATTGCTGTCTTTAATTTACTTCAGAATTATATACCTGGGCAATATGATGTAACGATTAACAGATATCAAAATTGTTCATTAACATTACCTCACGGATTAACCATTTATCCGGACTCAACACCTGCAATTATTTCATCGGTTACTCCTTCAACAGGAAAACAAGGTGAAACAATTTTGCTAACTATTAAAGGTAACAATACACATTTTTTATCCAACACTAACAGTATTATTTTAAGGAATGATCGAACTGTCATTTTTCCCAAAAAAATTAAAGTAGTGGATGATGTCACCGTACAGGTTGAATGTTCTTTTCTTTATTCACATCCAGTGGGTTTATATTCCGTATTTATCAGTAATAATGTAGAAGGAACAGTTATATTATCAAAAAGTTTTGAATTGTCTGCAGGTCCCAATATTCCTTATATAAGTTCTGTCACACCTTCGACATCACCTTTGGGAAAGACCTTAACCCTAACCATTTCAGGTGTTAATTTGAATTTTCAGCAAGGAACGGATGTAGTTTCATTAAGTAATGATTCAAAAGTTATAGAACCCATTGGTATAACTTTTATCAATCCGGATCAGCTTAATGCTACATTTATCATTGACACTGATATTAAAACAATTGGCTTTTATGATGTAAATGTTGGTAATACAAAATTAAATAAGGGTTTTCTGGTTTATAAAGAAGTAACTGAAATACCCGGTGATTCTTCATTTTCTTTAAATCCTCAAAATGACTCTACGGTTATTAAATTTTCTAAAGATGCATTTAAAAACATTTCTTTTATTGGAAATAATATTACGTACAGATTAGTTTTAAGTAATGGCGACCTATTACCGTCATGGATGTATTTTGACCCAATTACGCTGACGTTAACAGTATATCTTCATAAAATAAAAGGAGATGTTAGTATTGATGTTGTTTTACTGGCAACGGATGAAACAGGGAAAACAGCTGCGTATAATTATAATAATATCGTGTTAGGTGTTCAATCCGTTACATATGATAGTCCTATAAATATATACCCCAATCCGACTGTTGACCATATTACTATTAACGGGATAGAACAGAATAGTGTTTCTTTATTTGTTTATAATATGTCTGGAGTGCTTGTAAAATATGAGAAATTAAGTGTGGGGAAAAATGATGTTGATGTAAGCACACTTTCTCAAGGCATTTATATTTTAAGAATTAAATCGTCAACGCAAGAGTATCAGCAGAAATTGATAAAAGAATAAGGTGTACTTAATGATAAATATATTCATAAATTTAACATCTGAATGCAATTCTAGAAATAGTTAAAAATAATGAAGGTTGCAAGATTAAATATGATTATTGGGAGGGATGATTAGATTCTTTTCACCCCATTCAAAAGTTTTAATATCTAACCCTGCTAATTTTAAAATTTTATCAATAACAGTATTGATCGCATCATCTATGGTTTTTGGATGGTTATAAAAGGATGGGGAGGCAGGGCAAATGATACCACCTGACTCAGTGATGGTTTTCATGTTGTTGATATGAATCAGATTTAAAGGCATTTCACGGGCGACCATGATTAGTTTTTTCCTTTCTTTTAGCATGACATCTGCTGCACGTGAAATCAGATCGTCCGATACACCGGAAGCAATTCTTCCCAACGTACCCATTGAGCAGGGGCAGATGATCATAGCATCATAATCTGCACTTCCGGATGCAAAAGGTGCAAAGAAATTTTTTTTATCGAAAAGGGTAAAAGGTAAATTTAAATAGTCTTTATTTTTTAATTCATATTCCCACACTTGTTTTCCGCAATCAGAAAAAACAACATCACAGCAATTGATTTGTTCCTTAATTTCTATCAGTTTATGAAATAATTTTTGTGCGTACATGGAACCACTGGCGCCTGTAACTCCAACAATCAGTTTAAGTTTTTTATTCATTATTTATTTTATAATATATTGAATGGTTCCTAATAATACGACATTGTAATAACCCCATTTTAAAAGCCAGCGTGTATGTGAGGAGTCAAAATATCTGATAGGGGAAAAGAACATTGAATTTTCTGAACGGAAATTCAAATTAATTCTTTCGGTAATTTGATAATTAAATCCCAAGATACTGCTGATGTCCTGTTTTAAAAAAGGTTTTTCATCATTAACAAGATACTGGAATTCAGAATATTGTTTCATCAGAACAGCATAGGCAAAGCCAGTTTCAATGGTGAAATTCTTCAATCTGCCTGAAAAATGTTTTCTAAGTACCAACGGTAATTCAATGTAACTTAACCTTATTTTAAGTTCACTGAAATTATTATTTTGTGTTGGATTTTGCCTGCTGCCTTTTTGAATATAATTCAATTCAAGTTGCACAGAGGTTTTTTCCGATGTTTTGGTATTAACAAAAATACCCGCATTCAAGCCAATTTTATTATATCCTGAAGCCCCATCGCCATCTACCTGTGAACCAACAAGACTTAATTGCATCCCTGATCGGAAGCGCTGAGCTGAGGTGACTAAAGAAAAAATTGAAAATATAAAAATTAGAAATAAATATTTATAGAATAGCATATGTAATTATTTTATTTAGATTTATTTTTAATAGAATATGTACGTAAAAATAAAAAAAAAGAGCATAGGTTCCTATGCTCTTAGTAGTATATTTGAAGATAATTAAAAAGGAATAGTATCAAAAGGTTTTCTGCTGAACGGACAAACTTCATTAACATCTTTTCTATTGGTAATATAACGTGTTAAACGTTCAATACCAATACCAGCGCCGGCAGTTTTAGGTAATAAACCTGCTTTGGCAATTTCAAGATATTGTTTAAAACTTTCAGGGTTTGCTTTTGATCTGTCCATTCGCATAAGAATCTGATTGTATTCATTTTCTCTTTCAGCTCCCGAAAGACCTTCGCCAAAACCTTCTGGCCACATGATGTCATAATTTTTATAATGAAAAGGATTATTTTCTTCTTCCCTGTCATAAAATTCACGTTCATGATCAGTAACCCAATAGGGACCTTTAGCATCCAGAGATGATTGTTTTTCCCAATGTTCGCCATATTTGGCTATCAGTTCATGTGTAGAATATCTTGGCCAGTCAATACCGGGAACCGTAATCAGTGAACCACGAAGTTCTTTGACCAGATCGCCAACTTTTGAATTTATTTTAGTAAATACAAATGATACCATTTCTTCCACAAATCGTAATACATAATTCATGTCCTTGCCTTTGAATTCAAAGTCAACCTGAGTAAATTCAAATAAATGTCTGCCGGTGGAAAATCTTTCTTCTCCTTCAAGGCGTACATTTGGAGAAACAATATAGATTGATTCAAGATGAGGATTCGTTAATAGGAGTTGTTTGTGCAGGATCATACTTTTCATCAGTGAAAAACTTTGACCGGCATATTTGAAATCCGCTTCTGTAACACTATGATTCAATGGGTCGGTGATAGGGGATGTCATTAAAGGCATCACAGGTGTTACATTTTTTGATTCCATGTATTCATGAATGGCTTTGATAACTTCACCTTGTATTTTTAATATTTTTGGTAATTCAGGGCGATGCAAATGTTGAATAGCTTTCTGAATAGCTGGAGATAATGATTGTTTTTCCATAGATATAAATTTAAAGTTGTTTTTTGTTTTTTAATAGAGATTTGAAACAAAAATAATAAAATATATTTTAAAAAATAGTTTTTTAAAGAATTTGTAATTGGCAGCTATAATACTTAACTAACGAACAAATGCTAAAACCATCAGTTTTTCTGATGGTTTTATGGTCTGGATTTAAATAATACTAGATTTATTAATGATAATCAATCAATATAGGTAGAAAAATTTAATATTAAAATTACACCCATTCTTCATGAACAATATCACCTTTGATGCCAACAACAAGTAGTTTAACAGGAACTTTTCTTTTTGCCTGTTCCAAACCTTTTTTTGCAATTTGCAGTAAGCCGCCACAGCATGGAACTTCCATGATCATAACCGTAATTGTATTTACCTGTGCCTCATCAATCAGTTTGCGGATTTTTTCAATATACATTTCCTGATCCGAATCAAGTTTGGGGCAAGCAATAGCTAATGATTTTCCATTCAGGTATTTTTGATGAAAGTTTCCCAGTGCATATGCCACACAGTCGGCAGCCAGCAACACATCAGCACCCTGAAAGTATTGTGCCATTGAATTTACTAAATGTAATTGCACTGGCCATTGTCTCAGCGAAGATGCTGTTTCTACAGGTGGGATTCCAATACTTGCAGATTTTACTGTTGGTCCGAAACTCATTTCCTTAGAGCCGGGACAACCACATGCAGATGCTTGTGGTTTGTTTTCATGTTGAATTTTATTTAATACATCCATACTGTTAAAATTTAATTCGTTTTTATGTTCGTTGAGATAATCAATGCCTTCATTCAGAAACCCTGTTTCACCATGTTCTTTTAAATGTTGAAGGTGTGCAACAACTGTATTTATGCCTTTTGTAACCATTTCACTCATCACCAGTTTTTCATCATAAGGTTCTGCTTCACGCTCCTCTATTTCTATGGCTCCAACAGGGCAGTGTCCAATGCAAGCACCAAGTCCATCACACATCAATTCACTGACCAGCCGAACTTTTCCGTCAATAATTTGCAGTGCCCCTTCATGGCAGTTTGGAACACATTCTCCACAGCCATTGCAGAGGTCTTCATCAATTTTAATTATTTGTCTTTTCATTTTTCATTTTTAAGTTGAAACAAAAGTATTTCATGTGTTATTTTTTTACTGTAACATTTGTTACAAATGATGTTTATTTTTAAGTGAATTTTATTAATTTATTTACGAATCACAAATTAATGATTTAGATTTATTCTCAGCCCCACTATGACTAATTGTTAATTTAAGAGAATGAGAAAAATTTATTTAGCTTTTATATTCATATAAATATTTTTTTTTAACTTTGAAAGAAAAAACAATGACAACCATTGAATTAAAATCGAATTTACATAAATTGATTGATACTATGACTAATGAACATTTGTTATCACAATTTTATGATTTACTCCTAAAAGCTAAGGATTCAGCGGATGGTTCATTGTGGAACCGATTGAGTATCGAAGAACAAGAAGAACTTATCAATATTGAAAAAGAAAGTCATAATCTGCAAAATATTATACCACATTCTGAGATGGTTAAAAAGCATAAAAAATGGCTTTAAAAATTTTCTGGACTACATCTGCTGTTAAACGATTTGATTCAATTATTGAATATATTAATATTGAATGGGGTGAACATTCAGAGTCAATATTTGTTAAAAAAGTATATGATTTTCTTGATATACTTTATGAGTTTCCAGAAATTGGTTCAATTGAAAATAAAAAATTGAATATTCGTGGTTTTATGATTGTAAAACAAATAACCTTATTTTATCAAATTAGAAAAGATAAAATTGTTTTGTTGAATTTTTATGATAACCGTCAGAAACCCAAAAGGAAAAAATATTAGTTTTTATTTATTCAAAACAAATTTTTTATATTTGTTTAGTTTTAATTTCTTTAAATATTAAATTCATTTTTGTAAATTGTAGTTCAGTATGAATCCGATCGTTGTTTTGGGAATAATTAATATTCTGCTTTTGATATTTCAACTTCTCACAGGTACTGGTGTAATTTATGTGAAAAATAAAACACATAAGATCATGGCATTTGTACTTTTATTTTCTGTTTTGATACATGCTGCTTTGGCTATCAAAATGTTTTATTTTGATTAAAAGTGTGAATGAATAAATTAGTTTAAATGTTTGAAATATTACAGCAGTCGACGCTTTTTAATACCTTGCAAATAGATGAGTTAATACAAATCTTTTCAAGTCACCCGTTTCAATTGGTGAATTATAATACAGGACAAATGATTGTTCAGAGCGGTGATGTCTGCGATCGCTTGCTTATAGTTATTGAAGGGAGCGTCAAAGGGGAGATGATCGATTCGTCCGGGCGAACCATTAAGATTGAAGAACGTTTGCCGGGTCAACCGCTTGCACCATCTTTTATTTTTGGTAGATATAACCGTTTCCCTGTCAATGTTGTTGCAATGAACAAAGTGAAAATTTTATCTTTGTCAAAAACCGAGTTTGTTCATATCATGCAGGAAAATGAAGTTGTGCTTAATAATTTTTTAAATGTAATTTCATCCCGATCACAATTCCTTGCTGATAAAATACGCTTCCTTACATTCAGCACCATTAAAGGAAAGTTAGCGCATTATCTAATCACACTCTCAAAGAATAATATGCTTCGTGTTGTCAGTTTTACGAATTCACAACAGGAAATGGCTGAATTATTTGGGGTGGCCCGCCCTTCTATTGCCCGCGCAATTTCCGAACTTGAGCAGGATGGATGCATTAAAGCCGAACGCAGGGATATTACTATTCTTGACTTTGAGAAGCTGAAGAAATATTTGGAATAATACCTACCGCATCACATTTAATAAATCATATTCAATTTGAAAATATTTCATATTTTCGTTGTCTACCTCTGATGATGGAACCGGACAAAAAATATATTCCTATTAAAGATTGGGCAGCAGATGATCGTCCCAGAGAAAAGATGTTGGTGCATGGAGCAACTATATTAAGTGATGCTGAACTTATTGCTATTCTGATCGGATCAGGTTCCAGAGAAGAATCCGCAGTTGATCTGGCAAAAAAAATCCTTGCTCATTCCAATCATAATTTAACTGAACTTTCAAAATTATCCATTTCGGATCTGAAGAAATTTAAAGGGATTGGTGAAGCCAAAGCAATCAGTATCATCACTGCGCTTGAACTTGGCAAACGTCGTCGTGAAGCAGAGGTGATGATCAGAAAGAAAATCATATCGAGTAAAGATGCATTTGATTATTTATTGTCGTCATTGATTGATAAAAAATATGAAGAGTTCTGGATTCTATTGCTCGACAGAGCCAATAAGGTCATTAAAAAGATTTCAGTCAGCGAAGGCGGTATCAGTGGAACGATAGTAGATCAAAAAAAAATATTAAAATTAGCGGTTGATGCTCAGGCAACTTCATTGATCCTTGCTCATAATCATCCTTCAGGTAATCTTAACCCGAGCGAAGCAGATAAAGAACTGACCAAAAAATTAAAACAATCAGCTGCTTTGCTTGATCTTTCTGTTTTGGATCATTTAATCATTGGTGATGAAAAATATTTTAGCTTTGCAGATGAAGGAATAATGTAATTTAATTACGAATGACAAATGACGAATGACGAATGACCAGTAATCAGTGAACAGTGAAAAGGTATTAATGAATGATTAGATTTTTAACAGTAGTAGGAGCGAGACCACAATTTATAAAGGCATCCGCTTTAAGTCGTGCAATTAAAAATAAATTTTCTGATAAAATTTCAGAGATCATTTTACATACAGGTCAGCATTATGATGAGAATATGTCTAATGTTTTCTTTGAAGAGATGCAGATTCCATCACCAGCTTATAATCTCAATATCGGTTCCGGTTCGCATGCTGAGCAAACTGCAGCCATTATGACCGGTGTTGAAAAGATATTGCTGGGTGAGAAGCCTGATTATTGTGTGGTGTTTGGGGATACCAATTCAACACTTGCAGCTTCGGTTGCCGCTGCCAAGGTGCATATCCCCGTGATTCATATAGAAGCTGGTCTGCGTTCATTTAATCGAAAAATGCCTGAAGAGATCAACCGCCTTGTGTGTGATCATGTTGCGTCATACCTTTTTGCACCCACGGAAACAAGTTTGAAAAATCTGGTGAATGAAGGGTTTGATTCTTCAGCCAAACCGCCTTATTCTGCAGATAATCCATGTGTTAGATTAAGTGGGGATATCATGTATGACAATACCTTGTTTTTTTCTGAACTGGCTGAAAAAAAGTCTCAGGTGCTTACAAAATATGAATTAAAATCAGGACAATACGTGCTTGCTACGATTCACAGGGATTTTAATACAGATCAAACGGACAGATTATTATCCATTCTCAAAGCATTACATAAAATTTCATATGATGATAATATTAAAGTGATTATTCCTTTGCATCCCCGAACCGATAAGGTTGTTAAAAATAATTTTTCAGAAGCTGATCAAAAAGAGATGCTTCATAATCCGAATATGATTTTTGTTTCACCAATGTCATTTCTTGATATTACCATGCTGGAGAAACATGCACTCATGATTATGACCGATTCAGGCGGAGTACAGAAGGATGCATATTATTTTAAGAAACCATGTGCTATTTTCCGCAATGAGACAGAATGGACTGAGATCATTGAACACGGTGCAGGGATATTAACGGATGTTGATGAAAATAGAATTCGTAATGCATACCATTTTTTCAAGCAAGAACATAACATTGAATTTGAAAATATTTTTGGAGATGGTCATTCTGCTGAATATATTTGTAATGAAATTTTGAAATATCATCGTACCTAATGATACTGATCTATACAACTAAAACAACCCGACGAATCAGTTATATTTTCAAACTGATTTTTAAAGAATTACTCAAGACCGATTTTAGAATTACAAATTCGATAGAAGAATTTCAGAGTTCATCGTTACCCAAAATTAGTTATTCGCATCATCCGATCGGTGATGAATTATTTTTTTTCGCCCATGATCTTTTATTTGAAAATGGTATCAATGACCAGCATCTGGTATTTGTGAAGTATGACAATGTACAGGTTTTTTTTCCTGTATATGAACATCATGCAGCAATGCCTTTTGATCCCTTTGCTGCCAGTTTTTTTCTTGTTTCGAGATATGAAGAATATCTTCCGTTTATTAAAGATGAATATGATCGGTTTACCCCACAGGATAGTATTGCATATAAAAATAATTTTCTTCACAAACCGGTAATCAATATATGGGCTGCTAAAATTGCCAAAATTATCCATGAAAAATTTCCGGATTTGATTTTTACCCAACGAAAATATAAATTCATTCCAACCATTGATATTGACCTTGCTTATTCTTACATGATGAAAGGACTTGTCAGGACTTTAGGAGGTTATATCAAATCAATTTATAATTGGGATATGGATGAGTTCAGGGAAAGAACAAACGTGTTAAGAGGAAAACAAAAAGATCCTTTTGACACCTATGATTATTTAATTTCTATTCATCAGGAATTCAAACTGGAACCGATCTTTTTTATTTTGTTTTCACAGTATGGTCAATACGATAAAAATATTTCTACTGAGAATAAGAAGTTTCAGTCATTGATTAAGTTGCTTGCAGATTATGGAGAAGTTGGTATTCATCCTTCTTTTGCTTCGAATACAGATGGGGAAAAGTTGAAAGATGAAATACGGCTTTTGTCACGAGTGTTACACACTGATGTAACCAAGAGCAGGCAGCACTTTCTTAAATTGGTTCTTCCCGATACATACCGTAACCTGATCAAGTATGATATCACGGATGATTATTCGATGGGATACGCTTCTGAAGGCGGCTTCAGGGCAGGAATCAGTGATTCATTTAATTTTTTCGATCTGGATATGGACAGTGAAACAAACCTGCGCATACATCCGTTTGCCATAATGGACGGTACACTCAAGGATTACAAACGCGTTAATGCTTCACAAGCCATTGAAGAAATAAAACAATTGGTGGATGAAGTAAAAGCTGTGAACGGAACTTTTATTTCGCTTTGGCATAATGAATCACTGAGCGAACAGAAGCGATGGAAAGGATGGCGTTACATTTATAAGGATATGATCAAATACGCCCGGAGTGATGATTAAATTTATTGCTTATCAGGAAATTGATAAAAAAAAATGGGATGAATGCATTGAACATTCTTTTAACGGGATCATTTATGCTTATGCCTGGTATCTTGATATTGTTTGTAAACACTGGGAGGCATTGGTTGAAGATGATTATGTGCGTGTATTCCCTTTGACATCCAATTCAAAATACGGTGTCAGTTATTTGTATCAACCATTTTTTACACAGCAGTTGGGCGTGTTTTCAAAATTGCATTTATCTTCTGATAAGGTTCAGGAATTCTTACTTGCTATTCCGCCAATCTATCAGCTCATTGAAATAAACCTGAACATTCACAATAAAGTTGAAGCACCCGGTTTTAAAATAAAAAAAAATCTCACCCACGAAATAGATTTGATCAATTCGTATGTTCACCTGAAAAAGGAATACTCATCGAATACAAAGCGAAATATCAAGAAAGCCATTGAAGCCAATGTAGAGATCAGGAAAAACCATAATCCCGAAGAGATCATTAACCTGTTCAGAAAAAACAGAGGGAAAAATCTTGAAACATTTAAAGAGAGTGACTATGCTGTTCTGAAAAAACTGATCTATTCCTGTGTGTATCGCGATAAAGCGAGTGTATATGCGGCATTTGAGAATGATCAGTTATGTGCAGGCGCTTTTTTTGTGGTGAGCAACAAAAAAGTAATTTTTCTTTTTTCGGCGGTGAATCGTGCTGCTCGCAACAATGGAGCCATGTCATTGCTCATTGATTCGTTTATCAACGAGAATTCTCAACGTGAACTGACATTTGATTTTGAAGGATCCAATGATCCTGACCTTGCCCGGTTTTACAAAAGTTTTGGTGCCAATGAATGTGTTTATTTGCACTATCAAAAAAATATGTTGCCCCTTGCAGTGAAATCAGGTTTACATGTTGTCCGTAAAATGAAAAAATGGTTTTAATAGATGATGGTGATGGAACCCTTTGTCTTTAAAGGCGCATTGGGTGACGGATCGAACTTGGCTTCCATTGCTGCAAATTGCGCTTTGGCATACAGGTATTCATTTGTTGTGGTTGAGCCCACGGCTCCCGGTTCAGCGCTGACCACATTCCCATACCGGTCAACATAAATGGTAACGACAACACTTCCTTTATCAAGTGTGGCGCAGGTTACCTTTGGTATCTTTGTCATGGTGCGGTCTTTCAGTTTGTATTTGACGATGTAATCACCCGACTTCACCATCTTTTCCATTTCATTGTCAAGTAATCTGCCGTCGTAAGCAACATACTCATCAAAGAAGATGGAGCTGACCTCACGCATGTGCAGCTTGATCATCCTGCCGTTGGTCATCATGGTCAAGGTATCATAGCGTATTTCAAATACAACGCCTTTAACTTTATCCCCTGATTTTTTTACAATCGTGTGCTGTGAAAAAATACATGTTGAGGAGAATAATAAAATCAGGATGAAGAATGTTTTCATGTTTTTTGTTTTTAGTATTAATCAAAATTAATAGCTGATCGTTCATGTTTTATTCTGAAAACAAAAACATATTAACAGGTGATTATTCAAATCCTGAGTTAAACAAAAAAGGACTCATTGCGTTTAATATATTTATATTTTTTTTGTATATTTGAAAATCAGATTAATTAATAAAAGGTGAACAAAGCCAACCAAATGGGTGGAGATAGGAACACCTTGGGTGAAGGAAGCTAGTAGTTATGCACCAGCTAAAAAAACATTTTACTTATCGATTCCTTAACAAAAAAATAATAAATCAACCGACGGTTTCTCTCAACTTGACAAAACAAAATACTTGCTAACGCAAAAATCCCATCACACGTTTAGCACATTTGTCTACCTGCCTGCACACATGCTAACACTCACGGCATCCAAAAGAGCTAAACCTTGCCTACCCGCACTCCTTCGTGGATAGTTTGTCGATTTATTTAACCAGTTATTTCTTCGTTGATATTTATTTGGGTATATAATTATTTATAATTACTTTTAGTAAAATTTATTTTATTAACCTATAAATGGCAAATAAAAAAAAATCAACTCAAAAGATAAAAACTCAAACAATAATCTCTGATACAAAATTTGCTAAACAAGAAGATTCAAAACCTTTAAGTTTTCCGATTGTTGGCATTGGAGCATCTGCTGGTGGACTTGAAGCATTAGAACATTTTTTTCAAAATATGCCTAAAGACAATGGAATGGCATTTGTCGTTATTCAACATCTCGACCCCGATTATGTTGGAATGCTGCCTGAAATTCTTCAACGGACTTCGAGAATGAAGGTGTTACAGGCAACAGACCGTATGTCGATTAAGCCAAATCATATATATGTAATTCCGCCAAATAAAAGCATGTCTATTTTAAACGGTGCTTTGTATTTGTTTGCACCAATTGAAACACGAGGATTAAGGCTACCTATTGATTATTTCTTCCGTTCATTAGCTGATGACAGAAAAGATAAAAGCATTGGCGTAATTCTTTCTGGTATGGGTTCTGATGGAAGTATGGGTGCAAAAGCAATTAAAGAAAAAAATGGTTTGGTATTAGTTCAAAGCCCTGCAAATTCAAAATTTGACAGTATGCCCAGAAGTGCTATGAATGCTGTTGTAGTTGAGGCATTGGCTGACGCAAATGAATTGCCTGCCAAACTTATTTCTTTACTGAAATTTAGTTCTGCAATTGCAGTTAAGCTCGAAGATGATATTAAAGCTAAAAGCAATCTCGAAAAAATTATTATTTTGCTTCGCACACAAACAGGACAAGATTTTTCTTTATATAAAAAGAATACATTGTTTCGCCGAATTGAAAGGCGTATGAGTGTTCATCAAATAGACAAAATATCAAATTACGTTCGTTTTTTGCAAGAAAACCCAAAAGAACTTGACATACTTTTTAAAGAATTATTAATCGGAGTAACTAGCTTTTTTAGAGACGCTGCTGTTTGGCAAAAATTAAAAGACAATATTTTACCCGAATTGTTTGAAGAACTTCCTGTCGGACATGTTTTGCGCGCCTGGATTCCTGCCTGCTCAACAGGCGAAGAAGCGTATTCTTTAGCTGTTGTTTTTAAAGAAGCATTAGCGAAAATGCAGAATAATAAAAATTTAACCTTGCAGATTTTTGCTACCGACATTGATAACGATGCGATTGAAATTGCCCGTAGAGGCGTTTTTTCGGCAAACATTGTTGCCGATGTTTCATCTGAACGAATTAGTAAATTTTTTACAAGTGCAGAAGAAGGCTTTCGTGTTAATAATACCATACGTGAAATGATTGTTTTTGCTCCTCATAATGTAATTAAGGATCCTCCGTTTACAAAGCTTGATTTTCTTTCGTGTCGAAATTTGCTTATATATATGGAGCCTGAATTGCAAAAAAAACTTATGGCTTTATTTCATTACAGTCTCAACCCCGGTAGAGTTTTGCTGCTTGGTAGTGCAGAAAATGAGAACTCTCAAAATGCAACTTTTACTCCGATTGATACAAAATTGAAATTCTATAAACGTGCTGCATCTCCAGTAACATCTGAGTTGATAGATTTTCCAAGTTCTTTTTCTCATAAGAAAACCCAACAAATCGAAAACGTGAAAAATATAAAAATTAATAATAACATACAGGTACTTGCCGATGAAATATTGCTTCAACGTTTCGCTCCGGCTAGTGTTTTAATAAACGACCAAGGCGATATATTATATATTACCGGACGTACCGGAAAATACCTTGAGCCGGCAGCTGGCAAAGCAAATATGAATATCTTCGCCATGGCGCGCGAAGGCTTAAATGCTCATTTAATGAGTGCAGTTCGCAAGGCAAAACAAAATTATGAACCGCTTATTATTCGAAACCTAAAAGTTGGAACAAACGGAGGTACTCAATATGTTGATGTTACTATTCAACATCTTGAAAAGCCAGATGCAATTAAAGGAACCTTGATGATTGTTTTTTCAGATGTTGCAACCGTTATCAAACCTAGTACAACAAAAACAGGAAAACAAACTTCAAGTGTTCGCCAACAAGAACTGGAAATTGAACTGCAACGTGTAAATGAAGAATTGCAAGGTATGAGAGAAGAAATGCAGACTTCGCAAGAGGAGTTAAAATCAACCAACGAAGAGCTGCAATCATCGAACGAAGAGTTGCAATCTACCAACGAGGAACTCACAACTTCTAAAGAAGAAATGCAAAGTTTAAATGAAGAATTACAAACCGTAAATGCTGAAATGCAGAACAAAATAAGCGATTTTATTCAATCTAGTAATGATATGAAAAATTTGCTTAACAGCACTGATATTGCAACATTATTTCTCGACAAAGAATTAAACATCCGCCGATTTACCGACCAAATTACAAAAATAATTAAGTTAAGACCATCCGACATAGGAAGACCTTTTACCGAAATGGTTTCCGATTTACAATACCCAAAAATTGAAACCAATGCAAAAGAAGTATTACGTACTTTGGTGTTTAAAGAAACTGATATTTCAACAAACGACGACAGGTGGTTTTCTGTTAGGATTATGCCATATCGTACTTTTAACGACCATATAGATGGACTGGTTATTACTTTTATAAACATTACTAAATCAAAGAAACTGGAAGCAGAATTATTGAAAGCTAATGAAATATTGAAGAAAAAGAAGTAAAAATAGAAATAATAAATATTGAAATTTATAAGATAATTACTTAAATGGTAAATTAATTAAAAGTTAAAAACCATGAAAAAAAACAGCAAAAAATCTGATGCATCAAGTCTTCGTCAAAAGGCAACAGAACAATTGAAAAAGCAGAAATCAAATAAAAGTTCTATTCTTTCAGAAATAGAAACACAAAAGCTTATTCACGAACTGGAAGTGCATCAGATAGAGCTGGAAATGCAAAACGAAGAACTTTTTTTAGCAAAAGAACTAGCAGAAAAAGCTACCGAAAAATATACAGACTTATATAATTTTGCTCCATCAGGATATATTACACTTTCAAAAGATGGAAGTATTATGGAATTAAATTTCAGTGCTGCAAGAATGCTAGGAAAAGAGCGCTCTAACTTAATAGATAATGCATTTGCTTTCTTTATTTCAGAAGATACTCGCAATTTATTTAATTCCTTTTTTGAGAAATTATTTGTTAGTAAAATCAAAGAAACTTGCGAGGTTGTTTTATCAATAAAAGAATGCACATTGCTTTATATGCATATCGATGGAATTGTTTCCGAAAACTCAGAACAATGTTATCTTACATTAGTCGATATTACAGAACGCAAACTAGCTGAATATGCAATTTTAGAAAGCCAACGTTTAAGTGTCGTAGGAGAAATGGCATCTGCCGTTGCTCACGATTTTAATAATTCTCTTCAGGCAATATTAAGCACTCTTACTGTTGCTATGCTTAAAATAGATGTTCCCGAACCTACAATTAAATTTCTTGAAAATATTGAATCAATGATTCTCGAAGTTGCCGAAAGAGTTAAACTTCTTCAACGATATGGCGAAAAAAATCAATCTAAAACCAATTGTAGTCTTTTAAATCTAAATACTTTAATTGAAGAAAGCATTAAACAGCTAAGTCCTTTATGGAGAAATGAAGCAGAAAAAAAAGGATTATCAATAAAAATTAATACTAAACTTATTCCGCTCACTATTGTTAATGGAAATAAATGCGAAATAAAATCAGTTCTTTTAAATATTATAAAGAACTGCCTGGAAGCATTACCTAATGGAGGTGTTATAGATATCGAAACTGGATTTAAAACCGAAGGAATATATTTAACTATAACTGATTCCGGAATAGGAATGAATAATGAAACTAAAATAAGAATGTTTCAACCGTTCTTTACAACAAAAGGATTTGATGTAGGTAGAGGTCTTGGAATGAGTGGTGTTTACAGTATTATAAAAGAACATGGTGGTAATGTTTTTGTTAAGAATTCCGAGCTTGGTAAGGGTACAGCAATCGAAGTTGTCTTTCCAATTCCAGAACAAAAAGAAATTACTAACGAAAAATCTATTGAAGAAGTTATTACAAAAAATGATTTGGAGTTAAGAATTTTATTAGTAGAAGATGATGATTTAATTAGAGAAAATATATGCTTTATAATAGAGCAATTAGGACATAAATGCGATACTGCAAACAGCGGAAAAAAAGCATTGGAATTTCTTGATAAAAACAAATACGATATTGTAATTACAGATATTGGTATACCAAATATGAATGGCTGGCAGCTAGCAGATAAAATAAATGAAAAATTCGGTGATAAAATTAAAGTTGCAGTTATTAGCGGTTGGAGTTCCGAAATAAGTGAAGAAGAAGAAAAGAAACATGGTGTTACGCATGTTTTAGGAAAACCATTTACTATTGAACAACTTGAAAACTTAATTTTTGAAATTTCAAAGTCTGAGATATAGAATAATTTTCTTCAATAAAAAAATAATATTTTTTTTTATTTTAAAAGAATTTCACGTAAAATATTAAATTTTTCTTATTAAAGTAAAAAAAAATTCGACTATTTTATTTTCACGTAATGCGTCTGTTTATAAAGTTGTTATAATTATTTTATTTTTATGCCGTTATTAATAAAATAAAAATAATTTATTAACCTTTTAAACTCAATTTTATGGCTTCAACTTCTGAAACAGGACACGCAAAAAACGTAGCAAATTTTGAAGAATTAACTGACTATTGTATGGGTTTTGGAGTAACTTATAATCCAACAAAAACATCAATAAAAATAGCAAATCTTCAAATTCTGCTAACAAACTCTAAAAATGTAATATCCAATCTAAACTCAAGTTTTCCTGCATACAAAAACGCAGTAGTAGCTCGAGAAGTTGCATATGCACCTTTAAGTACACAAACAACAAGAGTTATTAATTCACTTAAAGCAACTGATGTACCAAAGCAAACAGTTGATAATGCAAAATCTTTTGCTCGCAAAATACAAGGTGGTAGAGCATCAAAAAAAATCGAAGCCATAGTAGCAAGCAAAGAACCAATAACAGAAGAACAACACAAATCAATATCAGCTTCTCAAATGAGCTACGATAACCGTATAGATAATTTAGATAAACTTATTAAATTCTTGGCATCACAACCTCTATATAATCCAAACGAAGCAGAATTAAAAGTTGCTGCATTAACAACAATGTATAACGATTTAAAAGTTAAAAACTCAGCAGTATTAGCCGCTGAAGTTCCAATAGCGAACGCTCGTATTTCACGTAACGATATATTATACAAAGAAAATACTGGATTAGTTCACATAGCAGCTTTTGTAAAATCTTATGTTAAGTCGTTATATGGTGCAACAAGTCCACAATACAAAGAAATAAGTGGTATAAAATTCAAACTTGTTAAGTAAAATATATTTAGACCAACATCATTTTACAATATCAAAACGGCATTTGTCAAACCGACAACTGCCGTTTTCATTATTCAACCTTCCAAAAGCAAAACACAACCTGCCAATATCATTATTACCCCTGCTTTTATCAATATAGCACCTGCATTTTACATTATCCAACCTGACAAATACATTATTAAACCTGCTTTTATAAATATTATACCTACCATTTACAATAATCGTCCTGCCGGTTACAATATTGAACCTGCATTTATCAAAACGACACCTGCCATTTACAATATTCGTCCTGCATTTATCAATATAGCACCTGCCATTTACATTATTCGACCTGCCACTTGTTTAATTGCGACAGTAAATACCTATAAGACAGATACTTTAGTTAAAACTTGACAGGTTCTTATATTTATGACACGTATTCTTATAAAACCACAGACAATTATTCTCAAATTTGACACAACAACAACCTGACAAGACAGTATCTTATTAAAAAAAAGAACAGAAACATTCTATAAACCTAACGCAAAGTCAAGCACATTTGCAAGCCGCACTATCCAACGCAAGACCAAAGCTTGCAAAAGAGCTTCACTTGCCAACCCCAGCACCATTATCAAACACGACACAAAAAAATCCTCCGTTGAAACTTCATCACTATTTGATACCTAAAATGCTTTTATTTATAACAAAAGCCGGTGCATAACAAGCGGTTTATAGAACCACCGGGTTCTACCTCCGTTGATAGGAAAGTACGTTTGGAAAGTTCAAATCTTTTTGATACATTTGTGCTGAAACACCGGTGGCTCTTTAAACCGCCGTCCGTTTTGGGCAAGCAATAAATAAGTAATGAAAAATAAACTGATAATTATAATTATTTGGATTGCAGTTATTTCTTGCAAGGATAAATGTAATCCAAATGATGAAATTAATAGTGGAATAATTATTTCAAAATTGGATATTGCTCTTCAAAATCACAACAAAGATTCTGCTTGTATCAGAGACCAATTAACTTATGAAACCTATTTTTCAAAAGTTAACTCCAAAGATTTACCAAAGATTGATTTTATAAGAAACTCAATTTTATTTTATCAAACGAAAACAAGTGGTTGTGCCATTTTTAATAGAAATGTTACTGTTGACTCAATATCTAAGACAGTTTATTACACAATAGACAGGATTCATTGTAAATGTTTTGTAATTGCTATGGATGTTTGGTCATTTTCAGATAATATAGTACTTGTTCCAAGGATTGATGATAATTATAAAATACAGTATAAATATAATAAGACACATTGATTTGTCTTCCCTTAACATCAAACCCTTTTGCCGGCGCGCGTCTTTGACGCGTGACAGTTCCTGATGTGACAACACACTAATTAAAGAATACTTTTTTTAAAAGAATATGAAATATATGTGAGTAAATTATTTATATTTGAAATATGAATTTTAAAACTTTTAAAACAGGTATTCGTTACTTTATGCACTCGGTTTACAAATCCGAGTGTAAGGGAATTATTTTTTTATTAATAGAATATTTATAAATTTGCATACATTAAAAAACTATCTGTATTTTGTCAATTAGTCAATAGACCTTTATTCAATGATACGAGTATATAGAAAAAATAAAATTTATCTTACTATTTTAAGCAAAAAAACATGGAAAAAATATTTCAATTAACTTTTGTATCAATTTTTATATTAACCGTTTTATCATGTACAAAAAAAGAATCAGACTCTAACAATGGTCCGACCGTAACTGACAAGGACGGGAACTCATACAATACAGTCGTCATTGGTGGGAGAACCTGGTTTAAAGAAAATTTAAAAACGATTCATTTTAATAATGGTGATCCGATACCGACTTTAAATTCCTTTCCAACTGATGCAACCCCGGTTTATCAGTGGCCTGCTTATGGTGACGAAGCAAATGTAAATGTTTACGGCAGATTATATACGTGGTATGCATTGACCGATAGCAGGGGCGTTTGCCCAAATGGCTGGCATGTCCCTTCGGAAGATGAATGGATACAAATGGAAAAATCTATCGGGTTAGTTTATAATACGACAGTAAGTGGACAGATCGGTACTACGGAAGGCGGAAAATTGAAAGAAACAGGCACGGCTCACTGGGTCAGTCCCAATACAGGAGCAACCAATGAAACCGGTTTTACGGCATTACCTGCCGGAGCACGAGGTTCAAACGGGTTTGGTACTCCCGGTAGTTTTGGTTCATTCTGGACTTCATCAACCGAAATGGGTGGCAATGCTTGGACACATGAAATGAATAAAAGTTTTTCTGCTATTTATCATTACGGAGGTCCGAAAACGGTTGGTAAATCATGCCGGTGTATCAAAGACTGACCTTCTATCATCATATTTTGATCTAAAATCCGTTCTGCAAAATTGCCCTTTGCCGGCGCGCGTCTTTGACGCGTGACAGTTCCTGTGATGCCAAACTAATTTAAGAATACTTTTAACAAGAATATGAAATATATATAAATGAATTATTTATATTTGAAATATGAATTTTGAAAATTTAAAAACAGGCACTCGTTACTTTTTGCACTGTTGCTTGCGCGCGTCTGTGACGCGTGCTTGTTTAAATGAATTTTATAAAAAAATAAATCATAATTTTTTGAATAAGCACTTATTGCAAACGAGCGACAGATGGGGAATCCGAAGACAGTTAGGGTCAATTATCAAAATTTTCTTTATCTTGCAAATGAATTAAATAGTATCAGCGAATTTGACAAAATGAAATAATTTTAATTATCCGGTTTATATATGAGGATTAGTTATATATTCCATATTATTACAATTTCGGTTTTCGGACTTCTCGCTTCCTGCAATACATTGGAGAAAGCTTCCATTCATGGTTTAAACAGTGGATATTATAAATTGAAATCTGAAAATAAAAATGTCCAGAATGTTTATTTAGATGTTACTAATGAACAGATAGATGTTTATCATCACCTAAAACGACAATCGGATAAAAAACAATTTTTGACCATCCCTTTAAACTCACCGGACAGTCTTATAGTTAACCCGATGGTTTTTAAGAAGCAAAGTCTTGACGTTGATATCACTTCAATTTTTTTAAAATACCATCCATCTGTTTACGGTTTACCTGCACAGTTGACAACAGACTTTAATATTGCATGTTATGTCGGCTGGAGGCAAGATTACTTTCATATAATGAGCAGAAAGGACCCTTTGGGCAGGAATAATCATAAAATTAGTAACAGAGGATATGATTTTGGGGTTTTTGCAGGTCCCGGCGCTACACTAATCAGTCCCTTTACCACCCGAAATAAGCGGACAGATGAATACAGCGGAATGATAATTCAGACCGGAATTGCCGGTTTTATTGAATCAAACGTAGCCAGCTTTGGATTAGCTGTAGGATACGATTATCTATTGAATCCTGACCGAAAGATATGGATATACAATAATAAACCCTGGGTGGGGTTTATCGTGGGTATTGCATTTAACTAAACCTTTGCCGGCGCACGTCTTTGACACGTGACTTTTCCTGATGTGACAGCAACCTAATTAAAGTATACTTTTAACAAGAATATGAAATATGTAAATAAATTATTTATATTTGAAATATGAATTTTGAAGATTAAAATTAAGTACTCGTTCCTGATGCTTGCGCGTGTCTGTGACGCGTGCTTGTTATAAATGAAGTTTATTAAAAATTAAATCATGATTTTTTGAATAGGTACTCGTTGCAAACGAGAGCCAGCGGGGTTTCCAATCACGATTGAACGCAATCTATAAAAAGGTTTAAAAATTTACCTGATTAATTGCAGGTACCCTTTTTTAGTCGTATTGGTCAGTTTATTTTGTGCAACATAGTAATATACACCTTCGGCAAGACCCTTGCCTGTGAAACCGGAGGATATATCATTTTTATAATTTTTATTTTCATATACTTTGTTTCCCCATCGATTGTAAACAATCACTTCCCATTCAAGTCTTTCAACATCTTTGATGAACAAATAATCATTGACACCGTCACCATTGGGTGTGATGACGTTCGGAACTTCAATCTCACAATTGACATATTCAATCACAATACTTGTTGATGTGTCGCGCAGGCAACGGTTCGTAACGGTAACTGAATATGTATTGGGTCCCATCTCTGCGTTCTTGCTTAACGCAACAGTGATCTGAGGTAGTGTGTCAAAAGTAGACCACTTGTATTTCATTCCTTCCTGTAAGCCGGCATTTAAAAGGATGGTAACATCAGGACAAATGGATTGCCCTTGTAATAAATCAATCATTGGCTTGGGAGGATACTTCACGTTATATATTCCTGAATCCGCCATGCATGAACCTTCCCTGAAATACACGATATATTTACCGGACTTTTTAACGTAAACAACCGTGTCTTTGGAATTACCGTTAAACCAGACGAATGTGGCAGTGGGTGTCAAACAAGATAAAGGATTAAATCCTAAGCGGACGCTGTCAACATTTCCGCAAATCTCTTTTTCAAAACCTGCTATTGGTTTTGAATAAACGATGGTGAAATAATTTGTATCGATACAAATACCTGCACTTGAAAGAGCCATAACATTGGTGATCGGTTTCATGACATGAATAACACTATGTACCGTATCAATCAATGTTTTAACATTATTTGTAATAGAATACCATTTAATGAAATTTTTACCTGTGAGATCAACTGACAGGTCTGTACCGCACGATACATAATGGTTTTCCGTTTGGGATACAACATTATGCATGATGGTTATTTTCATAGCTCCCGAAGCAGATTCCTTGCATTGATTGGTTATTGTTAAGGTAAATGTTTTAGAGGAAGTAACTGCAGATAAAGTGGAAGGTGTTATTGTTTGAGTTATTTCGTTTGTTGACCAAAGATATGTCATCCCTGAAGGATTAGTTCTCAAATTATGAATAGTAATAGGGTTCCCATTACAGATTGTTGTATCATTGGGTAATTTTACCAGTGGCTTTGGGAAATAATTTACTTTGTAAATACCGGAGTCAGCAAGGCATTTACCGTCCCAGAAATAGACTGGATATGTACCCGGATTTTTAACATATATTGCAGTGTCTTTTTTATTTCCGTTGAACCATTTGAAAGTGGCAGTAGGAGTTAACGATTTTAACGGATCAAACCCCATGCGGACACTGTCGGTTCCGGATGCACATAATATTTTATCAAAGCCGGCAATAGGTTTTGTCGGTTTTACGACAAATGTGATTGAATCAATTCCTCCACATTCATCATTGGGATAAACAGCCATGACCTGAATATTTTTTTTGGGGTCAGTGATGGTAAAACGAATCGTGTCTTTTCCTTCATTTTCAGGCATGATCACTGAATTTGCATCATACCAATGGTAAAAAGTAGCGCCTGGAATGACTCCCAAAACTACTTCACAGCTTGCATATTTAGTTGTGTTCACTGTTGTTTTCCCCGAAATTCCCACGTTGAAATTTGAGAAATAACCGTATTCACCGCCACCACCAGCGCTACCGTTATTCAGCCCCATGTGAAAAACACCTTTTGTATTGCTAATAATGCAATTGGCATTTTCAGGAATTATAGCTGTTGAATATAAAATTCTTGCAGTGGAATATTCAGGATAATCAGCGACAGTTTTAAATCCGGTAGTATCAAATGGAACAACAGTTCCATTCACATTCAATTGAAAGCCGCTGATATTTTTTTTCTTTGTAATTAAAATAAGTTCAAAATTATCAGCAGAAGAACGTGTGAATGCAACATCTCTTGAGCCGGTACATTTAATGGAAGGCAGCAAAGCGGATCCGGCTTCACAACCGGTTTCGCCGGTTAGCTGATAAACATAAATAGGTTTGGAAGCAACGAGATAAATATTTGCACCAACCGCACCGGTTAAAGGATACGTGTATGTTTGTCCTTTATTTAATGTTGTTACAACCGATGAACTGACAGTTACTGTTGTATTGTCTTCAGTGGCGCATAAATAAATACTTTCAGGAACAGGAGATGCAGGGTTGTTCAGCGCACCTTTCACAATGATATATTCTTTTCCCGTCATATTGACCGGAACGATTTGATCGCCGATAATATCTTTACATCCGGCAATCTGAATTGAATCGTCCATGATAGTAATGGCAATGGGTTTATTGGATGTTACATGTGTACCGCCAAAATGAGTGCCTGCATTCTGGGTGCTGTTTCTGACATTGAATGTTTGTCCTTTGTTTAATTTTACTGTAAACGGTGTTCCGGCAGGATGAATGATCTTTCCGGAGTAGTCAATGCAATCACTGGTAGGAGTGATCTCAACAACGGTTTCATTTTCAGTGGCAACGATATCGAACCCTGCACGTGCATCATTGTAAGTGTTCCCGTTTGCCCATAACGTTTGTGAAGGAATATAAAAATCATTGCCCAGAGCATTTGTTCCTTTCAATGCAAAGATCTCGCGGTTATTGGTGTTAGGACCTACCTCGTAATAAGCAGTTATAGGATATGTGCCATGAATATAAATACCTTTGTTTAAGACCGAATCTGCAAGATTATCTTCAATGGAATTTTTAAAAGGAGTCAGATCAACCATTTGAATATTATTAGCCGCAATGTTTACAACAATATTCGTGAAGGATGGATTGGCAGGTACCGAAATCGTAACAGTTGATGACTGTCCGAAAGAAGCAATCATCAGATGAACAGGATAACCAGGTACATGCATATTGGTCACTGACGGTACAGCAAACCAAAAATCAGTTCCGGTCTGTGCTTTTGTCTGATTAAATGAAAATATCAGAACAATAAAACAAATATTCAGGGATATAAGATATTTTTTCATAGCTTTAATTTTTTTTCAAACTTACTAAAAATTTTCTTTTTGATTCAATTATTTAATTGATATTCATGAGTAAAAAAATAAAAATTCTTTATGTATGATGCTTATTTAACAAAATACAATCCGTGTCAAAATGATTGAATATGAATTTTAAAAATAAATTTACAAACCATATTAAATGACAAAGGTTAACTATTTAATTAACCAACAAAAAACATAACAAAGATGAATCCCAAGATTGATGCATTTATTAGTAAAGCCAAAAAGTGGCAGGAAGAAATGGATAAATTGAGAATGATCGTTCTTGATTGCCAACTGACCGAAGAATTGAAGTGGGGTAACCCTTGTTACTCCTATCAGAGAAGTAACATATTGATCATAATTGGATTTAAAGAATACTGCGCACTGCTTTTTTTCAAAGGAGCTTTATTGAATGATGCCAATGGTATTCTGATCAAGCCGGGAGATAATTCGCAGGCAGGGCGACAGATCCGCTTCACCAACATGCAGGAAATTGTGAAGATGGAACCTGTTCTTAAATCGTATATTTATGAAGCTATTGAAGTGGAAAAAGCAGGTTTAAAAGTAGTTGTTAAAAAGACATCCGAATATTCTATCCCTGAAGAATTTCAAAAAAAGTTGGATGCAATCCCTGCACTGAAAACTGCTTTTGATGCGTTGACACCCGGACGGCAAAGAGCATATATCTTTTATTTTTCAGTGCCCAAACAATCCAAAACACGGGAGTCGAGAATTGAAAAATATCTGCCTCATATTCTTCAGGGTAAAGGATTAAATGATTAAAATTGTAAACAATTCGGATGAATAAAACTGATGCCTGCGCGCATCTGTGACGGGTGCTTGTCATGAATGAAGTTTATAAAAAATTAAATCATAATTTTTTGAATAGGCACTCGTTGCAAACGAGCGCAGTCCGGGGCTAAGCAAGGTGTTTTTTTAGAAGATGAATATATGCGAGTAAATTATTTATATATAAAATATTTATTTTAAAAAATTTAATAACCCATCAGGTAGAATAAAATACCAACTGTCAATCCGATCGCTGTATTGAAGAGTTTAACTTTAATAGCATCATTCAATGAATAACCAAGTATGGGTAATAAACCATGTCCATCCTGGACAATACAATTGGTAATCAATACCGAAAAAGGGATTTGTCCGCCGATGAATAAAAAAAACAAGAATGTTCCGGGTCCTGAGATTGGAATCAAACCAATCAGGGCAGCTAAACCAATCATAATCAGTTTGTGATACCCAACCAAATGAAACTCGCCGAGCAGATTATGGAATAAGTTCATCAGGATCAGTGTTAATAATATCCAGATAAATATTTTCCAAATATGTTTTTTTACAATATGTTCATAGATATGATGTTTGAAAAAATGATTTAAAGAGAATGTTTTATCATGTTCATGAATTTCAATAGTGCATTTTTCACTTAACGTAAGATTGAATTTTTTAACTGTCCAGTCAGCTAAAAATCCACCGATGATGCCAAGAATAAATAATGAAGATAACAGCAGGATCATAATCCGAATTGAAAATTCCCCTCTGATAGCCAATGAGATTAGAACTGTGATTTCGTCGCCGATTGAAGCCAGCATGGTGGAGACCAATGCGCCGAAATTCAAAAAACCCGCCATGTATAATGAATCCATTGCAAACATTCCTACACAACCGGGAATAAAACCGAAAAGTGAGGCAATAACGTATGAATAAAATTTGTTTTTAATACTTAAAAGGAGTAATGCCTTTGAATATTTCAATACCAGAAATTCAATGAAAGTCATTAATAGAAAAATAATAAAAATAATCATGACCGATTCATAAAAACAATCGGAAATAATACTAAAATATTCTTTTGGCATATATGAAATTTTAAGCGTTGCAAATTTAGAATAATAGAATTATTATTTTAATAAATAAAAAATTAGTAATGAATTGCTTTGTAATAAAATAATTATGATTATCTTTGCACTCCTGAAAATTAATTAAAAATAGATATAAAATGTACGCAATCGTTGATATAGCCGGACAACAGTACAAAGTTGAGAAAGAACAAAAAGTATTTGTTCATCGTCTGGAAAATGAAATCGGATCATCTGTTGTATTTGAAAAAGTACTTATGATTGATGATAATGGACAGATTAAAATCGGTAAACCCATCTTGAAGGATGCCGGTGTATCTGCTACTGTTTTAGATCATTTAAGAGGAGATAAAGTTTTAGTGTTCCATAAGAAACGAAGAAAAGGATACAAAAAATTAAATGGTCATCGCCAGTATTTTAGTCAGGTTATCATCCATGATATTTCAGAAGATAAATCCAATCTTAAGATCACTGAATTCAAGCAAGAACCCAAAATTGAAGTTAAAGAAACTGTTAAGGTGGAGAAAAAGGTAAAGGTTAAAAAAGTAGTTGAAGAACCTAAAGCAGTGAAAAAAGCACCGGCAAAGAAAGTTGCTGCAAAAGCATCCACTAAAAAAGTTGAAGCACCGGCTAAAAAAGCAGAAAAAAAACCTGCTGCCAAAACAACAACACGAAAATCAACAAAAACAAAAAAAGAAGAATAATAGTTTATAGTTTTAACAGTTAAAACTTTTCAATATGGCACATAAAAAAGGCGCAGGAAGTTCATCAAACGGTCGCGAATCGCACAGTAAACGTTTAGGCGTTAAAATTTACGGCGGACAACAAATTACCGCAGGTAATATTATAATCAGACAAAGAGGAACAGTTCATAGTCCCGGTAAAAATGTTGGTATGGGACGTGATCATACTCTTTTTGCACTTACAGATGGTGTTGTCCTTTTTAGTAAAGGAAAAAAAGACAGAAGTTATGTATCTGTTGTGTCCAAAGCAACCGAATAATACTATTTAATGATATTTGTATTGAAACAACCGGAATATATTCGGTTGTTTTTTTATTTTTTAGAAATGAGTAAACAAAAAACAAAATCCAAATTATTTTTTTTTATTACCGTATTTTCTGTTTTACTTTTCTTCCCTAATATAGTTTTTGCTCAAAAATCTATTATCCCCTTAAAGAGATGTGCTGATACATCCATTCCAAAACAATATCTTATCGGAACATTTGATCCCTCTTCAGATACGGGATTCATTCAAATAGATAATAAATATGTCCCTAAAGGAAAAATTTTCTATTTGAGAAAAGAAGTATACAATGCTTTTCTTCGGATGTATCGTGCAGCCCTGAAAGATAGCGTGAAACTAAAGATTGTTTCAGCAACAAGAAATTTTGACTATCAAAAGCAGCTATGGGAAGAAAAATGGAAAGGTGAAACGCCCTTAAATAATGAAGATTTATCAAAATATGATTCTTCTGCAAAAGTAAAAATGTTGTTGAAATATATCAGTATGCCCGGAACATCACGTCATCACTGGGGTACAGATATTGACTTGAATAGCGGTGATTTCGATTATTTTTTTACGGATGAAGGTGATAAATTTTATACATGGATGAAAAAGAATGCACATAAATTTGGTTTTTGTCAACCGTATATTTTTTATCAGCGATACAATCCTTTTAGTGTGCAGGAAGAAAAATGGCATTGGTCGTACCTGCCATTGGCACATTGTTTTTTTGAAAATTATAAAAATAAAATCAAGTACACGGATATTAATGGATTCAATGGGAGTGAGCTGGCTCCTTTATTAGATGTGTTTACAAACTATGTCAAAAATATTAATATTGATTGCTATTAATCAATGACTAGTGAACAGTGAGAAGTGAGCAGTGAACAGTTAACAAAAATTAAATGTGTAATAAAAAATAAATAATTAATGTTAAAAGCAGTGATATTTGATATGGATGGAGTGTTGCTCGACAGCGAGCCATTTCATTATTTTATTGAAGGGGAAATTTATAAAAAATTGGGTATTGATGTCCCTGAAGAAGTCAGGTTGAATTTTGTTGGATTAGAAAATAAAAAGATGTGGGCAATACTTAAAGAAAAATACAACCTGAAACAAGATTTAAATGAGTTAATTTATTTCAATGAAAAAGAAAGAGCCGAATATATGGCTTCTTTGCATGGATTGAAACCAAATCCCGGTATCATTGTATTATTAAATGAATTAAAAAAGAATAAGATCAAAATAGCATTGGCATCCTCATCCACGGTGGAAGTTATTAAAATATTAATTGATAAAATTGAATTGTTTCCCTATTTTGATGTAATTGTCAGTGGTGATGAAGTGTCAAACGGGAAACCTCTTCCTGATATTTTTATTCATACCGCTAAACAACTGGATCTACCTGTAGGAGATTGTTTGGTTATTGAAGATTCAAATAATGGCTTCAGATCAGCAAAAGCCGCAGGGATGAAGTGTGTAGCTTATAAAAATAAAAATACCCGAGGGCAGGATGTTTCGCTTGCTGATTTTTTTATTGAAGATTTCAATCACCTAACAATACCTGTGCTTGAAAAAATGATGAATTAAAATATAAAGGGAATTATTCTTTTTGTTTTTTTCATGTATTCTGAATAGTCAACAAATTTTTCTTTCAGTAACTGTTCTTCAAAAGAAAGTTTGATCAGTTGGTTAATCAATAAAATTATAAGCAGAGTCAGCCGGATAAAACTAAAATCATTCATAACAAAACCAACTGCCAATAATAAAAGAGAAGTATACATCGGATGTCTAATCAAGCTGTAAATACCTTTCGTTCTTAATACAGCACCTTGTTTTATTTCCGGAAAGACAGAAAGATTTTTTATATTCATTTCATATACAGCCACAACCCCAATAAATAAAGCTATGACGTCAATACCTAGAATAAAATAATTTTCCGGAATGAATTTTCCTGTAAACAGAATGAGTGAAAAAACAGTAAATTGTATTAAAACCAAAATGATAGATTTTATTTTCATTCAATAAAAAATTTAAAATGCTTCTAATTTTGATACTAACAGCAAATGATTGATAAAATTAATTTATTTATATAATGGTTCAACCAAAGTTTTTTTATTTTTACAAAAAAGATTTTGTTTTTATATATGAAATTAAAATAAAAAAAATGAAAACAAATTTATTTTTGATCATATTTATTGTAAAAGTTTATTTTCTTTCTGCACAGTCAAACTATTTTGGAGCTAAAGCAAGTTTGAGCATACCTCAACTCAAAGGAGGTACGTCTGAATTGAGCAGGGGATATAAATCCCGCATGTGTGCAAATTATGGTTTGTTTTTCACGAAAGAATATTCAAAACACTTTGCCCTGCAGATTGAAGCGCTGTATGCAAGCCAGGGAGGGGTGAAGAAAGGTATTCAGCTTATTCCTTCGTATATGATTCCTGAAAAATATTTAGTGGTATTTCAATTGAAACCGGGTGAAAAAGTATATGCTGTTTTTAACAGTGAAGCTATTTTAAATTATCTGGAGATCCCTTTACTGCTTAAGTATTATAGAAATTTCGGTAAACAAATGAGAATATATACGGTGCTCGGTCCTTATGTAGGAATATTGATGAATGCAACGTATATCACCAGCGGTGAAAGCAATTTCTTTAGAAACAACAGCCAGACAGATACGATCTATTGGCCTATGACCAATACGCCTATGTATTATGATGTTTCCAACAAAAAGAATATTAG
Source organism: uncultured Bacteroidales bacterium (assembly GCA_964452905.1). Taxonomy (GTDB): domain Bacteria; phylum Bacteroidota; class Bacteroidia; order Bacteroidales; family CAYVNP01; genus CAYVNP01. Next base: position 42,394 of record CAYVNP010000031.1, read on the forward strand.
AAACGAACTGAATAAAATTAATTATGGCGTTTCTTTTGGCTTTGGATTTACCGAAAAATATGGTCCGGGTGATATTATTTTCGATGCCCGCGTTGCCTATGGACTTAAGAATATCCAGAAAGATACCGAAAAGAATGGAAAGAACAATACCGGTAGTATTGTTATCAGTTTAGGTTATGCAATACAAATTGGTAAACCTAAAGGTTTCAATTAGTCCTTTTTTCAGGGATAGCACTTCGAAAATCAGCGAATGAAATTGGCTGTTCTTTATTTATCAATGTGAAAAGCATGTAATGAAACTAACCCAATAAAAATAATTACAAAAGTTATAGCTGTAAATGCTTCTTTACTGATAAATAGTTCTTTTGACTTTTTTGCATAGGTCATTAATACTTTCCTGTTATAGAAAATGTGAATTATTGAAAATAGCACGAATAATATTCCTGCTATATCGTGGGCGGACATCCAAAAATGTCTTTCTAAAGTTAGCTTGTCAAATTGAAAGAAATGATTCATAAATCCGGAAAAGGGAAGACATAACCCCGATACAAAGAGGACGGTTGTAATAAAAGCTCGTTTATTAAACGGTTTCTTTTTGGTTTCTTGATTCATAATTGGTTATTTTTAAAAATTGTTTTTTTAAATATTTTTTTTATGACCGGTCAAAAAAAATGCAGGCAAAAGTTTTTTCATTTTTCAGCTATGATAAGCATTTCAAAATCTTCCGTTGTTAGTTTATGGTCTCTTGAAAATTGTCCAAGTTTTGCTCCGAAAATATCAATTTTTTTAAAACCAAGCGTTTTAAGCAACCAAGTAATCTCGCAAGGGACATAGTATCTTTCGTTACATTCAAGTGTTTTTTTATTCCCGAGATCATCTTCAATTTCTGTAATATTGTTACCTTGTTCTTTTATTGATATAGTAACACGTTTAAGTATCTCGAAATTCATCTCGTCAGTTTCCATTAGTGGAAATCCGCCCTCACAAAGCATAATGGCAGCATCAAACTCATTCGTAAAAGTCAGTTTTCTGGCATCTTGTTGTTGAAAATTAATTGTTAAATTATGGCTCTTGGCTTTTTCAGTTGCTCGTTTAAGTTGTGTTTCTGAAAAATCAATCCCTGTAACAGAAAAACCTCGTTTTGTAAGCTCAATTGCATGCCTTCCTGTACCGCAACCAACATCTAAAATAGTTAAAGACGTATTATGGTTTAATTCGTTCTCTATAAAATCACACTCCCCAATAGTGCCTTGGGTAAAAATTTCATTATCGTATGTTTGTCCGTAGTTCTCGAACAAAGATTCATACCATTGTTTTTTTTTCATATAATTCGGTTATTTCATTTTTAAGTTATTTGTTTTCCAGTGTTGGTGCAAGGATGCATAACGTTTTGTGGGTTTAAGAAGTTGGCGATTGCGGGCGATTTCCTGTCAAGTTACACAAAAGTTGAAGCGCCTGCCTGCCGGCATAGGCAGGGGCTACAACCATTGAATAACCTACTAAATCGGTAATTTTTTATACCGCGTGTGTGTGCCCTGCATGAGCAGAGCACACCCGTCTGCAAGCTCTATAAATATTTCAAAAATACAAATAAATATTAAAGTGCAAAATAGACGGGTGTTTTTTTCCAGAGGGTGACCTGCCTGCCTTTGGCAGGAAGTCCCTTATGTGCGGAAGTAACGTTCCGAAGCATTAGTCCGCCAGTTGGCGGACAAGGTGGTTTACTGTGAAGTATGCACTGAAGGAAGCGAGACTGTAAAATCAGGTACTGACGAACAGAAACGGTATATGAGGCATAAATACTGGGGTAAGTAAGCACATCTTTACAAAGCCCAAAGAATACCAAAGAGTATTTATGTAGATATTGCAGGAATCTGAGGAAGGAAAAGCTCTTACCGGGGGAGGTCTTGGAATCCGCCAGTTGGCGGATACGCCAAGAAGTCAGCAGAAGTCATAGTAGTTACAGGAAACGAGCCGACAAAGAAAGTCGGAGGACTCACAGAAGTAACGAAGGACTGAACATTAAGATGTTCCAAATGCAGCAAGGATTCGCCAACTGGCGGAAGCCTTGTTATAAGCGGAACAGAGAAATAGAAGTAATTAAAACAAGATGATTTAACAAGTATTAAACCGAAGAAATGTAATGTGGGTATATCGCCAAGTGATGCAGAACAAAGGTTCAGCAGGCGTGGACGGTATGTCTGTG
>CAYVNP010000032.1:0-3684 GCA_964452905.1 uncultured Bacteroidales bacterium
AGGTGGCACACTTTCATCCGGAATGGGTGGCACAGTATAGTCCGGAATAGTCACCTTTTCAAAAGTATTTTTAAAAACGCATATCTTACTTTTAATTCGCCTGAAACATTAAAGATGTTTCTTAAAACGATCAATGAATTTAATTACGACCACAGCGAGAATCTTGGAAATGCTTATGAATACCTGCTTTCAGTATTAGGTACTCAGGGTGATGCAGGACAATTCCGCACCCCTCGCCATATTATTGAATTTATTGTTTCATGTGTTGATCCGCAAAAACACGAATCCATTTTAGACCCTGCTTGTGGAACAGCAGGCTTTATCCTTTCTTCGTATAAGCATATTTTACGAAACAATGCTAAAACGCATGATGGTGACAAGCTCACTCCCGATGAACGCAAACGCATAGCCGAAAACCTTATTGGTTTTGATATTGACCCAAACATGGTGCGTTTTTCATTAGTAAATATGTTTCTGCATAAATTTCAGACACCGCATATTTACGAATACGACACGCTAAGCAGCGAAGACCGTTGGAATGAATATTATGACGTGATAGTTGCCAATCCGCCGTTTATGACCCCAAAAGGCGGAATAAAACCCCATAAGCGGTTTTCCATACAAGCTACTAAAAGCGAAGTGCTGTTTACCGATTATATGGCAGAACATCTTGCACCCAATGGCAGGGCAGGTATAATTGTCCCAAATGGTATTATTGCCACTACTCAAACAGCCTATAAAAGTTTACGGAAAATGTTGATTGAAAATTATTTGGTTGCAGTGGTTTCTTTACCCGCAGGAGTATTCAATCCTTACAGTGGAGTAAAAACATCCATATTGTTATTGGATAAAAAACTTTCAAAAAAAACCGATAACTTACTTTTTATTAAGGTTGAGAATGATGGTTATGATTTAGGCGCACAGCGCAGGGAATTTGACAAGAACGATTTGCCCGAAGCATTAAGGATTTTTAATGATTACAAAACTTCAATTCTTACAAATACTGAATTTACTGCTGATGAAAAGGGTATAGCAACTTTGGTTAGAAAAGAAAAAATACTTGAAAATAAAGATGTAAATTTGAGTGTAGATAGATATGGTGTAAGAAAATTAAAAAGTAAAAACACTTTTCCTCTTATTACATTAGCGGATATTTGTGAAAAAATAACTGACGGTACACATCAGACTCCAATTTATGCGGATAAGGGAATAGTTTTTCTTTCATCTAAAAATGTTACTTCAAAAAAAATTGATTGGGAACATGTTAAATATATTTCGGAAGAACTTCATAATAATTTACAAAAACGTGTTTCTCCAAAATTAAATGATATTCTTTTAGCAAAAAATGGGACTACGGGAGTTGCTGCTATTGTTGATAAGGATATTGTTTTTGATATTTATGTGAGTTTAGCATTATTGCGTCCAAGTGATAAAATTTTTCCTAAATATCTTTTAAATATTATTAATTCGGAAAAAGTAAAAGAACAATTTAATTCAAGAATTAGTAGTTTAGGTGTACCAAATTTACATTTAGTAGAAATTAAAGAAGTTCTAATCCCTCTCCCCCCGCTTGAAATCCAACAGCAGATAGTAGCAGAAATAGAAGGTTATCAGAAAGATATTGAAGGTATGAAAATTCAAATACAAGAAAAAGAGCAAAAAATTAAAGATAGGATAGCGGACGTTTGGGGGGAGAAGGAATGAAAGAGATTATAATAACATATAAACAGGATACAAAAATTATCTTGGAATTTTTTATTTTTTAATAGTATTTTTCTCCAAATTCTCACCTAATGAAGTCATATTCATTGGAGGTAAAATTATCGTATTACAACCCGATAGAGCCGTAAGTGCGGAAATATAGCTTCTTAAATAAGGAAAAATAATAGCAGGAGCATTTACATAGAAATAGCTTTTTAAATTCTCTAATGTTTCTACTTCTTTAAACTCAAATAATCCAATCATTTTTACAAAAATGTCTAAATTATCATTTGATTTTAAAGAAACCATTAATTGAATTTCAAATTGCTTTTTTTCTTCAAAAATTATCCCTTTTGGATCAATATGTATTTCAATTGATTCAGCTTTTGTGTGAGGTTCAATTTTAATATGACTTTCAGCAATAATAAAATTATTAAACTTAAAAGGGGCTTTGGTAATATTTTGCTCTTGATTCATGCTGCTAATGCATAATTAATGTAACCATAATTAGATGAAATTGGGTTATCATTATGATCTGTTTCAAAAATACAATGATCCGTCTTATCCTGTAATTGATATAAAGAAGGGTTTAGTAGGTTTAGAGTTTTTACAGTTATTAAAGGTGGTTGTATTGAATCCAAATCCAAATCAAATGTATTATAAGAATCTATGATTTCCCCTAAATTAAAAATATCATCATCTATATTCGTAAATTCCAACAATTCATTATTTTGAAAATTAGTAAATATAATATCTGATTTCATTAAAAGGTTGCTTTCTTCAAAATAATTAGCTCCTTCAAAAATTTCATCGGGCTTATCAATATCAATCCATTCATCATCAGACAAAAATACTAAACTATCGTATGGGTATTTACTAATAAAATCAAATAAAAATTCTTCCTCAAACTTATTATAAGATTGGTTGTTTTTATATTCGTTTATAGGTAGAACCTTTATCAAATGTTCCTTACTGAAAGGATCATATTTGTATAAAATCCTTAATTCGGAAATATCTTTAACTATTTTTGTTAGTTTAGATAAGATATATGTTCTCGCATCTTCCTTCATCATCAATAAGTTTAAAAAACTTTCTAATTTTTTCAGCTTTGTTTTTTGCTTGATTTAGATCACTTTCTAATATTTCAACATTGGAGTAATCGGCTATATTTCTTTTCCTTTTAAAACTACTGAAATATTTATAAAAAAATCCTGCATTTTGTTGATCTATTTTTCTAATTTCATTAACAAGATTATTCAAATAATAATTATGCGATCCTTCATTATTTGTATCTTTTTGTGCTTGTGATTCATGAACACCACAATATTCATAAAAATAATGAATTACTAATTGTAATGAACTGTAATAAGCACAATGAATAACAGGTGCATTAAGTTTACTACTTATTAATATATCAATAGCTTGGAAATTTTCAAAAGATTTTTTTTAAAGAATACTCACAAAATCTGTTTTGAGTATGCAAATATAATAAAACAATATTACAATAATACAGGATAACTATTATTTTTTTAGTGAACCAGTTTTATAAAATAATATAAATATGAAAAAAATGTTATTCTTTTTTTTCATTCTCATGTATTTTATTTGAATTGTGAACCCAATACCCTAAACCTATTAAAAGTAATGCTCCACCACCAATACATAATATGATTTTAAAATTTTTATTTTGCTTGATCAGTTGGGGTAGGATTCTTAAAAATAAGGGTTTTATTTCGGGTTAGTGAACGAAAAATTCCTTTATCTATTTTGTTTTCCACATAAATAGTTTAGGTTTTAAATATTCTGAAAATATTTATTATTTTCGTAGTCCAAAATAAATCATATTTCATTTCTAAGAAATAACCTAATTATCTTTTTTAATTTCAGAAATTTTTTTATCTATTTTACTAAATTAATGTGGCCAATTATTATTATATAAAAATTATCTCAGATCCCCTCTATTATCATCCATATTATAGCTTT
>CAYVNP010000032.1:3694-44532 GCA_964452905.1 uncultured Bacteroidales bacterium
TCCAAAATAAATCATATTTCATTCATACATTTTATACTAATATATTTAAATAATGTGTATGTCTCTTTATTGTTTCAAATGCAAAAAACATTCTTTTACCTGCTAATTTTAGTTATAGTATTTCATCATTCACTTTTTTCACAAAATTCAACTATCACCTCTGATACGTTGATGTATAATGGCAGAAGGATCATTGTAAATTCAAATAAATCATGGGCTATTATTGATAGTATTCAAATTTATACTTCTGATACAGTTGATTACTTTCAGACCAATTGGGACAATGATCAATTATATGTTTATACACTTGAAAATATGTATAAACCTCGTGAATGGTGTTTATTTGATATTGCACAACTTGACCCTGCTCATTTTACTGTTCCGTATCAGGGAAAATTGAAAAGCAGGTTTAACCCGCATCAGCAAGGTATAGACATTCAAGTAAAAACCGGAGAGCCCGTTTTGTCTGCATTTGACGGTCGAGTCCGATATGCTTTTTATAATCAGGAAGGATATGGCAATTTGATCATCATCAGACATGAAAACGGTTTGGAAACCTGGTATGGACATTTATCGTCAATTAAAGTTAAGATTAACGAAGATGTTAAATCAGGGCAACTGATCGGTACAGGAGGAATGACCGGACGTGCATCATCGTCCTCCTTACATTTTGAAACACGCTTTAAAGACAGGGCTTTTGATCCTTTGTCTTTAATTGATTTTGATAACCATCGTCTTAATTCAAATCTGCCAATCCCAATGTCAGACGATGTATTACTTTTATCTAAACCAAATGAAAATACTTCACAGGCAAATAGGATCAACGAAAAAGAACAAACTAATAGTAAACCTGTCACTATAAAAAAAAATACAACGTCAACGGTAAAGCCGAAACTATATCATAAAATAAAGAAAGGCGACTCGTTGAATAGTATTTCAAAAAAATATGGTACAACAGTTGATAAACTTTGCATGCTCAATCATATTTCAAAAAATTTCATATTGATTCCCGGGAAAAAATTAATCGTTAAATAAAGTTTTTAATTAAATAAAAAATGAAATCTAATTTTCTTTCAAAAGGTATAATCTTAATTCTGATAATTATATTGGTTTTAATTACCTTAAGTTTTTTCCCTAATTTAGAAATCGGCTCATGGAAATTGAGTAAATTCGATATATTCAGTGATATCCGGAAAAAGAAAACAACAGTTGAAACCGTTAAAAAGAAAAAAGAAAAAGTTAAGATCATTGTACCGAAAGGAGTGTATCTTATTGAGAATTACAGCAAGGATAGTATTCCGTTAAAAATATTTTTTGATGCTTTGAATAATCAGGACTATAAAAAACAACCTGTTCGTGTTGCATTCTTTGGTGATTCTTTTATTGAGGGAGATATTATGTGTAGTGATTTTCGGGATACACTGCAATCTGTTTTTGGTGGCAGGGGAGTTGGGTATGTTCCTATTACCTCCGAAGTAGCTCGTTTCAGAACTACAATCCAACATACGTTTAAAAATTTTTCAACCTTTACCATCATTAAAAATAACAGTAAAACCCAATTAGGGGGAGGAGGATTTTGTTTTATTCCGCAAGAAAAAAATTCGTTGACCTATCAGTCTGTTAAACAAAGGTATTTAAATTCATTTCATAAAATCCGACTGTTTTATATTTCATCAGATAAATCATCCTTTACGTATAAACTTTCCGGACAGACATATAATTCCGGTTTGTCCAAATCATCGTCCATTCAACAATATATTATTGATGCCAACAGCAGCAACTCCATTTCATTCAATTTTGACAATACAGATAATTTGAAACTTTATGGTGTGAGCTTTGAGGATACAGCAGGGATATATATAGATAATATGTCTATGAGGGGTAATTCGGGTGTGGGATTGGCTAAAATTCCCGAATCAATGCATTCTCAATTCGATAAATTACAGCAATATAAATTGATCATTCTTCAATTTGGTTTAAATGTAATAAATGAAAAAACGACCAATCTGACCTGGTATAAGAAATCAATGATCAAAGTTATCAATATGATAAAATCAAGTTATCCGAACAGCAGTATTTTATTACTCGGAATAAGTGATCGCAGTTGTAAGATTGACGGAGAATATACCTCATTGCCCAGTATCCCGATAATGATTGAAACACAGCGTTACATTGCCAAAACAACACAGATCGCCTATTGGGACTTGTTTACCGCCATGGGAGGAAAGAACAGCATGATCCGATATGCTGACAGTTGCAAACCCGCAATGGCAAATAAAGATTATACGCATCTTACATACCCCGGAGGTAAATACATTGCACATGTATTTGCAAAAAGTTTGTTATTTGAATCCAACAGATATTATGGGAAGAAGAATTAAATATATTGCTTTTCTGTTTGTGGTTTTAACTTCTGTTGTTTCAGCACAAGATTCAATACTTATTCGTTATAACAAAAAATATTCATTTGTAAATGATAGTTTAAACATTATTTCCAATGCCCGTGCACTTGAACCGTTTTTTGATAAATTGAAAAAACTAAAAAATGAACATAATACGATTGTAACTATTTTACATGTAGGAGATTCGCATATTCAGGCAGATTTTCTTACCGGCAGAATGAGAAAATTATTTCAGGAAGAATTTGGAAATGCAGGTCGTGGTCTGGTATTTCCATATAGAGTGGCTAAAACCAATGGTCCTACGGATTATTTTGCAACATCATCCAATGAATGGGATTCAAGGCGTATTGTCATGAACGACGGTGCAATCCCAACAGGCATTTGTGGTATTTCATTAAAGATAAATGATGAAAATGCCATCATTCATTTCAATATGAAGAGTGATATTCAGGATTACCGGTTTAATCACTTCAGTTTGTTTTTTTTAAAAGATCATAATAGCTTTAATATTGAAGTGAAAGATACGATACATAATAATTATAAATTGATCTCTGCCGTCAATGATACTTCAACATTTATCGTGACGGATTCATTTACCAATCCGACCAATCAATTTATGTTAAGCGCTGTACCCGATAATAATGAACAAAATCAGTTAATCCTTTTTGGGATGAATCTGACTAATGGGAACCAGGGAATCATTTATCATATGGTTGGTGTGAATGGCGCAGATTACAGGAGCTATAATCTTTCTGAATATTTTTTAAAACAAACAGCTTATTTAAACTCTCAACTCATCATCGTTTCATTAGGTACGAATGAAGCTGCTAATCTTAAATTTTCAGAGAATGATTTTTATAATCAAATAGATTTTTTTGTTCGTGGGATAAAACAAAATAATCCCAATGCACTCGTTATGCTCACCATTCCATCGGATAATTTTAGAAAAAGAAAATATCCGAATACAATACTACCCCGAGTCCGTGAAATGATCATTAAATATGCAAATGTAAATAATCTTCCTTACTGGGATCTATATGCCATTACAGGTGGATTTAAGTCTGCATCCAAGTGGCGAATGAATCGTCTGATGGCTAATGACGGTGTACATTACACAAAAGAAGGATATGAACTTCAGGGGAGCATATTCTATCAGGCAATTATTAAATCGTATAATTCATATGTAAATGTTAGACATTAATAGATTTTTTGATCAGTTTGTATACCACTCCAGGTCCCCTATTATATTCAATAGCGGTATGTTCTTGTTTTTATTTTTAGGGTTTCTGACTTTTTATTTTTTATTACATAAGACACACAGAGCCAAACTTACTTTTGTGACTCTATTTTCATTGTATTTTTATTATAAATCAAGCGGAATATATTTTTTTATTTTAATTGGGTCAACCGTTGTTGACTATACGCTGGCTAACTTTATTTATTCGGCTAAAAATAAATTAACAAAAAAAGCACTTTTGATTTTTAGTTTAATTGTGAACCTTGGTTTGTTGGGCTATTTTAAATATACCAATTTTCTTTTCAGTATTTTTTCTGATGTTTCGGGTCAGCAGTTTCAACATTTTGATATTTTTTTACCGGTGGGAGTATCGTTCTTTACCTTTCAGTCATTGAGCTACACCATTGATATTTATCGGGGAACATTGAAACCTGTGGATAATATTTTTGATTACGCGTTCTTTGTTTCATTCTTTCCGCAGTTAGTGGCAGGTCCTATTGTACGTGCTGCAGATTTTTTACCTCAGATCAATAAACCTACTTTTGTTTCTCGCGAAATGTTTGGACAGGCAGTGTTTTTAATAGTTAGCGGACTGTTTAAAAAAGCGATCATCTCCGATTACATCAGCTTGAATTTTGTTGACCGAATATTTGATAATCCTACGTTGTATACAGGACTTGAAAATTTGTTTGGTGTATACGGCTATGCATTGCAGATCTATTGCGATTTTTCGGGTTACTCGGATATGGCGATTGGTATTGCCTTGCTGCTTGGGTTCAGGTTCTGTAAGAATTTTGATTCTCCGTATCAATCCAAAAATATCACTGAATTCTGGCGGCGCTGGCATATGTCGCTCTCATCCTGGTTGCGGGATTACCTGTATATTTCACTCGGTGGGAGCCGTAAGGGGAAAATAAGAACCTATGTTAATCTGATGCTTACCATGCTACTTGGTGGGTTGTGGCATGGAGCTGCTTTCAAATTCATTATTTGGGGTGCATTACATGGAGTTGGGTTGGCATTGCATAAGATCTATATGAATGTGTTTAAACAGACGAAACAAACCAAATCCGTTGTAGGGCGTAAGATTATCAATGTGTTCAGTGTATTATTTACGTTTCATTTTGTGTGTGCCGGATGGATATTTTTCAGAGCAACGAATATGAAAAATGTGAAGGATATGTTTATTCAGATATTTTACAATTTTAATCCCCAGATTTTTTTCAATTTTATTTCCGGATACGACAAAGTGTTATGGCTTATGTTGATGGGGTTTGTATTGCATTTTATCCCGAGTTCAGTAGAGCAAAAAGCAGAAAATATAGTTGTCAAACTACCTCTGTTTGGTAAAGCGATGTTATTGCTTTCAGTTATTTTATTGGTCATGCAAGTTAAATCAGCAGAAATACAACCATTTATTTATTTTCAATTTTAAAAGAATTAACTAATTGGGGTTGATTTTTTTTCTTGTTTTTGTGTAATGCTAATACGGACAAGACTATGTTCAGCAAACAGTAATTTTTAATTAAAATGAAAAGATAGTGTTAACACCATCTGATTACGAGTTTAAACTTTTAAATGTGTATCAGAAGCCAATAATATTGAAGTTGTAATGTATTCAAAATCAAACTTAATAATAGATGTCGAATAAAACGAAAAACTTCTGAATTTTAATTTTATATTTGTATCCGATTTACAATGAATAATATCTAATAAACATTAACATGAATAACAGATTTAGCTTACTTTTTGTTTTTTTGTTCAGTAGTATTATGATTAATGTTAATGCTCAGCAACAATTACCCAACGCCGGTTTTGAAAACTGGACACAATATGCTACTTACACTCAACCGGATCAGTGGAAAACACTTGATTCATCTACAACTTTACTGGGGGTTACATTTACATCAAAGGAAACTTCACCACATTCAGGCGCTTCAGCAATAAAGCTTCAATCAAAGGAAGTTAATGTTTTATTTACCAAAATCCCGGCACCCGGACTTGCAACACTTGGAAAAATATCTATTTCTATTGGAAGTACTCCACCCGCAAAAATATCTGGAGGTATTCCTTTTACAGGTCGCCCAATTAAACTTAAAGGATATTATAAATATGCACCTGTTACAGGTGACTCGGCATTTATTGGTATTATCCTCCAAAAACGAAATGTAAAGAATCCTTCTAAAACCGATACAATTGGCGGGGGAGCAATCAAGTTAAGTTCTCCGGTTTCTGTTTTTACCCCTTTTGAGTTAAATATTTATTATCCTGTAAATGACTTACCAGATACATTAAATGTTTTATTAGCTTCTTCGAATCCGTTCTCACCTAAGCCCGGAAGTATACTTACCATTGATGATCTTTTATTGGAATACGATCTGACTTCTGTTAATGAACAAAAAACAAATGAAACTAATTTTGTAATTTTTCCTAATCCTGTAACTTCCGAAGCTACTGTTTCCGTTGATTTTAAAGACGTACAACCAACTTGTTTAACAGTTTATAATATCATTGGGGAAAAGGTATATGAAACTCCGTTAGAAAATATTTCTAAAAAAACATATCAGATAAATATGTCAGGGTTAGTTTCCGGATCTTATTTGTTTGTTGTAACCCATGGTGATCAAGTTGTAAAAAGCAATTCAGTAATTAAAAAATAAGTATTTAAAATTTAAATGAATAGAAGGTTAATATTGTTGTTTTTATTGTTTATTCAGTTGTTTGGCTATGCTCAAACACTTCCAAATTCCGATTTTGAAAACTGGATGACGAATAGTCCGTATGATCCTGTTGGCTGGATTTCACTCAATCAAAAGGGGTCTGCTTTGGTTGGAACCAAAGGGATTACAGTAAAAAAGTTAATTGATACAGTTCATTCAGGAATTTATTCGGCTCGACTTGAATCAAAAAGGATTAAACCGAATTCACCTATTAACTATATTGCTCCCGGTCTTTTAACCTTTGGAAAAATTGATTTAGACCCACCACTTTATGACACGTTGATGATTACCGGAGGATTACCGTTTACATATAAACCTTATTTTTTAAAAGGGTATTTTAAATATTCTCCTGTTTCAGAAGAAGATTCTGCCCTGATCTGGATTTATTTTTTAAAACATAATCCTTTAAAACCTTATCCGTTCTATCCTGATACTGTTGGTGAAGGGAAGATGTTTCAGAAACAAAAGATATCTGAATTTACTCCTTTCTCTGTACCTATCAGTTATAAAGATGGAATGGTGTCCGACACGATGAATATTTTGATTATGTCCTCACGTTACAATGGAACTATTGGAAACGTACTTTATGTTGATAGTTTGTGGTTGGATTATTCTTCACCTGTTCAGGTGAAAATACAGGATGAAAATGTTAAAGTAAATGTTTATCCCAACCCTGTTTCTGATGTTTTAACAATTGAACTAAATAATCCAAACGAGAAAATAAACATACTGAAGATTTATAATGCATTAGGTGTTTTAGTAAATTCAGAATCAGTTTTATACAGTGAAAACAAGAAGTATTTGTTTAATACATCCGATTTGCCCGAAGGAATTTATTTTCTTGAATTAGAAAACGAAAATAGTGTCATTCAAAAGAAGATTATTATCAGCAGATAAACATTGAAAACTTACAATCTTTTCGTGTCAAAAATTTGATTGGTATCTTCAATAAATTTTAATATTTCTTCTTTCCCAATTTTTTTTTCAGAGGATGTAGTAAACATAATCGGGAGTTCATCCCAATATTTTTTTAATTCTTTATGGAATTGATCAATATTTTTTTTGAGTTCGTTTTTTGTGTTTTTATCTGCTTTCGTAAAAACAATTGAAAAGGGAATCTCGTGTTCACCTAAAAAATTAATAAAATCAATATCTGTTTTTTGAGGCGTCAATCGGGAATCAACCAGAATAAACGTATTCAACAGATTCTTTCTTTTTATCAAATAATCCTGAATCATTTTAAACCAATGTTCCTTTTCTTTTTTTGATATTTTGGCAAACCCAAGTCCGGGCAAGTCAACCAGATACCAATCGTCATTGACAAGAAAATGATTGATCAGTCTTGTTTTTCCCGGAGTTGATGATGTTTTGGCTAAATTCTTTTTCCCTGTCAGCATATTGATCATAGATGACTTACCAACATTTGAGCGACCGATAAAGGCGTATTCAGGCAAGACCGGTGCCGGACATTTTTTTATATCATTATTGCTGATGACAAATGTTGCCGATTTGATGAGCATCAAAAAATGAATTACGATTTAATGTTAAAAAAGGAATCAGGAAATTTTAATATATGTTGAAATATGTCTTTCTTTTTTGATATTGTAAATATCTTCAATCCTGACCAAAATGCCTGTTTCTTCAACTCGCCCGAAATGCTCGACAAAAGCGGTGCCAAAGGTTTTCATGGTGGATGAAAGATTCATGTATGCATTGAACAAGGGGGGAATATTTTCATTTAAAATACGTACGTTTTTAATCATAACTTTATATTCTTCATTGAAGTTATCCTGATTGAAAATTGATTCAAGTTCTTTTATATCTGTTTTAAAAGGTAATGGATGAATTGGTGTAACAAGGTTTTCAGTATCAGGAAAATATTTTTGAAAGAAATATAAAATCAGATCGCGTGCCTTTTCATTGAAATGAGAATACATCGTTATTTTTCCAAAAAAATATTTAATATTTGGATTGTTTACAACAATCGCACCCAGCCCATCCCAAAGATTATCCAAAGAAAACATCCCCTTCCTGCTGTTCTTTATGCTTTGATAATAGGGCTGTACAAATGATCTTCCCAATTCAATTGAATAGGGGAGATAATCTTTCATAAATGAATCAGAAAAATTAAAAAACTCGCGGGTAGCAAGATATTCCTCTGTATAATTTTCCATTTTTATTTTACTGCAATCAATAAACCGGTATCCTCCGATAATATCTTTTTCTTCCGGATTCCATACTATCAATTGTTGATAAGGATGTTCAAGCGACAAGTCATACTGATCAATATCCATTTCTTTGCCAGTACCACCGCCGGCAGTACGGAATGTGAGTTCGCGTAGGCGAGCGATCTCGCGCATCACCATCGGCGAATTATGATAATTGACAATATAAATTTCGTTATTGGCATTATTTGTTGCTCGAACAAATTTATTTTTGGTAAGCTCTTTCTCAAGTTCTATGCGATCTACCGGTTCAATGATTGCTTCCATTTTTATTTTGATTAAAGTGATATTCTATTTTAAGGGTTCAAAGTTAAATCATTTTATAGATATCTTTCAAATTTCTTCCATATCCATTGTAATCCAGTCCGTAACCAACAATAAAGTCATTTTTAATTTCCATTCCAATATAATCAATAGAATACTTTTCTTTAAATGCTTCAGGCTTGAAGAACATAGTAGCAATTCGGATATCTTTAACCTGTTTGCTGTGCAGTTGGTCAAGCAAATATTTGATAGTTAGCCCCGTATCAATGATGTCTTCAACAATTACAATTGATTTATTTTTCAAATCATCAGGCAACCCGATAATTTCTTGAACGACCAGTGATGAATGAGTATCTTTATAAGAAGAAAGTTTTACAAAATGAATCTCGCAATTGAATTGGATTGATTTAATCAAATCACCGGCAAACATAAATGCACCATTCAATACGGGCAAAAAAACACATTCTGAATTTTTAAATATATTGTTTATTTGCCCTGAAATTATTCGAATGTTTTTTTGAATGACAGATTGGTCAATATATTTTGCAAATCGTTTATTCTGTAATGTAATGATATCCATAGGATATTTTTATTCATCAAAAATATAAAAAAATGATTATTTAATATGGATTTTTAAATAATACTTTACATATTGTGCTTTTAAAACATATATCATTGATGGTCAGACTGAGCTTGTCGAAGTCATATTTCGACAAGCTCAATATGACATTCTTAATCAATTGCATGTAATTTCAATAGCATGGGGTTAATATTTTATGTTGGTTTATTTTCAAAACTTTAAATAATTTTTAACTGTGTTTGCAGTTTAATTAAAATCATGTAGTTTTGTAACTAAATAGATCAAATTAAATTTATTTACATGAAACCACTTGTCAGTATTATCATGGGAAGCACGTCTGATCTTCCTGTCATGGAGAAAGCAGCAAAATTTTTAAATGAAATGCAAATTCCTTTTGAAATGAATGCATTGTCTGCACATCGCACTCCTGAAGAAGTTGAACAATTTGCCAAATCGGCGAAGAGCAGGGGATTGAAAGTGATCATAGCTGGTGCAGGAATGGCTGCTCATTTACCGGGTGTAATAGCTGCGATGACTCCGCTGCCTGTAATTGGTGTGCCGATCAAAGCATCGCTGGACGGACTGGATTCTGTTTTATCTATTTTACAAATGCCTCCCGGAATTCCTGTTGCCACAGTTGGCATTGACGGTGCATTGAATGCCGGAATCCTCGCTGCTCAATTTATTGCAGTTGGTGACCCTGATGTCATGAATAAATTAATTGCCTACAAAGAGAATCTTAAGAAAAAAATTGTTGAAGCAAACAAAGCTTTAGCTGAAATTAAATTTGATTTCAAAGTCTAAATCAAATTACACTTTATTTTTTCGTTGAGTTTCATTTACTGTATGCGTAAAAATACCTAAATACGCTATACGTATTTTTACCTTATTTCCTCTGTTTTTAATGATTTATATTTATATGGGAAAAACGCCATTTAAATAGTTTGTGAATGAATATTCTTAATAAATCATTATTGCTTATTGTTTTTCTTGGTGTTTTTGAATTCACATTTGCATCGTTCGGGGATCAATCCATTGGTGCTCGTCAGGCAGGGATGGGGTTTGCATCAGTTACATTAAACGATTTCTGGTCAATCAGTAATAATCAGGCAGGCATGACTTCAATCCAAAAGTTTCATGCAGGATTTTATTTTGAGAACAGATTTTTAGTAAAAGAACTTTCAACCAAAGCGGGCGCTTTAATTTTACCAACAAAATCAGGGGTCTTCGGACTGTCAACAAAATATTTCGGTTTTAATAAATACAATGAAACAAAATTCGGTCTTGCGTATGCGAAAAAGTTAAGTAAACGTATTTCAGTAGGAGTTCAGTTTGATTATTTATCTGTTCATATAACAGAACCTTATGGTAAAAGAGGACGGGTTACATTTGAAATTGGATGTTTAACCAAACTTTCCGAAGAATTTACGTTGGGTGTACATTTGTTCAATCCGGTAGCCGTTAAACTGAATGATTATGCCAATGAACGAATACCAACCATTATGAAAGTCGGACTGGCTTATCATTTTCATGAGATCATTACGATCAATACTGAATTGGAAAAAGATCTGAATTTCCGACCGATATTCAAAGCAGGAATGGAATATCAACCTGTTAAAGATATTTACTTACGTGTGGGTGTGAAGACTAATCCCGCTTCATTTACATTGGGTTTTGGTTTTGTACAAAAGAAAATACGTATGGATATTGCTTCTGTTTACCATAGTGTGCTTGGCTTCTCACCTCAAATATCAATGGTATATGGATTTTAAATTATTCTTTTTTTATATTCTGATAGAATTTTATGCAGCTATTTGTATTGCACAAAATCCTTCTCAAAATTCACCTGATGATTTGACAAAAGATAAAGTTGAAGATTTTGCAGGACAAACAGATCAAGAGCAAGATTTCAGTGAAATTACAGATGAACTGAATTTTTTAAAAGAACATCCTGTTGACTTGAATACAGCATCCAAAGAGGATTTACAGAAATTGAATTTGTTGAACGAAATACAATTAAATAATCTGCTCAATTATATAAAGAAAAATGGGAAAATGGTTTCATTGTATGAACTGCAATCTGTTGATGGATTTTATGATGATCTCATTCAAAAGATTATTCCGTTTTTATATCTGGATATCAAAACAAAAGAAGTAAAATTTAATATTAAAAATGTATTTCTTTATGGACATCATGAGTGTTATATTCGGGCAGGACAATTATTGCAAAAACAGAAAGGATTCATTACCAATGATACTACTGATGCTTTTTTGGGCAGTCCTCAGAAATATGTAGCAAAATATCATTTTAACTATGGGAAAAAAATCAGTTTCGGGATTACAACTAAAAAAGATGCTGGAGAAGAATTCTTTAGAGGTTCTCAGAAAAACGGATTTGATTTTTATTCAATGCATTTATTTTATAAAAATAAAGGTTTTCTGAAATCCTTTGCACTTGGAGATTATATCGTTCAGTTCGGTCAAGGGTTGACCATGTGGAAAGGGTTTTCATTTATGAAAACAACGGATGTAATGAATATTAAAAAGAATGCACAAGGTTTGAAACCCTATTCTTCAACCAATGAATACAATTTCCTTCGAGGTGCAGCAGCCGTTTTTGCTTTGAATCATATTGAAATGACGTTTTTTTATTCAGCTAAAAAAATTGATGCCAACATGAATGTTGATGAAGATTCAAATCAGGTTATTTCATCTTTGATTGAATATCCAATTCATGCAACATTAAATGATTTGAAAAAACAAAAAAATGCTAAAGAATCAATATTGGGTTGTCATGTAGCTTATGTATATAAAAAAGTAAACATAGGCGTTACAGCGAATCAGCTAAAATATGATTTATCGCTTGTACCTCAAAACAGACCGGATAATCAATTTGAATTTTCAGGTAAACAACACACCGGACTTGGACTGGATTATAGTTATTTGATTCGCAAAGTCATTGTATTTGGTGAGTTTTCACATTCTCTGAATGCCGGTTCTGCCATGTTACACGGCATTATGGCTGATCTTACTTCATCCGTTTCTTTCTCGTGTTTATACAGGAATTATTCTAAAGATTTTCATCCTGTGTTATGCAAGTCATTTTCGGAAAACACGTCCAATGAAAATGAGAGAGGAATATTTATGGGAATGGAACTGCGCCCATTCTCAAAATTAATTCTATCTGCTTCTGTTGATTATTTTACTTTTCCCTGGCTGAAATATCAGGTGAATGCTCCCTCACGTGGCAGTGATTATATTGTTCAGTTTAAATTTAATCCGTCAGATGAATTGAAATTAAATTTCCGTTTCAGGCAAAAAACAAAGCAGTACAATAATTCCCTATCCAATACAATGATTGATTATATTGAAAATATGATCAGACAGAATTACAGGTTCCATTTGACTTACAGGATTTCACCTTTATTTTATTTGCAAAACAGAATTGAATTCGTGAAGAATTTAAATGCAGTAAATGAAACTAAACAAGGATGGTTTTTTTGTCAGGATGTGATATATAGTGCTCAGAATCATCCGTTCAAATTGATTCTACGTTATGCTTTATTTGATTGTGATACATACGATGAACGGATCTATTCATACGAAAATGATATTCAGTATGATTATAATCTGACTTCCTTTTATTACAAAGGATATCGTTTTAGTATCATGGCAAAATTTAATCTAACCAAATTTGCTGATTGCCAATTCAAATTTGAACAAATCGTTTACACGAACCGAAATACAATAGGATCAGGTAATTCACAGATCAATTCAAATGTAAGGTCGGAGATCAAGTTAATGGTCAGAGTGAAATTGTAAAAGAAGAATACAGAATGAAGAAGTCAGAACATAATAGAAAATTTAAACGGATTCAGTTATCTTTTTATAAAATACAAATGCAGAAACTTTGCATGTATTAATAATCAATAATGTCCGTGCATCATTTTCTTTAAGTAGTTTGAAATCAAAAGGACCATCAAACCTAAAAAGATAACAACACCTGAAATAATGGAGAATATTGTTAAAGCGCCCATTGTTGCAAAGTATTTAACCAAATAACCTGAAAGAAAATTAGCAATAAAACTGCTTAAGAACCAAACACCCATCATCAGTGAACCTAAGCGCAGGGGGGAAAGCTTGGTAACCATAGATAATCCCACCGGCGATAAACATAATTCGCCCATAGTATGGATCAGATAGGCTCCAACCAGCCACATCAGGTTCGCCTTAATGGCTGTATCTGCCACTTCACCGCCTCTTTCAAGCGTAGCGCCGATCATTAAAAAAAATCCAATGCCAAGCAAAATCATGCCTAATCCCATTTTCACAATGGTATTTGGTTCCCTGTTCTTACCTGAAAGCCATGTCCATAAAAAAGTAAATGCAGGTGCAAGTAAAACAATAAACAACGGATTCACGGACTGAAACCATGAGGTAGGGATTGTCCAACTTCCTATTTGCCTGTCAATATACCTGTCAGTAAATAGATTGATCGAGCTGCCAGCTTGTTCAAAACCTGCCCAAAAAAAGATATTGAACATCACCATGATAATAATTACGGTTAACCTGTCTTTTTCTTTTTTGGTCAATGGTACCTGAATTTCTCCTGCAAGTTTGATATGTGCTTTTTGTAATTTAGCGCCCGGCTCTTTACCGAGTTCACCCAGATAAGAATTTCCTAAGAGATTAAATAGCAATTGTCCGATCACCATACCAATACCAGCAGCTAAAAAGCCGTATTTAAATCCGTAGGAAATAATTTTTCCGGAATGAATATCTTTTACAGCGAACAGGTCTTCCGAAAGAAAGCCACAAATAAGCGGAGCAAGAAAGGCACCTAAATTAATGCCCATATAAAATATAGTGAAGGCAGCATCTTTTCTTTTATCATCAGGTGAATACAATTGTCCGACAATGGTTGAAATGTTTGGTTTGAAAAATCCATTACCGAGTATCAATAAAATAAGTCCTGCATAAAAATAGGGTAGGGCTGTTGCAGATGAAAGAAATAAACTGAATTGCCCCAACGCCATCATGATGCCGCCGAATGTAATGGATCTTCTTTGTCCTAAATAATTGTCGGCTAACCATCCGCCAAAGATAGGAGTAAGGTAAACCAACCCCGTATAAATGCCATAGATCAATCCTGCATTCGCATCATCAAAACCTAAACCGCCTGCAATAGTGGCTTTGGCCAGATAAAGCGTGAGCAACCCCCGCATGCCATAATAGCTGAAGCGTTCCCACATCTCCGTAAAAAACAACAGGGTCAACCCTTTCGGATGTTTATACTGATTTAACATATGAAGATAATTTAATTTGAACCATGCCAAATTTACAAGTGTTTTGCCAATTACACAAACCGACCTGATTTATTTGATGAATGAAATTATTTAATATTCAAAAAAATCAAATTGTTCAAACTCTTTTGTTGCTTTGTTTTCATACCTTTCATCAAATTGATATAGAATTTTAGTTTCAGCAAAATGGAATTTAAGAATGTGAAGCAGGAGAAGTTTGACCAAAATATGTTCAGCTTTACCAGGGTGTATGTTGGCATATCTGACAAACTGCATCAGAGAAATAGTTTTGTTTTTGTTCAGTTTATCAAAAAGAATTTGAATTGATTTATCAAATTTAATTTTAATGTCTTTTTCACTATGTTGATTCTTCCATACGTTGATCATGATCTTATTGGCAAGGAGGGTTTCATCTTTATTTCGGAAATATGCTTTCAGTGAGTTCTTTTCATCAATTGCCAGATAAGGTTTGTTCAGTCCTTTTTTAATTATTATTTCAAGAATGATCTTTTTATTGAGTACATGTTGCTTGCAAATAAATTCAATATTTGGTCGAGTATACATTTTAGCTGCTGCTTCCACCATATACAGTTCTTCCTCCTGCCTGACACCTGCAATGTTTCCATTGTCTTTCACACCTATCAATATAATTCCCCCGTCCGTATTGGCAAAAGCGCTCATCGTCCGGGCAATCTTACGTGCATCATCAATTCGAAATTTGAATTCAAGTTGCTGGTGTTCCCCTTGACTGATAAGCGATTCAATATGGTGCTTAACCGACAAACGATTATTTTTTTAATTCATGAATTTTTAGTCCTTGTGCAAAGTAACGGTTCCATAATTTGGTGAGAGAACTATATGTAAATAATTTATTGATGAACGTATTGCTCATCATTAAAATTATTAGACGATAGAAAGGGAAAAACGAAATGATAAAAACGAGATGTACAATGTTGGACGTATAACCCATCAGTATTACGATGATGAAATATAAAATATAAACATATAATGCAATCCGTGTTACCCATGATTGTATTGAACGCAGCGGACAAATGTTTATGCAGCGCATACAACTTTCGCAGGTGTATTTCCAGTAAGGTTGGTTGTTCTTGATTTCAATGGCATGAACAGGGCAGTTGATTTCACATATCCTGCATGTATTACAGCTGAAGGACGCATAGAGTGTTTTGGCAAGGAAGAATCGCCCCCAGAAAAGATATAAAACAGAAATGGGGAACATGGCAAAATCAATGATAAAACTAATGTAAATGCTGTAACGATAGTAGTTTTTATTTTGTAAAACAGCGTTGCAAAATGTTTCAACGATCCTGTAGTTCCTTTTAAACAGTGCATTTGAAGCTGCTTTATTTACAGGTGGAAAAAAGGAAGTCCAGTTGATAGGCATGTCAAGTG
This sequence comes from uncultured Bacteroidales bacterium, assembly GCA_964452905.1. Taxonomy (GTDB): domain Bacteria; phylum Bacteroidota; class Bacteroidia; order Bacteroidales; family CAYVNP01; genus CAYVNP01. The sequence continues at coordinate 19,839 of CAYVNP010000032.1, forward strand.
GTAAGATCCCTTTGATGTGGAATCCTTTGATCCAAAACAAAATAACAGGAAACCAAAGCGCCATGCCGCTGAGACCGGGAATCATGAGTTTAGAAATCTTAAATGCACCTCGTGTGTTCAGCAGAAACAAATCTACATTTTTTATACTCGAAAAACGTAACATAAACTTGATGACCAGCCATGAAGGAGCAAAGCCGTGTGTAGGATAACAAAACCCGTAAAGAGTTTTACTTCCATCTTGTGGTAATTGAATATGTTTAGTGTTTTCAATGGCATGGATTTCAGTATGAATATGCAGTTTATCTGCATGTTCTTTGATCCATTTAGCGCCGGTCAGTGCGTTGCCTGTACCGGAAAACTGGTAGATGATTAGTCTTTGATACGTGGATGTTGTTTCCATATTTAATCAGTCAAAACAAAAATAAATAACTTTTATATTAAAAACTATTGAAAAAAACATAAACGTAGAAAGATTATAGAAAAAACTTTAATTTTGAATGGTCTAAATAAAGATCGCATAAAAAAGCTTAATCCTTTTTTTAAACTCTAATTTTTGTAAAAAACATGACTGTTAAAAAAGACCAATTTTCTTACGAAGCAGAACGATTTGGAGAATACAGAATATTACGTTTTCAGGTGCATGGATTTGAAAAGTTATCCATTCAACAAAAAAAATTAGCTTATTATTTATATGAAGCAGCATTGAGTGGAAGAGATATTCTTTGGGATCAACACTACAAACACAATTTATTTATTCGACGCACACTTGAAGCAATAATAGACAATTACAAAGGAGATACGTCCACGGAAAAATTTTCAAAGTTTATGGATTACACCAAACAGGTCTGGTTTTCAAATGGTATACATCATCATCATTCAACTGAAAAGATTATCCCTCAATTTCCTGTGGAGTATCTGAAAGAGTTAATATTAAACTCTTTTGACTTTCTAAAAATCAAAAAGAAAAAAACATTAAAATTTCCATTAAAAGAAAAACAACATATAGGTAGTTTATTAAAAAAAATTATACCGTTGATTTTTGATCCGGCTATTGATTCAAAACGCGTTCATCTTGTATCAGATGTTGATATGATTGTACATTCTGCAAACAACTTCTATGAAAATGTGACCCAAAGCGAAGCTGAAGAATTTTACAGAAACTTTAGTAATGAGGATAATTGCGAACCGGTTTCTGTCGGCTTAAATTCAAAGTTGCTCAAAGAAAACAATCAGGTGATTGAAAAAATTTGGAAACTGAATGGAATGTATTCAGATGCAATTGAAAAAATTATCTTTTGGCTTGAAAAAGCAAAACAGATTGCAGAAACCCAACCTCAATCACTTGCATTGGAAAATCTGATTCAATTCTATCAAACAGGCGATTTGAAAACATTTGATGAATACTCAATTCTTTGGGTAAATGATACAGTATCTGCCATTGATGTTGTGAATGGTTTCATTGAAGTTTATGGGGATCCGTTGGGGAAAAAAGGTACGTTTGAATCCGTTGTTTCCATTCGAGATGAAGATGCTACCATGCGTTCTAATATTATTAGTAAAAATGCACAATGGTTTGAAGATCATGCACCAATTCAAAAAGAGTATAAAAAAACAAACGTAAAAGGAGTGTCTGCTAAAGTCATTAACATAATAGTTGAATCTGGTGATTGTTCACCGACAACACCCATTGGCATAAATCTACCAAATGCTGATTGGATAAGACAAAAGCATGGTTCAAAATCAGTGACCATCGGTAATATTATGCATGCTTATGATCAGGTGTCAAAAAACAGTGGTGCTATTGAAGAATTTGCTTTTTCTAATGAAGAGATACGGCTATCCAAACAATATGGCGAACTGGCAGGAATCATTCATACCGATCTCCATGAAATCCTTGGACATGGTTCTGGTCAGTTGAAAAAAGGTGTTCCTGATCCGTCTGAAACATTAAAAAATTATGCATCACCCCTCGAAGAAGCTCGTGCCGATCTGTTTGCTTTATATTATATGATGGACGAAAAACTGGTTGAACTCGGATTGATTCCCACCAAAGATGTTGGGAAAGCAGAATACAATAGTTATATAAGAAGCGGATTAATGGTACAGTTAGTTCGTATTGAATTGGGTAAAAACCTTGAAGAAGCACATATGCGAAACCGTCAGTTAATTGCTGCCTGGGTCTTTGAAAAAGGGTTATCAAGTAATGTCATTCAAAGATTGAACAAGAATAATAAAACATACTATATAATAAATGATTATGATAAGTTAAGATTGTTATTTGGTGATTTGTTACACGAGATACAACGCATAAAATCTGAAGGGGATTATGAAGCAGGTAAAACACTGGTGGAACATTATGGAGTTAAAATTAATCCGGAAATTCATGTTGAAGTTCTTGAACGATGGGAAAAACTAAATCTGCCTAAAAACACTGGATTTCTTAACCCACGATTAATACCAATATTCGAAAAAGATGAAATTATTGATGTGAAAATTGAATATCCATCAGATTTTACTGAACAAATGATGGATTATGCTAAAAATTATTCATTTTTACCAACGTATAATTAAATAATCATATAAATTACATATATTATGATATTAAAAGACAGAGAAATTAAAGATTTCAAAGAAATAGAAGAAATTATTAAAACTGCTAAGGTTTGCCACATGGGAATGGTTGATGGTGATAAACCTTATGTAATTCCAATGAATTTTGGGTATAAAGACAAAACTATATACCTGCATGGAGCACCTGATGGCAAAAAGATAGATGTACTTAATAAAAACAATAATGTTTGTATTACTTTTGATATTGATCACAAACTTAGATACAGAGATGAACATGTAGCTTGTTCATGGAGCATGAGATTCAGGAGCGTTGTTTTATCAGGTAAGGCAATTTTCATTGAAGATTACAATGACAAAATTGATTGTTTAAATATTATTATGGAAAATTATTCTGAAAAAAAATTCAATTACAATTCCCCAGCTGTTAAAAATGTAAAAATATGGAAAGTTGAAATTGATGAAATTACCGGTAAGAAGTATATTTAATATTTATTAAACACCTTTATTTGAACAAATTACATTATAATTTTGTCTTATAATAAATATATTACAAAATATCAATCTATTTAAACACCGCTATTTATAAGTGTTTCAAGTGTTTTATTATTTTGATTTTGGAAAAATAGATTTTAAAGTTTACCTTTTTTCTTCATACTTTCCTTTAGCAGAGCGGAAAGTTCCTGCATTACTTCATCAATTACCTTTTCTTTATTCACTTCCACAGGTTCATCAAAAAAATACGTGATTGGAACACCAAAGAAATCAGCTATTAGTTGAAGATTTTTCACTTTCATACTTTCTTTTTCTATCATTCTGTGAAATCCAGGTTCAGACATTTTAATTGCTGAAGCCAAATCCTTTATTGGGATTTTCCTATCCTTACATATAGTTTTTATTTTATTGGCTATCAGCAACATAAAAAGAATGTTGTTAAAAAGTATAGTTTTTTCTTGACATTTACTTTAGTTTAGTATAGTTTTGTTCCCGAAAGTTATTTTTTTCTTTAGCGAAACTTAAAACTTTAAAAAGGCAAAGTTAATCTTTTCAATAGTGAAAGTCAATAAAAACTAAACAAATCAATCATGCAGTTAGCACAGTACTTATCAAAACAACTTACCAAAGAGCAGTGGGACAATCTGCCCGAAACCTTCAACGTAACTCCCACACGCCGCACACAGATGATCAACCGCCCTGAATCAATGACCATTGATGAAATAATGAAACTGGCGGAAATACTGTCAATGAATTTATTTGACCTGGTATTTCAGTTTAATTGCGGTAAGGACACAATCAGCTTAACACAGGCAGCCGATCTCGATCTGATTGATAACCATACACCCAATACAGACGGAATGGAATTCAAATTCAAGGATTGTCAGATACAGCTCAATAAAAATTTTAAATACAAATCAGAGTTTGCCGGCGCCATCGGTAAGCTGAAAACACCAACGTTCAAAACAGAGTTTCTCAGCTTCATGCAAGTATTCATTGAAACTGTAAAAGCATAATAACCTTAAAAATTCAAGCTATGAAAAAACATGATTTTGATGATATATATTTTGTAATTGTTAATGTAATAATGTGGACTGCATTAATAATATTCTTTGTGGAATCCTATTTAGTGTTTGTTAAATTAGGTTTAATATGATTGTAACTAATATGTCAATAATTATAAAAACCAAGCTCCATTTGGCGAAACAGCGTAATTGTTTTTCACGTTTTGTTTTTTTTGTATATCCGCCATCTTCCAATAAACTTAATCCTGTTCCTATTATTCTATATCCCATAAATTCCACAGTTTCGATACATCCATTCTTATCTAAAGATTTTAATAGCCGTTCTAATTCCAAAGGGTCTATTTTGTCTTTAAATATTTTATCTAATTCATCTTTTTTAACAAGACTTTTTCTATTTAATAATTCATTTAGAATTAAATCTGTTTTTTCATCATATCTCATATATAATTGAATTAATTATTAATCAAATATAAATAAATAAAATATGGAAAAAATAGTGATTATTGAAATATTTATTAATGAAAAAACCAAGACCTACAAATTAGGTGAAAGTATTAAGGAAATGGCTTGGGATAAAAACTATGTACTGATCATGATGAAAGACGGATCAATGATAGAGTACCACAATGTAAGTTATTGTGTGAAAACGCAAATTATAAAGAATTAATGAAGATCATCCTTGACCTTGAAGATATAAGCGGAGTGGATTATTTTATCCTGATCAACCGGCTTACATCTATTGATCAAATAAAAAAAATAATTGAAATACCTGTAACCACTACAAACAATGAGAATACTAATAGACTTGATTTTATCTATTCTGTTCTTTTTGGCAATAGGAAAAGCTCTTTCATCATCGGCAAAAAAGCCGGAACAAAAGCAAAACAAAACATTAAACAACAAAAAGAAATTTGAATGAATTTAAATTTTTGTAATGAACCGGGACGAACATATAAAACTTATCAAAGAACAATCATTACTGTTGAAACACGCACCAACAGGCATACTAAATCCTAATCGTTTAATTAATCTTGAAAAAAATGAGTACAAACATTTCACAAACCAGGAGAACAAAAATACTGATCAACTCAATGAACCATTATATCGGTTTAATGGAGAACGCTTTGAGAGAATCAACGATTGAAAACGAATACACCAGGGCCGTTGTTCAGGACTTGATTGATACAAAACAAATAGTATCAGAATACAAGGAGCTATTGAACAGGCAAATGCTAGAAGAAAAAGCAAATTCGTAAAATGGAAAACGACATTTTAAAATTCAGTTATAACTGGAATTCAAAATTACATTGTAAAGTGTTTACAACAGTAAGGTTGCATAATCCAAAAAAATATTTTAAAGATAAAATATTTAAGATAGAAGCACCAGGCGTTCAGATTGAGGCAAAGGTTGATAAAATTTTTACATACAAACTGAATGACATTCCCGAAATACTGATGATGCTTGATACGTCTTATTATAAAAAAGAATTTATAGAGATTATTGAAAAGATGTATAAAAATTCAAATGTAAATGTACACACAGCTCTTTTTGATGTTGTTTTATTAAAACGTATTGACCAATGAAACAGGCATACAGGATCCGTGCAAAAAGTTTAATTACAAAAGTAATTGCCGAAAGATTATTTACTATTCAAAACGGTAAATGCAAGGTTAATAATCCTGATCAGTTGCGTATTCAAGCTGAAACACTGAGAGAAAAAATGTCATTCCTGCAAAGTGATCAGCAAATGAAAAAGTTTATCAGGGATAACTATTTGCGCATAAAACACCTGATCCCTAAAAATGCACATGCTGAAAAAGTTGAAAACGAATTATGGGAACTGTACTATGAATGAAGAAAATTATTACACCCTTTCATTAGGGCCTGAAATAAAAACAAAGCATAAGCGGCCGGCACGCAAAAAAATATTTTGGACTGAAGCAATGATTGAAAAGCTGACAAAAGAATTTCCTTTCAGGATCACAATAGATATATGCAATGAAATAGGCATTTCCTTGCGTTCAGCAATAAGAAAAGCAAGGGAGTTGGGATTAGTTAAGGAAAATGGATTTTTAGAAAAAAACAGGCAGGAAATAAGCCGCAGAGCAACCCTAGCATTACCACCACAGCCAACCAAAGGATTAAAAGGGTGGAGCGTACCTGGTGGGGAAAATTACAGGTTTAAAAAAGGACAAACTTCAATAATGAAAAACAGGGATATAGTTGAAAAGGTAAGAGCTTCAAGAAATGAAACTATCAGGATCGAAAGAATTCGACTGGCTGCATGCCTGCCACAAAAAACAAAATTGAAATTAGTTTAATTCAGAAATTCAAAAAAAGTATTTAGAAAATCTAAATAAAAAATGAAAACTACATTACAGATCAAACAAAAACTTATTGAAACAAAAATTGAAGTGAAAAGAATATCTGAATTACTCGATAATGATCAGTCATTAGAAAACACAAAATATTTTTTTAAAAATGGTATTGATCATCAAGGTGAATGGACTTTTAAAGATGCGCTTACATCCTACGTTTCAAAACAATTGACTTTAGAATGGGTATTAGGAATAAATTAAATTATAAACATTAAAATCAAACAGTATGAAAAAAGACAAAAAAGAATTTGATTTCAGGGAAATAACTGACATCAAAAAAGCATTTAAAAAGTTAAAAATGAAACCTGATGAAGTTCCGGATGTTTCAAAAGTTCCTGAAAGGTTCAAAGCTCCAATCATTGGATTTTACAATCTTATGATTGCCACTGAAGCAATAAATAATGGATTTGAAGCTGATTATAACAATACTGATCAAAAGAAATGGGGATCATGGTTTGATCTATCTTCCGGCGGTGTCCGTTTCGTCGTTTCGGATTACGACTTTACGCTTGCGGCTTCGGCTTTCGGCCCGCGCCTTTCATCTGAAACAAAAGAACAAAATGAATTTATTGCTAAAAATTTTATCAAAGATTTTGAATTAATATTAAAAAAATAATTTATGGAAAATACAACTAAAACAAACAAAGCATTCAATTACAAAGAGCTTAACACACTTGAAAAAGTATTTGAATCATTAAGCATTCCGCAGGATGCAATTAATGACCTTTCAAAAGTTCCTGATGAATTTAAGGAGCCATTATTAGGTATTTATCATTTAATGGTAGCTCATAAAGCAATCAACAAAGATTTTCAACCAGATTACAAGAATAATAAACAAAAGAAGTGGTACTCATGGTTTGATCTATCTTCCGGCGGTGTCCGTTTCCGCGATTCGTGTTACGGCTATACGCATGCGAATTCGGGTTTCGGCCCGCGCCTTTCATCTGAGAGTGAAGAACAAGAAATATTTATTGCACAAAATTTTTTAAAGGATTTTGAAAGGTTTTTGAAGTAATAAACGAATAGGTTGTATGCTGTGGGCTGTTGGTTCCGGCAGTGTCCGTTTCAACGATTCGAATTACAACTATACGAATGCGAATTCGAATTTCGGCCCGCACCTATGTTTCAATTTTTTTTATTAAACAGCATAGACCTTGCCAACAGTGCAAAAAAAAACTAACTAAAAAAAAATGGCTTCAGTAAATAAAATGAAAAAGACATTTTCAAAAGCAAAGGCAAAAAAATGCAAAATAAGTGATTGGACTTGCTTATATCATGCATGTATGACAAATGATTGTCAAAAAAAACATGTGCTTAAACATGAGAATTGGGGTAAAGGTAATTGTGAAAAGTCTTAAAATGAAAAGATACGGAAATTTATATCAAAGGATTTGCAGCATAGAAAATCTTCAATTAGCTGATTCAATTGCACGGAAAGGAAAATCAAATCAACCGGCAATTATTAATCATGACAGAAACAGAGAAAATAATATTCAAATGCTTCATGAAATGCTGATTAATAAGACTTATAAAACTTCTGTATATACAACATTTAAAATTTTTGAACCAAAGGAACGTATCATTTTTAGATTACCTTATTTTCCTGATCGCATTGTTCATCATGCGGTAATGAATATTCTTGAACCTGTTTTTGTTTCTACATTCACATCTGATACTTATAGTTGCATCAAAGGGCGTGGTATTCATGCCGCTTCAAATGCAGTAAAAAAAGCATTGAATGATATTCCGGGAACGCAATATTGTTTGAAGCTCGATGTAAAAAAATTCTATCCAAATGTTAATCATGATATTTTAAAAAAATTAGTAAGAAAAAAAATAAAAGATAATGATCTGTTATGCCTACTTGATGAAATTATTGACAGCGCCCATGGGCTGCCTATTGGAAATTATTTAAGTCAGTATTTTGCAAACTTTTATTTGACATACTTTGATCACTGGATCAAAGAAAATAAAAAGGTAAGATACTATTACCGGTATGCCGATGACATGGTTATTTTAAGCCATTCTAAAGAATACTTACATCAATTACTATCCGAAATAAGATCATACCTCAGTAATGAATTAAAACTTTCCGTAAAAGAAAATTATCAGATTTTCCCTGTTGGATCAAGGTGGATAGATTTTGTCGGCTATGTATTTTTTCATTCGCATATCAGGTTAAGAAAAAACATCAAAAAGAATTTTGCCAGGATGATTGTCAAAAATAAAAATACTCAATCAATTGCAGCTTATGCAGGATGGGCATTCCATTCAGACAGTAAACATTTATTAAAAAAACTACTTGCATGAATAGTTTTAGCCAGTTTAATATAAAACCCACTCTTAAAGGGTTTGAAGGCGAAAAGATTAAAATATCAAAAATACTCAACAGGGAAATTGTTGTGCATGAATACAAGTTGGAAAAATCAAAGGTATTTAATGATAAAGGCACTTGTCAATGTTTGCATCTTCAGATTTCATTTAATAACAACAAACACATTGTTTTTACTTCATCCAGTGGATTGATTGAAGTAATTCAAAAGATTCCTAAAGACGGATTTCCTTTTACAACAACTATTATTCAGGATAATGAAAGATTTTTATTTACATAATATTCTTTAATATATGATTTCAAAAGCAACCATAGATCAGATACTTTCAACGGCAAATATTTCAGATGTTATCGGCAAGTTTGAAAACTTGTTTAAATCAGGTAAGGATGAATACTGCCAGTGTCCGGAGTGCGGTAAGATGGATAAGAAAAAGAAAAAAGGGTTGATGATCAGCAGGGCAAAGAATGTTTGTAAGTGTTTCAGTTGCGACAAAGGATATAATTCAATTTCATACCTTACAGAAGTACAAAAAATGGATTACCCTGAAGCGCTCCGGTGGCTCAGTGTATTTTACAATATAACTATTGAAGAAATTGAAAAGCCAAAAGGGCCACAAAAGAAAAATAAGAAGGATGCACAAAAATCATTTCTTGTTCAACAAATGGAAAGCTCAGGGCTTACCGTTGATGATCTGAAGGTAAACGAAAAGGTTGATCATAGAACAACAAACATTGTTCATTGTTTCAAATCAGGTACTATTGACCAATACGGTAGAGTTGTTACCGGTGATGATATGATTATTGAATATCATGACCTGGAAGGGTTGCCCATAACATATCAAAAACCAAAAAGTCAAAAGTTTGAAAATCTTTACCGAGTTCGTTGGCAGTTCCCGGATCAGCACACGGACAAGGACGGTCGCCCCATGAAATACAAATCACCTTATGGATCCGGTTCGCATTTGTTTATTCCTGAAATTGTAAGGCAGATTTTTAAAGATAAACGGATTATAAAACGTCTGTATGTTCATGAAGGTGAAAAAAAAGCATTAAAGGCATGTAAGCACGGCATGATCAGCGTTGGAATTATGGGTATTCATAACCTTGCGAACAATGGGAAACTACCACACGAATTACAAATGATCATTCAAACATGTATGGTTGAAGAAATTATATTTGTAGTTGATTCGGATTGGGATAAATTAGGTAATAATTTAAAGGCAGGCGACCGGGTAGATCTCCGCCCACGTTCATTTTTTTATGCTATAAAAAATTTCCGCGATTATTTCCGCAGCTTCGCTAACAATGGAATTTATCTTGAAACATATTTTGCATCCATTAAAAATGATTTTAATGAAAAAGGAATTGATGATCTTTTGGCCGGCACATTGAAAGAAAAAGAAATTGAGCTGAGCAGGGATTTTGAAAATTCAATCAATAATATTAAAACAAAAAATGGTGAAGGAAAATATATTAACCTGATAAAGATTACATCAATTTCAGAAAACAAGTTAGAAGAGCTTTGGGGACTTCAGAGTGCAGAAACATTTGCGGCAAAGTACAAAGAAGATTTAAAGGATATTCCAACATTTAAAATAGGAAAATACATTTGGCGTTTCAAACAGGAAGCGGACGAAACAAATACAATTCTTGAACTTGCTCAGCCATTAGTTGATGATGAAATGTATTTTTGCCCTGAAAAAAGGTTTGATAAAAAGGGTAACGAATATACAGTTTATAAATTTGAATGGCTGTATGCATACAATTTTTTGAAACGCAGGGGGTATGGCCGCCTGATGCTTGTCAATGGAGCTTATATACTTTCACATCTTGAAGGTAAAATTGTTTCTACCTGTGAAGCATACCAGGTAAAAGATTTTGTAATGGGTATTACAAAAGAAATTGCACCAAAGCAGGATATGCCTGAGATCATGAACATGCTTTATCGGGGCGGTAAAATGTATTTTGGCCCTGATTCACTCAGCAATCTTGATTTTATAAATGTTGATTTTAAGTTTTCGGCTATTGATTACCAGTACATGTTTTTCAAAGATAAGTTTTGGAAAGTTAATGAAAACGGTATTGAAGAAAAACCAATGAATGAGCTTGATTGCCATGTTTGGGATGATAAGATTCATAGTTTTGATGCAAAACAGATCACCAATAATTTTATTGAGGTGGAACGGATCACTGAGCAGATGCAAAATAAATTACAGGCAAAAACATCTGACGAATTGCCTGATCTTATTGGGAAATATGATGTTATTATCAGCGATGAAGCAAAGAAATGTCATTTTCTTCAATTTTTATTGAATACATCTGATTTTTATTGGCATAAATGGCTTGATTTAAACAGGGAGCCACTTAAAGAAGATCAGCGTTCATTGGAAGAAAAGTTTGATGTGAATATGCACTTTATGGCAAAGCTCACAGCATTTGGTTATTTCTGTCATAAGTTTTTTGATCCGGCAAATACTAAAGCTATTATAGGGATGGACGGTAAAGATACCGAGGTAGGAGAAAGCAATGGGGGCACTGGTAAAAGTTTATTTGGTGATGCCGTTGCCAAAATTGCATCCGTGATCAAAGTGTCTGGGAAAAACAGAAAGATAACTGAAGATCCATTTTGGGCTGAAGAAGTAAACGAAAAAACGGATGCAATTATAATTGATGACTGCCGTAATAATATTGATTTTGAATTTTTCTTTCCATATATCACAGGTAATTTTGTTGTTAATCCAAAGGGTAAAGCACGGTTTACATTGCCAAAGAATCTAACCCCTAAATTTTATTTTACTACCAATGGGGCTGTTAACGGAGAAGGATCATCCTTCAGGCGTAGGCAGTCCTATATTGTTTTTTCTGATTATTACACTGATGAATATACACCGGTACATGAATTTGGCACACGTTTTTTTGATGAGTGGGACGGTGAACAATGGAATCTGTTTTATAATCTTGCAGCTTATGCCATACATCTTTATTTCAAGTTTGGATTGATAGAGCCACCCCGAGAACAGGTAAAATCACGTACAACACGCCAGTTTATTGGGGAAGAATTTTTAACATGGGCGGATGAATATTTTTCTGAAAAAATAAATGAATTTTATGCTCATCTCAATACTAAATTAACCAGGCATGAAGTATATGAAACTTTTTTAAGCAGAAATCAACAACAGAAGAAATTCACTACACCCACCCGGTTTAAAAAGAAAATAATAGCGTACTGCCATTACCGTGAATATCTTTTCAATCCTGAAACTGGCGGAAAAGATGATAAAAGCGGAGGAATTGAATATTTCAGCATATATGAAAATCAAAAAGAAAATAAATAATTTTACTAACCAAAATCAATTAAAATGAAAAAGTTCACATCAACAAAAGCAAAATTACCAAAAAACGAAATGGTAATTGGTGGCGATGCACCTAAAAACTGTTATAATAAAGCAGCAAAGAAAAAAATCAAGAAAGTTATTAGAAAAATCAGAAAGGAAGGGGGCAAATAATGAGATCAATTAAAATTTCTGATACTAATCAATATATAACTTCAGGATCCAGGGCAGATATTTATTGGCAACAAAATAAATGGGTTCAATATTATAAAGCATTACGCCCTGGATTAAATTTACCGGCAGATCTTCAATTTGGTAATAATGTTCAATCTGTACTTGAAAAATTTAAATTGAAAGGTGTTGGATTCGGTAATTGGGTTACTATTGAAGATAGATTGAATTATGTTAATGCAATGATTATTTCATTTTATGATCTTAATAAAGTACTTCGATTCAATTATAATATTGGATTTGAAAAAACATTGAGCATAGCATTTGGAGAAAGGGGACACGGATCAGCACTTGCCCATTATGAGCCATTAAATAATATGATCAATATTACAAGATATGAAGAAGGTAACGAAAGTAAGGTTTCAAGATTTCTTACTTCAGGCGGTGTTGGATCCTTTTCACATGAATATGGTCATTTTCTTGATTATTTTGCAGGACAATATCTTGATAGATCTACAAAGGCATTTGCATTAACAAACGGAAGGTCATTAAGTACAAAAAGAACTGATATTTCAGGTAGTATGCGAAAAGTCATGGATGATATTATTGAAATGATCATTTGGAAAAAACCCGGATTGGTTCAAAGTAATTATTATAAAAGATTGAATGAAAGATTATCCGGGAGTAAAGGTAAAGGTGATTACTTTATCAGGCGCAATGAAATGTTTGCAAGGGCTTTTGAAGTTTATGTTCAAAGTGAGCTTAGAAGAATGAATATAAAAAACAATTTTCTTACTCATACAAAATATAGTGAGGATTTTTATCTAAGAGAATCGGAAATACAAAACATTCTACCATTAATGAAAAAGCTGACTGAATTGATAAGGAATAAAATTAACTGATTTTAGAATAGAAATAATTAAATTTGCTTTAAATTACGTTTATCATGAAAAATTTACAATTAATTCCGAATGAATATTTTGACATTTATCTGAGAAATCAAAAACTTACATTGCAAAAGCATTTTGACAGAATTCAAAGGAAGGATCATAATAAAAAAACTTTTGATTTGTATATGACTATTTCAGCGGTTTATTCATCGAATATAGAAGGGAATGAAATTGATCTTTCTTCTTTTATCAAATACACACAGATAAATGTTAATAAAAAAACAAAGTCTTATAAGCAAATTGAGGATTTAATAAATGCCTATGAATTTGCAAAAAGCAATACGTTATGTTTAAGTAATTTATTAGCCGCTCATGATCTTTTGTCTAAAACCCTTATCGATGATTTTTTGCATAGAGGAAAATTAAGAAGTAAAAAAGTAATGGTTATCAATAATAATACAGGTGAGGTTGTTTATAATGCAGCTTCACCGGCAATAGTTAAAACAGAAATGAATAAACTATTTGATGATATTGAATTATTGATTAATAAAAAACTTTCTATTGATCAGGTATTTTATTTTGCATCCATGATACATTTGGTATTTGTCAATATTCATCCATTTGTTGATGGGAATGGCAGAACAGCCAGGTTAATTGAAAAATGGTTTTTAGCTTCAAAATTAAATCAAGATGCTTGGTTTATTAAATCAGAGCAGTTGTATTTCCGCCGGCTTAAATCATATTATAAAAACATTCAAACAGGTAGAACATACGAAACAATTGATTATAACAGATCAATTCCCTTTCTTTTAATGCTTCCAATGGCATTGAGATTGAAATAGTTTTTTTATTGTCGCCGCTTAGGCGACTTATTAAATTAAAGTCGGCCCTATGCCGACTTTTCCTTTTTATGTATTTTTCTCTTTTGCAAAAAGGCGCTGTCCTTCAATATATGTTTGATAGTAATAGTGCATTAGTACCGGGAATCAGTGAAAAAATAATTGATCAGTAAAATGGTATATAATAATTTTATTTATATCCTTTCCTGACTTTTTTTAAGATAATACTTATGTAATAATAAAAATAAAACTGTGCTTTTGTGCGCACAATTTTTGTTTATTGATTTTCAATTACTTAATGCGTACTATTTTGCACAATTCCGTACAATTTTGCACAAAAAAAACGATTAGTATTGATAATCAGACACTTGTACATTTTGCACAGTTGCACAGTTTTTTTTACATGTTCTATTAAGTGTCATGTTCATTTATCATTCAAACTTTGATCATCCAGTATCAATCATTTAATAATTATTGTAAACAAATAAATAAACTGTATAACTAATATGTTTTACTGTTAATTAAATGTTAGTAATTAAAGTAATACTTTAAGTATAATTTATAATATTCTGATTTACATTTGGTGAAAGTTTTAAATCAAGAAAAAAAGTTATGGAACAAAAATTATCAAATCCATTATCCGCCAGGATCACCAAAGATGAATACGATTTAATTATTTCAAATTGGGATGCTCTTACCGGCTCAGCCGAAAAGCTATCCGGAAAAGATTTTATTATGAAAGTGGTCCGCAAGTGTCTTGCCGGAGGAACCGGATCAGCTCCGGTTGAAGTTTCAAAACAAAGTGATTTAGACCGTATCAATGAACTGCAGCTTCAGGTTGAAGAAATGACAGAAAAAAATAAAACGGTAATCCTTCCTGAAGCATTAGAGCAAACAGAATTAAAACTATCCGAATTACAAACCTTAAATCAAAGTTTACAGACTGAAATAGAAGCACTGAAACAGCAGCTTGAAAATAAAGACACTGAAATCAGTACAACCATTGAAAACAGTCAGATTAAGGAGGATGAATTACTGATTAAAAACGTAAATCAACCCTTAAAATATGTTCTTCAGCAAATGTGCAAGTTGACAGAAAAAGACGAAAACGAAATTCTTTTAAATCGGATTTTCAATACATGGTTGCGTTGCCCGGGTGATTGCGGACTGGAAAAATACCGCCCTAAAAACATGACGGAAATTGATAATTATTTTAAATCAAAAAAAGATTAACCATGACAAACGATGAATTAATTGAAGCGCATGAACAGCTTCAAAAAAAATATGAAATTTTAAAGCAGGATCACAACACTGTTATTTCAGTGGTTATGGATGTATTAAAGGTGATCGGGATCATACCGCATAAGCAGGGGGACAATATACTGAACAAAGTTTTAAAGAAAGCAAAAAACGTGATCATGGATATGTGTAACCCATTTGAAAAAAAGAAAGTGGAAAAGGAGTGGGAATGCATTGACAAACTGGTTCCATTGATTGATAAATACATGGATTCAAACGGTAATGTAAAATTTGTAGAATAATGAATATACACGATACTATTTCAGAGGAAACACAATTCAAGCAACCGCCTGCGCTTGTTTTGGAAGCTGATTTTCAGGAACCGGAACAAAAAACAAATACTGTTCAAACCGAAATTAATCCTGAAAACAATGATTTTAATCAAATAAAACAACCTGAGCAAAAGCAAACAACAACCGAACCGCCCCAAATTGAAACGGCAGCACAGGTTAAAGAACAGGTAAGGAAAATGCCTGTTGACTTTACAGCTTCATTTATTATTGATTCATTAGATACGATTCAATCCCCTTTGTTTTATTCTCTGAATTTGCGTAAACAACGGAAAAAACGTTTTAAATCAAAAGAAGAAACAGACAAAGCAGCCGATCTGGCTGAACTCTCACCTGAGGAGTTAAAAAAGCTGCCTCCGGAAGATCAGCTACTGGCATCAAAATATAATTTGTATAAGGCAAGGATGCAAAAGATTTATAGAGAGATTGAATTTACAGCCAAAGAAAAAGAAAAGCTAAAAGTCCCTTTGGCAGCACTTGTCAAAGAACATAATTTTGATATACCCCCCGGACTGGCTTTTACAATTGCAATACTTCAAGTTACCAGTGACCGTATAATTGATTTAATAATTGATTAACTGATATGGCAAGGGTAAATCAGGTAAACACAATTATTGGAACCAGGGGAACCGGAAAAACAAAGTTTATTCAGGGCGATCAGGATCTAAAAGTAAATGGCATCATTCCAACGTACCTGAGTAAGCATAAAAATATGAAAGTGCTAATCGTTGATACATTTGACAATCCTGTTTGGAACATGGTCCCGATTATGAAAGTAAATGATCTGCCATTATGGAAAAAAGGATATTACAGAGTATTTGACAGCAACCCTGAACGCCTGATGGCTGCCATTGAAAAATACATTTACAATACAGCAATATTTTTTGAGGATGCAACAAAGATAATCGGCAATAAGCTGAACGATAATGAAAAGAATTTTGTAATTGATTCCAAGCAAAAGAACCTTGACCTGTGGTTTATTTTTCATTCACTTAGTATTGTTCCAAAGGATCTGATCCGTGTGCAGGATTATACCGTATTATTCAAAACAAATGAATCATGGGACAGTTTTTTAAGGACTAAATACAATAACAATAAAGAGCTTTCCGAAGCATTTGAACGAATCAATTCGCATGAATCAAAGTATTACAATGAAACAATTTTAATAGGTTGCTAAATGCCAGGTAAAAAAACATTATCAAAACAGGAGCTTGCAAAGCGATGTAATATTTCAAGGGGTAATTTATCAAACATGCTTAACCATAGATATTTTATACAGCTTCAGGCGGTTGGTTATGAAAAAAAATCAAGGTTACTCACAAAGGCGCAATTAGATGTTTTTTGTTTAATCTATGAAGGGGAAAAATATGATGGAAATTGATGTATTGTCATATGGAGAAACATTATCTGAATACAAAAAATCAGATAATATTTCAATAGGAATTAATTATATATGTAAAAAGGTTCAGACAGATTTTGTTTTATTGCTTGATCAACTTTGGCAGTATGATCAGAACGGAAGTACTAATGACATTTTATGGAATCAGCCACGCAAAGGATATTTCTGTTTAGATAATAACTGGCTCAAGCATCTTTATTATGAGCCGGAGTTTGACGGTTATTTTTTTGAACATGATCAAAAAAGAATATTTATTCCAATTGGATTATGCAAGGATCGAGCAGATATAAAAACATTAGATAATCATTGTGAAAAAAATTTCAATGAAAAATTTATTGAATTACCATATTCTTACAACAGCCCTTTTGTTGCATGTTGTATAGCTTACAGGATGGGAGCAAAGCAAATAAATTTATACGGCGTTGACTTTATCAATAACAAAGAAAAAGACATTTGTATTAATGGTTTGTCAATGAACCAGTGGAGCGTTAAACATTTCGAATTATTATATAAAAAGCTGAGCGAAATTGGCGTTGAAATGAGAGTTACCAAAAAAAGCAAATTAGCTGAATTTATCCCTATATTATGAAAGAAATAACTTACATCATCCCTTACAAAAAAGATTCTCAGGACAGAGAAAACAATTTGAACGCAGTGATCCGTTGGCTACAACGCAAAGCCGGTGAACCGGAAATAATAATTGCCGAATGCGATAAGGAAGAAAATTTTTCACGCACAAAGATTGTAAATAAACATTTGGAATTTGTAAATACAAAATATGTTTGTGTAAATGATTGTGATATTATTATGAAGCAAAAGGCATATTTTGATTCATTGTTATATTTGAAAAGCGGATCCGAATTTATTTACTTCTTTAATTCCTATACATATAATATAGAAAAGAAATATGCGCTTGATCATGAATTTGAAATTGAAAAGGTAATTAAGACAGCTCCATTATTTTATGCAACCAATCCGGGCGGAATATTCTTTGCTGATCTTGAAGCATACCAAAGAGCAGGGGCGGAGAATCCTAATTTTACATGTTGGGGTGGCGAAGATAACGAACGCCTGGACAGGATGAAAATTTTAGACGTAAAAATGACCATGCTCAATTTTTCTTTTTGGCACTTTGATCATGACCGTACTACAAGTTATTACAATAAGCAGGAATATGAAAGCAACTGTAACGAATGGAAAAAAGTTGCAGCAATGAGCAAAGAACAGCTTCAGCAGTATGTTAAAACATGGAATATTTAATATGGGTTTAATCAAATTTAAATAAAATTTAATACCTTTGTTACATGAATTGTAAGAATATAATTTATAGCGGTCATGTTATTTTACAAATGTTTAAAAGGGAAATTACTTTTGACATGATTGAATTTGTTATTAATAATGGAGAAACAATAAATTCATATCCTGATGATAATCCCTATCCGAGCAGATTAATATTTGCTTTTTATGAAAATC
The DNA here is from genome assembly GCA_964452905.1 of uncultured Bacteroidales bacterium. Taxonomy (GTDB): domain Bacteria; phylum Bacteroidota; class Bacteroidia; order Bacteroidales; family CAYVNP01; genus CAYVNP01. The sequence continues at coordinate 38,331 of CAYVNP010000032.1, forward strand.
GTCCAATTCATATAGTACTTGCAAAAGATAATGGTAATTGTATTGTAATTACTGCATACGAACCGGATAAATTAAAATGGTCAAAAGATTTTAAAACTAAAATCAAATAATATGGAATGTGTAATTTGTAAAAATGGTACAACCATTAAAGGAAAAGTAACAATTACATTTGAAAAAAAAGAAGCAATTATTGTTATTAAAGATGTTCCAGCAAATATTTGTAATAATTGCGAAAATTATTTTCTTGATTCTGATATTGCTAAAAAAGTTTTGGCAAAAGCAAATGAAGAACTTAATAAAGGTGCTTTGTTTGAAGTAACCTCTTTAAGAGTAGCATAATATTACAATACATTTTTAACCCTTCCCTTGACTTTACTGCAAATTTAGCAGGAAGAAACCATACAAAGTAATTAGTCATTCGTAATTCATTATTAAAGTCGGAGCGCCAAAGCTCTGCCTTTTCTTCTTAATCCAAACACATATTCATTTTATTGCACTTTATTGACCTTTATTGTTCATATGCGTTGATTATTGCGCAATCATTATAAACACTTATTTAATCTTTGTGGTTTAAAATGTTAAAAATATAAATTAAAAATTTAATACCATGTTTGGAATCAACTTATCCTCAGTCAAAACAGCCAACGTAATGTTGATTGTTATTGTATTAGTAGTAGTTGTTTTAGCTGTATCAGCATATAACAACAAACAAATCAATCTTAAAGGTAAAACAGCAACCGCTTAACCTTTATTAATTATTAATTAAAAAACATTTAATAAAATGGCAAAAATTCAAAATTCATTTGAAGCAACAGATTTAACGCAAAAAAATGTGGCCACCACAGATTTTTCATTTTCTATTGCTAATTCAAGCGGTTATGACAAAGTCATTGCGCTTGTACCCGGTTATTGTAATACCGAAAAGATCGTTCTTGCAGGATCACCTTTGGCAGCTACCATTGTAAAGAGTGATGCAAGTGAAATTACAGCCGCCGGTTTCCCTGCTGATGCAGCACTGGATGACGGCACAATTCTTTCAGGCGTTGTTGTAACTGCTCAGGGCAGATCAGTACGCCAGTTCCAGAATTTTGTCCGTAATGCACAGGCAAAATTATCTTTGGCTGAGCTTGAAATTCAGGCAGACACCAAAGCCGGTTATGATGCTGACATCAAAATTATTCCTATGTCTCCATTGAGATTAAAGGGAGAAATTGACACCATCCGCATGAGCCGTTACCTGGCACAGATGCAGACTAACCTTGAAAAGGTTGTCATTCCTTTGAAAGCATTAGGGAAAAATATTATCATCGGTGCAACTACGCTGATCCTTGTTACCGTTAAAAACGGACGTACACTGGATTTTACTTTGCGCATTGCCGATGTGTACAATGCTGACGGTCTGTTTGAACAGATCATCAACACAAAGGAATTCTAAAAAGAAACCCAAATGTACTGTTGATTATGAATAGGGATGCCCTACAAACATACATGAACGCACATCCTGAAGATGTGCGTTCTTTGTTAGAAACATACGGAGCCGACAGCTCAAATGCTACGCCTGAAACACTGGCAGCAATCTATAAAGACAATGGCGGCGTGGTAGCTGATAAACTGGCTTCATTCGAATCAAATCCATTATTGCCGGGCAACACTACATTTAAAGATGAATTAGTTTCAATACTTGAACAACTTGTTTCATCCAGTAAAACAGATAATGCACAAACACAAACCGATCAGCAACTGGCAGAACAGCAAAAAAAAGATGATCAACAGTTTATGAAGATCATAGCAGTAATGATAATCATTCTTTTAATAGTAATTGTAATTATTAAACAAATAAAAAAATAAATCATGGCAGCAAAAGATTGGCTAACAGCAGTTAGCAGTATTCTTGAATCAGTGGGCGTAATAGTTCAATCAGGAAATGAAAAAAAAGCAGCTGAAGCCGCAGCTAAAGCCGCAGCTTCAAATGCAGCCACAGTAGCCGCATCAAACAACAAAACAGGAACAGGTAGTTCAGCTACAACATTTATTATAGTTGGAGTAATTATAGTAATCCTTGTTGTAGTATTATTTATGTTTTTCGGTAAGAAAAGTACACCAATATCAGTGCCTGCATAATAATGTCAACCAATACACTGACATATAATTTGAATCAGGCAGGAGATAAACTTGCTGACTTCCTTCAGGAAATTAAGCAACGTTTATTTCCAACAGGGAAAAATATTGTTAAAACAATCAGCAATGAAGCAAAAATTGTTGAACAGCATATTCAGAATCTTGTACCAGGTAATATAAAAGAATATTACCAGGAAAAGAAAAATGCTTTAGCATTTCAGCAAGGGACTGAGTTTGGCGGAATGTTGGCAGACAAGATCACAGGTTGGAATATTTTTGAAAATCTTGAAAAAAGTAAAAATCAAATGGCTAACATGGGTTGGAATTTAGTTGAAAAAAAATATGGTGCCGGCAGCGATGAAGCTAATATAGCAAGAAACGCAAACCCGACAAATGCAGCCGAAATGATAGGTGAACACATTAAGGATAAAGAATACGGATTGGTTGCACTTAATCTTTTATCATTCGGGCTTTCAGAAATGATACCTAAAAGAGTTTTTAAACTATAATATTACTAAAATGAATAAAAAATTAATCATAATCATCGTATTGGTCATTCTTATTTTAGTTGCAATTTATTTTTTCAGCAATCCGGATAAGATGACAACCTTTTTTAGCAATAAATCAGGAACTGATCAGGGCGGTGGCAATAACAATAGTGGTGGCAAACCTTCATTGTGGGATAAATTTAAATATGTTGCCAGTGGTAAAATTGTTGTTGATAAAGCAAAAGAAACAGCTTCAAATCTTGCACCTAAAGAAGTTGCAAAGGATATTTCAATAAATCCAGTTACAACAACTAAAAATGTATTAAAGCATTTTGGAATAAAAATCTAATCAGATGACAGAATCAGAAAGCACATATAAAATATCAGTCATTGTAATAATAATTATTGTAGTGCTTACAGTGGTTACCTTTTACATTGGCAAAAAGCAAGGGAGATTAAAAAATGGATAAAAAAGTAATCACCGGCATAGCCATTATCATTTTCCTGATCGTGGTATATTTTGTTGGTAAATCATATGGTAAGAGTTTACCGCCTGATCAAACCAAATTACCTGATGATCCAAACAACCCGGGCAAAACAGGCACAGGCATAAAAGCAGATTCTACAATATCGGCAATGACTGACAGAGTCTTTAATGATATTGAAGGTATTAACTGGCTTGGGTACCATGACGGAAGCATATATACTGAATTGGTTGCTTTTAGCGATGTGGATCTTGTGAAAGTTTCAAATGACTGGCTCGACAGGTATTTTAACAAACACAATGAAACGCTTTTGAATGCATTGAAAGCCGAAACCTTTGTTCTGTGGAGTCCTGAGAATGTTACAAATATTATTTCACGACTTGAATTATTAACGAAAAAATAAATTTTAATATGAAAAATAAAAAATGGATCATATGGGTTGCAATCATAGTTATCATATTGATAATAATTGCAGTAATTATTTTCCGAAAACCGGCTGACAGTTCAGAAACAACAAATACAGCGACAAAAGGAACAGCTCCCATACAAACACCCGGATCAGCGCAAGCAAATACAAATCCAATTGTAAGCCAGGCAATCTCGCTTGCAAAAACAAAATGGGTTGGTTATCCTAATATTATTGATTATGCAGTTATAAAACTTCCTGAAATATTTGCAGACAAAGAAAACAACAAATTACAGGAAAAGGCAAATAAAGCAGGGATAGCAGTTGCCGAACAAATGATAAATGAAGTTTCCTGGATGTGGACAAACGGAATAGCATAAATAATCAAATTAATAACATTTAAAAACAAAAATTATGAAAAAGTGGATCATTTGGGTAATAATAGCAATAGTTGTTATTATCGTATTGGTAGTTGTATTTAAAAAATCAAGCAGTCCGGTAAAAGAAGCGCAGAAACTTGCTGAAACACGCATCACCGATGCGACAAAACTTGGATTGGTAAAAAAATACATTGAACAGGCATGGAATAATCCTGATGCAAAAATCAAGGACAAAGCAGATGCTAATAAAATATCTTATGCTGAACAGCTCTATGCTGACGGCATTTATATATATGATTATAATAAATCACAAGGTTGGATATAAAATTTATTATGGATGCACGAAAAGCCATTATCATTTTGATCATAGCGATCATTATTTCCGCAGTTGCTTTTTTCTTCTTTAAGAATAAAGCATTAGGAAATAATATAGGACTTTTCGGCCCGCTAAATATTGGTGGGGCTTCCTTTCCTTTACAGCAAGGAAGCAAAGGTTCAAAGGTCAGCGATATTCAAACGCAACTGAATAAATATTTTTCAGCCGGTTTGACTGTTGACAGTTATTACGGACCATTGACAGCCGCTGCCGTTCAATCTATTATTGGCACTTCAATAGTTAGTAAGGATGATTATTCTATGCTAATGAATATAAAAACCGGTTACATAGTAAGTGGTGATTTTATCAGAAGCGATGCAACATATTTAAGTACCGATATTTCAATAGTTGAAAAAGGGGATAAGGTTTATGTGCTTAACAGCAAAAATGGATTTTCATTTATCCGTCTTGCCGGCACAAAATACCAGGGATGGATTTACTCAGCACAAATACAATTATTATGAGTTTATTAACAGATGTATTATTCAAAAAATCAAGTGATGTTAAACTTCCTGATGTGGGTGTTACAATTGATAATAGTCAACTGATCAAGTTATCATCTGTATTGATAGTTACGGCACTAATCATCATATTAATAGTTGTATTGGTAAGAAATGACAACACAAGAGTTCATTGACAAAATTAAATGGCGTGTAGTTCGCTCTACGCAAAAAACAGCATTGTTTCCAAGTGTTGCAATGGCGCAGGCGATCCTTGAAAGCAGTTCGGGCAATAGCACACTGGCTTTGAATGCAAATAATTTGTTTGGCATTAAAGCATATAGCGGATGGAGTGGGGGAGTTGTTTATGCAAATGATGATCTGCCGAATGAACCATTCAGGGCTTACCAAACAGTAAATGACAGTATAGCGGATCATAATAGTTTTTTATATACCAACAGCCGATATGCAGACAATGGAGTATTTACAGCAACAACACCTGAAGAACAGGCACAGGCATTACAAACAGCAGGATATGCAACAGCGCCTAATTATGCAAACAGTTTGATTAATTTGATTAATAAATATGATCTTAAAAAACTTGACAATTTGAAAATAACAATGAAATACATAGATAAATCGGCAATGATCATCCTAATATTGCTGATCATCTATTTTGTTTTGAAATACTTTAAAAAGGTTTAAAAAATGGCAACAGATACATTGTTTGAAACTACTTTAGAATTAGCTGTAATTTCGGCTGATCTCACCGAAAGGGTTGATAAAGACACCTATTATTTTGGCTATCAAATAGGCGGAGCTGCTACCAGTGATGCAAAATGGCGGATCATGAAAATGACCAGGACTTATGATGGATCAAAACAATTGTGGAAAAGGTCATATCCTGATGGCGACAATACTCATTACAAATGGGTATGGGATAATAGAGCAGGTTACACATATAAATTTAAAATTTAATATGGACTTTGAAGTTAATCCAATTACCGGGCAACTTGATTTAACAGGTACAGACTATCAGGAATTTATTGCCACAGCAGGACAAACAGAATTTGTTGTTACTGACTTTGCCATTTATGCAAAATCAATAGTTTCAGTGGATGGGGCAATCCAGGACACAGGCATATACACAATAGATGTGGCAAATAACAAAGTGGTGTTTGCTTCAGGTTTATCAGTTAATCAGAATGTAAAAGTTTTAAGATGAAAAAAATAATATTCTCACTAATATTTATTGTTGCCTGGTTTATTTCTTCAGCGCAATACAAACAATCTGTTTTATCTGTACCCAACAGCGCCACAACATTTAAAGTTGCATTACCCAAAGGATATTTAGTTTTTGATCAGAACATAAAAAAATTATATTCTATTGATACAACGGCAAACTCATCAATGGATCTTATTCATACAAAAAAAACTTTGGTTAATGATTCGCTTCTAAATCTTTTGACTGCCGACAGTGCTTATGTTGCTTTATTTGCATTTATTGCC
>CAYVNP010000033.1:0-44249 GCA_964452905.1 uncultured Bacteroidales bacterium
AGGATGACTTTCCGAAAATATCGTCACGTTTGTTCGGTATCAGATTTCCATTATTATAATGGTCAGCTATCAAATCCTGTGCAAACACATTTTTATTTCCGATAGACACTATTTTGTAAGTGTTACCGTCAATGTCTTTAACGGTTTGCGTTTGTGCGTTGATCCTTACTGTAATCAGTGAAAGGATTGCTAAAGTGAAGATTGTTTTCATCGGTTAAAATTTTAGTCAATATTTTTCCTGTATTCCTCAAAGGACGTACCAAGCAAAAAATTTATATTAAGCATTGCATTATTGCATAATGCCTTTTCTTTGCAACTTCTTTGCAACTTTTAATTTAATTAATAATTCCTTATCAATTTCAATAAATCTTGTTTCAATACCAAATTCACGAATAGCTTTAGCACACCAGCTATTACTATTCATATCAAATTTCTTCATTATATTTTCATCAACAAATACAAGGATTTTGCGATATTTTTTATTAGAAAGAATCCTTTTTGAAAGAACTTTTTCAGCATAAATTAATTTGAAGCAATCAGTTTTAATTTTTCTGTCAGAACCAGATTTTATTTCTTCAATACCCGCATATATTTCACCAATTATTTTTTTATTTTTCGAGTAAAAATCGAATTTACACTCTATATCAGGTTGGACATCATTAATAAAATTTTCTTCTTCTTGAATTTTTGAAACTACTTCTATTTCAACTTCCTTTTGAACATGGGAACTAGAAAGATGTTTTGATTTAATGACCATAAGAAAATCCTATAATTCTACTTCAAAAGTAATAAATATTGACACTTGTGTCAAATATATGTCAATTTTCTTTGACAAATACTAATTCAAATTTGTCAATATGAAACATCGTGGTGAATTCATAGAAAAAGTTGTCAGGGAAAGCGGAATACCAATCAGCTATTTAGCCAAGAGCTTAAAGAAAAGCAGACAGTTTGTTTACAATATTTTTAGTAATCCCAATGTTCCTGTTGACATTATCGTATTAATAGGAAAGATTACTCATCATGATTTTTCACAAGAGTTTAAAGACTTGATAGTAGCTCCAAAGAAATATAAAGTAATTTCCTCGGCTGAAACATTAAACGAGGATGATCAAAACCAAGATGCAGATCACTGGAGAACAAAGTACCTTGAAGTATTAGAAAAGCACAATCAATTACTGCAAGAAATAGTAGATAAAAACAAGAAAGAAAAGAAAAAGAAACCAAAAACAAAATAAATATGGCACAAAGTTTATATGAAGTTAATTTAAAACTTAAATCAGGAAAAATTCAAAAAGCTAATGCAGTTGGAAATAATGCTGCTTGGCTATGTACATGTGGAAACACTTTACCATTAATTGGAAGAAGTATTTTCCCCGATAAAATTACCATTGATTCACAAGTTCTTTGTAATTGCAATAAGAGTTATTATGTTGTTTCCAAGACATTCCAAGGGAAAGTTGCTATTATTGTTGAAATTGATAGAATTTATGAAAATGAAAAGGAGATACAAATTTCTGATTTAGGAATAGATTCCTATCTACTATAACTCTTATTTTTTGAAAACAAATAGAGTAGTTGTAATAGAAAGAATTCTCAATGATAGAAAAGAGATAAGAAGAAGGGTTGATAGAAAAAATCATTTCCAGTTTGATACTCTTTTGTTTTTACCAATCTTTCGGGCTTTTCTTTCCATTATTTTATTGATCTTTTCCCAAAAGGCAACTGGAATATCAATGTCCATCACGATACAGTTGCCAAGTAAAAGAATCAACAGGTCTGCGTGTTCATCTGCAAGTTGCTCCTTATTTTTTCCTTTAGTTAAGCAAGCGGCAATCTCGCCAAGTTCTTCTGTCAGAAGGTTTGTTCTGTAAAGCATCGTTTCAAGATTTCCGGTTGCAACGTCAAAGCCGTGCTTAACGTGGAAAGCTTTTACAGCTTGGATCATTCGAGTAATGTCATTGTAAACTTCCATAGGACAAAATGTTTTTAAGGAAATCTCAAAGGACGTACCAAGAGGCAAAACTTTTGTACCCCGTGCAAACCGTGCAAACACCGTGCGGGGCATAAAACCCTTGTCCCTAAAAGGCTTGAGGCTTTGCACACCCCTTGCACGCCCTGCACGTTACCTTTCACGCTGAAACTTTTTCCAACGTTTTGGCATCCTGTTTGAGAAAAAATTATCAAAATTTTAATTATGGAAACAAATGCTAAAAAAATGAAAAAGGAAATTGTTAATCAGATTCACACTTCTTTATTAATAGTTAAAGAAGCAATAGAAGGGATTGACCAAACAGAGGATATTGACAAGTTGATTAACACTCTTGAAGAAGTCAGTAAACAAACACTTAACAGCTTTCATCGTCTGCGCAAACTATTGTTCGCTATCAAAGCTGGTGAGTGGTTGAACAAAAACGTAAAACCGGAATGGAAGGTTTCTTGGGAATACTTTCATCATCAGTTAAAAGACAGCAATACGCCTGACATCAAAGGTGTATCGGGAAGAAAGACAGTCGCCAGCGCATTCGTTTCTATCAGTGAAAAGCCTGTTGGTGTTGTGGATAAAAGAATAGCAAGCAACCTTTGGAAACTCAGTCAGATGAAAGGGGAGCTTTACTACTTTGTTAGAAGCGATCAAATGAAAAAAAGAGCGGAATCAAAAATCAAAAAAAGTAAGTATCAAATAAAAGTAGTTGTTCTGAAATAGAAATTGATTGTTGCTTGAAAGCCTTGAAAATAATGAGAAATATGTCTTGTTCCACTCCGGTTTCCACTCTAAATAAAAATCCCTTGTCAAATTGCTTGTCTGACAAGGGATTTAGAGTTGTTATTTGTGCCCGGAACAGGACTCGAACCTGCACAACCTTGCGATCACTAGTCCCTGAAACTAGCGCGTCTACCAATTTCGCCATCCGGGCGATTCTTAAAACAGTTATCAATTTTCAATGAACAATAATCAATAAATACTGATCAGGAATCAGTATGTTTATCATTTCTTATTCTACCTGTTGAACGAAGTATCGAAAACAATAATTTTCCAATTTCATCTGCTTGACTTATCAATGTATCAAATTCATCCTTGATTAAATAATTTGAATCATGCAAAAGATTAATCCAAAATTTTGTTTCAAGAGTTTCTTTGTAAGCGATTGAAACTTTTGCAGAGAATTCAGCATTTGAAATTGATCCGTTTGCTTCTGATAAATTAGCTCCAATTGAAGTACCGCTTCTGAGAAATTGTAAAAATAAAGCATGCACGCTTTTATTTGTATTTTTTTGATACACTTTTACAACTTCCAATGCAAATGAATATGCTTTATTGTAAACAATATTTTCTTTCATCGCTACTATTTAATTATTTTTTATTGACCATTGTTAATTGTTCATTGATCATTGTTCATTGATCTGTGCCCAGGACAAGACTCGAACTTGCACACCCTTGCGAGCACTACCCCCTCAAAGTAGCGTGTCTACCAATTTCACCACCTGGGCTGAATATGTTCAGTCAATAAAAAATAATTTTTCAAAGAACTATATTTAAGGGATTGCAAAGATAATCATTTTGATTTTACCTCCAAACGTTTGACTAAATTCAAAAGAGGAAACAATCTTGATAATGCTAAGACTAAAACAAAAAAGGGAGAGGTATTATTTTTTCATTTTTTTCTTTAATTCAGGATATAGCGTATTTTTCACCCACCCAAAATTGGGTTCAATACGTAAAACTTTTTCATACACGGCCTTTGCCTGTTCATATTGTCCAATCCGCTCATAACACCTGCCCATGATGGCAAACGTATTAAGGTAGTTCCAGTTGTATTTATTTTTTTTCGTCAGTTCAAACAATGAAATGGCTGTCTGGTAATAGGTAATTGCTTTTTTCTTTGAGCCGCCATAGATTGACGGAGCATAATGTAACATATTCGCTTTCTCAAGCCATCCCATCGGATCATTGTAGTCAAGTTCAAGCGCATGATCAATAGAATGAATGCATTGCCTGCCGAGATACAATGCTTTAAAATTGGATAACCCAATGTGCAGCCCAAGCAGTGCACCTTTAATAGCATATGCTTCCGACCAGTTCGGATTATGTTTAAACAAAAGATCGCAGTTTATATCAGCTTTTGCAAGATAGTCTTCAGCCAGTTTGTAATTTTTTAATCCAATATTGTAACCAACTAAAGCATACTGAGAGGTAGTGATCTCCAGCAACACATCAATTTTTTTTGTTTTAGCATAGTCCTTTTCCATATCTTTCAACACCACTGCAAAGGAATCCATTTGTCCGGTAATATAATATTGATATAATATTTTTTTAAATTCATTTTGTGATTGAACAGAAAAAATATATACAAAAAATATAAATATGAATAAAAGAAAACGTTTACGATTTAACCAAACGTCCTTTCCAAAAATAATTGCCATTGAATTTAATTTTTAAAGATTTAAAAACAAGAAATAAAAAAGAAACCTGTCGTGGAATTAAATATAAAATATTCTCTAAAACAGATTGTCCGCTTAAAATAGAAATCATACAGCTTAGAAGCAGTGAACAGATAACATATACACAAACAGCAGTTAAATGTAAAGCCCAGAAAATAATAAAAATACCCAAGGTAGTGGATAACAAATAAACCAGTATTGCCAACACACTGCCGCCAAAAAAAGCAAGTACATTTTTTGAAAAACCATTCATTGCATCATGATAATGGTCGTACATCCGGCATCGGATCTGCCCGTTGCTTAATAATGTACTGACTCGATATCCTTTTTGTTTCATATAACGGAGAATAGAAATATCTTCCACTTTATCATTTTTAACTTTTTCGTGGAACCGGTTTTCTTTATATGTTTGTGCATCAAATAACATGAACTGCCCGTTGGCAGCCGAAAAAGAACTCCAATTGCTTTTTCGAATTAATATCAAAGGCAACAAACTAACTAAAATAATATGCATCAATGGCACTACTATTTTTTCTCCTGTATGGCACATATCCTGTTTCGGAAAAATTGAAAAAAGTTTTAGATTATATTTTTTTATATATGATAATGAGTTTTTTATTAGTCCATTTTCAATGATCACATCCGCATCAAGAAACAACAGATATTCACCGTTTGCTGCCTGTGCAAGCCGATGACAGGCATTATTTTTCCCCAGCCATCCATCCAGCAAACAACCACCGATTAAGCGAATACGTTGATCTTGCTTTGTATAATCCTCAAGAATACTTTCTGTCTTGTCAGTAGATTCATCATTGTAAACAATTAATTCAAAGTTTTGGTAATCCTGTTTTAATATACTTTCTATCAACAAACCAATATTTTTTTCTTCATTTCGTGCAGGAATCAGAATGGAAACAACAGGTTCTTCGTTTAATTTGTCTTCTTTTAACCAAACCCGGGTGATAAGATTGACGATAGTTACAAGCAATCGTAACATCAAAGAAAAAAAAATAAAATAAGCTAAATATGTCATTTTATTCTTTTTGTTTTTTAATGGATTGGATCAGAAAATCATTGTATGCATGTTCAATTTCTTCGATGGTATAATCTTTTTTGAAAGGATGAGTTTTAATAAAAATAAACAACGTCGGTTTACGGAATGAGAAGTATTCAATCAGAACTGTCAGAAAAACCAGTTCAACCGGTTGTTGAAGTTTCCCAATAATTTTAACGAGTCCTGACTCAAACTTAACAGGATAATGATACAATGATTCAATTTTTCCTTGAGGATACATCAGCAGCAAATGATTTTGATCAGTTAAAATTTCTGCGCCATAATTAATTGCATGGATAATATCGCGTGTGCCTTTTTTAACAGAAAACATTCCTGCTTTGCTTAATGTCATTCTTGTTTTCAATTGTTCCTCGAGCATCATGACAAAAAACTTTTTTTTGAAAAACGTATGTGTAAGATAGTTTGCCACCATGCCATCCCACCAACTGAAATGATTTGCAATAAGTAAGATCGGTTTGGATTTGTCAAAATCTTCACAATCATATTTTACCTCAAGGAAATGAGATTTAATTTGCAGACTGGTATACACTCGTGATAACCAAACCCAGAAAGGAACATGCTTTGCTTTAATCATACGTATTTATTTTCCCCAGGTAAAATTAAGTAAAATAAAAAATAAAATCTGTAACGGGAACAACCAAAATGCAAACTTATTCTCTGCTTTCATTTTTGTTAAAGTCAAAAAAGTAAGGAAAATAATACTGATTACAAACCATGCAACATAATTTTGAAAAGGTATATTTATGCCTGTCCAGCTCCACATGCCTGTTATGATTGCTGCCGGTTCAAGAAACCAATCATAAAAAGTGGTCAGCAAAGCAGCCACAATAATCTGTAGAACTCGATGAACTTTAAATTCTTGTGAAATCACATACGCACAATATACAACCAAAAGCCAGTTAAATCCAATGATCAACGGCGTATTAAAAAGTTTAAATCCTAAAGTGTTTCCGTATGAATATTGTCCGAAAATAAAACCTGTATTAACTCCGATCGCTTCTATGATGAACCCGGAAACAATAATAACTAAACACGATAAGAAGAAAAATAAATTTTTTTTCGAATGAAAATAAAAAAGAACAATGATGCTCAGTAACAAAATTAGAGGTGTAAACGGAATAAATAAAAATTTAATTGCAGGAAACAAAGAGGTTAAAACACCTCCTGCATAAATAACAGCCATAACGAAAGCTGCTTGTTTGATGCGGATATTATCATTTTGTTTCATATTCTAGTGTAAACGTTCAATTTCTTTATCAATGATTGCAGCCGAAGCCAGACAAAGCGGTATGCCACCTCCGGGATGAACACTGCCACCCACAAAATATAAATTTTTAAATTTGCTTTTAAAATTCGGATGTCGGTTAAATGCGGAAAGCATATTATTCGAACTGTTGCCATATAAAGCGCCCTGCACCGACAAGGTGTTTTTTTCAATGCTTCGTGGGTCAGCAAAAGTTTCTGAAAGAATAACTGATTCAACATCTATTTTTAAAACGGAATTTATTTTTTGGATAATATCCCTGCGCGCCTTTGATACCAGTCCGTCCCAGTCCTGCCCGCAATTATGAGGCATATTGATCATTACAAACCAGTTTTCGCAACCTGAAGGTGCATCCTGTTTTGCTGTCTTTGAACTGATAAAAATATAGACCGTCGGATCATCGTAAATGGTTTTATCTTTAAATAAACAGTCGAATTCTTTTTTGTAATCATTAGAAAAAAGAATATTATGAAGTTCAAGTTGAGGAAACGTTTTATTCATACACCAATAAAAAATCAATGCAGAAGAAGATGGCTCACTCTTTTGAATAGCAGGTGGTATCTTCATGGCTGTAAGTAAATTTGTATAAACATGCCGGATGTCTGTATCACAAACAATCATGTCAAAAAGTAATTCGTTATCAGAAATTTTCAGTCCTTTAACTGCATTGCCATCTAGGATAATCTTTTCAACCAATGAATTGTAGTGAAACACCACACCCTGCTCTTTGGCAAGTTGTTCCAGTGCTTCCACGATCGAATACATTCCTTTAACAGGGAAGAATGCACCGACATTATGTTCCAGATGCGAGATCACTTTCAATGTAGCAGGCGTCTGATAAGGGTCTGAACCATTATAGGTTGCATAACGATCAAAAAGCTGAACAACCTGTTTATTATCAAATGACTTACAGTTTCTTTGATGTAAGGTGTTAAATGAATCTATGGTATAAAACTTTTTTAAAAATTTCAAACTTGCTGAAGACAGATAATTTTTCCATTTATGCAAAGAATTAAAAATAAATATATCTGCAGTCAGATCGTATAATTCATGGCATTCATGTAAGTAACGGATCAGGTGTGAAGCCGACTCGCCTGTTTTGGTTTCGAGTTCATCAGCAATTTTTTTTGAATCACGGTAAGCATTTACTTCATTACCGTTTGAGAAAAAATATTTACAAATAATTTCCAATTGTTCATATGTAAAATAATCAGTTGACTTTTTTTTACATAAAGTAAAAAGCTCATCCACCAGTTGGGGCAAAGTAAACAGTGACGGACCAGTATCAAAACGAAAATCGTTTTGTCTGATCTCGGAAATTTTTCCACCCGGAGTGCTGTTCTTTTCAAAAACGTCCACAGCATATCCTTTGCATGCAAGGCGAATAGCCGATGCCAGTCCGGCAATACCTGCTCCGATCACAGCTGCTTTTTTTGACATAAAATGTTTTAAAAAAGTAAAATTACGATAATATATTCAAAATTTCTGCTTTTAAGAATTCAAATGCAAGGTCAAGATTCTTTTGTGCCGGTAATGTGAGATGTTCGGTCAGTTCAAATTCATATCCTTTGACATGCAATAAATACGTTTCAGGTGTTTTGTTAAATATTTTTTGGCAAAGGTCTAACACATAAGCAGGTGAAACGGCATGCATGGTGAATTCAATGAGATTTTTTCCGGCATCCACTTTTGACATATAAAAACTATCAATTTGTTCAATGGTGGCATCTACAAAAAAAACTTTCTCAAAAGATGAAATACGCTCTGCATCCTCAATATTCAACTGATAATTGGAATCCGTTTCAATATGGTTTAAATTATTTTTTTTTATCCATTCATTCATTTTTTCAATCATGGAAGGACCCAGTCCGTCATCCTGCCTGCCGGGATTACCATATCCGTAAACTAAAATCTTCATATAACATTTTATAAAAAAACAAAATTACAAAATTAAAATCTGATAAATTTGTTTCCTTGAGAATTACATTTTTTATTATTATTGTCTTCCCTTTTTGTTTCAGAGATGGTTAAAAAGAAAAATAAAAATAAAAAAAATCAATTTGCTGCTAATCCCCCTCAAAAAGGCAGTGATTCAACTTATTTGTTTCTATTGATCATTGTCTTATTCTCAATTTTGCTTTATTCAAATACCTTCAATCACAGCTTCGTCATGGATGATGGTGCTATGATCACGGATAACAAAACCGTATTGAAAGGAATTGATGGTATCACTGACTTATGGAAACAGTCAACTGCTTTTGGAAGTACAGGTGAACGATATGGTGCATACCGACCCTTAACAATGACGCTTTTTGCTGCAGAATACAGTTTATGGGGTAAAAATAATGTGCTCTTTCATTTTATTCATGTTTTATCATATTCCATTCTTTGTTGTATCTTATTTCTGTTTTTAAAAAAAATATTGCAAAAATTTAATCCTTTATTACCTTTTCTGACAACACTTATTTTTATTGCACATCCTGTTCACACCGAAGTTGCTGCCAATATTAAAAGCATGGACGAGATCATCAGTATGTCTTTATCCTTATTGTCAGCGTGGTGTTTATTGTTATATTATGAAAAAGGGAATATCTCTTATGGAATAACCGGATGGAGTTTATTTTTTCTTTCTCTTTTTGCAAAGGAAAATTCTGTATCCTTCCTTCTAATCATTCCATTAGTATTGTTTTATTTTGGAACGCGCGAAACAGACTGGAAAAAAACAGCACTGATCTCTATACCTAATTTTATAGCAGTAGTCATTTTTTTATTTATCCGTTCACAGATTTTGGATGAGATCCCTCCAAAGCCCCAAATAATAAATAATACATTAGCAGGCGCAATAACCTTTGGTGAAAGGATCTCCACCATTTTTTATTATCAACTTTATAATATTAAACTGCTCTTATTACCTCATCCCCTTTCGTGGGACTACGGATACAATCAATTGCCCTTGAAAAAATTTTCTGATTTGCAGGTCATTATTTCTATTTTAATTTTCTCCTTTTTCATTGTTTATGCATTTGTATCTGTTCACAAAAAAAACATATTCTCATTTTTTATATTTTTTTATTTGATAACATTAGTTGCTTCATCCAATTTAATTGTATTGATAGCTGCAACCATTGCCGAACGTTTTTTATTTCTACCTTCTCTTTCGTTCTGTTTTCTACTTGCCGCAGGTATTTTATTCATTGCAAAAGGGAAGTTAAATTCTTCTGCACCTTCAGGAAATAAGTATGTGTTATTATTGCTCACGATTTGCATCATCAGTATTTATTCGATAAAAACTTTTTCTCGCAATCCAGATTGGAAAGATAATTTCACTCTTTTTTCATCAGGTGTGAAAACATCACCTGACAGTTACCGCACCAATTCTGCCTTTGCCTATGAGTGTATTAAAAAAAGTGAACGGGAATCTGATACAGTTCAAAAAAATATACTTGCAAAATTATCAATACAGCATTTTAAAAAAGCTCTTTCTATTTATTCGCAAAATCCAAGTGATTGGTTTAATCTGGGTGTGGCTTATAACAATCTCCCCAAAAAAGATTCAGCTGAAATATCTCTCTTGGCTGCTTACAGACTGGATTCCAATAATATTTCTCGCAGCTATAGTCTGGCAATATTTTATAAAGGAATTGAAGATCGAAAAAAATCATTGAAATATTTTCTTCGCACTAAATCCATTGATTCTAATTACGATGATGTTGATTTTGAAATTGCATTGAACTTCCATTATTTACAAGATTTTCCGAATGCAATAACATATTATGAAGAATCTCTGAAAAAGAAACCAGGGTATAAAGATGCACTCAATAATATTCTTGTAATTTATAAATCAATTGGGAACAGAGAAAAAATTGAATATTATTCCAAATTGATTAATACAGTATCAGATGCTAAAAAATAATCGTATTTTTTTGACACACTGAATTTTAAAATACAGCAAACAATAATTTTAAAATTAAGCTAAATCTTATTGTATAAAGCATCCCGTTCAACAGGTATCCTGTTAGCTTGCTTAATAAGCTTTGATAATTCATCTGCATTCATGGAAGGATGTTGATCCTGAGCACCTGCTAACGAATATATTTTTGTAGAATCATCGATTGTTCCATCAATATCATCAACGCCAAAAGAAAGGGAAAGTTGCGTATGTTGTTTCCCAAGCATCGGCCAATACGCTTTTATATGTTCAAAATTATCCAGAAAAATTCTTGACACCGCATAATTTTTCATGTCTTCAATGACCGTTGTTTCTGATATAAAAGACAAGTCATTATTTTTATTTTTATATTTTAATGGAATAAACGCATTAAATCCGTGCGTTTTGTCCTGCAAATTACGAAGTCGATTCATGTGATCTAAACGATGATGATAATTTTCAAGATGTCCGTAAAGCATGGTGGCATTGGAAGGAATGCCCGAAAGATGGGCTGTTTCATGGATTAACAACCATCTGTTAGCATCGGTTTTTTGTTCGCAAATTAGTCGCCGGATGGAATCCTCAAATATTTCTGCGCCTCCACCCGGGATGGAATCCAATCCTGCCTGTTTAAGTTGTTTAAGTCCTTCCGAAAGTGATATCTCTGATTTTATAATCATATAATCAATTTCGACAGCTGAAAATGCTTTAATATGTAATGAGGGAAATTTTAATTTGATCTGTCGGATCAATGAAAGATAATAATTCAAATCCCTGTCAGGATGGGTTCCCCCCACAATATGAATTTCATGAATATGGGTAGAATTCTCATTAATTTTATTTATAATTTCTTCTTCGGTAAATTCCCATGCATCAGTTTTTGTTTTACTGTGATATGAGCAGAATTTACAATTATAAATGCAAATATTAGTTGGTTCAATGTGAATATTACGGACAAAATAGGTATGATGACCATGCTTTCGTTCCCTGATCAGATTGGCAAGCATACCAAGAAAACCAAGCTCTCCACGGGTAAATAAAATATATCCTTCCTCTTCAGTAATTCGTTCTCCGAAAATAATTTTATCGGAAATATTTTTTAGATCTGTAGGGAGTTCATGCAACGGAAAGGGCGGATCATTATTTTTTTGTTCTTCCATTGATTTTTGAAAATGCAAAAGTAATTAAAAAAAAGTTTGATAATCTTAATAAATGATTAACAATAGGATTGTTAAAAAAAAACAATAATACTTTGACTTCTTCTGAATTTTTGTTTACATTTGAACATTCTTAATTAGATAGTTCTTTACAAAGATTGAAAATATAAAAGTCATAACCGCATTAAGGACATTTATAGTAAGTTCAACATAATTTAAATCTGAACCTGCTCATGGATTCGTAGGACAGGCCTCACTCCCGATTCGTCGGGATTACCGCAAGGTACAGTGGACGTTCGAAATATCCGGCCGTTCAACAAATTACAATAAAGGGACTTTACTAATAAATATTAATGCGGTTTTTTTTATTGAATAATTTTACATTCAAAAATAAAAAGGTTTTACTTGATCAGTAAAACCTTTTTTATTGGGGCGGAATAAGAAATAGTGAATTATTCTCTCTAAAACCTTTTATTTAAAAAGTGTTAGAAAATTTGTATCACTAAAATAACTTATTTCTATAATTAATACCAGACCTAAGAAAATATATAATCTATTTATTAAATTGCAATAGAAAAAATAAAAATAATGTTTGCATCGTTCTAAAATAATATATATTAAAATGTCATATTGTAGTTATATTGAGCATTTACAACCTAATGATAAAAAAGCATTGCACAAAAATTATCATGACAATCATTATGGTTTTCCCATACACGATGACGATGAATTATTCGGTCGATTATTACTTGAAATAAATCAAGCAGGATTAAGTTGGGAGACAATTTTAAAAAAAGAAAAATCCTTTAGACTCGCTTATGACAATTTCAAAATTCAAAAAGTAGCAAAATACACGGATAAGGACAAGGAAAGATTATTAAATGATTCAGGGATTATCCGCAACCGATTAAAAATAAATGCTGCTATTGAAAATGCGAAAATTATTTTTCAGATTCAAAAAGAATTTGGTTCTTTCAATAACTGGATGGTACATCATCATCCTAAAACCAAAGATGAATGGGTTAAACTTTTTAAAAAAACTTTTAAATTTACAGGTGGTGAAATAGTAAATGAATTTTTGATGAGTATAGGTTATCTGTCCGGGGCTCATTCTGAAACCTGTCTGGTTTACAAAAAAATCATTAAACATCAACCTTTGTGGTTACAAAAAAAGTAATCTTGAACAATTTAGATTAAATCTTTTTTGTGATATTGAAGATTATCAAAAAGTACAATTACGTTTTTTGATTTTAAATGGCATTAATGAAATTCTTTTGAAGTCCAAATCAAATCCTTCAATCAAATTTACAATTGAGTTTATATCCCCAATCATTTTTTTTTGTTTGATTGTTTCGTTCAATACAATAATATTGTCACTAATTTCTAAACTGCTTTTTTTACATATCGTGATAAATAGCGAATTCTTGCTTTTTCAGGATTAGCGCCAAGTGCAATATATATAGTGGTTTTTTCATTGATAATTACTGCCTGTAACTTTGACAAATCAGGGGATTCAAACTTTATTTGTTTTTTATGATGAAACATACAATTTGTGCTTTCTTTTTTTATTATTAATATATAGATGATTATAAAATAACAAACGTAAATTAAATAATAATATTTCAATAGTTGTAACTAAAATATTTGGTTACAAAGTTGAATTCAAAAAGTTTGTAAAGCATTACATAATTCTGGTAAAAAGTTACATAATTCTCACATTGAAAGTTTATCATACATTAACACATATAACCCTCATTATTATACGGCAAATTGAGATTAAGGCACCCCAATTCAAAGTAAATGCATGAATTTAACTCTAAAATAAAATGTTGTTCTTAATAGTACCTGATTAATTGATTAACAAATATAATGAGTATCGAACACCCTCAATATGATGTTTTGGATTACTACTCAATAATATGAAGGGTTTTGAAGGATAAAAAAAACAGGTTGTCATTTTTGACAACCTGTATCATCAAGGGTGGAGGATGGGGCTCGAACCCACGACCCTCAGAACCACAATCTGATGCTCTAACCAACTGAGCTACATCCACCATGTTTAAAGAAGATTGCAAAATTACATGTTTTTTTCCAAATACACAAAACCATTGAAAGAAAATTCTCTTTTTGATCAGGTTCAACGATAAATTTTATATTTAAAATACTCGAATATAGTATTCGCAAAAATTATTTAATATAAATCTTGTACTGAATTTTTATTAATTTTAACATCAATCAAATGGAAAATAATTTCTATGATCAATCAAATACCACTTAAGATTCTTTTTATCACAGGATGGTATCCTCACCGCAATGACCCTATGTTAGGTTTGTTTGTAAAACGGCATGCTGAGGCAGTTTCACTGTATGTTAACGTATTTGTTCTTTATGTTATTGCAGATGAAAATTGTAAAAAAATTACAGAAAGTGATTTTTCACTCGAAAACAATATCCATACAGTTAGAATATATTATAAAAAATTTAATTCGGGATTCACGTTTCTTAATAGTTTTATTAATGGTTTCAGATATTTGAAAGGAACTATTCAAGGGTATAAATTAATTAAATTACAAAACGGACAACCTGACATCATCCATGTAAATATCCTGACCAGAGCAGGTTTGCTGGCAATTTATCTTAAAATAGTTAAAAAAATACCGTATATAATTACAGAGCATTGGTCAAGATATTTATCTATCAATAATACATATAAAGGATTAATCCGAAACTTAGCAACAAGATTGATTGTCAAAAATGCTTCAACGATCATTACAGTTACAGATATTTTAAAAAATGCCATGATTGAAAACGGATTGACGCATCCAAATTATATCGTTATTCCCAATGTGGTTGATGTAAACGTATTTACTCCTTCCGAAACCAAACAAAATAAAATAAAAATAGTTTCTCATATTTCCTGTTTTGAAGATCAATCGAAAAATATTTCCGGAATTTTAAATGTGATCAAACGATTGTCAGAAATCCGGCAGGACTTTGTTTGCAGGATGATTGGTGATGGAATGGATATTGATATGCTCGAGAAATATGCAGAAAAACTCGGTCTAAAAAATAAATTCGTTTTTTTTGAAGGGCTGAAAGAAAATAATGAATTAATTGACTTGCTTCGTCAATCGAATTTTCTGATCATGTTCAGTAATTACGAAACGTTTCAGGTTCCTCTGATAGAAGCATTTGCCTGTGGTATTCCTGTACTGACAACCAATGCCGGAGGGATTCCCAATATAATGAAAGATGAGACAGGTATCATGGTCAGCCCGGGAAATGAAAAGGAACTTTTTGAAAAATTTAATTTTATGCTGGACAATTTTCAAAATTATAATCCTTCCAAACTACGTGATTACGCTGTAAACACCTTTAGCTACCAAATTGTGGGAAAACAATTTTTCGAAATATACCAAAAGGTTTTATCCGGTTAGCTTTATTCGTGAAACTCAAATTTCAAGAACAAAATGAATTGAAATTTGTCAGTTGAACGAATCCCGATAGTGGAGCGTATCGGGATAAATGAGTGACTACTCCTCCGCTTGCGGCGCAAAAAGAATTAAATTTTGATACCTCGCTGCTCTGTGGCGAGGTCATTCATTTTAAAAAGTAAAATAAAGCTGTTGCAGGAATCTGTTGTTTTTTAATATCCGGACTTTCATAATATACTTCCAATGCATCATCAAAAATAGAATCAAAATAGTCCACACTGATTTTATGAAATCCTTTTCGTAAGGCGATCTGTCCTGATTTTTCAATGACTCCATGACATCCATCATTCAGGATTACCTGTTCATCATCAATGATCAAACGGGAACCATCATCACTGTTCAGAAAAAATGTATATATTCCGTCTTTTTGAATATTTATGTAGCCGTTAAATACAAAACCAAAATGATCCCCGATACTTTTTATAGAAATGTCAAAGCTTTTGCATTCACCTGTTTTCAAGGGTGACAACACATTGAAGTCGGGAATGAATTGCCAGACACCCTCATAATATTTATATTGTAAACCATTTGTTAAACCAGAAACAGTTACTGGTTGATGGTATTCGGTTTTGGTATACTGTTCAGTCACCACATCACTGGCATTGCCCTGTTTATCAAATGAAGCAGCTTTTAATGTTATATTTTTATCGAACGTAATCGGCTGAACATAAAGTGGAGATGTGATGTTTGGCTTACTGCCATCAATCGTGTAATGAACATCATTCCCAATATAAGGTATCAATTTTAATTCCTGTTTATCTAAAAAATAGGTAGAATGGGGTTTTACTTCAGGAGCAAAAACATATTTATCCGAATAAAACCATACTTCCATTTCCCCCTGTTGACGGTGACACCAGGCATAATAAGGAATTGCAGTCAGTGTATGATTGAGTTTATTCACCTTATTATGTATTGAATCTTTTTGAAAAGAAAACACATCTCCTTTTACTACATCTATTCCATTCAGCAGATCATTTTGAAAGGCAACCGAATATTGACCGTTTTCGGGAATAATGATATTCAGTGCTTTGCCTTTATTGTCAACTCCTTCAGCACAATACACCAATGGACCGCGTTTCAAACATAATTTTTGTTTATCTTCTTTTAGTAAGCTATTCGCAGCAACCGTCCTGACCTGCATAGGAAATTCAATGATAAGTTCATCCTCACTTTTCCATTCTCTGTTGATCAAAGCAAATCCTTGTTTAACCGGAAAACGTTCAATTTGTTTATTGTTGATCTTAATTAAAATGTTCGTTGTGTTTTGATCCGCAAAATGATACAGATCCCCGGGTAAGGGCTGATTTGAAGCCCAGCATGGTATACGGATCGCACAGGTAATATTGTTTTTTCCTTTGGTTTGAATTTTTAGTTTCGTGATTCCATCCCACGGATAATTTGTTTCCTGACTAATAATGACGGAATTATTATTTTCCATTTTTATTTCTGCCCGACTGTTTACAAACAAGTTGACATAAATCGTATCTTTTCTTTTGGCATAAATAAATCCTGGAATGGAAGGAAGAAATCGGGCTAAATTACTCGGACAACAGGAACAGTCAAACCATTCCTTACGGGTGCATACACCATTGTTAAACTTAAATTTCCCATTGCTTTCAAGCGGATTCGGATAAAAGAATGTTGAACCCGAAAGAGATATACCGCTGATTACACCATTGTATAAAGCGGCTTCCAACACATCTATATATTTACTTTCTCCATGCAAAAGGAACATCCTGTAGTTCCAGTAGACATTGGCTATTGAAGCACATGTTTCATTGTAAGCAGTCAGGTTGGGTAATTCATAATTATCGCCAAATGCCTCACCCTCATGGCGAGAGCCAATACCTCCCGTAATATATAATTTTTTATATACTGCATTGTTCCATATTTTATCTATGGCATTCAGATATTCTTTATTCCCTGTCAATGCTGCTACATCAGCCACTCCTGAATAAATATACCCGGCGCGCACTGCATGACCGGCAGCTTCTTCCTGATTGACCAGTGGTTTATCATCTTGCCAGTATTTCCCATTTTCAAACATATTAGTGCTGTTCTTATCATGCTGTCTTTCACCGCGGCAATCAATAAAGAATTTAGCCAGATCAAGATATTTTTTATCTCCTGTTGCACGATATAATTTAACCAGACCCATTTCAATCACTTCATGTCCGGGAGCAACATGTTTTTTCCCCGGACCAAAAACAGAAGCAAACAGATCAGCGTTCTTAATTGCAATGTTTAACATGGTGCGTTTGCCTGTCGCCTGAAAGTGTGCCACGGCCGCTTCATAGAAATGACCTGCATTGTAGAGCTCATGGCTGTTATCCCATTCATTCACCCACCGTTCTTTGCCAGCCCACGGATGAGTGTGTTGGGGATCAATCGTGCGGTTGGTATATAAATAGCCGTCCGGCTCTTGTGCCTTGCCAATCAGGGCTATCAGCGAATCAACATACTGATCGAGTTTGAGGTCATAGTAATTGCTCAGCGAATAGGAAGCGCCTTCAATGATCTTATAAACATCCGAATCATCAAACGGAAATAGGGTCTGAAATTTCCCTTTTTTCAAACCGGCTGCAATGGCAAAATTATCAATGCGTCCGGTTTCTTCACATTTTTTAAAAGCCATAGGTATGGTAACTGTTCTGTTCACTTCCATGCGTTGCGACCAGAACCGGTCAGTAATTTTGACCATGTTAAAAGGAACAGTTTCAATTGGATAATCCACGCTCATCTGGCAAAAAACCTTCACAGTTAAGAAAATTATCACGGTTATAAAAAAATACTTTTTCATATTAAAATTTATTTTATACATTTTGAAGGTGTGTAAAAATACAAATATGTTTTTTATTAATTCAAAAAGTTCTGGATTTAATCAATGAACACTCGGAATTTATTTCCTGTTGATCATCGTCACAGATGCCTGAGCAGTAGCAGTAACCAGCAGATCATTGATATTTACATGCGAAGGTAAAGTGGTGGTGTAAAAAATTATGTCTGCAATATCATTAGCATAAAGCGGTTTAAATCCTTCGTAAAATGCTTTTGCTTTTTTCACATCATTTTTAAAACGAAAAATGGAGAATTCTGTTTCGGCAGCTCCGGGACATATTTGTGTTACTTTAATATTATATTTCACCAAATCGAGGCGCATGGCTTTGGAAAGTGAATCAACGGCATGTTTGGTGGCACAATATACATTTCCGTTCGGAT
Organism: uncultured Bacteroidales bacterium; assembly: GCA_964452905.1. Taxonomy (GTDB): domain Bacteria; phylum Bacteroidota; class Bacteroidia; order Bacteroidales; family CAYVNP01; genus CAYVNP01. Next base: position 18,581 of record CAYVNP010000033.1, read on the forward strand.
AAGTTTCTTTGCCAGCAATAGATCCGATATTGATGATATGTCCTTTTTTCCGTTTAATCATCAATGGCATTATATACCGTGAAACATACAGCAATCCTTTGATATTGGTGTCAATCATGCGCTCCCAATCATCAAACTGTCCTTCCTGTATGGGTTCCAGCCCAACAGACAGTCCTGCATTATTGATCAGCACATCTATTTTTTTCCATTCAGGGGCAAGAGATTTAATTGCTTTTTCAACTTCAAGTTTATTTCTTACATCGAAATTAAGTGCACAAACCCGGACTGCATATTTTTTCTCAATTACATTTTTCAGTTTCAACAACCTGTCATTCCTTCGACCTGTAAGGATCATATCATAATCATTCGCAGCGAATTTTTTTGAGGCTGCTTCGCCAATACCGCTTGTAGCACCTGTTATGAAAACTATCTTTTTCATTTTGTAAATCGTATCCTTAATATATTTTTTGTTGCAGAAGTAATTTTAAACCGGTTATCTAATCGCTGTCCAATCACCCAGACAATCTTATTATCCGAGCAAAGCAACCAACTATTTTCCTTTTCAGAGAGGGATAATTTGTTATCAATAAAAAAATCGCTCAGCTTTTTTTCCTGTTTCATTCCAAGAGGATAGAATGCATCACCCCTCTGCCACCTGCGTATTAAGAGAGGAAATTTAATTTTATCCTGATCAATATCTGCTATGTTTTTTTCTTTTGATAGTGTGTGATTTTTACCTTTCATGAAGCTGATCTTTAACTTAACAGGTTTATGGATACTGCTATTTTCAGCTTGAACCCAAAAAGTGTTATTTAAATTTTCCTGTTTGATTTTTCCCAAGATCAGGTGCTGTCTGTCTTTAATCAGGCGATAATCAGGCGAAAAAAATTGTTTCCCGGAAATATCATTTAATGAATTTGCAATATCATGAATAACTGAAGAATTAAAATTAAATTTATTTAATAGTTCGTAAAGATAAACTTCAACTGTTCCAAGCCGGTTTAATTTACGGATGGAAATAGATGTTTTATTATTTTTTATTTTTATTAATGAAGGAATGTTTTTTTCAATCACAGACCGAACAATTTTTTCCGTATCCTTGAAACGATTAATATTTGCCTGCATCGTTTGGACAAATGCAGGGTTGATCGATTTTAAAACAGGAATGATTTCATGCCTGATCTTATTCCTTTGAAAAATTACAGAATGATTTGATAAGTCTTGTCTGAAACTTAATTGCTCTGCTTTAACGAATTGTTCAATCTCTTCGCGTGTGGCAAACACCAATGGTCTGATGATAGAATTATGTTTGGGAAGAATACCGTGTAATCCGGCAATGCCTGTACCACGCACAAGATTGATCAAAACAGTTTCAATGCTGTCATCCAGATGATGTGCCGTTGCAACTGAATAAAAATTATGTTTTTCCAACAATTCATTGAACCAATCATATCTTTGTTGCCGAGCAGCCATTTCAATTGAAATGCCCTGTTGTGTGGCATATTCGGTGGTGTTAAAGTCTTTTTGGAAAAAGCACACTTTATATTTTTCGGCAAGTTGTTTTACAAAGACAGCATCTTTGTTTGAATCCTCATCTCTCAAATGAAAATTACAATGTGCGATGGTAAATTTATATCTTGCCAGAAAAAATAAATGACACATTGAAACAGAATCCATCCCTCCACTGACAGCAAGTAAAATATGGTCATCAGGTACAAATAATTTTTCCTCTGAAACAAATTTTTTAAACCGACGCAATAGATCTGTTCTCATAAATTAAAAGTACAAATTATTTTAACTCTGCAACAATTCAATAATAGCTTTCACTTTTAGCAAACATTCTTCATATTCTTTTTCTGCAACAGAAGCTGCTGTAATGGCGCTACCAGCCATGAATGACAAATATTTTTTTTCAGCATTGTACAATAAACTTCGTATCACTACATTAAAGTCAAAATCATGTTCAGGCGTAATGTATCCTACACATCCTGAAAACAAGCCACGTTTGGTGGTTTCATATTTTTCAATCAACTCCATTGCTTTTACTTTCGGTGCGCCGGTCATGGAACCCATTGGAAATGCATGTTTGATTACATCTGTGAAGTGCAGTTTATTTCTCATTTCAGAACTGATCGTAGTAATCATTTGATGTACCTGTTTGAACGAATATATGCCGAAAAGCTCTTCAATCCTGACGCTGTCTGGAACAGCGGTCTTGGAAAGGTCATTACGAACAAGGTCAACGATCATCACATTTTCAGATAATTCTTTTTTATCGGACAACAATTTTTGTTTTAATAATTTATCTTCTTGTTCGTCTTTACCCCGTTTAATGGTTCCTTTGATTGGCTGAGAAATAATTTTATGTTGAACCTTTTTTAAAAATCGTTCAGGGCTGGCGCTGATCAGATATTGATCGAGATATCTGTAATAACAAGCAAAAGGAGTTGGTGATTTATCTGTCAGTTGAATAAATAAATCCAACGGGTTAATTTCAGTTTCATCCGAAAAAAATTCAATACAAAAATTCATTTCATAAATATCGCCTCGATAAATATGTTTTTTAATTTTTTCTATTGCAGAAAGATAATCGTTTTTGGGAATTCTTTTTTTAATTTCAGGAATATGTTTTAATGTTGTCTTTGAATGATCATCTGAAAAGCCCAATAGTTCGTTAAATAAATCATCAGGCGGAAGATTATTGGAAATTATTTTAAGATTATTTTTTTCTATAAAGAAAATATATTGGGGGACAAAAAAATGTAACTTCGGCATTCCGATACCATCAAAATTTTCAGAAGTTAAGTGTTCTAATTCATTTTTGACATCATAGGTGAGAAAACCGAATATCCAATCTTTGTTCTTATCAGAAAACTTTTTTAACTGATAAAAAGAATCGGGATTCTCAGTACTTTCAGCAGGATTTAATTCTTTTAAAACCCCCACTGCTAAAACAAAATCAAATGAACTGAATTTATCCTGTTTGTATGAATTACTGTTTAAACAACAAACAATATTAAATTTTTCTGCCCAGGACAAGAGGTTTATTTTCAACCTTTCAGCATTATCAATCAGGTATGTTTTTTCTGCTCTCATTTTATGGGATAAAATTAGAAAAATATTAAATATCCTGTTAACAAATAAACAGACGAACATTGACATCTGAATTTTGTTCACAAATAATATTTTCTTATTTTTGAATTAAGAAAAGTTTATATTCTTACTATTGTGAAATTATAACTTTCGGATATACATTATCTTTAAATAATAAAATGGATATAACTGCTGACATTACAGGTATTGAATACAAAATTTATTTTGCAAATGATTTAAAGATATGGGATTTAAAAAGTCTTGATATAAATAAAATTCCTTCATCTTGTATAATTACTGATAAATTAAAAACTTTTGCAATATCAAAATGGGTTTCTCCTAAAAGAACTCGTTCATACCCTTTTGAAAGAATTTACAATACGCTAAATATTTCAAAAAAAATTACAGTAATCCCAATTATTAAAGACGAAGGGGGTGAAGGGGATAGAGATTTTATTCAGTGGGACACAGTCTCTCTAATGAGTTTGCTTGATATTTATGTAATTTTTGCTTATTATTACAAAGCATCAAAACATAAAATCAGAAAGGACAAGATTACAAATCAGCAATTTGAGAATACTTACATATTAAGTAAAATAAAGGAAATAAGCACTTATCACAGTTCAGCATTACATTGGAATCTCAAAGAAATAAATTTAAATTTATCATTAATAATTGACAAGGTTAAAAAATCATACAATCAAATTGGAAAAAAAACTGGTGTAAAATTTCACAACGCAAATGGCTTGATAGATTTTAAAAAACAATTTGAGGATGATGTGAAAATTTTCATGAATGAGTCTCGTAAAAAAGCAAAAGATGCTGCAAACAGAGAGCAAAGGACAAAACAACCTAAAGAAATTCTTCAAACAATCACAAAATCAACAATTACGATTAAAAATTATTTAGGTGGACTATATTATTTAACTACAGATGAAATTTTTATTAAGGATAAAACAATTTCATTAATTGAAAGTAAACATAGTAATTCAGCATTACTTCCCAGTAGAAGCGATATTAAAGATGGGTTAATTAAAATGATTTTATATTCTAACTTATCAAATATTCAAGTTGATAATATTAAATATAAAACTTCTCCTATCTTGAAACTAACGTCTGTCAAAATTAAAGGATGTATATTTTCTACAGATATTCAATCGAAAATTGATAGATTTTTTATTGAGAATCATTTCAATACAAATCAAAAAAATATTGTATTCACTCTTTTTCAAGAAGCTAATACAAACGGATTTATCATTATAATTCAGAATTATCAATTATGATAAAAAGCCCTTTACGTTACCCTGGAGGTAAAAGCAGAGCTATTGATTTAATTTCTTCTCTTGTCCCTGAATACGAAGAATATCGCGAACCTTTCGTTGGTGGAGGTTCTTTATTTATTTATTTAAAACAAAAGTATTCAAACAGAACCTATTGGATCAATGATTTACATTTTTCTTTATTCAAATTTTGGGAAAAGTGTCAGACAAATGTTGACGATATAATTAATCAAGTTCTACAATGGAGACATGAATTTGAAACAGGAAAAGAATTACATCGGTTTTTAATTGATAATATTGATAAATTTAATTGTATTGAAAAAGCAAGTGCATTTTTTATTTTTAACCGAATTACATTTTCAGGGACAAGTGAAAGCGGAGGTTATTCAGAAGCCTCATACAATGGTCGTTTTACGGATTCAAGTATTAAAAGAGTAAAAGAATTATCAACTATTCTGTACGACACAAAAATAACAAATCTCGATTATCAAAATGTAGTTGAAGCAAAAGGTGATAATGTTTTCATGTTTCTTGATCCGCCATATTATTCCGCAACAAAATCTTCTCTGTATGGTAAAAATGGTAATTTACACAAATCTTTTGACCACTATAGATTTGCCGAAGTAATGAAGAATTGTAATTATAAATGGCTTATCACGTATGACGATTGTGAGTTTATTCGAAATCTATTTTCATTTGCTAATATCTTTAGTTGGAATTTAATGTATGGTATGAGAAATCAATCACCAACATCCAATCAAAATGGGAAAGAGCTTTTTATTTCAAATTATTTGGAACAATTACCAAATGATAAACAATTAAGTCTTTTATTTGAATCTAAAGTCATTTAACAAAAATTAGTTGGATGGACATTAAAAAAATCCTTGTCATTAATCCGGGTTCAACCTCAACGAAAATCGGATATTATGAAAATGAAAAACAAATATGGATCAAAACCATTCATCATTCGGCAGAAGAATTATCTCCTTTTAAAAAATTCATTGAACAATATGATTTCAGGAAAAATATTATTCTGAATGCTTTACAAAATGCACAACTTGATTTGAAAACGTTAACTGCTATCATTGGTAGAGGTGGTACCTTGAAGCCAATATCCGGAGGAGTATACCGAATCAATGAGGCGATGTTGCTTGACAGTAAATATTCACCTGATGAACATGCATCAAATCTGGGAATTTTACTTTCAAATGAGTTTGCAGAAATGGCGGGTGATATTCCAGCATTAACCGCTGATCCTCCTTCAACAGATGAAATGGAAGAAATAGCTAAAATCACAGGCATTCCGGATATTAAACGGCGTAGTCTTTTTCATGCGCTAAATCAGAAAGCTGTTGCACACATGTATGCTGAAAGCATTTCAAAAAAATACGAAGAATTGAATTTAATTGTTGTACATCTCGGAGGAGGCATATCCGTTGGTATCCATCAAAAAGGAAAAGTTGTTGATACGAACAATGCTCTTGATGGCGACGGTCCTATGTCACCGGAACGCACCGGAAGTATTCCAGCCGGTCAATTGGTTGAAATGTGTTTCTCCGGTAAATATTCAAAAAAAGAAATCATGCATAAACTGGTTGGAGAAGGAGGATTGAAAGCATACTTCGGAACGAATGATTTCATGGAATTGAAACGTTTAATCCAAAACGGAAATCATCGGGCTGAATTAGTTTATCAGGCAATGGCCTATCAAACAGCTAAAGAGATAGGAGCTCTGGCTGCAGTGGTTTCAGGAAAGGTGGACGGAATACTTATTACAGGCGGTATTGCAAATGATGACACATTTGTAAAATTAATTTCTGACCGGATAAAATTTATTGCTATCGTAGTCGTTTTCCCGGGTGAAAATGAAATGGATATATTGGCACAGAAGTGTCTGAAGGCAATGAATAATGAACTAGAAATAAAAGAATACGTTTAAAAATTATTTTTGTTTATTTTGTGAGGATGTATCAATAATCAAATAAATATCTTCACTGTCTTTTTTCATCAGATATTTTTCACGGGCGTATTTTTCAAGGGTTTCAGGATTAGTCTTTAATTCCTTGATTAATTCTTTATTCTTCTGTGTTTCTATCTGGTAAAATTCTTTTTGTGTGCGGAGTTTAATCAACATTTTGGTCAGTTTAACCTGAGTGATTAAATTATTTCTGTCAAAAAATATCAGAAGAATAATAAATATCAATGAGGCAAGGATATACTTGTTCTTAAAAATTGAAATTACTTTATTCCAGTTTATCTTCATCAAAACAAAAATACAATGAATTTTGGAATTTATTCAAATGCAACAATAAAATATAAGATGGACATTTATAACATATAAACCTATTTCAAATTAAAATTTGATATTTAAATATTTTTTATTAATTTTGACTTAATTAAATCTAACAGCAATTAGTTAATAATTTTAAAAAGGAGAAATTATGAAAAATTGTAATATCATTCATTGGTCTTTAGCAATTATTGGAGTTCTATTATTAATCTGCGGTGTGCTTGATAAATACATGCACCAAGGATTATTTAATGTAAACGTTCCTTCCAACTTTATTCATTTGGCAAACAGTTTCTTTTTGTTTGCAATTGCATCAAAACTTTTATGTGGATGTGGTTGTGGTTGTAAGGATGATAAATGTGATACCGATAAAAAATAATTCTCTTTTTTTATTTGGACACTGATTTATCTTCATTTTCGGATAATTAATTAATCGTACATTTAAATAAAATGTACGATTTTTTTATTTTTTTAGTGAATTGAAAAACTAATATTTTATAATTTCATATATAAAAACGAATAAAATTTTATGTTTCATATATCACTAAAATCAGCCCTGTAAGACGATTGTTATTAACAAACACCCCGATTTATTAACAAAACAGGCGCTTTTGAGAGAAAAGACTTGCATTAGCCCCAATTTTACTTATATTTGTGCATGTTCAATAAAAATTTAATTTATTTATTAACTTAAAAAAAGCAAAAACTATGAACAAAGCACAACTTATTGACGCAATTGCGAAAGACGCAAAATTAAGCAAAGCAGCTTCAGGAAAAGCATTAGACGCTACTATTAGCGCAATCAGCAAAGCTCTGAAAAAAGGTGACAGAGTTGCATTGGTTGGTTTCGGTTCTTTCTCCGTAGCTAAAAGAGCTGCTAGAACTGGACGTAATCCACAGACTGGCAAAGCAATTAAAATTGCTGCCAAAAAAGTTGCTAAATTCAAAGCAGGTGCTGAATTAGCAAAAGCAGTGAAATAATTTTTCAATTGCGAAAATAAAAAAAGGGTTGTCCGCAGACAACCCTTTTTTTATTGACTTTTAGTTCAAAATAAATTATATTTGTATATAATCTTAATGAATTTAACCAATGATCAGTGTTAAAAACATATTGCAACAAAAATCAAAAGGTTGCTTTTTTGTTACTCCTCAGACTAACATTGTTGAAGCATTGAAAATAATGGCAGAGAAACATATCGGAATACTTTTAGTTCAAAATGAAAACGGTAATCCTATAGGTGTTTTTTCAGAAAGGGACTTTGTACGAAAGATTATTATTTACAGAGAATCTGCATTGACAAGAACAGTTGAAGATTTTATGACGACCACACTTTACGGAATCAGCGCTGAAAAGTCCATTCAAGAAGCCATGCAGATCATGTCGGATAAACACATACGTCATTTATTGGTATGTGATAATAAAAATGTGGCTGGTATCATTTCAATGACAGACATTATTAATGCTTTGTTGTCTGATCAGGACACAACAATCAAAAGTTTGAACGATTATATTTATGGGACTACCTTTTGGTAAAATTACAACACCTGTTTGGGATAGCACAAAAAGTGTTTAGTTATTGTTTTGGAAAGTACTGAAAGGTTCAATTGATCAGAGGCATCAGCAATATCCATTATTTTTTGATTTTTAAAAAGAATGTTGATCTTATCCATTTCAGGATTGTAGATACTGCTGGCAATTTTATTTGAAAAAACAAAATAGTCCAGTTCATCATCATTTAACTTAAATTTCCTCTTGGTTTTTTCTTTGATCTGATGAATATATTCTTTTTTAAATGGTTCGTTTTGTAATTCAATTGCGAATAGTTTTCTGTTAATCAAATTTTGGCAGAGAGTCTTGAGAATCCTGTCACTGCTTGCAGACCAGATTTTAATGGAATACGTTACATCAGTATCATCCAGTTCAGCAAAGGAATCCAGAAGAGTTTTATTCTGAATAAAATCTTCTTTGGTATACTGATTGAATAAAAAAATCTGCAATGCAGACGATGCAAATATATGATTATTTGTATTATATATTTGTTTGACACGTTTAAAAATATTATCTAAAATACAATCTGCAGAAATTGCAGTTTTATGCAGGTATACCTGCCAGTACATCAGGCGGCGGGAAATGATAAAATTTTCAATGGAATATATTCCTTTGGATTCAACCATCAGTTCATCATTCGCAATAGTAAGCATTTTGATGATTCGTTCCGTACTAATAACACCTTCAGACACACCGGTAAAAAAACTATCTCGTTTTAAATAATCCAGCCGGTCCATATCCAGTTGGCTGGAAACTAACTGATGAAGGAATTTTTTTGAATATGTGTTATTAAAAATATTTATTGCTAAAGATAGTTTCCCTTCAAATTGGTCATTCAATCGGTAAAAAAATAATTCGGAAAGATCTTCATGTGTTAAATTACAAATGATGCTATTCTCAAGTGAATGCGAGAACGGACCATGTCCGATATCATGAAGCAAAATAGCAATGATGACTCCTTGTGCTTCTTCGTCGGAAATATCAAACCCTTTTAAACGCAATACTTCAATTGCTTGAGTCATCAGATGCATAGATCCGAGAGCATGTTGAAAACGTGTATGCAAAGCACCCGGATAAACCAGTGAGGTCAATCCAAGTTGTTTGATCCTTCTCAACCTTTGAAAATAGGGATGTTCAATAATATCAAATGTCAGTTCATCGGGTATAGTAATAAATCCGTAAACAGGATCATTGAAAATTTTTCTTTTATTGATCGATTTTTTTTTCATCAAAAAGAGGATGCATTACAAAATACAATATTAAATTATTTTTTGAAATAAAATTCAGCCAGTAAATTAAAAAAGAAAAAAAGATTATTTTTTAGTGATAAGTGCAACGGCATAGGCAGATATACCTTCTTCACGTCCTTCAAATCCTAATTTTTCAGTGGTTGTGGCCTTAATTGAGATTGCATCTTCATCCAGATGAGTAACCTGCGCCAAAGTTTTTTTCATAGCAGGAATATATGATGCAATCTTTGGTTTTTGCAAACAAATTGTTGAATCGATATTTGAAATAAGATATCCTTTTTCTGAAACAAGTTGTATTACGCGTTTTAATAAAATTTTGCTGTCAATCCCTTTATATTCATCAGATGTATCGGGAAAATGAACACCGATATCACCAAGATTGGCAGCACCCAGTAAAGCATCACAAATAGCATGTATCAAGACATCGGCATCAGAATGCCCGACAGCACCTTGGGTGTGAGGTATTTTTATTCCACCCAGAAAAAGTTCATTTCCTTCTTTTAACCGGTGAACATCAAATCCGAAACCGACTCGCATGTTATTAATTTTTGTTGTCTTTTTTATTTTGATCCTTGAATGAATCAAAGTCAAAGATCATCGTGAAGCGTAATGTGTTTGTCAACGGATTATGTCTGGGATCCGTTGCTATCAGATATGAAAAATCAAGATTAAAAACATTGTATTTTAGACCGAGACCAAGAGTGAAAAAACGTCTGTTTCCTTTTGTTGGATGCTCATAAAAATATCCGCCACGGATGGCAAATCGCTTAGCATACCAGTATTCGGCTCCAACAGAATAATTGTATTCATGAAATTCTTCTTTGAAGCCGCCCGGAGCATCGTAGAACGAAGTAAATACAGCACTGGCAACAGATGTTTTACGAGGATCATTTCCTTTTTTAATAATAATCTGTCCGGATTTAACCGTATCACCATCAGGCAAAGCATCACCTACATGGTAATATTCAGGAGGAGTAGGTACTAAAAGTTTGTTCACATCAACCATTATTTCCAATGAATTGTATTCATCCAGATCAAATTTCAGTGAGGGTCCGAAACGAAGATTCATAGGGAGAAAATCGCGTTGTGTTGTTTCAGTATATGAAATTTTATTCCCGATGTTTGAGAAATTAAATCCGAATGCAAAGACTGCTTTTCGACGATTCATATAAAAATCTTTGTGATAATAACCGGATACATCAGCAGCCCCGGCTCGTCCGGGATGCGTTGATGCCCCACTAACAAAACGATTACCTGTCAGATTGGAATTGATATAACGTAAGGAAACTGCTCCTGAAAAATGACTTGAAAGTTTACGGGAATAAGTAAAATCAACAGCATATTCATTGGGTCTGAATGTTCCGATATTTTCACCAATTTCATTCGTAAATGTAATATCTCCCAATGAAAAATATAATAAGGAGGCAGCAATAGTTTGTTTTTTATCCAGTCGTTTAAATCCTGAGATATATCCAAGATTGATATCCGGTACAAGATTTTTTAACCAGGGAGTATATGATATTCCTACTCCCATGTCTTTTTCAATAAAAGCATATTTTGATGGATTCCAGTGTAATGAACTAACATCTGGGGTTGATGCTACACCGGCATCTCCCATGGAGCCAGATCGTGCATCCGGTGAAATCATCAAGAGTGGAACGGCTGTGGTAATGGTATTTAAATTATCGGTTCTGCTTATCTGTCCAAAAAGATGACCATTCAAAATGATTAATAACAGCGAGAAAAAGTATTTTACAGATCGAGTATACATTTTAAGTTAAATTTTAATGAATGCAAATATAACGATAATAAATTATTTATATTGTATTTGCTGAATTTTGGAACCAAAATTTAGAAATTCTGGATGATCAATTTTCCGCTTTTTTCAGCATGTTTGTTATTTTCAGTTTTAATTTTACAATGATAAACATAAATGCCAGTAGCCAATCGAGAGCCGCCATCGCCCGTACCATCCCAGTGAATGGAGTTGGAATCATATCCTTCAGAAAGAATATTTTCTTTTATTGTTTTAACTTTTTGACCAAGCATATTATAAATATTAATCTCTGCTTCGAGGATATTACATGGACAATTATGTTCTAAATGGAATGTTGTTTCACCGGAAAAAGGATTGGGGAAATTTTGAATATTCGTAAGGAGTAATTTATCCGATAGAACTACTTCAAACTCAAGGGTAGCAGTAGATGAGTTGTTATAAGTATCCCAAATTTTTAATGTAATCGAATGTTTCCCTTCACTCAAATTTGTAAAAGGAAATTTAAGAATCCCACTTGTATAACTATTTAAATCTGTCTGATAATAATCATTCATGACCATTGATTCTTCTGTATTTCCGTCGAGAATTCCAATAATATCATGACCAATACCATTTCCGGTTGTATTAATCCCATTTTCATCTTTGATATAAGCAAGTAAAACAGGTGATTGATTTGTTGTTTCGCCGGAATGAAACAGCGTATCGTTCATAAACATCCTTATTTGAGAACCGCTGGTATCCTCAACAAAATTATTAGTTGATCCCCCTATGATAATTTTATTCAAATATCCTGTTGCACTACCTGTTTTTACGGAGGATGCATAATAACTGATTTTACCGAATCCATATTGATAGGAAATATCTTTAGGGACGATGAATGAAAAGGTAAATAGTCCATCTTTAATGGTTGCTTTCCCTTTATATAGAACATTATTTTGAATATTGAATTTTTGGACAGTGCTGGTAGGATCATTCCCAAGCGATGATATAGTCGAATATTTATCATATACTGTTGGATAGAGAACACCATTATAATTTGTTTTTATATTTCCGTTCGCATCCTCAATATAGCCGCTAACTGTGATTTTTGAAAACGCTTTCAGGGTATCCGTTTTTTGAGTTACGGAATCCGAATTAATGATTGTTGTAACCACTTTATTATTAGGTATTGCAAGTGAAAGTGCCGGATCACCGAGTAAAATGAACTTTCTAACATTTACATCACTGGAAAAAAAATTTCCTTTTGAAAGACGAATCAAATCACCCAATTTATTGGATGGATTCGTTGTTTTATTAAATGCATAATCGTAAAAATATTTATTAAGAGTCACATCTAAATAAGATGCTCTGGTCGTGGTGAGAAGCCCGATACCACCTCCGTTTGGATTGAGTAATACATATTCCCCTGCCGATGTTTGTTCAGGGTCATCAAATCGACTGAATTCGCAAGATTCGGTTATAAATAATGGGAGCTTATTGAAATTTGTCCATCCATTGATGTCGGAAATTTTTAAGACTCTTTCAAGCGCCCAACCAAGTTCACCGCTATGTCCGATATAATTAATGATAAGAGTGCCATTGTCAATCCGTTTATTGATTGCTGAGGTTACATCGGGATATCTTTGTCCAGCCGAAGTTGAAATCTGTTTGAACGCATCAAAATAAATTTTATCAATATTCAAATTTTTATTTATTGATTCCACATATGTTGATACATGTTCAGCGGAGTTAAGAAAACTATTTTTTTCTTCATCATCAGCAACAAAGCAGACCGAATTTTTCCATTCACCCGAATTAGATGTTGAAGATGAATTACAATTGGAGGAATTTGTTTCGGTTTCCGGAGAGGTCATATATCTTGAAATTTTATCTACTATGATTTTTGCTTGTGAATTCGTTTGAACCGGAAGTCTTCCAATTCCAATATCAATTGTTCCATTTGAATAGTTTCCTTCACCATCATCAAGGAGACCGAAAAAATCATCCGACGTAAATGTTGATATAGAATTCAATGATGCAGACGACTGGTAAGTGGGTATTAAGTTTGTATTGTTTTGGGTTGATTTATAATTGTAAGAACCATCTCCAAATAAAAGTAAATATTTGGGTATTTCATCAGGTGTAGTAGCACGATCGTAAAGCATTTTAACAAAGTCCCTGATTGCTGAAACGTCTTGAGCGCCGGATGAAAACTCATTGTAGATCTGTTGTGGGGTTACAATTACGGATGTTAATGAATCATTTTCTTTATGTATCTGCGCCAGACGGGTTGCTTCAGATATAAAATCCGGATGACAAATAATTATAAAATCCGTAGACCCGATTCCATGTAAATCCTGATTGTCAACTTTACCTTCAAATGATGGTGATGGAAATGAAGATCCATTCAATGCAACAAATTCCCGTAAAGCATCAGATTGCATTGTGAAAGAAAACAATGATTCTTTTAAATTACCTTCAATTTGTTTTATATTAAAATGATCTGTAACGTCCCAGATTTTAACCGATGTATTTGCATTAGAAAGGATATAAGCACAGATTCTATTTGTACCAACAGTTAAAGGATTCCGAAATAATAATTGATTGCCATTTAGATTCAAAATCTTAACCATATTCAACTCAAAATCGTTTAACCAAGCAGTTGAATTGTTATTTGGTTTATTGTACGTGAAATTAAGTTTGATGGAAGAAGTTGCTACGGGAAAATTCATCGTTCCGGAAGAAGGGATTGCAAAATCACCTTCTGCATTTTCAAGATTAAGACCATCAATATAAATTTTCATAGTTGATCCGTTTGCATTCAAAGTAAATGAACTCCTCACATCTGAACGGGCAATAACACTGGTTTTAAGATATACCTTGGAAGATAAATCCAGTCCGGGAAATAAAAAATCAAAATCATACGAAGTTTTTATATCGAAAGATTCACCATACCACTCTCGTCCCGATTTATTCATATTATATTGATCTAATTCGTGAAAAGTATAATCCATAAATTTAGTTACGGTATCTGTAGGCAATTCAGTTATAGAAGCTTCGGTACCTATTCTTTTACCTAAGGATTGGTCAATGGTTAGAAAATAAAATGTTTCATTTGAATATAAATTTGTGCTGTGATGAAATTGTTTATCGGATTCCGAATAGGTCCATTTTGTGGGCCCTTCACCATAAAACAAAATAAAATCGTTTTCATTGAATTTTCCATCTTCTTCCCCTGAAACAAAAATTGCGTTTTCTACCAAATCATCATTTTTTACACCAATATTCATTTCAGGTAACATACCAGCACCGTTACCAAAAATACGAATATGATTTGGATCAATACTATTAACATTTATTCCCATATTTGACAGATCGGAATATGTTATTTTATAGATTCCTGTAGATGTAACAGACATTTTGTACCATGTTCCTTTTGACAGAACGGAATGATCCGTATAACTGCGTGCTCCTCCTTTTTTGAGATCAGGAGGTTGGTCAGGTTCTGATATTTCAATTTCAAACGAAACCAATTTTTCAAAAAGCCCAGTGATACTATTTTTACGGACAGGGATCAAAGAAATACTGATATATGGTTGCTTGCGCTCAAAGAACAGATTCGTTTGAAACGATATGGAATCATTTTTAAATATTAAATTAGTTAACATGTTTCTTTCTTCTTCGGAACATGGAGTAAATACCATCTTATTAATTTTTAATGTTACCCCGGAATGCGAATAGTTTAATTGAAATTTTTCAAAATAAAGAGGTAAACTTCCAGATGATGAATTAAATGAAGCATTTTTAAAAAATAATGACTTAACCGTTTGATTATTTGAAATGCTAATAATCTGTGGGTTCTGCCATTCAATTGTTTTTTTTACAAAAATAGTTTTAGAAAAAACCTGAGTACAGAAAAAAAAGGTAATTAAAAGACTTAAAATAAATTTATAATTTAACATATTTTGATAAATAGTTGTTTATAACGTCATCTTATTTTTGTTATTGCTTTAAAAAGTGAAAATTAATTCCACATTCAATAGAAATGAAAAGGGGAAATATCAATCTTTACAATTTTAATAATTAAGATTGAATTAGAAATTCTGGATGATCAGCTTACTACTTTTTTTTGCAGTACGACCATCATTAGTCGAAATTTTGCAATGATAAATATATAATCCTGCTGGCAGCTTTGAACCGCCATCACTTGTTCCATCCCAATGAATGGAGTTGGAATCATAGCCCTCAGGAATGATATTCTCATTGATTGTTTTAACTTTTTGCCCTATCATATTATAAATATTGATCTCAACATTCATTAAGTAACACGGGCAATTATGTTCAAAACGAAATCTGGTTTCACCAGTAAACGGATTGGGATAATTTTGAATTTCGGTTAACATTAATTTATCGGACTGAACCACTTCAAATTCAATGGTAGCAACGGATGAATTATTATAAATATCCCATACTTTTAATGTAAAGGTATGTTTCCCTTCACTCAAGTTTGAGAAAGGATATTTAATTGTTCCGCCTGAAAAACTGTTAATATCGGTTTGATAATAATCGTTCAATACGATTGATTCTTCCGTATTCCCGTCAAGTACACCTACTATATCATGTCCTATTCCGTTACCGGTCGTATTTATTCCATTCACATCTTTGATATAAGCAAGCAAGAATGGTGATTGATTGGTTATTCCGCCAGACCGGAAAAGAGAGTCATTCATAAATAATCTGATCTGTGAACCAATGGTGTCCTGTTCGAAATTATTTTTAAGTCCGCCAATAATGATTTTATTGAAATAACCCGCAGCATCATTGAATTTATCGGAGGATGCATAATAACTGATTTTCCCAAGCCCATATTGAAAAGAAATGTCTTTTGGAACAATAAATGAAAAAGAGAATAATCCGTTTTTGATAGATGCTTTTCCTTTAAATATAATATTATTTTGAATTTTGAACGGTTTGGCTTGACTGGCAGGATCGTTTGCAATTGTTGAAACAACAGAATATTTATCATACACAGTAGGATAAAGTGTTCCGTTATAATCATTCTTTATTTTTCCATTAAAATCTTCAACATATCCACTAACGGTTATTAACGAAAATCCTTTTAATGTATCAGTTGGTTTATTAACAGAGTCTTGATTAATAGTTGTTGTTATCACTTTATATTTGGGAAATGGAATGGTCAATGCAGGATCACCGAGAAGTACATAATTTTTTATATTTTCTCCACTTGAAATATTGGCAACCTTTGAAAGCCTTATCAAATCACCCATTTTATAAAATTGAATATTCTTTTTGGATAAGGTATAGTCATAAAAACTTTTATTCAGAGATAAATTTGAACTTGAAAAGGAAAGACGTGTAGTGGTGAATAATCCGATCCCACCACCTATTGGATTTAATAACACATATTCTCCGGCTGAAGTTCTGGCAGGATCATCGAAGCGACTGAACTCACAGGTAGCAGTTATAAATAAAGGCATTTTGTAATAATTGGTCCAACTGTTTATATCTGAAACTTTTAATACTCTTTCGAGAGCCCATCCAAGTTCACCGCCATGACCAGTATAATTCATAATCAAAGCACCTTTTTCTATTCTTTTGTTAATTGCCGTTGTAACATCAGGGTAACGTTGACCTGCGGAAGTTGAAATTTGTTGAAAGGCATCAAAATAAATTTTATCTACATTAAATTCTTTTCGTGATGTATCAACATAAGTTGCAAGTTGTTCTGCTTGTCCAAAGTGCAAGTTATTGTCTTCGTCATCTGCAACAAAACAAATTACATTCTTCCAGTCACCGGAATCAGATGCAGAAGCAGAATTACATCCTGATGTGTTTGTTCCTGATTCAGGATGGGTGATATATCTTGCAACTTTATCAACCATAGCTTTTGCTTGCGTTATGGTTTGTACAGGAAACCTGCCAATACCAATATCAAGTGTACCGTTTGAATTAGATCCTTCACCATCATCGAGTAGTCCGAAAAAATCATCTGAAACATAGGATCCGATAGGTTGTAAAGAAGAAACGGATTCATAGGTGGGAACAAAATTGGTATTATTTGATCTGGATTTATAATTATATGACCCATCTCCAAAAAAAAGCAAATATTTTGGAGCAAGTTGAGGTGTTGAAGCACGATCATATAACATTTTTAAAAAATCTCTTATGGCTGCTATATCTTGTGTGCCGGATGAAAACTCATTATAAATCTGTTGTGGAGTAACAATTACTGAGGTCAACGAATCGTTTTCTTTATGTATCTGAGCCAGACGTTTAGCTTCAGAAATAAAGTCAGGATGTGAAATGATGATAAAATTATATGCACCTAAACCATGTAAATCCTGATTTTCAATTTCCCCAATAAAAGCGGGTGAAGAAAATGATGTACCGTTCAGAGCAATGAACTCTCTTAAAGTATCAGTAGGAAGACGGAAAGTAAGCTGTGTTCCGTTCAATGTTGTTTCAATTTGTTTGATATTAAAATGATCTGTTACATCCCAAATCTTAACGGTGGAATTTGCATTGGAAAGAATGAACTCTGAAATTTTTTTATTGCCGACCGTAAGAGGATTACGGAATGCAAGTTGATTTCCGGTAATATTCAAATACTTAATTACGTTGAATTCAAAATAATTGAGCCAAGCAGTTGAACTGTTATTCGGTTTATTGTAGGTACAAGTTAGATTGATGGTTGACATGGCCGTATTAAAATACATAGCCCCATTCGCAGGTCGCGCATAGTCTCCGTTATAATCCAGAAAGCTGATGTTTTCAGCCGTTACATTCAGATTATTGCCATTTGCTTTAAAACTAAATGAGCTTCTTACATCCGAACGAGCAGCAACACTCGCTTTAAAATACACCTCTGAGGTTAGGTCAATTCCCGGAAACAAATAACTAAAATTATAAGTTGTTTTAATATCAAAAGTTTCACCATACCATTCGCGTCCTGATTTAATTAGATTTGTATCTTCCAGTTCATGATAGGTATAATCAGTGAATTTAATAACTGTATCCGTTGCAGGATCAGTAACAGATGGTTTTAGTTGAATTCTTCTACCGGCTCCTTTATCTGTTGTTAAAAAATAATTTGTTTCCTCGGTGTATAAATTCATGGTGTGATGAAACTGTCTATCAGATGATGAATAAGCCCATTTAACAGGATCTTCACCATAAAACAAGATATAATCCCCTTCATTGAATTTTGAATCTTCTTCCCCAAAAACATAAATTGCATTTTCAACCAGATCATCATTTTTTGCACCGGTATTCATTTCAGGTAACATTCCTGCTCCGTTCCCATAAATACGAATGTTGTGAGGATCTATCCCATTGACATTAATTCCCATTGTTAAAAGATCAGAATATGTCAGCTTGTAAATTCCGGTATTTTTTACGGATAACCTATACCATTTTCCGTCTGCAAGGACTGAATGATCGACATAACTTCGAACTGGTCCTTTTTTCCCTGAAGGAGGATTATCCGGTTCCGTAATTTCAATCTCAAAAGAAACAAGTTTTTCAAATTGATTATTGATTTTATTTTTACGGATAGGTATCATTGAAACAAAAATATAAGGGAGTTTTTGTTCAAGCATCTGAGAATACTGAAGAGAAAGGGTGTCGTTCGTATATTTAAAATTTATTAATATATTAGTTTCTTCTTCCGAACATGGAACATATATTATTTTTTTTAATACAATTTTGGTTCCCTGATGAATAAATGTTAATTGAAATTTCTCAAAATATGAAGGAAGATTAGCTGATGCGGACGTAAATAAGGCGTTTTTAAAAAATAATGTTTTAACCGTCTGACTGTCAGAAACACCTATATTTTTTGGAGTTTCCCAGTCAATAACTCTTGAATAGGAAGTTGTTTTCGGGAACACCTTCAAACAAAAAACAAAAATAAATATCAGATTCAGAAAGAATACATGTTTTATCATATTTGCATTTTTTGTTCGTTTAATAAAAAACATAAACGATAATTTATACTTGTTATTGCTTAACAATGCTTTAAAAATTGACGTATAATTTAATATTCAATTGACGTGGAGTCAGGTAATTGGGAACAGCATAATATCTGTTCGATACATCCTGAATCCAGATGTATGAAATGGTATTATTGATCTGAAGAAGATTAAATACTTCCAGACTTAGCCAAATAGTTTTAAAATAATGAAGTGGATTTTTATTGTTTAGTTTTGATTTTTCGGATTTGATCAATTTAGAAAAACCTATGTCCACCCTGCGATAAGGAGGCATTCGTAATGTAGATTTGTAACGTTCATGAACCGGAGGGCCAAAAGGTAAGCCGGTACCGTAAACAAGGGTCATGTGCATTTTATAAGTTGGATTATTAGGAAGATAATCCTGGAAGAAAATACAGAAATTCACTCGCTGGTCCGTCGGACGCGGGATATAACCCGGTTTATGAAGAATACTGTCGGTTGCTTTAGTATCAATGGTAAATCCTTTAATTATTTTTTCATTCTCAGCATTATAATAATCATAGTAATAATCTCCTTTGATATCCTCTGCTGTTTTCATAACAGATATACTTGCCCATGATTCGGCGTCTTTGACAAATTCCCCGTTAATCCGAAGATCAATGCCGGTAGCATAACCGCGTGCACTATTGTTGGCAAAATATCGGATACGGACATTATCAACTTCGTAAGGGATTAGATTATCAAGGTATTTATAATAGATCTCGGAAGTAAATTTAAATGGTCTGTCCCATGCTTTGAAGTTAAGTTCACTGCCGGCTACAAAATGAATGGATGTTTGAGCTTTGATATTTTTATTCAGTTCACCACTAAAGTCTCTGAATTCTCTGTAAAATGGCGGTTGGTTGTAATACCCAGTAGAAAAACGGAATCTGAAATCACGCTCCCATTCCGGTTTATAGGTTATTGTTGCTCTCGGACTTAAGAAGAACTGATTATTTAAGCTCCACCAGTTACCTCTAACCCCTGCAATCAATGTTGTTTTTTTATTGATCCGCCAGTTGTCCTGCACAAATCCTGAAATTCTGTTGGTGTTCAATGAGTTTTTTGCAATAGCAACATCCTGCAAAAGCAGAAGATCATTGGGTCGTTGGGAAGCATCTGTATAACCTGCTCTGTCAGCGGGATGAGGCATGGTAAAGTCAGCTGAGTCAACCATCTTCCATTCATTCAGTTTATCTGAAATTATTTCTTTGTTAAACTTTAGACCCCATTGTAAAAAGTTTTTTCGCACATTATACGAACCTTTATGTTCCAAACTACTCACCAGTGCGGTGAGACTATTTCGTGCATGATCCAGAAAAGTACCAACGCCTAAAGTATAGAGTTTATCAGCGAATTGTTTGTTTCCCATATCCGTTTCAAGCAGGTCAAGCCAATATTGTCCCTGGATATCATAGGATTCATTTTCATTGGTTCTGAAAGCAGAAGCAATAAGCTTGAGGTCAAGTTTTTTATTTGGTTTCCAAGTAGTATAAAGAGCCCCCTGATAGGTTTCGTAATTATCTACTTCCTGTCCGTCAAAATAAACAGTTAAACGCATTGCTTCGTTGATGGTACCGAATTTGGTCTGACGTGTCTCAGGTATGACACGGTATTTATTGCGCGAGTAATTGCCAAGGATTGAGATACTCCATTTTTTTGAAATATCATAATTGATGAACGTTTGAAAATCGGTGAAAGAAGGTTTATAGTTTCCTTTTGTCTCCAGATTGTTTAACACGTATTGATTTGATTTTTGTCTGACCCCAAGCAGGCATGAGAAGCGACTGCTGTCCGAACCATATTCAAGATGAGCAGCACCACCTAATAAACTTCCTGACACTGACCCTGCAAATTCTTTTGGTTTTTTGTATTTGATATCCAGAACGGATGACATTTTATCACCATACTGTGCTTCGTAACCTCCTGCTGAAAACTGAATGGCAGACACCAGATCGGAATTGATAAAACTTAATCCTTCTTGCTGACCGGAGCGAACGAGGAAAGGACGATAGATTTCTATGTCATTCACATAAACAAGATTCTCATCAAAATTTCCTCCCCTGACGGAATACTGTGAACTCAATTCATTGTTGGATGATGCACCCATTGTTTTCAACAATGCCTCAACACCACCCGACAGCGTGGGGACCTGATATATATTCTTTGATTCTATTTGAATAAATGAAGGGGACTCGCGTGATTTATCTATGATTTCAACGTTCGGCAGTTCACGAACATTTCGTTTCAGCATTTGACTAATTTCTTTTTTTTCTCCGGGCTGTAGAATGTAATGAAGTTTGATTGTTTCAAACTCAAGATGAGAAAACACAATGGTAATATTTTTATTGGCAGGTACAATGAGTTTAAATCTTCCCTCCTTATTTGTGGTGGTAACTATACCAGCTTCCGGAACGGATACGTTCACAAGTTCAATCGGTTTAGTTTCATTTTCTTTGAGTTGACCAACCACAATAGCAGAGTTTTGCGATATGCCGCTACAATAGATGAAAAGGCAAAGCAGTATGGAAACAGAAGCTTTAATCATTTTGCTAATCTAATCTTTTCTTTTAAATTTACCTTCCCTCCAGGCCTGAATAAATTTAGCCCATGCAATCGGGCTGAACAAGTTATAGGAAGGATATTGACCGGCAGTATATAATTTATTTCCTATCCCTTCCATAAAATATTTATAGTTGATACTCCCATCATTAGGCAGTTGTTTCATTCGTTCTTTCATTTCTGCAAAAGCAAGATTCTTTTTTGCACGTTCAAGATCATCATCCGGAATATTCATTTTCACAAATGCTTCCCTGAACTGTTCCACCGAGGGCCATGGATATACAACACTTTCATCCAACATCAATGTATCGGAAGTCATGAGTTGAATCAGTGAATACCGATTGGTCGTCAAACTGTCCGGAATAATAAATGACACATTTCTATAGCCCATGGAGGAAAACACAATCGTATCTTTTTTTTGTGCAACAAATGAAAAAAAACCGTACGTGTCTGAGAGCATACCTTTACGTGTATTGATTATTGTTATATGTGTAAAAGGAACAGGCGTAAGACTATCAGCCGTGACAACAACACCTGAAAACTGTATTAACTCCCGCATATTGTTTTTTTGAGCAAAAACAGGTAAATGAAGTTCAATGGCTAATAGAAAAAAAATAGTAAGTCTTGAAAAAGTCTTACAATGAATGCTGTTATGGAAATAAAAATTAGTATTCAAATTTTTATCATATTAAAACCGTAAAGAAAAAAAAACAGGAACGTAGTATTGATAATTTTATTTAATCCGAATGAAAATAATTTAAGCAAAGATATTTTTTTAAGTTATAAAAAACAAAAATGCCATTACTTACTTAAAAGTAATAGCATTTTAAAATGTATTTAACAATGATCTATTTTAAAAAACCTTTTTCTTTCGCTTCTTTCAGACAGGCACTGATACCTTTTTTACTGATTGTTCTGATAGCTTCAGTTGATACTTTCAACGTGATCCATTTATTTTCTTCGGGAATAAAAAACTTTTTCACTTGTAAGTTCGGATTGAATGTTCTCTTGGTTTTCCGGTTGGAGTGAGAAACAGAATTTCCGCTGATCGCTTTTTTACCTGTTAACTGACAAATCTGTGACATTTTTTTATGTTTTTTAAATGGGAGTGCAAATGTAGAATAAATTTTTGAATAATTCAAAAATTTAGTTTAAAAAATGAAGATAATTCATCATAAACATATTTATAATCCTCTTTTTTCACAGGTAGCAATTCACGAAAACGAGTATTGGTGAGCTTCATAAAAGAGATCATTGCAAAGATCAGAGAAGAAAGATAAGACAATGATGCTGTTAGTGCCGCTCCTTTTAATCCGTATCTTGGGATAAGCACTATTCCTAAAACAATAGTCAATACCAGCCCGATAGCTGTACCGATGGTATTCAGATAATGTTTCCCTATGCCGGAGAAAAAATGACAAAGCATGGAATATACTGCTACGGATATAATGCCAATGCTCATTAAAGAAATAATCATTTTGGTATTTAAAAATTCTTTACCAAAAATAAAAACGAAAAATTCAGATGGCAATAACAGGAGAGGAATCAGAAAGATTAGAATAATGATCAGATTGATTTTAAAAAAAAGAATGGTTATTAACTTTGAGTAGGCATTATTCCCTGCATTTGAAATTTTCGAATACAATACCAGCGCCATACTTCTGCTGATCAGCCAGAGCCCTTCCGATACCTGAACACCAATGGTATATGCACCCAATAGGGCTACACCCCAGTATGAATCAATGAAATAATAACTCAAGCGGAAATTAAGTAGGGTAAGAATAGCTGCTACCTGTACATAAGATCCGTATTTGAAAACTTGTTTAATGATTTCACCCAACCCCGAAACACTTGTCAAATGAATGTAAGGTCGAATATAAACCAAGCTGATAATTAAAAGAAACGAATAAGAAATATACAATGAATATATATATGATATTATTTCTATTTTATTTAAAACATAGAACAACAGTAACAAACAACTGATCGTTACCACAAACTGTAAAGCTGAAATGATATTGTGAATGTAAATTTTTTCTTTCCCCAATAATACGAAAAGATTAACTGCTGCAAGAGATTGCAACAGGGAGAGATAAAAAACATGATAGGAATAACCATCGGGAATAAGGTGGAAATAATTCATCAGGATTGTACCGGTAATTGAAGTCAGAATGGACCATGAATAGGATAATAAAATAATTTTAAATATATCAAAACGCGGGACAAGATACACCAATGCGCTGCCCCCAATGAATCCGCTCAAAAGCTGAAGCAGAGAAATATCCAATATTATTTTGGCTATGATTCCAATGCCTTTATCATGCAATTGATTTGAATTTAATATCACAATCAACAGACTGATAATGGTTGTAATTATTCGTGATCCGGTAGAAGAAATGATTTTTTTTAACATGAATATTTTGCCAAGATTGAATGGTGCAAAGGTAGAAAAATATAATTGATTCAAAGGAGATTAATGAATTGCTCAGAGATTCTGTTGATTATCTAATTAACAGAATCACTCCTCGTATATTAGATGTTTGTTCATCAGTAGTAGTAGATTCAAGTATCCACACGTAGTTCCCTTCGGGTTGTTCAACCCCTTTGTATTTCCCGTCCCAGCCGTCCGTTTGTTTTTCTGACTTGAACACCAGAAATCCCCACTGATTGTAAACTTCCAGATTCATCGTTTTTACTGGTCCCCGCACATAGAATAGATCATTCCTGCCATCATTGTTTGGTGTGAATACTTTCGGCAACCATAGAGTTAATCGCCTTTTTACATAAATCTCCATGGAATCTTTTGCCTTGCAATTCGCACTGGACAGGGCTGTTAGCACAATGGTAAACAATCCTGTATCACTGTAGATCTTATACGGTTCCTTTTGTTCCGAATTCCCTTCATCGCGTCCAAAACTCCATACATATTTCACTGCATTCACCGATTGATTGATCATGTGTATCGGTGCGCCTTGTATTACCACTCCTGCCGGCTCGTAATAAAATGAGGCGGTGGGCGGCTGATTCCAGTTGATGTTCACTTGCTGACGGTTGTTCGAATGACAACTGTCCGGTGAAATGGTTTCAATATAATACGTATGTGCCGCATTCACCTGTGGCTCCGTATAATTGGGTCCCTGTTTTTGCAATGTACCTGCTATCAGGGCTGAATACCATCTGTACACATAACCGGGTTTAGGATTGGGGATTGTCAAGGTTACGTCAGCCAAAGGATCATTGGAGCAACGGTCAGCATCATCCACAAGCGGATTATCGGGAGGTGGTATCACCCGGATGGTCAGTGTGTCAGTTGCCGTGCAATTGGCTGCATTGGTAACCGTTACGGTGAATTGTGTGCTGGCTGACGGATTAACAACAATGCTATCAATGACTATCTGGTTGCTCCATGAATAGGTTGTTCCCCCGCTTGCTTTCAATACGGTTGATGTGCCTGAACAGATGCGCTGTTTCTTTGATGTGATGACCGGAATAGGATTGCTGCTCACGATAACAATATAATGCGTTGAATCGCTACAACCGGATGCATTGTAGGCAGTTACATAGTACGTTGTATTAATGAGTGGTTTGACTATTTTGGGGGTTACAATTGTTCCATCATCCCATTGGTAATGACCGCCTGCATCTGCTCCGGAAGCTGTCAGGACTGCATCTTTACCGCTGCATACTCCTGTCCCGGTGATCACTGCAACAGGCAATGGATTAACTGAAATAGTGACCGATGCTGTACCTGAACAAGCCACATCACTGCCATACACGGAGACTGTATATATTTTGGGAGTTAGTAATGCATGTGTATTTATAACATCCGTTTGTTCGCCCGAAGCCCACTGGTAGGTGGCACCGCCTGTTGCGGTCA
>CAYVNP010000034.1:0-43687 GCA_964452905.1 uncultured Bacteroidales bacterium
GATAATATCCTGATCTTT
This sequence comes from uncultured Bacteroidales bacterium, assembly GCA_964452905.1. Lineage (GTDB taxonomy): Bacteria > Bacteroidota > Bacteroidia > Bacteroidales > CAYVNP01 > CAYVNP01. The sequence goes on from CAYVNP010000034.1 coordinate 19, forward strand.
TCCAATCAAAGAAATTTCATATTGAAATCTGAAACTCCTGTAATCAAAATTGGCAGAACTAATAGAAAAATTTTTATGGTCGATCAGTAACAGTTTAGCATGTAGATTACGCGGCACATATAATAATATTTTAACACCATGTTTATTCAGATATCCAACATACCGGTTTCGTAAAATATCAATTGCTGTCACGTCAGAATGTTTCGGTATAATAACTGTTACCTGAACACCTCGTTCTACTGCATTTATCAATGCTTTTCTTAAAGACCTGCTTGGAAGAAAATACGGTGTTTCGATAAAAATTTTTTCTTTTGCATTTCGTATTAAATCAATAAATCTCTTTTTGGTAGGTTGAATAACTGTTGAAGGAATATCACAAATGATCTCAAAATCACGGTATCTGATATGTTTTCTGTATTTTGAGAAGTATTTAATATACTTTTCCGGAGGAAGTTTTTTAATAAAATTCTTAATGGCTATATCAAAATTTTCAAGAAATATTTTTTTAAAATGGAAAGCGATCTCACCGGTCAGGCGGAGATTCAGTTCACGCCAATTAATGGAATAATCGGTAAAATTTGCTGAGCCAATATATGAAATATTATCATCTATGATAATAATTTTTCTATGATCGCGCTTGTGATTTTTGTTAAAAAAACCAAACCCTAATTCCAGTTTCTGAAAAAATCTAATCTCACCACTTGCTTTGATCAGATCAGGAAAAAAGCTTTCATTCACGGATGAGCCCCATCCATCAATCAAGAGCTTGACTTCAACTCCCTGCTGCTGTTTTTTGGTTAAAATATCCCTGAACTTAATTCCAAACGTATCTTTTCCATATTTATATGTTTCAATATAAATGAATTTTTTCGCATTTGAAATATCATCATATATTGAATTGAACAATGGTAAATTATCACTGAATAATTCAAAATATGAATCGGAATGATTAACCATTAGTTAGAAGTTAGATTAAAACAAATTTAATACTTTTTTTTAAAAACGTCTTCTATTTTCCTTTGTATAATTTTCAAAATCAATTCTCTTCTTTATATAAAAATAAACTTTATGTTATCCCTTTTAATAATTTTGTCAGGAGCAATTAATTTGTAAATTAGCATAGAAATCTATTCAGGATTAAAATGGATGAAATAAAAATAATTATTTCCGATTCACAACTTCTAACATCGGAAGGAATTTGTTCATGGCTTCAAAAAAATGCGATGTATAAAATCATTGCAAATACTCATACCAAGCAAGAACTGTTTGAGATGTTAAACAAACAGACACCTTTCATCATTGTACTTGATGCAGCTCATTTTGATAATTTTGAGCTTACAGATCTCGAAAAACTGACAGAAACTTTTCCACCTTCACGCATTTTAATCATAACCAATAATACCACTCGTGATTTTATTTTAAAAATAATTGAAACGGGGATATCTCATTTTATCCTTAAAAATTGTAAAGAATCTGAATTGGAAGAAGCTCTTTCATCCATTCGTAAAAATGAAAAATATCTCTGCAAAGAAGTTATCAATACATTGCTCGAAAATAAGATCAAAACTACAAAGAATGAAGATACCCATCTTACAAAAAAGGAAATTGAAATAATAAAATACATTGCATTGGGCCTAACCAATAAAGAAATTGCTGAAAAAGATTTATTAAGTATTCACACAATTCAGACACATCGAAAGAATATCCTAAAAAAATTGGAACTCAAAAACACGTCCGAACTTGTTATGTATGCAGTAAAAGCTGGGTTGACGGATACAATGGAATATTATATCTAATCTCGTTTTATTCGGATAAATCAAATGCTTTATCAGCTAACTCACGAAAACAACCCCGTCCACCTTTGGTTTCAAGAATTATATCGGAAATCATTTTGATCGAATCAACGGCATCAGCAGGGCAAACTGCCATGCCTGCTTTCATCATCACTTCTTTATCCAAAATGTCATCTCCGATAAATGCAACATGTTCCCAATGTAGATTCAATTCTTTCAGCCATTTTTCCAAAACGGACATTTTTTTTTCTAACCCGACATAACAATAAGATATACCCAACATTTCAGCTCTTTTTTTAACTGCACCATCAGTTAACCCGGCACTTAATATTCCAACATGAATTCCTTTTTTATTTAATAGCTTCATTGCCAAACCATCCCTGACATAGAACCTGCGAGTTTGTTCTCCTGAATCAGAAATATAAATGCACCCATCGGTCAACACACCATCAACATCAGTTACAATAAATTTTATATTTTTCAATTTTAGTTCTGCAGAAAGTTTTTTCATCTTTATTTATTATATGTAAAATTATTGAATATCAATGGTGTAGGGTATACGTGCCTGAACGCCTCTCCAGTTAGATATTGTTTCAAAATATTTATACAGCAAATACTTATCTCCAAGTTTATTTTTAATCATTGCTTCACTGCCTTCATCTGACATGTTTTTTAAAAGTTGCATCAATGGATTTTCCAGTTCAGGCATTTCAAACATACGATACTCTTTAAGTTTAGCAAGTTGAGCTGCATAATCAACAGCTTTGTTCAGCCCTCCTATTTCATCAATCAGTTTTAAGCGCAATGCATCTGTACCGCTCCAAATCCTGCCCTGTCCTATACTATCAACATATCCCACAGGTAGATTTCGTCCTGCAGCAACATGTTCAAGAAATTGATGGTAAATTTTTTCAGTTCCATTTTGCATATAATTTAATTCAAAAGGAGTCAATGGACGAACCATGGAAAACATATCGGAATGAGCATTTGTATTAACACTTTCAAATGTCAATCCTAATTTATTTTTGAAAAAATCCTGTACATTCATCATGATGCCAAATACACCAATTGAACCGGTAATGGTGTTGGGGTCGGCGAAGATTCTGTTAGCACCGCATGAAATCCAATAGCCGCCGGATGCAGCGAGATTGCCCATTGAAACAACCACAGGTTTTACTTTTTTGGCAAGCATCACTTCCCTGTAAATAACTTCAGAAGCAGTTACCATCCCGCCGGGAGAATTCACTCTCAAAACAATTGCCTTGATAGTTTCATCTTCACGTGCTTCACGAATGGTTTTGGAAAGTTTCTCTGAACCAATTTTTTTTGCATCCCCTTCACCTCCTTGTATTTCACCAACAGCAAAGATAACAGCTACTTTTTCTTTTTTCATCTCGTGTTTCTTTGTTTTGTCTTTTACATTGAAATATTTTTTTAAAGAAACCATTTTTAAATCTTTAGGTTTTACATTTTCAAGCCGTTTGCAAAGTTCATTCAATACTTGGTCCTTGTAAAACAAATCATCCACGAACTTATATTTCATAGCATCTACAGGAGTTTCTATTTTCAAACTATCAGCAATTGAATTCAATTCCATCGTACTGATTTTTCTGTATTCTGAGATTCCATTAACTATGTGATTCCAGACTGATGTTATAAAAACTTTGTTTTGTTCTTTATTTGCATCGCTCATTTTATCAAGTAAAAATGGTTCAACTGCACTTTTGAACTTATTATTTTTTCCGCGAATAATAACCGGTTTAATTTCCAGTTTATCTAACGTCCCTTTAAAAAACATGGATGTAACCGATATGCCTCTGAAATCAAAATAACCCTGTGGATTTAAATAAATTTTATCTGAAACGCTTGCCAGATAATATGTACTGAGGGAATACAATTCAGAATAACAAATTACGAATTTACCAGACTTCTTAAAATCAATTACTGCATTCCTGATTTCTTCAATCGTTGCCATACCCGGAAGCATTAAATTCAGTTCCAAATAGATCCCTTTTATATCCGGATCAGTTTTTGCCTTTTGAATGTTCTGAAGAATTTTATTCAATCCTAAGGGTGATTTAAAGTTAAAATTACCGGGTGAAAAATTTTCAAACGGATTATCAGAAGCTCTGTCAGTAATGGGTTCATCAAGTTTTATATGCAACACCGTGTTTGATGAAATTTTCTCCATCTCGTTATCTGAAAGTGAAGCAATAGTCCCTATCGTGCCGAATAAGAATAAAACAAAAATGATCATTGCGATCAAAAACCCCACCATGGAGGCAAACATGAATTTAAAAAATTGTTTCATGGATAAATTAATTTAATATTTTACAATATCTTTAGCGAATATATCAGTACATAAAATTAGAATAATTTCTTACAAATAAATAATTCTATTACATATTTTTTTAACGACGATGGCTAAGGTTTATTTATCATTAGGGTCTAATCTCGGAGACAAAATCATGAATCTGAATAAAGCCGTATTATTAATATCTGCTAAAATCGGGAAACTGATCCAAACTTCTTCAATCTATGAAACAGCGCCATGGGGTTTTAAATCTGAACATTCATTTTACAATCAGGTTATTCTTATTGAAACAGAATTAAAACCGGATGATGTATTGAATCAAATTTTACAGATCGAAAAACACATAGGACGGAACAGATCAACTATTCAGTATGAATCGAGAGTAATTGACATTGATATTTTATTTTACGAAAATGAAATAATCCATACTGAAAATTTAACTATTCCTCATCCACTAATTCAAGAACGAAGATTTACTTTACAACCCCTTGCTGAAATAGATGAAGATTATATTCATCCATTATTGAATGCTTCCATTCTATCATTATTGAATTCCTGCAAGGATACACTTGAGGTGAAGAAGATTCACCTTAATTAAATAATTTTATTGCTAAAAATTATTTATCAAGTATTTTCATTTCTACTCTTCGATTTTTCTGACGACCATCGGGTGATTCATTATCTGCAATGGGCTGAGAAAAACCATATCCTTGAGCACTCAATCGATTAGAATTAATTCCATGTGAAATAAGATAGTTTACCACCGCATTCGCCCTGTTAGAGGATAATCTCAAATTAAATCGTTCCGAACTGACATTATCCGTATGACCTGATATTTCAATTTTTATTTCAGGTTTCTCTTTCAAGATTTGAACAATCTTATCCAACTCATCAACTGATGCAGGTCGCAGAATCGATTTTCCATAATCAAAATAAATATTTTCTAATACGATCTTTTCTCCCGGTTCATATTTCGGTTCCTGTTTAATCACTAAAGGAGACAGTAATTGATTCTCTCCATCAACGATAAGTGGTTTATCCGGTTGAGAAAAAAGTAATTCATAAATATCATAATCACCCAATCCTCCCGGACGAATAGAAGAATAGTACCCATGCAAATTATTACCGGTAATTGTAAAACAAAGATCATCATCAGGAGTATTGACCGGATAACCGAGATTTTGAGGTTCAGACCATGAACCATTGGAATAAACGGATTTAAAAATATCATACCCACCCATTGTCTTGTGCCCTTTGGAACTAAAATATAATGTTTTTCCATCTGAATGCATAAAAACACTTTCTTCATCAAACGGTGTATTGATCACTGTTCCCACATTAACTGCTTCACCCCATTGACCATTCGCTTCTTTTTTTGACAAATAAATATCTCTATTTCTTTCAGTACCTGTACCACCCGGACGATCACTCACAAAATAAATGGTATTTCCATCCGGTGAATAACTTGCCGATGATTCATGATATTCCGAATTGATGTATTTGCCAAGACTAACCGGTGCAGTCCATCTATTTCCTTTTAGTTCACATTCAAAAATATCATCGTTCCCACTTTTATAAATAAGTAAATTTTTTCCGTCAGGAGACAATCCGACAGATGCATCATTATAAATACTATTCAATGGCGCCGGTGCTTTTTCGGATCTTTTCCATTCCTGACTGTCTTTTTTAGCAATATATATATCTTCATTATACTGATCCGTTTTGGTATCCCTGCCCCCTTTAGAATCCTCTCTGCGTGAAGTAAAAATTAAAACGGTTCCGTCAGCATTAACCACCGGACTATGATCAGCATATTTTGAATTTATCAGTTCGCCCATATTCGAAATCTTTACATATACCGGATGTTGGACTAATTCTTTACCTATTTTGCATTCATCAATTTTTTTATCAACATCCTTTTTTATTTCTTCTGCATCTCTGCCAGTCACCGAATTTTTATACTCATTATATTTTGTGACCGCTTTGTCAAATTCCAGATTAAATTGATACGCACGAGCAAGTAAATAATTCACATCTGAATATTTACTCATATCTATTCCAAGTACTAATGCTTTCTCAAAGTATGGTATCGCTTTCGGTTTATCAACCAAATTAAGATGACATTTCCCGATCTTATAATTTAATATTGCATTATTCGGGTTAAATTCCTGTGCTTTATTAAAAAAATCAAGTGCTTTATCATACCATGTTTCACCTCTTTTTAATATACTGTTTGCTTCTTGAAGATTTTTTTGTGCAGCAGTCAACTCATCGCTTTTACCCGGAAAATTTTCTTTCGTAAATTCAATATTCTGGGCAAAAGATGAATAATAAAAAAAAAGAATACTTATGAAAAAAAGTTGTTTGGTATATTTATTCATTTCACTATCTATTTAAAATGTAAACTTACTTATCTGCATTGTTTTGAAATATATTTTTCGGCAATATTCACGCCCAATGATTTAGCTTTCAACCAATCATTGCATGCCTGAGAGGTTTGTTCAAGTTTATCATACGCAATTCCTCTGTTCAAAAAAGCACTGCCATAATTTGGATTTAGTTCGATGGCTTTACTTAAATCAGTAACTGCACCATAAAAATCATTCAGTTTAACTTTAACACTTCCACTATTATTATAGGCATTACTGAATTGAGGATTCATTTTAATCGCTTCAAAAAAATCATCTTTAGCACCTTTAAAATCATTCTGTGCAAACTTAATATTCCCTCGATTATTTAATGCAAAATAATTTTTCTGATTCAATTGAATTGTTTTCGAAAATGCAATCATCGCTGCCGATGTATCTCCTTTCATCAAGTGAACAGAGCCAATATTATCATAAACAAAATCGAGAGTAGGATCAATTTCAACAGCTTTTAAATAATTCACCAATGCACCTTCAACATCATTCAATTTTCTTTTTGTACTTCCCAGATCGTTGAATCCATTTGCATCTGAAGGATTCAATGAAACATATTTTGAATAATCAAATTCGGCTTCCTGATATTTTTCCTGCAAAAAATAAATTCTTCCCCTTAAAAAATAGGCTTCAGGTATCTGACTGCTTTCAAGTGCGCGTGTAAAATAGCTAGCAGCTTCATTGTAATTTTTTAATTCCATTTTTTCTTTACCTAGAACAAAATCATTATTTACAGTTGACTTTTTATTTTTCACTTCTTTAGAAACAGATTTATTCGGATTAGTATTCCCCATTTGACTTTGTACAACCTGTTCACCTGCTTTAACAGGAATTTTAAGTTTATCCCCGATTGAATAATTAGTTCTGCAAGCAGTATTATAAGTATAAATATCATTAATAGATACAGCATATAATTTAGCTAATGAAAACAACGTCTGTCCTTTGGTAACTTCATGAATATAAAATTGTTGAGAATTAATGGTTTCAACAACAGTTGTTTTGACATAACTGACCTGTGCATTTCCGCAGGTAATTATAGCCCAAAAGAAAATCACATTAAAAATATTTTTCATACTAAATTAATTTATAGTTCATTTTTGATAAATCATAGAATAATTATTTATCAAGCTAAATAAAATGGAAATATCAAAAGTAGTAAAAAAGAATAAATATGAAAAAATATTTTTATCTCAGATTTAAAGGAATATAATCCTTTTTGGGTTCTACGCTTTTATAGGCAGGGCGTATGATTCTTCCACCGCAGATCAGTTCTTCAATGCGATGAGCGCACCAACCCGAAATACGCGACATGGCAAAGATAGGAGTGTAGAGTTCGGGAGGCAGATTAAGCATGCTGTAAACAAAACCGGAATAAAGGTCCACATTGGCACAGATTTTTTTATCCGTTTGTTTGATCTCTTGAAACAGTGATGGAGCAAGGCGTTCAATGGTGGTGTACAAAAGATATTCTTTTTCCAGGTTTTTTTCTTTTGCCAGTTTTACTGCATATTCCTTTAAAATATCCGTACGTGGGTCAGACAAGGTATAAACCGCATGTCCGATACCATAGATCAACCCCGATTTATCATATGCTTCTTTCTTTAATATTTTAACCAGATAATCTGACACTTCTTTTTCATTATCCCAGTTTTTAACATTAGCTTTAATGTTACTCATCATATCCATCACCTTGTTGTTAGCGCCACCGTGTTTAGGTCCTTTGAGAGAGCCAACACCAGCTGAAATAGCTGAATACGTATCGGTATCAGATGAAGAAACAACATGAATAGTAAAAGCTGAATTATTACCTCCGCCGTGTTCTGCATGCAGGATCAGGCAGATATCAAGTGTTTTGGCTTCAAGTTCGGTAAATTTCTGGTCATTACGGATCAGTTGCAGGAATGAGCGGGCAGTGCCAATCCCTTTACTTGGTTTGTGAAGAAATAAACTGCCACCATCGTAATAATGCGATTTAGCTTGAAATCCGTAAGCGATCATGATTGGAAAACGCGCTATCAGTTCAAGGCATTGCCTCAATACATTACCGATTGAGATATCATCCGAATTTTTATCATATGAATACAAGGCAAGAATACTTCTCGCCAACTTATTCATGATGTCTTTGCTGGGGGCTTTGAGGATCATATTTTCCGTGAAGCCGTCCGGTAAGGCTCTGTAGCTGTCAAGTAAATCATTGAAGTCATTCAGTTCATCCACATCAGGAAGTTTGCCGAAGAGCAGTAAATAAATGACTTCTTCAAACCCATATCGTTTTTCTTCCTGAAGATGTTTCACGATAGAAGCAACATCCATTCCTCTGTATCTCAATTCGCCTTCAACGGCAACTACTTCCTGTTCATCTTTAATATACCCACGAACACTGCCAATCCTTGTTAATCCAACAAGTACACCGCTTCCGTCATTATTCCGGAGACCGCGTTTCACATTGAATTCATCGTATAATGGTTTATCAATTTGATAACACTCTTCAATATTCTTTATATAATTGTCAATGTTCATGGTTATTTGTTTTTAATGAATAATTATAATATTGTTTATACAATGACTATTGAATTATTCTGAAAGTTGTTTGAACAAAAATTATTTTATTAAAGTTGTGGTCCTGCAGGTATCAACGCTTTACCTTCAGCATTGTTTGCATATTGTTCAAAATACTTGATATAGCGTCCTGCAAGGTCTTTTGCTTTCTTTTCCCATTCGGTTTTATCCGTATATGTATCGCGTGGGTCAAGGATCCCTTCTGATACATTGGGTAACTTCGTTGGGATAGTCAGGTTTAACAAAGGAATATGGGCTGTAGGAGCTTTTTCAATTGAACCGTCAATGATTGCATCAATGATGGCTCTTGTATCTTTTATTGAAATTCTTTTTCCTGTACCGTTCCATCCGGTGTTCACCAGATATGCCTTGGCACCGTACTGATCCATTTTTTTTCCTAACGTAGAAGCATAAATTGTCGGGTGAAGTGTAAGGAATGCTTCGCCAAATGCAGGAGAGAAAGAAGGAACCGGCTCTGTGATGCCGCGTTCGGTTCCTGCAAGTTTAGATGTGTAACCGCAAAGGAAATGATATTGTGCCTGATTCCTGTCAAGAACTGAAACAGGAGGCAATACGCCGAAAGCATCTGCAGAAAGATAAACAATCTTCGTTGCATGTCCTGCTTTGGAAGGAAGAACAATTTTATTGATATGAAAAATCGGATAAGATACTCTTGTATTTTCAGTGACAGAACCATCTGCATAATCCACGCTTCCGTCAGCATTCACAGTCACATTTTCAAGTAAAGCATCACGTTTGATAGCATCCCAGATATCGGGTTCATTTTCTTTGCTGAGGTTGATAGTCTTTGCATAACATCCACCTTCAAAATTGAAGATACCGTGATCATCCCAACCGTGTTCGTCATCACCAATTAAGTAGCGTTTCGGATCAGCAGAAAGAGTTGTTTTTCCTGTTCCTGATAAACCGAAGAACAAAGCCACATCTCCTTTTTCACCAACATTTGCTGAGCAATGCATTGAGGCAATTCCTTTTAATGGTAGATAAAAATTCATTACGGAGAAAATTCCTTTTTTCATTTCACCGCCGTACCAGGTACCACCGATCACCGACATTCTTTCTTTCAGGTTAAAGATGACAAAATTTTCAGAATTCAACTTCTGCTCTTTCCAATCTGGATTTGTAGTTTTAGAAGCATTCAAAGTAATGAAGTCAGGTTTGAAACTTTTTAGTTCTTCAATGGTTGGACGGAGGAACATATTTTTAACAAAATGTGCCTGCCATGCCACTTCCATGATGAATCGTACGCTCATCCGTGTATCTTTATTGGTACCGCAGTAACAGTCTACCACATATAATTTCTTTCCTGATAATTGTTTTGAAGCAAGTCCGTAGCAATGTTTCCATACATCATAATTTACCGCTTTATTAGGAGATGATTTCATGTCATGATCCCAACACATATCTTTTTCCGTTACTTCATCCATCACAAAGTATTTATCTTTTGGCGAACGTCCTGTGAAGATTCCTGTTCTCACAGCAACAGAACCTGTTTTTGTATCAATACCTTTATCAAAGCCCTCATTCTTTGGATTCGTTTCAGCTTCATAAAGTTGCTGATAAGTAGGATTGTAAACAATTTCCTTTACATCGTTGATACCTAACGCTTCGAAATCTTTTTTTGTCACCATGGTTTTTTTTATTTAAAGTTAATATTTATTTTCGATTAATTGATTTTATGATAAATTATTTTTTTTCATTCAACAGGTCATTGCAGGCATTGTATAGGTTCTCAAACAACAAAACAATTTTTTCTTTTGAAACCGATGAGAATGCCACCCGAATTACTTTACCAATTACAATTACACCAGTCTCGTATTTTTGCAAGAGGTGTTTTCTAACTGCTTCAGCATTGAGCCCATGTTTCAGTTCAATACACATGAAATAGCCGGAATTGAATGGAAGAGCTGAAAATACTTCTTCGTATTTTTTATTTTGTAAAACAGCTTTAGTTTTTTCATATCTGCTTTGAAGTGTTTTATATTTTTCTTCTTTTTCAGTCCAGTAGGTTGGTGAGTCAAATGCCTGTAACAAAAGGGACTGAGAAAGGTTGCTCGCATTGGAGATATTTCCTCTCACAGCGCCTGCCGTTTTACTTTCAAGTGCCGAATAAAGATCAGCATTGCCACCTTTGATACCGTAAGTAACAAAGCCCACGCGGAATCCCCAGACATAATCTTCTTTGGTAGGTCCGTCCAATTTGACGGCAAGTACGTTTTCATGCATGTTGGCAAGCAACGTGAATATTGATTCTTTGGCAATACCTTTTTCAAATACAAGTCCGAAATAGGCATCATCAATGATCACTACAATTTGATTACCATTCTCAGCTGATTTTTTTATTACATCAGCAATGGCATTCATTTCTTCAACAGTTGGCGTATATCCTGAAGGATTGTTAGGGAAGTTGAGCAATAAAACTTTTTTCCCTTTGGGTCCTTCATTCAACTTTGCTTCAAGCGCTGCAACATTAAATCCATTGTTTTTGAATAAAGTGAAGGTATCAATCGGTGAGCCAAAGGCATTGGTAAATACCAATTCATAATTATCCCAGAAATGGTCTGAAACAATAATTTTTTCACCTGCATTCAGAAAGAGATAACCGCAAACACTCAACCCATGTGTCAAAGCATTTGTAACTACTGGCAAACTGATCTCTGTTCCGGTCAATGAAGGATTTTTTTCATAGATCATTTTTTTCCATCGTTCGCGGATATCAGGTCTTCCAAAGCTCGGTGCATATGGAAAAGCGAGAGATGGAGATATATTCAGTTTTTCTTCAATTGATTTTAATCGCATGTGTAATCCGTCGTCTTCGATGGCTTCACCAATGGTTGCATTGATTTTTTTCCCTCTTGCTTCTGCTGCCTGTCCTAATATACCGCGTTTAGGAAAATAGATGGCTTTGCCTTTTTCGGAAAATAAATTAAAGAGTACAGGATTATGTTTGTTAATGATTACATTTAATTCTTCTGCCTGTGGATTCATTTTTTTTAGATTTATTTCTACAAATTTAGTTAATCTTTTAAGTAATACTTATTTAATATATTAAATTATACTTCATTTTTATAAATTCGGTGGTGTAACAATCCACAATAATTCGGATATATCCCTGTCCACATTCTTAATGATATGTGGAAGTGAAGAATTAAAATAAAAATTATCTCCTTTTTTTAACACATATTTTTTCCCTTCCAGATCAACTTCTACGCTACCTTTCAGCACATGACAGAATTCCTGTCCGTGGTGAATGTTCATGATGTCTGATGAGTTTGCTTTTAGCGGAAGAACTATGAGGTAAGGTTCCATTTGTTTGAGCAGGTCGTGATGAGATAACAAATATAATCTGGTGCCGCTTTCATTTTCCTTAACAAACTTTTTTTCATCTTCTTTAAGCAAAGGATTTTTTGAAAGGGTTTCATGTTCACCGATCATCTCGCCTACAGTTGTATGCAGGCAATCAGCAATTTTTTTTAAGGTGATGATAGAGGGGAATGCTTTGGCATTTTCTATTTGAGATAAAGCGCTGGAACTTACGCCAACCTGATCAGCCAGATCATTCAACTGTACACGTAAATGTTCTCTTCTTTTTTTAATTCGTTCACCCAATCGTTTCATGAGTACTTAATTTTTTAAGTATTACTTAACTGCAAAAATATAAATAATTTGTGAAATACAAATAAAATTTTAAAAAATTAAGGTAAAAATGAATTAGAATTCAAATTTATATCCCATCCCTTTCACTGTATGGATATAATCTTCTCCGATTTTTTCTCGTAGTTTGCGGATATAAACATCCAGTGTTCTTTCTCCTACGATTAATTGTTTTCCCCAAATGGCGTTATATATTTCGTCTCGGGTAAAAAGTTTACCTGGTTTGGAAGTAAGTAATAAAAGGATTTCAAATTCTTTTTTAGGGAGGGTTAATTCAAGTTTGTTTTTTATGATGAGGTATCTGGTTTTATCAATTGTCAGTTCACCCAGTTGTATTATTTTATTTTCTTCTTTACCTGTATGCCTTCTCAGCAGTGCATTGATACGACTGATCAACACACGAGGTCTGACCGGTTTGGTAATGTAGTCATCAGCACCAACTTCAAAACCTGCAATTTCGGAATAGGATTCACCCCGTGCAGTTAAAAAAATGATAAGTGTTTGATTAAACTCCGGTATCTCTCTCAATTGCCTACATATCTCAATCCCATCGGTTTCCGGCATCATAATATCGAGAATGATCAAATCAGGAAGTTCTTTACGAGCTATTTTCATTCCTTCTTCACCTTGGTGAGCTGTAAAGACCACATATCCTTCTTTTGTAAGATTATACCTTAAAATTTCAAGAATATCAGGTTCGTCATCAACGATTAAGATTTTGGTTTGATGATTTGACATTTTTTTTAGTTTAAAATTTCGAATAAAAGTAGATATCGTATTTAAAGGTAGTATTAAATAGATGTTAATTTAAAATTAAATTTTGCTGCAATATAAATTTTCTCTCTTGATTGTAATTTCTACTGAATAATCCTATTCTCATGCTTTTCAGGGAATAAATAAAATTTAACAATAACTTCAGGTTGATTAAATGATTTCTTTACATCTCATATCTACTTTTGTCTCAAATTAATCAAAACCTAAAATTATGAAAACAAAAAAGTATCTTAAATTATTGAATGCCGTTGCATCATTTTTGTTCTTATGCAACATTTCCTTTGCACAGGAATCTAATCCGCAAGACACGTTAACAGACCATGTGAAAAAACTAAATGATGATGTTACCGTATTAAAGAAGGTTAAAATTTCCGGATACATACAGGGACAATTTCAATATGCTGATTCAAATGGAGTAAAATCATATGAAGGCGGTGACTTTGCAGCTAATGTGGATAAACGCTTCATGCTTCGAAGAGCACGTGTTAAAGTAACATATAATGGAAATTTTTCACAATATGTCTTTCAGATTGATGCAACCGAAAAAGGTGTACTCATTAAAGATATGTATGCTAAATTTACAGAACCCTGGTTAAAAACAGTTAGTGTAACATTAGGACAACAGAATCGTCCCTTTGGTTATGAAATCGGTTATTCTTCATCAGACCGTGAATCACCTGAACGTGGACGTATGTCGCAGATTATTTTCCCCGGAGAAAGAGATCTTGGCGCTATGCTGACCATTCAAGCTCCTAAAACATCTAAATTAAATGCATTTAAAATCGAAGCCGGTTTATTCAATGGTACGGGTGCTGCCAATGTTGCTGGTACTAATCTTGAGTTTGATAAGAAAAAAGATTTTATTGGACATTTAACCTATACTAAATCATTAAAAAATGAAAAAATTAATTTTGGTATTGGTCTATCCTATTACAATGGTGGTTGGCGAACTGCAAGTCCTAACAAATATGACATGGGTGATGTGGTAGGTGTTAAGCAATTTATTAAAACAACGGATGTTGCTAATGTCGGAACAATCACTAAACGTAATTACATCGGTGCAGACGCGCAGGTAAATATGGATCTTCCCTGGGGTTTAGCTACATTAAGAGGTGAATACATTGCAGGAACTCAACCCGGCGTGAAAGGATCAACAGTCAGTCCGCAGGTAGCGCCAACGGATGCAGTTGCAGCAACATCAAAAATTACGGTTAAAGCATCAGGAAAAGATACGACCATAACACTCACACCGGCAGGAACCACTCCCGCGGATGTTTATAACAGAAATTTCAATGGGGCATACATTTATTTTATTCAGAATATTGCCAGAACAAAACTTCAGTTGATTGCCAAATACGACTGGTATGATCCAAACATAAAAGTAAAAGGTAAAGATATTGGAGCAAAAGGCAGTAACCTTACTTCTGCTGATGTTAAGTTCTCCACATTGGCTTTTGGGCTTGCATACAAATGGGATAACAACATTAAAATAACTGCATATTATGCAATGGTGAAAAATGAAGTCACCTTACTTAAAGGGTTTGAGCATGAAATACCGGACAATATTTTTACTTTACGGGTCCAGTATAAATTTTAACAACTTAATATTAATTTAATATTGGCTTAATATTCAAATAATATTCACAAATTAATTTTACCAAACTTAAAAAACTAAAAAATGAAAAAAATTATTTTAACCATAATGACCGCTGTAATTGCAATGGCATTTACAACAATGACGAATGTTTCAATCAAAATTAAAGGCAGTGATACGGTGTTGCCTGTTACACAAAAGGAAGCTGAAGTATTTATGAAAAAGAATCCGGGTGCAAATATTTCAGTTGTCGGTGGGGGCAGTGGAGTGGGCATTGCTGCATTGATTGACGGCACAACGGATATAGCTATGTCCTCCCGTTCAGTGAAATTCAGCGAAAAACAAAAACTGTCAGATGCAGGAAAAGCGTATAAAGAAGTTAAGATCGGTTACGATGCACTTTCAGTGATTGTCAATCCGACAAACAAGGTTAGTCAGTTAACACGCGAACAACTTGAAAGTATTTTCACGGGAAAAACAACCAACTGGAAAGAAGTTGGAGGTGATGATCTTAAAATTGTTGCCTATTCACGTGAATCCAGTTCAGGCACCTTTGAATTTTTCAAAGAACATGTATTGAAAAATAAGAATTATGCTTCTTCTATCATGATGATGCCTGCTACCGGAGCCATTGTTCAATCAGTAAGCCAGACAAAAGGCGCTATTGGATATGTAGGACTTGCTTATCTTGAAAGCAATGTGAAAGGATTAAAAGTTTCATATGATAAAGGAAAAACATTTGTAACACCTTCCATGGCAACTGCAAAAGATAAATCATATCCGGTTACACGTCCCTTATTTTATTATTACCTGAACTCATCCGAAAAAAAAGTGAAACCATTTGTTGATTTTGTTTTATCAACCGAAGGACAAAAAATACTTGAACAGGTTGGTTATGTTCCATTACAATAAAAAATAAATTGAATCAGCCCTCTTGTTTAAAATAAGGGGGTTGATTTTTTAAAAGTGACGTATGAAATTTTTTAAAAAATTCCTGACAAAATTAGTTGAAGGTATTCTTTTTTTAAGCAGCACTGTGACAAGTTTAGTCATTGTACTGATGATCATTTTTCTTTTTAAAGAAGGATTGGGAATTTTTAATAAATCAACCATTGACAAAGAATATGTGATTGTGGTCAATAAGAACAATCCTATAAACAAATTGTCTGCATTAGAGATAAAAAATATTTTTGATCAGAAAATCATTCATTGGAAAGAAGTAGGTGGAATGAGTGATTCAATCCTCGTGTTCCGCATGGATGATATCACAACATATTGCTCGGAAGAGGAGCTTGGGGCTAATCTCGAATTTGTTCCTGATAAGCTCAATGAAATTATAAAAAGTCATTCGAATATTCTTGCCTATATTCCTAAAAAATACACGTTAAAAAATTTCACCGGTAAGATTTTAATTGAACCAAAAACAACGATTACCGATCTTTTTCTTGGCAAAGAATGGTATCCGACAGCTCAACCAGCAGCCCAGTATGGTTTACTACCTTTGATATTAGGCACATTGTGGGTCAGTCTTGGAGCAATTCTTCTCGCTTTGCCTTTTGGCCTCGCTGTTTCTATTTATATGGCAGAGATTGCCAACCATCGTTTTCGTTCTTATCTAAAGCCGGTCATTGAACTGTTGGCAGGCATACCTTCTGTTGTTTATGGGTTTTTCGGGTTAGTCGTTATAGTTCCACTCATCCAGAGATTATTTAACCTACCTGTTGGCGAAACGGCTTTGGCAGGTGCGATCATACTTGCTATCATGGCTTTGCCTACGATCATTACTATTTCCGAAGATGCCATCCGCACTACACCGCGTTCGATGAAGGAAGCGAGTCTTGCACTTGGTGCAAGCCATTTTCAAACCATCTATAAAGTAATCCTTCCGTATTCCATTTCAGGTATTACAGCAGCAGTCATTCTTGGTATTGGTCGCGCTATCGGTGAAACCATGGCTGTATTGATGGTTACAGGGAATGCTGCGGTTCTTCCCAAAACATTTTTCGAACCGGTCAGAACAATACCGGCAACCATTGCCGCTGAGTTGGGTGAAGCACCGCAAGGCGGTATGCATTTCAAAGCATTGTTTGCTTTAGGTTGTATTCTGTTTTTAATTACCATGATCATTAATTTCACTTTTGAATATATTTCATCCAAAAGAAAAATCGGGAAAAAATAAAAATGGATCATCATAAAAATAAAAAAATTAATCAGCATCTTGCCTTCATGGCTTTCCGATTAATGAGTCTGTTGGTGATTGCCATTTTAGTCACCATTCTTTCTTTTATTATTTATAAAGGATTTGGTGTGATCAGCTGGAATTTTTTAACCAAAATGCCAGAAGACGGAATGACGAAAGGGGGTATTTTTCCTGCAATTGTCGGCACATTGACATTGATTGCCGGAAGTATTTTTTTTGCTTTTCCTATCGGCGTATTATCAGGAATTTATATCAACGAATATGCAAAAGAAGGATATTTGAAAAAATTCATCCGTATGATGACCAATAACATGGCAGGTATACCATCCATTGTTTTTGGGTTGTTTGGCATGTCGTTGTTTGTAATCACTTTAAAATTCGGCGATTCTATTTTAGCAGGTTCATTGACATTAAGTTTAATGATCCTACCGATCATCATCCGCACTACAGAAGAATCGCTGAAAGCTGTGGATGATTCATTCAGGCATGGCAGCTATGCGCTGGGTGCATCCAAACTGAAAACCATTCGTAAAGTGGTATTGCCCATAGCTTTTCCGAATATCATCACGGGGATGATTTTATCGGTGGGAAGAGTGTCAGGCGAAACAGCGCCTATCCTGTTTACTGTGGCTGCATATTTTCTACCCCGTTTGCCTCACAGTATCTTTGATCAGGTGATGGCTTTACCGTATCATTTGTATGTGTTGTCCACCAGCGGAACGAATATGAAAGAATCCCTTCCAATGGCTTACGGCACTGCATTGATTCTTGTGTTAATTGTTTTAGTTATTAATGTTACGGCAAGTGTTATGCGAAAATATTTTGGTAAAAAAGTGAAAATGAATTGAAATGAAAAAAATTGAAATAACGAATCTGAATCTTTTTTATTCTGATTTTCAAGCATTGAAAAATATCAATATGGAAATGAAGGAACATACAGTCACAGCATTGATTGGTCCTTCAGGATGCGGAAAATCAACTTTGATACGTTCACTCAACCGCATGAATGACCTGATTGATAATGTGCATATCACAGGAAATATTTTTATTGACGGGAAAGATATCTATTATAAAAATAATGATATTGACGAACTCCGAAAGAATGTAGGTATGGTTTTTCAAAAACCGAATCCTTTTCCAAAATCAATCTTTGAGAATGTTGCTTACGGTTTGCGTGTGAACGGGATTAATGACAAAAAGTTTATCACCGAACGGGTGGAGGAAACCTTGATACAAGCTGCTTTGTGGGATGAAGTAAAAGATAAATTAAAGAAATCTGCATTTGAACTTTCAGGCGGACAACAGCAACGATTGTGTATTGCACGAGCATTAGCCATTAAGCCATCTATACTACTCATGGATGAGCCGGCATCTGCATTGGATCCAATTTCTTCGGCAAAAATTGAAGAACTGATCTATGCGCTGAAAGATAAATACACGATCGTGATCGTTACGCATAATATGCAGCAGGCAGGTCGGGTCAGTGATTTTACTGCATTCTTTTATCTGGGTGAAATGATAGAATTTGATCATACACGAGAGATATTTACCAATCCGAAACACAACAGAACACAGAATTACATTACCGGCAGATTCGGTTGATGATACAATTTTTTAACTTTACAAAAATTAAATTAATTTTAATATGACTCATTTGGATAAAGAACTTCAAACATTGAAAGACAGTATTCTTGAAATGTGGAACCTGAATCAACTCCAGTTTGAAAAAACAATTCAGTCATTCCAGTCGTTTGACAAGGATCTTGCGCGTGAAATTCTTGCCAATGAAAAACGGGTGAATGCATTTGAACTGAAGATTGACAGGGAATGTGAAAATGTTTTTGCATTGTTCAATCCCGTTGCCATTGACCTTCGTTTTGTTTTGGCAGTATTAAAGATTAATTCATCTCTTGAGCGTATGGGGGATATGTCGGAAGGTATTGCCAAATTTGTGATTGACATGGATCATCCTTTTGAAGAAGCATTGCTGCGTGAAACGAAAATCAAAGAGATGTTTGACTTATCTTCAAAAATGTTCAACGATATTGAAAAAGCATTTGAAGATGAAGACACAAAACTTGCGAGAACAATTTTTAAAAACGATGAAATGTTGGATATATTAAATTCTGTAGCAAGTGACCATGTTGCAGAATATATCAAGACTCATCCTGAAAATATAAAACAAGCGCTCCATGTGCTCTCTATTATTCGTAAACTTGAACGTGTAGGTGATTACTGTAAGAACATTGCAGAAGAAATTATTTTTTATATTGAAGCAAAAGTGCTGAAACACAATCAAAAATTGAAAAAAGGGAAATAATATTATTTCGTCTTGTAAAACATTACCAAGTAATGTAATAAATTTGGTTTTACAATATCTGTTTATTATAAATGGAGAAAAGATTTAAAACATATGACAAAGAAGGGTTAATAAGAAAGAAACCTATAACCTATTTTCTTCCAAAACAACATTGCGATGGAATTCAAAAAAATACGAAGAAATGCGCATTTTTTTATAAATAATTGAATAGTAAGCAAAATTAAATTCTACATAATTTCACAGATATCTGCATTTCTTCAGATATCTTCTGCAATCTATACATTTAAACGGATTCGTATTCTCCTAAATAATTTTTAAAATAGTGCTTTAGTAAACTGCGATTTTATGGATTTAAATTTATATGTGATCATGATTTCATGTGAACCTCTGCTGTATTTTTTAATTTCACTTAAAGTAACATCATACGAATATCCGAAAGAAATTCTATTTTTCTTTCCAATATTAAACATAAATATAAGTGCGTCTTCAGACCGGTAAGCAAACCCTAAAGAAAAAATTTTGTTGAAGGTACACATCACATCAAAATTATATTGAAAGACACCTGCTTCAATCATCTTCAATAAAACAGATGGTTCAATTTTAACATCCCGATTTATGGAATATATATATCCTATGTTATAGAAATAATGTCTTACCTGACGTTGTTGAAGTTTGGTATTCATCATATCCACTTTTCTGTTGAATAGTTGATAAGATGAAAGTCCCATATAAAATTTTTTATCATATAAGTATGCTCCGAAAATCGCATCAGGAACAATTAAAGTATTGACGCTTTTGAGAAGTACCGCATCATTCGGATCCTCGAGTGTTATTTTATCTTTATTGATGGAATACTGATTCAGCATACCAGACAAACCCAATGATAATTTTAATCCTTTTGAATTTAATGGAACATGATAAGCGTAAGTCATTTCAATACCAATCCTTGCTAACGGACCTGTAACAAAACTATATATTTTACAGCCTGTTCCAACATGATCGGTTAATGCAAAATGAGTAGAAAAGCTACTTTCTTTCGGAGCATCATCAATACCTGTCCAAAGTTTTCTGTATGTAAAACTAATGGGATTGTAAGACATAGTTCCAGCTACCGCAGGATTTACGGCATACTTATCAAAAAGGTATTGACTGGGAATAAACATTTGCTGACTAAATAGATTTGTAAATAGTACAATCAAATAAACGAATAAAAATATTTTTAATTTTTTTTTCATATTTACTTCAAAATGCTAACCGAGCCAGTATAATCTACGCCATTTCCAAGATTGATGATATAATAGTAGGTTGCACTCGGCAATAAATTGCCTTTGTATTTGCCATCCCAAGGGGTCTGATATCCTTTTGAATTAAAAACACAAATACCCCACTGATCGTAAACATTCACCGTACAATTAGGATACATGTATATATCTCTAATATTCCAGACATCATTTTTTCCGTCACCATTAGGAGTAAATGCGGAAAATATTTCAAGACAGGATTGATCCGTAGATTTTAAAACAGCAGTATCCATAGCCATACAATTATTTGCATCCGTTACTGTTAAAATATAGGTTCCTGTATTTAAGTTTGAAATTATATCTGTTGCTTCCATATTTGACCATTTGAATGAATATGGCTCGGTACCTCCTTGAATGGAAGCACGAATAGACCCATTGCTGTTTAAACTGCAATTAGGGTCTTTAGTAATTAATGAAATACTTATAGGAGCAGTATGATGAATTCTAACTGAATCAATTTTAAAACAAGTATTTGATTGGGAAACCGTTACTGTATATGTGCCAGCTGAAAGGTTTTCTATGTATTCACTGGTTTTTCCATTTGACCAAATGAATTTAAAAGGTGGTTTACCGCCTTGAGTATTTAATTGAATTGACCCCTCATTTGAATCGAAACATGATACATCTGTTTTATCAAATTGAAATTGAATATCTAAATTATTATTAATTATTACGGAATCTTTTATAGAACACCCTTTCAAATCAGATACAGTAACTGTATAAGTTCCAGTTTTTAAGTTTTGAATATCTTTTGTTGTTTCATATGTGTTCCATAAATATTTATACGGAGGGTCACCACCAGAAACAAATAATCTTATCTGACCATCTTGCACCTGCTGACAGGTTAAATCGGTTTTATTAAATAATAACATTATTTCGGGTGGTTCATTCAAAACAATTTTTTCCAGCAGTTTACATCCTTTTTTATCTGTAATTCTTACATTATAGGTCCCGGAAGCAAGACTGTCAATTTTTTTTGATGAAGATTGTTTACCCCAACTATACATATATGGCTCTAACCCACCGATAATAAATACTTCTATTGAGCCATCATGAAAACCAGGACAGGAAGGACGATTAACATCATATGAGATTTTCATTCCAGAAGAATCAGTTACTGATTGTGATGCAATGAGAACACATCCAAGTTTATCTATCACTGTAACCGTATAAATATCTGTTTTGAGATATTGAATATCTTTAGTGGTATCAGTGGTTGACCAATTATATTTAAAAGGTTCTGAACCACCTGTCACAGTGAGTTTTATTTCTCCATCGCTATATCTTGCACACGAAGGATTTTTAACCTGAAAAGAAAGAGATGGATCAACTAATACCTGTGATGCAATCTTAATATACCCTTCATGATCAGTAACAGTGACAGTGTATTTTCCCGCTGAAAGAGAATGAATTTCATTGGTAGTGTCAGCATTAGACCACTTATACTTAAAGGGCTCTGTACCTCCGAAGATTTTTACTTTAAGATTACCATCTTGCTTACCAGTACAGGAAGGATTGATAGTATCGAAGGTAATCCCCATGACGGCATTTCCGACAATTTTAACGACTACTCTTTCACCATTTAAATAGGCAACCATTGAATTTAAATCCGAATGAAGCACCTTGTCGGAAAGCATTCTAAAACGAATTAAAACAAGAGAAACATAACTATTATAATTCTTAAAACTGTAAGACGTGAACCGAATATTAGAATCCGTGTTATTATAACTATAAAGAACCCCTTGCAAATACGATGTGAGGTTTTTAATGGTAACATATTCAAGATTTGCATGATTGTATTTAAAAGCAAAGTCCAGTGAATTGATGGTGTCGTATGCAATGATATAAACAGGGATATCAATATATCCGTTTGAAATATTAGATTGTGACAAATCAAAATAGACTGTATCAAATTCATTTATATACATCAATTCTGTTAATCCAAGAGGAGCAGAATTTTGGTTAAAAGAGTTAAAAGTTTTTTTGTTTTTTAAGATTCGGCTAGAAAAAAATTCCGCACTTTTTTTTTCTGCTAAACGGATAGAAGACAAATGTGTATTATGCTTGTCTTTATTAATATTTTCAGCTATTGTAAGATGACCGATGAAAATAATTAGTAAAGTCAAAAATATATTTTTCATTTCTTTTATTTGGAAGAATAAAATAACATAAAATAACTGTAATCCGAGTAAAAATAAAATGAAGATTACATAAATATTATATTAAATTTATGAATCAAATCTTAATTTATTAACTGATACATATGAAAATTATATTGGGATGTATTCATGCTGTTTCCCAAACTCATGAAAGTAAAAAACCCCCATCGCTGGGGGCTTCTTACAAATTAATCAGGGACCTAACACCCTTCTTGATTTTTTACTTATTGATGATCACTTTTTTAACAGTTGAAATTTTATCATTTGATATTTTCATCATATAAATACCTTGAGCAAGATTCTGAATATTCAGTTCTTGTTTTTCATTAGCATATACATTTGAATTGATCAGAACATTTTGACCACTTAAATCAAATAATTGAATGGTTACATTTTCCGATACTTCAACATTTAAAACAGTAGTTGCCGGATTAGGATAAACATGAATGATTGTTTCATTTTTGTTTTCATTTATTCCAGTTATACTTATTACATCAATAGAAGCTAAATCCCCGTTTAGATAAGCTTTTGTTGAATAGATATCATTGCTGGAAATTTTTCCGGTAGTTGAATTGAAACGAACAGTTACGATAGATTTAGTCATATCATAATTCTGTAAACTGCTGGAAGTAAATCTTAATGTATTATCAGCTGTATTATAATTTGACAACATATTTAAAGAATTAGTATTGTCAGTTACAGAAACAAATGAAAGGTTGCTGTTATTAAATTGAGTTGAGAAATCTAATGCATTTACATCAGTTCCAGATAAGAAAGAAACGGGAATATCTATGTAATTACCAGATTTTTGTGCTTTTGTTAAATCAAATACAACCGTATTGGCAGATTTTTTCATATTAGCAGAACCAACTGTTGCATAGCTACCGTTAGCATCTCCTAAAAGAATTGCTTTATACGTTTCACTTGATATAACAGGGCAAGTCAAATAATCAGAAATAGGTAATGCATTCATTAAAGGTACACTTGGAACTTTAAATTTTGAATATCCTTTACCATCATCTGCCGGATAGGTGGTTGATTTTTTGTAACTAAGATCTGATTGAATTAAAGCCAGATCAACAAATAACCAATCTTTTGAAGGAGCGATAGTTGAAGCATTCCATAACTGTGCAAACTGACCGATTGTTTTTACAGTTCTTTGATTAATCTGTGAAAGGTCACCGGCACTGACAACGCCATCCATGTTCACATCCATAGCAATAATTTGATAAACACTTGGAGTGAAACTTGATTCATCAACCAAAACTTTTTGTACTAAAAATGCATCATAACCATTGATGATTGACATAACAGTAGTTGTGTCATTTATATCTTTGTCAATAGAAATGGAATCACCATGATTGATGTCAAATTTAAATACACCGCTCATATCCGGCTGAACTTTTACTGAGCTTAAATTACCCATAATGTTAGTAGCTAAATGAGCGCTTGGATTGGCTGCATCATAAACGATCGGGCTGTTGTTTGACCAGAATTTAAGTTTACCAACAAATAAATGATCTTTATAAGTTGTATAAATACCGAGTTTGCAATCAGTTCTTGTAATGGTAGTAGTATCATAACTTGCCATGATGAAAGGAACTTTGAATGTAGCCGTGTCAACTGATTTAAAACCTGGGGTTTTGCTGAATTCAACACTGAAAATTTTACCTAAACCATTGAAGCTGGTTCCTGCAGGTGCAGAAGAATTAAGATAAACAGCGATGTTGATCGTTGTATCTTTAATATCAACACTGTAAGAAGTAAGCAAACTATCGCTGATTAAAGTATTATGTACTCTAATAACACCTGTTGGAACAACTTTAGTTTTATCATATGACATAACAGCATCAAAACCTATACATTTGTTTAATGCATCTTTAATTCTGCTAACCGGAATATAGATCAGATCTGTAGCACATGAACCTGAATCAGAAAGTACCTGATAAGGACCGCCCAACGGATCAACAACTGTTATAGTAATTTCAGTTGAAGTTGTTTTAGCTCCTTTATTGTCGGTAGCAATAGCTTTTAATTTCATAGTGCCTTCAATAGCTGTCCAATCATATTGATAAGGATCAGTAGCATCTTCACCAACTTTAGCATTGTTTACATAAAACTCAACTTTTGTAACTGTACCATCAACATCACCGGCATTAGCAGTAATACTAACCAAAGTGCCTTTATTCACGGTAGCGCCTGCAGCAGGAGCGGTAATACTGACTGTAGGAGGAACATTATCAACAACAGTAATAACAACAGCAGTTGATGTAGTAATACCACCATCATTATCAGTAGCTTTAGCAGTTAATGAATGTGTACCTTTTGTACTTGTCCAGTTCATGGTATAAGGATCAGTTGCATCTGAACCTATGGAAATACCATCTATTAAAAATTCAACAGAAGTAACGGTTCCGTCTGCATCAGCAGCAGTGGCTGCAAGGGATACAACATCACCGGTTAAATAATTAGTTCCACCAGCAGGAGCAGTAATGCTTACTGTAGGCATAACATTAGGTAATCCGAGTGTACCCACAAGACTAGGAATTGTTTTTTCAACACCAATAGGATTGCTGGTAACATATTTTTCAGTACCGCCCAGTGGGGTTCCAATCTGAATATTTAATTCATAATGGAAAACACCGTCTGTAGTGATCTGAGCAATCAAAACCCTGTTTGTATCAGGATTTGGACCAACAGCGCCGGCTAAACAAGACCATGCACTACTATTTGTAGTTACTAAACTACCTGCCTGACTGGTAGCATCCAACGCGGATAAATCAAGACCTGGTAATATGCTAATATCTGCAGGAGCAGTTGTTCCTGCAACCATACCATCCTGAGCAGTTAATGGAAGTCCATAAGAACCACCGGGATTATTTTTTAATACGGTATTGGCAGAAATGTAATTATTTACACCATCATCGTCACTCTTAAGAACACCCAATTGTCCGGTAGCAGCAGCGCCAACAGATATCCATGAGTCAAGAGCAACCGTATTGTTTTTCAAATTGGCAGTACCAATTCCATAAGGAGTTGTAGCGCCTCTGTCTTCATTATTGAAAAACTTCGTTGAAGTTTGAAGTATCAGGGTATGGTTTGCATTACCATAAGCCATCTGAAACTTATAACCAGGAAGCATATCTGCATAAATTCTGTATGTAACAGAACCTACCGGTAATGTTCCCACACTGGCAGCTGCATCAGCTGCATTGGCTTTATAATACTTTTCTACCACAATCTTCTGCAACCCATTTTGAGCTTGCGTCAGACTGCCCAGTAAAGCGAGCCCTATTCCAAATAATAATTTTTTCATATATTTAGTTATTATATATTAGTATTAAATTTTAGTTATCTTTTTGGTTGAATTTACCAACGAAAATACCGAAGTCATCAATGTCAGTATCACCATCCTCATCAATATCCGTAGGGTTATCAACACCTATTTTATTCAACTGTGTTAAAGCCCAATCAGAAAGCCAACTTTCACTAGCTGCATCAAAAGCGCCTCTGTAACTAACTGGTGTAAAGAAACCATCAGCAGGAGCAGTCATCGTTGATGTAAGATTTGATGTAGGAATAGCATGGAAATTATTGGTAAAACCGTTATTACTGCCATTGAAAGCAAAATCATAATCAATACCTGCAACATAAGAAGAAACAACATTACCGTCAGTTACAAAGAACTGGGTACTATCAGGTGTAGATGGTAAAGTAGGATTTTTCATGATAGCAGGATTTTTTGAACTGGCAAGAACACCTTTGGTAAGTGCATATCTTGTTTTGCCTGCAGAACTGGTTAAAATAAATGTATTGTTTTGTACTTTTAAAATATTTTTTACAGCAACGCCACCACTAACACCATCATTATATGAGTTGGTCGTGTTGGTCCAGTTGTCATAAGCATCTCCTTTATTTGTTCCATTTGATCTGGAAGTAGCTAAATGTAAACCTGAACGGAAATTTGCAAAAATACTATTGTAAATTTCACCACCAGTAAGTTCTTTTGCCTGGATAGCAGCAGGACCGGAATTATCAGCCATTGGGTAAACATGACCATTTGAAATAATTGTTGCATTATAAATGACTGGAGTTGAATAATAAGCAGGCGCTTTTTTATCATCATCAGAATCAGCTTCAATTCCATTATCAGCTGAATGTGCACCTGATCCGGTATTCAAACTGTCAGCAGGTATTCCAAAGAAAAACTGAACTTTCCCTTTATAACCAAGGTCATAGTCAAGCATATCATCATCACCGAATACAGTAGAAATATATTTTAAGTTGACAGCACCGCCAAAACATTCAATATTATCATCAGCGCAAGCAACTATTTCAATATGTTCGATGGTAGTTCCACTGCCAACAGAACCTAATGAAAGACCATTGAGTTCATTACTAATAGCTAAAATAGCTCCGGCATGTCTGATCGAAACATATTTGAGAGTACCTGAATTATCAGCATTATCGCTTCCGCCATAAATATCACGTGGGTTAGCAGCACTGAATCCTTCGATAAATCCTGTACCAGGTGTTCCACCATAATAAACATTAGTTGATTGGAGATTGTTAATCCCTTTTCCTAAAATAACAATACCACCCCATTTTCCAACATTGGTTAATGAATAATCACCATCCATAGGATCTTCTTCAGCAGTAAAAACGATTTGACAGTCTTTTGTTCCGCTTGCCATGATTTTACCGCCTCTTTCAACGATCAATGCAGTTGCATTTGCAGGAGTAGCATCATATTTGCCTTTTATTACTGTACCCGGATCAATGGTAAGAGTGACTCCATCCGGCACATAAATTTTTTTGTCAAGCAAATAAAGCTTGTCACAAGTAAGATGAGTGTTTGCTGTTAATTCACCATCTGCATTTGTACCGAGAGTAGAGATGCTAATTGCCATTCCTCTGTCTGATACTAACGGGCAACCGCACGACTGCCCAAGATTGTTTTGTGCTACGCTTGTAGCAATAGATGCAACAGCCAATGCAGCAGATGCAACTAAATGTGTAATTGATTTCATTTTTGTCATTGTTTTTTTGTTTAAATTATTAATACGTTTAGTTATCAATTTTCTTTTTTGAGATGCTACAAAAATCTTTCTTTAGTTTTATCTGAATTTGCTGTTTATATTATCTATTAATAAAACGTTTGTTGTTTTTATGTAACCAAAAGATGATTATTCTTTACATTGAAACATTGATGTGTAATTTATTAAGAATACATAAATACATTGAAAACAGAAATATAAATTGACAACTGTTTAAAGTTTAAGTATCAAAGAAAGTATTGGAACAGAAGTAAAACAGGATTAAATTCTATAATAAGAAATTAGCAGCAAACAGACATTATTTGCAATACATATCTATTGTTGAAGTTGCATTGGTGTAACCAAATTTGAGAGCTGCCTGCCAGTCATTGCAAGCGCCTTGTTTATCGTTCATACTATTTTTCGTTAATCCACGACCAAAAAAAGCTTCTGCATATTTTGGATTCAAAGAAATTGCTTTGTCAAAATCTTTCAGTGATTCATTTAATTGGTTATGATAAGCATATGCAGCACCTCTGTTGCTAAATGCTTCAGAATAATCCGATTTTAATTGAATAGCATGTGTATAATCGGCAATAGCATTTTCAATTCGGTTGGTGGTGGTAAATACATTGCCGCGATTAAAATAAAATTCGGGATCTTTTGGATTTATTTCTATTGCTTTTGTAAAGTCAGCAATAGCGCCTTCATGATCTTCTTTTTCATATTTACTGTAACCACGGGCGAACCAGCCAAATCCTTGTTCCGGATATTTATTAATAACATCCGTGAATAAAACAATTCCGTTTTTCCAAACTTTATTTCGGTTATATGTTTGAAAACAAAATAAAACAATTAGAAATATTAAACTAATTGAAATGATGGGTTTAAATTTTTTTAAAATAGACTTTTTATTTTCAATAACATCAGAAAAAAAATGTCCTATAATAAAAAATACTCCAATGTATGGAATGTATGAATACCTCTCTGAGACTATAGCCTGACCAACCGGTATAATTTGAAGTACCATGATAATCGTTATAAAATAAAACAACATACCAAATATAATTTCATGCTTGAAACGGTTTGATTTAAAAATCATCCAAATCAGCAGAAGTAAAGCAGGAAGAGCAAGATAGTATTCAACAGGAAGCATACTTCCTGTTTTAACAGGATAAAAATGAATAGAACAAAGATTAAATGGTGCAACGGCCATCAATAAATAATATACCGTTGAATAACTGAATAAAAAAACTCTGTCAAAAATGGTAAAAGCTGGTGTTAGATTTGCAACTGCGCCAAAGCTTTTCTGAAAAAAAACAGTTACAATTCCTAATAGCAGGACAATTGCAAAAAAAGGTATTTTTAAAAGAAGCGTTTTCAATGCAATCTTTTTGTAAAAATAATAATCCATCAGTATCAGTACGAGTGGAAGACAAGCTGCTGCCGGTTTTGACATCAGGGATAGTGAAAACCAGAAAAATGACCAGAACAAATAAATGAATTTATTATCAGTAGATAAATATTTATTATAACAATAGAGTGACAGAAGGAAGAAGAAACTATATAAAACATCTTTTCGTTCAGTGATCCAAGCCACAGATTCAACATGCATGGGGTGAATACCAAAAAATAATGATGTAATAAATGCAACCCAGACCTTTCCGGAAAAACGTTTAATAAATAAATAAACAAGCAACACATTCAGTAGATGAAAAATATAATTGGTCAGATGAAAATAAAATGGATTCAGTCCGAAAAATTTATATTCTAATGCAAAAGAAAATATAGTAAGAGGAAAATCTGTTCCACGAAAATTAAAAAAAATTTCTTTTATAGATTCCCAATTCAGTTGTTTAATAATATCATTGTTGAGAATCGTAACACTATCATCCCAACTAGCAAAATCATTACCTAACGTATTGCCGAAAATAATAGCAGTAATAATTAATACAAATGGTAATAAATAGTTTGAATAGGCAATAGATTTTCGCTTTGGTGCATGTATGGGGTTTTTAACATTCTGTCGGTTAACTGATTTGGACATCTGATTTATATCTAATCTTTCACACAACGAATACTAAAACCATATGTTTTCGGTCCATAAAACCTGAATACATTTGCCTTTTTATAATCCAGATATCTATACCAAACATCATTGTTCTGCTCCGATGAAGACCACCAGAACCCGACACAGGATGGACCGGGGTCACCCCATGATCCATTAAACATGCGACATCCGAAGGCACGGGCAGTAAAACCGCTTTCATTTGTTCCCCATACTTCATAGATGTTGGATGACTCTTTCCAGCTATACAGTATTCCTGTTTTTTGTGCTTCAATTTTTAATTTGTTTCCCTGGTTTGTGCCACGCCAACCGATTTTTTCAACTTCTGTCTGGGTCATTCCTAAATATTTTTCAAGTATTTTCCACTCTTCATCACTTGGTATATGCCATCCTTCAGGACTTAATTTGCGACTGTCATTCACTGCAAACCAGTTATAATATACTTCAGTATTATTATCACTATATGCACCTGATTTTATTTTCCTCCAATTAGCAGTATCTTGATTTTTAATTAGAGCAATGTTATCTCCATTACAATATTTTTTCACTTTTAAGTTTTCAGCCATCCACCATTGGGTCCCTATTTTGACTGTTTTATAGATATTCCCTTCTACATCAGTAACAGTACTTGTTTCAAGGGGAGTAACTGATTTTGGATCTTTTTTACATTGAGAAATAAATAGCATTAATAATCCAATAAAAATATAATTCTTAAGAAACCAGAAAATAAGTAAGGGGTTAAAATTTTTATAATAAATTTTCATTTATTGTTAATTTATATTTTAATAATGTGTTCCATTATTTTTTAATAAAAACTTTTGTTGAATTTATTCCTGCAATTGAAATTTTAAATAAATATAATCCACTCACAAGATCAGAAATATTTACTTTTTGAACCTGATATCCGTTCATAGTATATATGTAGTTCTGTAAAACTTCTCTACCGAAAGAGTCATATATTGAAAACTTCAATGTTTGATTGTTGTTTGATGAAAATTGAATTTCCAATTGATCAACTGCCGGATTAGGATAAAGCTTAAATCCATAAATACCTTTTATTTCTTCAATTCCAAGATTAGGGCAAACCAGGCTAATGTCACGATCAAGGCAATACCCCGGATAACAACATAAAGTTTGAACAGAAAAGTTCGCTTTCGGATCAAAATTACAAGCATACGGATCCATGCATCCAAGAACAATGGGTGTTTTACATGAATTGCTATCACTGCATGTAAAGCCGGAATTATACTCAAGGTATTTGGGATTCAGACACCCACAGGGAACATGAGTTTTACATAAATTACTATCACTGCATGTCAGCCTTGGATCGTATTCAAGATAGCCTGGATTTAAGCAGCCACATTTGGGAGGATAAGTAAGAAAAGAACTATATTTTTCATCCAGCGTATCATGACCTTGTGCAACATATTTTATTATATTTCCTTTTTCATCATTTACTTCAACATTCAGTTCAAATGAAAGGGTTCCTTTTGTAGTTAACTGTGCAACTAATATCTGGTTACTATCAGGGTTCAAACCCATTACACCTTCGTTTTGTAAAAAAGCATTGTTACTAATAAATTGAGACCCTGATTTTAAAGAACCAAAAATTGTTGAATCTTCACCGGAAATACTATTTCTAAAACCATTATCTAACCAGTTTGATGGAATAGTCATCATCGTATCAAGTCCATCAGCAGTTGTTATTGGGATTCCGGCAACCGGATCTATATTAACCAGCAATCCTCCAGGAATACCGGCAGAACCGCCATCATTATTTGCTCCGCCAATAATAGATCCATCTGTGTCTTGTGGTTTTAAAATTCCAAAATATGTTTTTAAAGCTTTTTTGGTAACCTGACCTAATGTTAACCAGGTGTCTAATGCAACAGTATTTTCTCCAAGGCGATTTTTACTAAAATCTTTTGCAAAAGTTTGTCCATCTGCTGTGTTATTAAAAAAAACGGCAGTGCTTGAAAACTTTAAAGGATGATTTTCATCACCATAAATCTTTGTTAATTTACTCCCTTTGGTTAAATCAATATATACCCTATAGGTTGTAGTACCGGCTTCAAGTTTTCCACCTGTTGTGTCTGTTGCATCAATTGTATCGGAAATATAATAGGTTTCAACTATTACTTTTTCAATTTGTGCATGAAGATTGAAATGAAACGATACGAATATGTATAAAAATAATATATATAAAGCAGATTTCATTTTTATTTTATCTCTTGTTAAAATTTATATAAAATACCTAATACATAATTGGTACCGTAATTATACCTGTCATAATCAATAAGAAATCCCTGGTCAAACTTATAGGACCTTCTAACAGCAGAATTTAAAATATCTTGTATTTTTAAACTTACACTAAAATATTTCCCCAGTTTTTTAATCAGTCTAAAATCCAATAAATGTCTGGGCCGTTCATATATATCCGGTAGTTCACCGCTACCACCAATGACAAACTTGGGCCCTTGAACATTATAACTTAACGTTGCAGAAAGTCCCAAACTATCGGATGTATATGAAATAATTCCATTTATAATATATGGTGCCTGCCCAAACATGGTACGGGTAACAGTGGGTCCATTTACATATGTCCCATTCGTCTGCTTAAAACTTTTATTGAAAGTGGACCGTGAATCAACAAGGGTAATATTCGCTCTTAATTCTAGTTGTTTTGTAATTGCTTTTTTCCCTTCAAGTTCAATGCCTTTTAGCCATGATTTATTTGGGTTGTTTACCCATTGATAACCGATCACATCACCAAATTGAACCAATTCAATATGATTTTTAAAATCTTTATAAAATACACTCATGGAAATATTATCGCCAGACTTGAAAAACCACTCTAACCTTAAATCATAATTATTTATTTGCACCATTCTAAGATTCGGATTCCCAGTAACCGTAGATTTTAATTCATAATCATATACTTCAATATCCGAAAGTTCCCTGATGCTTGGACGAGCAACCGTCTGACTATAATTCAATCTTAAATTGACAGGTGCCAATTCATCACGTTTTATTTTATAAACAAAATTTACACTTGGCAAATAGCTGAGTTTGTCTAACACACCTGGATTGTTGATCGGATCCGATTTTATAAATTTTCTTCGTTCATCATTTGGTGCTAATCCTAATGAATTATATAAATTAACATCTGTATAAATATTTGCCTGTTCAACTCTTAAACCGCCTGACAACCGGAATGAAGGGATGAAAGTATAATCCAATAAAATAAAACCAGCTTTTATTTTACTAACACCATAACTGTGATTAAAAGGATAAGCATATTCCTGGTAATACTGCTGAACGGTATGTATTGAAGTTCCGGGAACAGTAACAATATTGAATTTATCAAGGCTAAAAAGATCACCTCCTTTAGGGAAAGATGAGACATAAGGACCGGAACTTAAAATGTAATCATATAAATCATTCTTTTTTTTATTTTTTTGATATGCACCACCAAATTTCAATTTCCTTACTAAACCGGGTTTGCTATCTAATGGAAATTCTAAAGATACTCGGGAATCGAATAAATTTTCTGATAAGTATCGAAAGTATCTGTCAAAATTGATTTGATAGCCGCCATCCGAATGTCGGGGATCAATGGATTTAAAATCTGGAGCATTGCTGTTACCATTGGTATAAGAAGCATTTAATTCTATTTTTATTTTGGTTCCTGGAAAATAATGATCCGATTTAAGTTGATAAACCAATTGTTTCCGTGACTCATAAAACTGACTGTTTTGTCGGATCGTATCCGGGGGACTTCCAGGAACTCTGTCAAGACTTTCACCCCAACCACTTCGAACTTTGTTTACACCAGTAACATTCGGCATAAAGAGAAGGGATAAACTATTATTTCGATTAAATTTATACGCAACGTTGACTAAACCACTCCATCCATTAGTTTCCTGGCAGGTTTTCTGATTAAACGATGTATATTCAATTGCTTGGTTATTCACAACACTGCTTCGTTCATCATATTTGTTAACAATTGAATTAGGGTCATATTGAATAGAGGTTGAATATCGAAAGCCGGCTATAAACCCAAGAGGTTTACCAAATAAATTTATTTGATCTCCAATACTAAAACTCTGACTGAAATTCAATGGAGCTTTTCTTGTTGTTGTATTCCAATTGTTAGCAAATGATTTATTTGAATTAACTGCATCAGCATTCATTCTGTCAAAAGCCTTCCCTTTGTATTCCTTTTCATATCTTTCATTGGCAAGAGCAACAGCATTAGGATCATTGAATTGAGCATCACCTAAAAGGCCTAATCTAACTAACCCCATTTTATAATAGGTTTCGTTCCATGGTGTGATTTTTGTAACTCCTAATGATTTATAATAATCACCTAACCCTAATGCAACAAATTCATCATATTGATAATAGTTTGAGTTTTGATCAGGGTTTATTTTAGTCGGAGTATAATCTTGATGATTATAGTCACGAAATCCATTATCGTAACCCAACCAATCAGTATTACTATGCTGAGTTGATAAAACATCTTTAAAAGTTGTTTGGT
Source organism: uncultured Bacteroidales bacterium (assembly GCA_964452905.1). Classification (GTDB taxonomy): domain Bacteria; phylum Bacteroidota; class Bacteroidia; order Bacteroidales; family CAYVNP01; genus CAYVNP01. The sequence continues at coordinate 34,772 of CAYVNP010000034.1, forward strand.
TATTATATCCAATCGAAGTTTCAAAATTAACTGCAAGTTTATCCGGATAATCTTTTGTTTCAACTGACAGATAAGCCCCCGCCCAATCACCGGGCAGATCAGGACTTGCTGTTTTAGTGATAACAATATTATCAACCAAACTGGCAGGGAAAAGATCTAATTTTATATTGTTGGTAAAGGCATCTAATGTGGGTATTCTTGAACCATTAATAGCTGTTTTAATATACCGGTCACCTATTCCACGCACTGTAATAAAACTTCCATTGGTTGATACCCCAACAACACGAGCAATAGCAGAAGAAACATTAACATCGCCAATTTTTCTAATTGATTCAGCTGAAATATAGTCAATAAGGGTTGGGGATTTTTTTTTAACGGTGATCATAAAATTATCTTTTGCTTTCACTGCCTGAGCAACAATCTCAACTTCTTTCAGCGTTTGCGAAACGGGAGATAATTTAATATTCCTGATAATAATTTCTCCATTTTTAGGATTTACTGTATCAAGAGATGGTTTGTATCCGATAAATGTTACAACCATTATTTGGGGAGTTGGATCAGGAATTTTAAGAGAAAAATTTCCGTCAAAATCAGTCATGGCTCTAATGGAAGAATTTGCTTTTAGATTAATAGAAGCGCCAATCACAGTTTCTCCATTTTCATCAAAAACCTTCCCTCGAATGATTCCCTGTCCAAAAGAAACAGATAGATAAATTAAACTTAATAGAATTGTTAAAAAAATATGTTTCATTTAACTATTGTTTATAAAAGACAGTTGAAACTCAAATTGTGTTCTCTTCATCATTGATTTAATAAACATATTTTATTTGGAATCAAACATTTTATTTTTGATTCAATACTGTTTTATGAAAGCTGTAAAGGATGTACGTTGAATATTTATTTTAGTCTTTGATTATTTTTCGGGTTGAAATAGTTCCATCAATTAATAACTTTATAATATATTGCCCATTTGAAAATGAAGACATATCAATACATTCCATGTTTTTCTCTGAAACGATTCCGAATGTTTTATGCAATAATAAATTCCCATTTAAATCAAAAATTGTAAAACTGTTTGCGGAATTTTTACAAGAAGTGTTAAACTTCAATATTAGTAAGTCTTTTACAGGATTCGGATAAACAATATATGAATCTAAAGTATTTATATTTTTTATTCCAACAGGAGAAACTGTAACTGTAACGGCGGTAGAAGTAGTCACAGAATCTGCATTATCTTTTGCCTTTGCTGTAATCGTTGATGTACCATCAGTTGCAGTCCAGTTGATAGAGTAGGGGGCTGTATTATCAACACCGATTGATTGTCCGTTTACAAAAAATTCAACGAAAGAAACAATACCATCCACATCATTTGCATTTGCTGTAATTGTTACCGGATCACCCGCATTAAATGTTGAATTATTGATAGGAGAAGTTATGCTGACGGTTGGAGGAATATTAGGTATCGTTTGAGGATAAATAAGACCTTGATGTTTGAATTCGTTACCGATTGGATTTTTTGCAACATATTGTTCCGTTCCACCTGTGGGTGTTCCAAGTTGAATATTTAATTCAAAAGAAAAAACACCTTCAGTAGTAAATTGTCCAATTAACACTCTATTTGTTTGTGGATCCAGACCTACTGCACCAGGTGTAGAACCAGAAACACCTTCCATACATGACCAAGCACCCCCATTAGTAGTAATTATTTTTCCTGCCTGACTTGTAGCATCAATTGCTGATAAATCTAATCCGAGTATTGTAATATTAGTATAGGGAGTTCCAGCAATCAAACCATCCTGTGAAGTTAAGGCAATTCCGGCGGCAGGATCATTATTTTTCAAAATACCGTCAGCATTAACAACGATAGCAACTCCATTGTCATCTGACTTAGGAACACCAAAATTACCTGCACAACCGGCACCAATAGAAATCCATGAATCAAGCATAACTGTATTGTTTTTAGCTTGCGTTTTTGTATAAGAAGGTTTAATAGCCCCTCTATCCTCATTATTAAAAAATGACGTTGTTGTAGCAATTTTTAACGTATGATTAGCATTGCCATAGGCCATCTGAAATGTATAACCGGGAAGCATATCCACGAAGATGCGATATGTCACTGATCCAACAGGAAGTGTTCCAATACTGGCTGCCGCATCATCTGCATTGGAAATGTAATACTTTTCAACAATAATTTTTTCTAAACCATTCTGTGCTTGAGCAAATAAACCAAGAAACGAAAGACCTAAGCCCAATAAAATTTTTTGTGTGTTAATTTTTTTCATATTTGTTTTTTTAGGATATTTAATTTTTTTATTTTGTATAATTAAGTTCATTAAACATTATTTCAGATTCAACAGGATTTTTAGAAACAAATTTTACTATTCCTCCAGTAGGTGTTCCAAGTTGAACATTTAATTCAAATGATAATTTACCATTCGTAGTTAGCTGAGCAATCAATACTTTGTTATCGCTGGTAGACCCTTTAACCCCATTCAGAGCAGCCCATCCTCCATTATTGGTACATAAAACCGAATCATTTTTTGTCTGATTGAAAAAATTTAAGTCAAGATTAAACTCTTTAAAATAAGGGAGAGTTCCATTGGTAAGTCCGTCTGCTTGAGATAATGATTTTCTACCGGTCAGAATGGACCCATCTTTATCATCGGATAAAGGTATACCTGTATATAATTTTGTTGAAGCACCCATTGTCAACCAGGAATCCAGAGCAACAGTATTTTTATTTATTTCTTTTAAATCTACATTATAACCTGTTAAAGCAAATATATAAGTGTTATTGAAAAATGTCGTTGTGGTTTTAATACACAAAGTTTGTCTTTGATTTCCATAAACAAGTTGCAGAGAATAACCAGGTTTCATATCAACAAATATTCTATATGTAGTGGATCCGATAGGTAGTTTTCCACCTGTAGTATCAATAATATCTGTAGAATCGGAAACATAATATTTTTCAACAATAATTCCCTCTAAAGCAGAACTATCGGTATGAGTAAGAATATATTTATTTTGTGCATATAAAGAAATACTACAAACAGACAGGACATTAAAAAAAATGATAATTAAAATTAAATGTTTCATGTTTATATTTCCTGTTTAATTGAACAAAATTGAAGTTTAGATGTTTTATTTTTCATAGAAATTGTGCAAATATCTTATTGAAAATTGGTTTTAGGGTTATGTAAATATTATCGTTATGTAACACTTATGTAAATTTTTAGAACAATTAAAACTTATTTGTTTACAATTACGTAACATAATTTTATTTAAAATTTTCAATTTTTTTAAAACATGTATTCAATATAAAACACAATTATTTGTAAAATTTCAGATTAAGAAAAAATGGAATTATCCAGTAAATCAAGAGGTCTTCGGTTTGGTTTAAAATATTCATAATGTATTTTGGAAGAAATAATTTGATTGATTTTATCTATAATAATCTCTTGATTCATTTTAACCCATTTCCTGTAATCAGAATTCATTTTGTAATTAAAAGGTAAAGAATCTATAAAAGGATTAATTATAAAATTATCATTATATAAACCTGCTCCAACTTTTGAGGCATCTCTTGCGTTACAGTATTGTTCATAATGTCCCTTGACAGGCATCATAAAAATAGGTTTTTTTAAATACATTGCTTCGCATACAGATTCAAATCCGGCAGTAGTGATGAATCCCTTACATCGTGCCATTAAATCAAGAAATTTTGTATCATTTAATTTATGGAAAGTAAGTGTTTCATCATATTTATATTCATCTTCAACATCTGTTCTATCCCAGAAACAATGCATCACTATATCTGGTCTTGTTTTATGCCATTCAATAATATCTTTGCTTAACCCTTTATTAATAATATAGGTTAAAAAAAAGTCTTCAGACATAGGTTTGAGGTTGTAAATGGATTTTCTTAATAAGGGTGGTATAACAATTAATTTAGAAGAATGATAATTTAAAGGATAAAATGATAATGCAAAATTCATTTTTGAGCCTAAACAAGTTAATCGGGTGAAAAACTTAATTGCCTTTTTTTGAATGAACTTTTCTTTTGGAAATTTAAATTCAGGATGCAAATAAATATATTGATGAGCTACACTGAAAACAGGCGTCTTAGAATTATAAAATAAATTATATAATCCTGTTAAAGGTTCGAAAAAATTAATTATCAGATCGGGTTTATATTCCTGAACCTTATGATGTATTAATTTTAAATTTTTTAAAAAGACAGGTAGTAACCTTAAATTGTAAAATATGCTTTTAAAAATTCGGATGGATTTATCTTCCTGATCACTAATAAAATTCGGACTTTTGAATAAATAAACCGGTACCTCAATCCCTTTTGTAAAAAATAGCGGAATCTGTCTTTTATTGCTGCTGCCAACTAAAACAGCAGAAACAATATAACCGTTTTGTTCTAATTTCTTTTTAAAGGCGAGTGCCTGAGTCATATGTCCTCTTCCTTCACCTTGTACAATAAATAAACATCGTGCATTGTTAAATTTCATACGAGTGCGTATTTTTCAATATTAATATTATTTAATTCACCATATGATGGAAAGATAGATATTGTTGAATTGGCTTTTTGAATTACAAATTCATTATAATAATGGATATGCCAATTGCCTTGAAAATCTTCAGTTAAAGCAGATAGTGATTCAATCCAGTCACCTGAATTCAAATAATGAATTCCATTGATGTATTTATTTGCTGGAGCATGAATATGACCGCAAATAATTCCTGTACATTTTTTATCAGCAGCAATTTGAGAAACCACTTCTTCAAAATTGCTAATAAAGGAAACAGCTGTTTTAACTTTTGATTTGATGGCTTGTGATAATGAATAATAAGGAAGACCTTTTTTGATACGACGATTATTAAAAATTTTATTCAACCAAAGTAAAAAAGTATAACCTACATCACCCAGTTTTGCAATCCACCTGAAATGGGTTGAAATGGAATCAAAAATATCGCCATGGCATACATAATATTTTTTACCAAACGATTCATAGATATAATCTTTAACGATAGAGAAATTTCCAATGGTCAGCGGTAATACTTCATCTAAAAAATCATCATGATTCCCACGAATATAAGTAACTCGTGTATTTTTATTCTCCAATGATTTCATAATAAATTTAAACAAGCGAGTATGTTTTCTTTTCCATTTACTTCCTTTGCTCAACTGCCAACCATCAATAATATCGCCATTCAGAATGATATGTTGAGCTTGATGATTTTTTAAAAATTTTACCAACTCCTTCACTTTGGATCCCTTACTTCCAAGATGAACATCTGATATTACAATTGTTTTATATTGCATTTTATAAAATTTGCATAAAACTACATAACGGGTATTAACTTAAGGTGTTCAAATAATTAAGTTTAAATGAAATTTATCAATGAAAAATTAACTAATTGTTAATGATGATATTTAATTCATGTTTTTTGAATATATAATAAATTATACTAGTTATTTTTGCATTTAAAAGAAGAATAAAAAGCTACAGCATATATTTTTTAAAAATTAAAATGAATAGAAAAACAGTATTAAAAAATATTCTTTTACAAAGTAATCGGTTAAATCTGAGAAATCGGCAAACAATAGAAGGACTTATCGATTATGAAATTCCTGAAGATTTTATTAAATCCGATTTTGGCGCTGATTTTAAGTGGGGAGTTGCTGCATCCTCATTTCAAACAGAAGGAGCTTCAAATTTAGATGGTAAAGGAATTTCGATTTGGGATCATTTTTCACATCAAAAAGGAAAAATAAAAAACAAAGAACATGCCGATATATCATGTGATTTCTATTATAATTTTGAAGATGATATCAATTTGATAAAATCATTAAATTTTAATGTTTTTAGGTTTTCATTATCGTGGTCGAGAATATTACCGGAAGGAACAGGAAAAATTAATTTAAAAGGAATTGACTTTTATCATCGCGTTATTGATCATTGTTTAAAAGTTGGACTAACACCTTATATAACCTTATATCATTGGGATTTGCCTCAAATACTTGAAGATAAAGGCGGGTGGACTAATCGTGAAATTATCAATTGGTTTTCTGAATATGTTCAGATTTGTATAAAAGAGTTTGGAGGTAAAGTTAAGAACTGGATTATTTTGAATGAGCCATTGTCTTTTACAGGATTAGGATATATGATGGGAATTCATGCACCTGGAAAAAAAGGAATAAAAAATTTTTTTCCTGCTGCTCATCATGCAACACTTTGTCAGGCTGAAGGCGGTCGAATTATCAGACAATTTTTTCCGAATGCAAATATTGGCACCACATTCTCTTGTTCTTATGTTGACCCGATAAATACTAAAAATAAAAATTTAATTGCCGCAAAAAAAATTGATGTCATTCTGAATCGAATATTTATTGAACCTTCATTGGGATTGGGTTATCCAGTGAATGATTTACCTTTTTTAAAACGAATTGAAAATTATTTTAAACAGGGAGATGAAGAAAAATTAAAGTTTGATTTTGATTTTATTGGCATTCAAAATTATACACGGATCATTGCAAAATTTAGTTTGACAATGTTTCCTTTGCTAGCAAAAGTGGTTTCTCCTGAAACAATGGATGTTACTCTAAATGAAATGAAATGGGAAGTTTATCCAGAAGGGATTTACCGAATTTTAAAACAATATGGACAATACGAAGGAATAAAAAAAATTATTATTACTGAAAATGGAACATGCTTTCCGGATATTCTTGAAAATGGTAAAATAGATGATCAACAAAGGATTCAGTTTTTTAATGATTATCTTGCTTATGTATTAAAAGCTAAAAAAGAAGGAGTGAATATTGATGGATATTTTGTTTGGTCTGCAACAGATAATTTTGAGTGGGCCGAGGGTTATAATCCTCGATTTGGATTAATTTATATTGATTATACTACTCAAAAAAGATATATTAAAGATTCAGGATACTGGTTTAAAGATTTTTTAAAATAATTGTTTTATGCATAAATATAATTCAGCATATGTGATTCTGTATTATCTGTCTGATAAATGTAACTTCCATCTTTAATGATCTGTATATTTTTTTGTCCTAATTTTTTTCTTAGATTTTGGATAAGTCTGTCAATGGATTGTTGTCGGATATTTTTAATTTCATCATGAGTCCAAATTTTTAGATAAATTTCTTCTTTTCTAATTATTTTATTAGGATTTGAAATCAATAACGAAAGAAGATCAATTTCTTTATCAGGAAGAAGATATTTAATATTATTTTTAATTACAATGCCTTTTTCTTTATCAATAATAATATTTTCGGGATTTTCTTGAGAAAATAAATTTAACCCATTCTCTAATAATTCGTGTTTTTTAAAAAGTTTTTCTATTCGATTGATTAACACACGTGGAGAAATCGGTTTAGCAATATAATCATCCGCACCAACATGATAGCCAGTATTTATTGAATAATCTTCATCTCTGGCAGTTAAAAAAACAATTATTGTAGAGTAAAGTTCTGGAATCTTTCTAAGTTCGTGACATGTTTGAAAACCATCCATTTCAGGCATCATCACATCTAAAATGATCATATGAGGCATCTCTTTTCTGGCAATTTCAATTGCATCATAACCATTGGAGCAGGATAAAAAATGATAACCGTTCTTTTTAATATTGTATCCGAGAAATATACGGATATCCGCTTCGTCATCTACTAACAAAATTTTATATTCTTTTGTTTCCATAATCTTTAAAATTAATTATGATTGTTTTTATAAATAAGGTCTTCAATAATTATATCCCTAACTACTGCAATTGGAATTTTTGTTTTTAAAGCAATCTGGCAGGAACATAAATCTTCGGAATAAAAAAGTTTTTTAACGTTTTCTTTTGTTTTATCATTCAGATCATTCATATTTTTAATCAGGATTGATTGTTTTTGTATACCTGATGTTTTTGTATTTTTTTTCATAAAATAAATATTTTATATTTTTTTTAATGTAAAGGCGAAATTGGTTCCAATTCCATTCGTGCTTTTCACATTGATGTTCTGATTATGTGCGTCAATGATATGTTTAACAATGGCAAGCCCCAATCCTGATCCGCCTTGGTCGCGTGAACGACTTTTGTCAACACGATAAAATCGTTCAAATATTCTTGAAATATGATCAGGTGGGATTCCTATTCCATTATCTTCAACCTCAATAAGTATATTTTCATCCATATCAAAAAATCCGATCTTGGTAGTCCCTTCTACGTTATTATATTTAATAGAATTATCAATGAGGTTAACTAATACTTGCCGAATACGTTCTCTGTCAGCAAATACCAATATTGGAAGTATGTAATTTGTTTCAAAATTAATTTTTATACTTTTCTTTTTGGCTTTTATTTCTAATGTTTCAATGACTTCTTTCACCAATAAAACGATATCAAATTTTTCAATCTGTAATTTAAGTTGTCCTGATTCCAATTGAGATATTGTTTCCAAATCTTCAACAATAGAGATCATCCTATTAATGTTTTTTTCTGCTCGAATTAAATATTCTTTATTAATATCTGGATCGTCCATACCACCTTCTAATAATGTAAGAATATACCCCTGTATATTAAAGATGGGTGTTTTTAATTCATGGGAGACATTACCAACAAATTCTCTGCGATAAATTTCTGATTCCTTCAATTTATCAATTTCTTCTTTTTTGTCCTGCACCCATTTTAGCACATCGTTTTCTACATCTTCTAAAATTGGTTGGCTGTTATTAGAAGTATTTTCCGGAATGGGAGTTTTAAATGTATTAATTACTTTATATAAAATTTTAATCTTTTTGTTAATAAATTTTTCAATAAGGAATTGATAGAAAAGATAGATTAGTATTGATGAAATTACATAAAGTCTATTATTAAATTACACATTAATTAAATAATTTGTATATTTGC
>CAYVNP010000035.1:0-43527 GCA_964452905.1 uncultured Bacteroidales bacterium
TACCAATTTTAACTTCATCGGCTGGAACATAGCACCCCATCTGAGCCATGAGAACAATCAATGCGGTTTGTCTTAATAATGCAGATTTCCCGGACATATTAGGACCTGTGACTATAATGATCTGTTGTTTTTGATTATCCAGAAAAATATCATTGGGGATATAATCTTCACCAACAGGTAATTGTTTTTCAATTACAGGATGTCGTCCGTTTTTAATATCAAGAATGAATGAATCATTCAATTCAGGACGAACATATTTATTTTTGATAGCTATATCAGAAAATGACAGGAGACAATCCAAACGTGCAATCAGTGCAGCATTTAACTGAATTGGCTCAACATATTTGGAAACCTCAATAACCAGTTCATTAAAGAGTCTGACTTCCAGATCGAGTATTTTTTCTTCAGCACCAAGAATTTTTGATTCAAGTTCTTTCAGTTCGGGCGTGATATATCGTTCTGAATTGACCAATGTTTGCTTGCGTTCCCATTCGGGTGGAACTTTATTTTTATGAGTATTGGTTACATCCAGATAATATCCGAACACATTGTTGTAACTGACTTTCAGCGAAGGAATACCGGTCCGTTCACTTTCGCGTTGCTGAATCTGTACCAGATAATCTTTGCCTGAATAAGCCAGTTTTCTTAATTCATCGAGTTCATCGGAAACACCATGCGCCATCACATTCCCTTTATTCACAAGCGCTGGAGGGTCAGCATGCAGATCGGTTGCAATTTTTTCACGAATGATATTACAAATGTTGATTTGTTCACCGATTATTTTCAATGCGATCTCATCACTTTTTTCACATGTTTCCTTGATTGGCTCCAGAGCATCCAAAGCTCTTCTCACCTGTTGTAACTCACGTGGTGAAACTCGTCCGACAGCTACTTTGGAGATCAATCGTTCAAGATCACCAATAAATTTTATATTTCGAAAAATATTTTCAGCTTCAGGACGGTGATTAATAAAATACGTGACAACGTCCAAACGCTCATTGATCAATTGTTTATCTTTAAGTGGCAGCATGATCCATTTTCTGAGCATGCGAGCACCCATCGGAGAAGACGTTTGATCAAGTACATCATACAGCGTTTTAGCGTTTTCATTCCGTGAATCAAGAATCTCCAGATTACGGATAGTAAACCGGTCAAGCCACACATACTTGTCTTCTTCTATCCGAGCTACTTTGCAAATATTCTGTATCCTGTCGTGTTGTGTTTCAGCAAGGTAATGCAGTGCAGCGCCAGCAGCGATGATAGCATTTGTCAATTCCTCAATACCAAATCCTTTGAGCGAAACGGTTCCGAAATGTTTAATTAATATTTCATAAGTAAAATCCTTTGTGAATACCCAATCCTCAAACGTAGTAGTAAAAAACTTATCTCCGAAAAGTTCAATAAATTTAACCAGTTTGTTTTTTTGAACAACCACTTCGCTGGGTTTAAAGCTCTGCAGCAGTTTTTGTATATAATCCAAACTACCCTGAGCCACATAAAATTCACCGGTTGAAATATCTAAAAATGAAATTCCTGAATTATTTCCATCCAGATGAATGCTCGAAAGAAAGTTATTGGTTTTATGGTCTAATACTTTATCGTTAAAAGACACACCGGGAGTGACCAATTCAGTCACCCCGCGTTTGACGATCTTTTTAGTAAGTTTGGGATCTTCCAATTGATCGCAAATTGCAACGCGGTGCCCTGCTTTAACAAGCTTTGGTAAGTACGTATCAAGAGAATGATGTGGAAAACCGGCAAGTTCAACAAAGGTTGCAGCACCATTGGCACGTTTGGTTAAAACAATACCCAGAATGTTAGATGTTTTTACAGCATCTTCACCGAACGTTTCATAAAAATCACCCACCCTGAACAATAACAATGCATCAGGATATTTTGCTTTGATAGAGAGATACTGCTTCATCAAAGGAGTTTCAACGATTTTATCTTTTTCCGTTTTGTCCGTCAAGGTTTATTTTGAAATAATGAATGATACCAACAAACGTACATGAATTTCATGAAAATCACAAACCGCAAATTAAAATAGTTGAAATCTTTTAAGAAAAAAATAAAAAAGTAGATGGATAAATTTTCTGGCTATTCAGAATTTCACCATACGTTTTGAAGTTAATAAGATACCATTTAAGGAAATGGAATAAAAATAAACACCATTAGCAACCGGATTGTTTGCATCATCAGTTCCATTCCATATTATCTGATGTTCACCGATCGACTGATTATTCAGCATAAATGTACGGACCTGTTTTCCTTGAGTATCAAGAATACTGGCTTGTACATTTCCTTCTTGTTCAAGTATATATTTTATTGTGGTAGATGAAGTAAATGGATTTGGATAATTTTCAGAAACGGAAATAGTTTGCTTACTAAAATTTTTGATATAGGTGAGGATAGCAGAAGGAATAGCAACCCCAACGCATAATGGAGTAGTAAAATGCATGAACGAACCAACCGTTGGTGCAATATCAATTTGCTGATGTGAAGCATTATCAACAACACCGGCAGGTGTATCAGGTCCGATGATAAGCATCATAATATGTTTGCATCCTTCGCAGGTACAACCGTGATTTGCAAAGTCTGTTGTGTGACGACCGTGATCATTGGTAATAATCAGTGTGGTTTTATCTTTATAAACAGGGTCAGCTTGAATATAATTCCATAGATCAGAAACAAGACCATCTGCAGTTTTTAAGCTGTTGGTGTAATTGATATAAACACCGCTGTGTCCCCCATTATCGGTTGCTGCAAAATTAGCGATCATTATATGGGGTTTATCTGTTGACATAACCGTTTTAATATTTTGTAAAGTAACTGCATCATCATACATGGATGTTGATGTTTTCACTGAGGCACCATAACTACTGCCATATTGTGCATTGCTGCTATATGATAAAATATTTAATTTGTCTTTCCCCAGAATAACATAACTTTCTTTCAGCGACGTATTGAGTTGTTTTCTGTAATATTCAAAGATCGTCGGACTCGTCGGACGGACAGAACCGTCATTGGGAATATTTTGCCAGGTGCCGGTGAGTATGGTTGAATGTCCTGGATTCGTAGAAGTGACACCATTGTTGTAAAAAGATGTATAAATTGTTCCTTTCGGACGCAGGTCATTCCATATTTTGGGGATATACTGGTGTAGAGCATCACCAAAAGTTTCTGTGTAGCGCGCTCCATCGATAACAACAATTATTACATTCTCTGTTTTTTGTCCGAAAACATGTAATGTGATAGAAGCAAAAAGGACGAGTACTAATAAAAATCTTTGAGGTAAAACATTTTTCATAATCATATTATTTAAAGGTTAAAAAATAAACAGTGAAAAAACATAAAAGTAAATATTTAAATTATTCATCTAATCAGTTTTAATGGCATGGACATGTATTCCAGATAAATGCAGAATTAAGTGTATTTCCGGTGCTCAACGGTGTGGTAAAATGCATAAATGAAGCAACGGTTGGAGCAATATCGATTTGTTGTGTCGAAGTATTATCAACCACTCCTGATTTTGTATCCGGTCCGAGTATTAATAACATGATGTGTTTGCACCCTTCACAATTATCTCCATGTGTTGTAAAATCAGTAGTGTGTCTGCCGTGGTCATTGGTAATGATCAATGTAGTTTTATTTTTATAAACAGCATCTGCTTGAATAAAATTCCACAGGTCAGCCACAAGTCCATCTGCTTTTTTTAAACTATTGGTATAGTTGGCATATACACCACTGTGTCCGCCATTATCGGTTGCAGCAAAGTTAGCAATCATTAAATGTGGTTTATCTGTAGCCATAACCGAAAAAATATTCTGTAATGTTATAACATCGTCATAGATAGAGGTGGACGTTTTAACGGAAGCACCATAAGCGCTTCCATACGATGAATGATCACTATATGCTAAAATGTTTAATTTGTCTTTTCCTAAAACGACATAATTATCTTTTTGTGCAGTACGGAGCTGTTGTCTATAATACTCAAAGATTGTGGGCATATGGGGGCGTTCCGTTCCATCATTAACAATATTTTGCCATGTACCTGTAAGTATGTTGGAATGACCCGGATTGGTTGATGTAACGCCATTGTTGTAGAAGGAAGTATACATTGTGCCTTGCGGACGAAGTTCATTCCATATTTTAGGAATATACAGATGTGTTGGATCACCAAAAGTTTCTGTATAACGTGCTCCGTCAATGACAACAATAATTACGTTCTCTGTTTTTTGCCCAACAACATGTATTGTGAGCGAAAAGAAAATTATGAAAACAATTAAGCATTTATGAAACAAATTATTCTTAACATCCATATTTTTTAAATTTATTAAAAAGTCAAAAATATATAATTATCATTTTAAATATTTATTTTTCGTAAAGTATCTTTGAAAAATTTCAATACAGTTTATATTTCATTTAAAATCCTCACAGAATCATCTACACTTTTGATATTATCAATGACCATTGAAAGTTTATTTCCACTTTCTCTCATTCTGCAATTGTGCGGAAATTTTTGAAGAAACACCAATATTTTATTGAATTGCTCCGATTGAAAATAAGCTGAATCTTTATTGCTGATGAAGGTCCCAATAAATATACCTTTTTTTAATACGATCTTTTCAAAACCTAAATTAGCTGCCAATCGACGTAAACGGATTGCTTTAAACATTTCCTGCGTTTGCGGTGGAACAGGACCGAACCGGTCAGTGATCCGTTTTTCAAACTGATCAAGTTCATCGTCGGTATTGATATTATCAAGTTCTTTATAAAGACTTAAGCGTTCGGCAACATGATTTACATATTGATCCGGAATTAATATTTCAAGATCCGTTTCAATGGTACAATCTCGGACAAAAACTTCTTGTTGTTCGGAAGCATACAATTCTTTGAATTCATCTTCTTTCAACTCATGAATAGCTTCTTCCAGAATTTTCTGATAGGTTTCGTAGCCGATCTCCGCAATGAATCCACTTTGTTCAGCGCCAAGTATATTCCCTGCACCGCGTATATCAAGGTCACGCATGGCGATATTAAAACCACTGCCCAGATCGGAAAATTCTTCAATCGCTTTCAGTCGCTTGCGTGCCTCGTCAGTAAGCACTGTTGAAGGGGGAGCGATCAGGTAACAAAAGGCTTTTTTATTGGTGCGTCCTACCCTGCCTCTCAACTGATGCAGATCACTCAATCCAAAATTTTGTGCGTCATGGATGACGATTGTATTCACATTAGGTATATCCAATCCTGATTCAATGATAGTCGTTGCTACCAGCACATCATACTCACCGTCAATGAAGTCAATCATTATTTTTTCCAGTTCATGTCCTTCCATTTGTCCGTGCCCAATCGTGATTGTTGCCTGTGGACAAAGATTACGAATCATTTCAGCAATAAAACCGATACTTTGAATTCGATTGTGAACGATAAAAACCTGCCCGCCCCTGTCTAGTTCATACTGAACAGCATCACGAATAATGTCTTCATTAAATACATGTAATTCAGTATGGATAGGATACCTGTTTGGAGGAGGAGTATTGATGATGGATAAATCGCGGGAACCCATCAATGAAAACTGAAGTGTTCGCGGGATAGGCGTTGCTGTTAATGTTAACGTGTCAACATTTATTTTTAGTTGTTTCAGTTTTTCTTTCGCTGACACTCCGAATTTTTGTTCTTCATCCACAATGATCAGTCCCAGATCTTTGAACTCAATGTCTTTACTGATGATACGATGAGTGCCGATAAGAATATCTATTTTCCCTTCTTTAAGGTCTTTGATAATTTGTTTTTGTTGTTTCACTGATTTAAAACGATTGATGAATTCAACTTTACAGGGGAATTCCTTTAACCGATCATTGAACGTTTTATAATGTTGGATTGCAAGTATTGTAGTAGGCACAAGAACAGCCACTTGTTTACTGTCAGTAACAGCTTTAAATGCCGCCCTGATAGCAATTTCTGTTTTACCGAAACCTACATCACCGCAAATCAGGCGATCCATAGGGAATGCAGCTTCCATATCCCGTTTAACGTCTCTGGTCGCTTTCAGTTGGTCCGGTGTGTCTTCATAGATAAATGAAGCTTCCAGTTCATATTGCAAATAGGTATCGGGAGTAAATGAAAATCCCTGTGATGCTTTTCTGCAGGCATAAAGTTTGATAAGGTCTCTTGCAATATCTTTAACTTTCTGCTTGGTTTTAATCTTTATTTTATTCCAAACATTAGAACCTAAACGGTGCAAAGAGGGTGGTGTTCCCTCACTGCCAATATATTTTGCTATCCGATGCAAAGAATGAATGCTGATATAAAGTATATCACTGTCTTTATAGATCAACCGGATTGCTTCCTGCTGTTTGCCGTTGATATCAATTTTTTCAAGTCCGTCATACACTCCAATACCATGATCAATGTGCGTGATATAATCTCCCTTTTTAAGATTATACAATTCTTTCATGGTGATGGATTCTTTTGCCTTCAGACTATCTTTCAATCTGTAATGATGATGTCGTTCAAAAATCTGATGGTCAGTATAGCATGCGATCTTTAAGGTGTTATCAATGAATCCTTCATGAACTGATAATTTAATGGCAGTAAAAGTGATGTCTGATAAATTTTCTCGTTTTTCCTGAATATCACTGATGATAGTTTGAATCCGGTCAATTTGTTTACGATTGTCAGCAAGGATAATATTTCTATACCCGTTCTTTGAATTTGTTTCCAGATGATTGATCAACAGGTCAAAGTTTTTATTGAACGGCGGTTGGGGCGACATATCAAACTCAATGGTAGTGGGTGATTCAAAACAGGAATGATTGCTGAAATCAACCAATGAAAATTTCTGTAGATCACGCATGCATTCAATATCAGAAAGACCATTAAGATCAGTTAATTTCTTCTCATACAATTTCCGGATGTTATCATAGATCAACCCGGCATCATCCATCCAAACAACTGCATCTTCAGCCAGATAAGAAAAAAAAGAAATCAACTCGATTTTTTTATTTTCATTCTTAATATTCGGAACGATCGTCAACTCGTCAAGCTGCTTGATGGATAACTGGGACGTTGGGTCAAATGATCGGATGGATTCAATCTCATTTCCTGAAAACTCAATGCGAAAAGGGAACTCACTTGCGAATGAATACACATCAATTATACCACCACGAATGGTGAACTGACCCGGTTCAATCACAAAATCAGTTCTTTCAAAATGATACTCAATCAACAGTTCTGTGATAAAATCAATAGATACCTGTTCCCCCCTCATTAGTTTGAGTGTATTGTCACTAAAAAAATCGGGAGCGATCACTTTCTCAAAAACGGCATCTGAATAAGTAACAATTATATGTTTTTTTTCAGAATATAATTTTTTCAACACATCTGTTTGAAGTAAAATATCGGTATTATCAGTATGTGAAGAAAATGTATTTGCATTTTTTACTGCAGGATAAAATAAAATCTTTTTTGTTTTAAGCTCTTGTGAATGCTCACCGGTAAGAGTTTCAAGATCATTGTAAAAATAAGCAGCAGATTCTTTATCTGAGAAAATAAATATCTGGTGTCCTGTCAATAACCGAGATAAAGCAAAACCAATAAAAGCAGGGGAAGATCCGATCAGTCCTTTTACATGTATTCTATGTTTTTCAACACCCTGAAGATTTGCATGCAACAACTTCACATGGTCATGCCCGAAATAAAGATTGGTAATTTCTTCAGGTTTCATTTAATAAACAATGCTTCGGTTTTAAATTCCTGCAAAGATATTATAACTTACTTTATAATAATTACGAATGACAAATTACCATTGACGATTTTTTGATAAATAAATTACTATGTGAACAGCAACAGAGATTAACATTTAATTTGAAATAAAAATAAGACTAACAATATTTACCGCCATTTACCGTTTGGTAATTTAATTTTATTCGTATATTTACAAAAAAATAAAACTATGGAAACAACTAACTCTTCCAATAAAAATTCAACGGTATATCTCATTCTGGCAATTGTTTTTTTTATTACCAGTTGTATTCTTGCATTTATGCTTTACAATGTTAAATCTGAATTGCAGGTAGAAACAAAATCAAAAGATGTAGCATTAAATGACAAACAGGAATTAATTCAAAAACTGCAGGATGTTTCAAAAAAATATGAAGAATTGAGTGCTGAAAATACGGCTGCCAAAGAATTATTTCAAGCTGAAAAAGCTACGACAGACAGTCTGATCAGAGTATTAAAAAAATCTAAAGCTGATATAAATTATTTCAGATCCAAAGTTGCCAACTATGAAAAGAAATTGAATGAATATGTAAAACAGATTACGGAGCTGAAAGCTAAGAATGAAGAGATTACTGCTGAAAATGTACGTATTACCAATGCACTTGATTCCACTATCCATGAAACCAAAACCCTGACTGAAAAAAATATGGAATTATCCGATAAGGTGGAAGTAGGCGCTACGCTTAAAGCATATGAAATTACTACCGGCGGTATACGCGTTAAATCCAAAGGTACTGAGATTCCTACTCAAAATCCTAAACGTGTGGATAAAATCAGAACCTGTTTTTTAATCAGCGAAAACCCTATTACACCTCATGGTAAAAAGAATGCTTATGTCCGCATTGCTGCTCCCGGAGGAAAAATATTCTTTAAAAATGAAACTGATCTTTTTAAGTTCAATAATAAAGACATTGCTTATTCCGTCAAACAGGAAATTGATTATCAGGGTAAAGCCATTGATCTTTGTCTTTATTGGGATGGGAAAATGGATAATCTGCAAAAAGGAACTTATGAAGTAGATATTTTTGTTGAAAGTCAGCAAATAGGTCATTCTACATTTAAGTTGGAATAATTCCTTTCTGTTTGTCCCCCCATTTTAGTTTGAAAATAGTTTAATGTATTCTTTACATTCTCATTAGTGAAATTATATATTCAAAAAAAAAGGTTTTGATTGCTCAAAAACCTGTAGTGCTTTTATGTTATTGGTTTCGCACAATAAAATTACGAATTAGAGAAAGCATAAACACACTGCTGTATAATCAATTAAAATATGGTGTATTTTTTAAATCACTGATAATACATTCACATTGCTGTTCATCTGATACATTTAAAATACAAATACAATTTGGTAAAGATTTACCTGAATATGATTTGGTTTGAATATTATTAATTATTAATGAAAGGTCATAGGAATAATCAAAATATTGATGTGAGATTAAATTGTTACAATATCCAGATGGAATATACACACACAAACCTTTAACAGGTTTAAATGGTATTTCATAACATTGAAATTTATATTTTCCCCCTGAATATCCTATTAATATTACATCTTGTATAAACATAAGTTATATTAACTAATTAATTTCCATCAACCACATTTGGAATGACCGCAACTTTTGCACACCAGACAACCTTCCTGATAAACCAGTCCTTGCGGATCTCCGCAATGAGAACATTTGCAGTCAGCTGCTTTGGTCCCATCAGGTATAAATTTTTTCAATGCACGTTCAACGCCCACTTTCCATGTATTGATGGATTCAATATCAAAGTGAAGATTGCTAACCAGATCAACTGCTTGCGGCAAAGGCATCCCATGGCGTAAGATACCTGAAATAAACTTGGCATAGTTCCAGTATTCTTTGTTAAATGTTCGTGAAAGTCCTGCGAAAGATTGTTCATACCCGTCTTTATCTTTCCATTGGAAATCATACCGAGTCACTCCTTCTTCATTTTTATTTTTCACCACCCATCCTTTACTGACATAAGTAGGAAGGAAAAAGTCTTCGGCTTTACCGGTAAATATTTCATACGGACGACCTTTTAAAATACCTACTACAGCAATCCATTTTTCATAATCATTCTGAAAACGAACGATGTCTGCTTCTAATTTTTTAGGTCTTGGTGGAGCTACAGTTTCCTTGATCTCATCTTTTTCTTCACTCTTTTTATTATCCTTGGTAACCAATACGCCTGATCGTGAACCATCCCTGTAAACAGTCATTCCTTTGCATCCGCTTTCCCATGCAGTCTGGTAAATCTGGCTGATCAGTTCTTCTTTTACTTCAGTAGGAACATTCACTGTTACACTGATAGAATGGTCCACCCATTTCTGCACAGCGCCCTGCATCTTCACTTTAGCAACCCAATCCACATCATTGGCGGTTGCTTTATAATAAGGAGATTTACGAACAAGCTCTTTCAATTTAACTTCATCCAAATGAATAACTTCATCAACATTAAACTGATTAATTTTGAGCCAATCAAAAAATTTAGGATGGAAAACATTATATTCTTCCCATGAATCACCAATATCATCAACAAAAGATACAACGACATTTTTATCGTTTGGATTTACTTTTTTTCTTCTTTTATAAAACACCGAAAATACCGGTTCAATACCCGAGGTAGTTTGCGTCATAAGACTGGTAGTACCTGTTGGAGCAATGGTCAAAAGTGCTACGTTTCTTCTACCGTATTTTTTCATATCATCCATCAACTGGGGATCAGCTTCAGCAAGGCGTTTAATGAACGGATTATTTTTTTCTCTGTTAAAATCATAAATTTCAAATGCGCCTCTTTCTCCAGCCAGCAAAGTAGATGAACGATACGCTTCCAGTGCAAGCATCTTATGTATTTCTACTGAAAAATTAATGGCTTCATCACTTCCATACCTGCAGCCCAATGCAGCGAGCATGTCTCCTTCGGCAGTGATACCAATGCCGGTACGACGTCCTTCAATACATTTTTTCCGAATCTGATCCCATAAATTTCTTTCTCTTTCTTTCACACCGGACTCTTCAGGATCAAGGTCAATCTTATTGATGATCTTTTCAATTTTTTCCAGTTCAAGATCTATAATATCATCCATGATGCGTTGAGCATACCTGACATGCTCGGCAAACAGTTCACCATTGAAGCTGGCATCTTCAGTAAACGGATTTTCAATGTAGTTGAAAAGGTTCAATGCGATCAGGCGGCAACTGTCGTAAGGACACAAAGGTATTTCACCGCACGGATTGGTGGAAACCGTTCTGTAACCAAGGTCAGCATAGCTATCAGGAACGGATTCTTTGATGATGGTATCCCAGAATAAAATGCCCGGTTCAGCTGATTTCCATGCATTATGAACAATCTTAGTCCATATTTTTTGAGGATCAACAGACTTAACAACTTTTGGATTAGCAGCATCAACTGGGTATTGCAACTGAAATTCAGTTTTGCCGGAAATAACTGCCTTCATAAAATCATCCGTGATCTTCACTGAAACATTTGCTCCTGTTACTTTACCTTGTTCCAGTTTGGCATCGATAAAATCTTCAATATCTGGATGCTTCACTGAAATGCTTAACATCAGGGCTCCACGTCTTCCATCTTGAGCGACTTCACGAGTGGAATTGGAATATCTTTCCATGAAAGGGACTATACCGGTAGAAGTTAGTGCGCTGTTCTTCACCGGACTGCCTTTGGGACGTATGTGCGACAGGTCATGTCCAACTCCGCCTCTTCGTTTCATTAACTGAACTTGTTCTTCATCAATCTTCATAATACCTCCATACGAATCAGCAGGATTGTTACTGCCTATTACAAAACAATTGGATAAGGAAGCAATCTGAAAATCATTGCCAATTCCAGCCATTGGACCACCCTGCGGAACAATATATTTAAATTCTTTTAATAAGTTAAATATTACTTCTTCACTCAATGGATTAGGATATTTTTTTTCAATCCTGTGAATCTCACGAGCAATACGGTGGTGCATATCATCGGGTGTCAACTCATAAATATTTCCTTGACTGTCTTTCAATGCGTATTTATTGATCCACACACTGGCAGCCAGATTATCACCATTAAAATATTCCGTTGCTTTGGCTATTACCTCCTCGTATGGATATTTTTTTAATTTGACAGTTTGGGTATCTTTATCATTAGATACTTTATTTTTTTTTATTTCTTCATTTTTACTTTCTGACATTTCATTCAAATTTTCAACTTTAATATTCGGTCGTATTCTTTTTTCCAAAACTTCTTTAAAAGGGTTTTCGTTAACTTTAACCGGACTTTCTAAATTTATACTCGAGAATAAATTTTCACTCATATTCATACTTTAATTAAACAATTTTTATAATCGATTTTTTTTAAACTTCTATTTTTGAGACAACTAAACAAAATAAAATTTTAAAATTACAGAGGGGCAATTTAGAAAAACTAATAAGAAAAAATTAAATATTGTTTTAACATTTTATTAACATAAACCAACCTGTTGATTCACTAATATTTTATTCAAAAAAACAGCTAAACACTGCATAAATTAAGACATTTTACTATTCACCATCCAAATTAACTTCTTACCAAAGCCCAACCGGTTATCTGTCATTTTTATCATATCTGGAACCAAGCCCCACACAATGGTTTTTTTAAAAATTGCGTACGGAAACGCTTTTAAATATGCTGTTTTCCCTTTTCGTAACTCGTCTCCTTTCAATTCAGTTACAGTACCTGAAAATTGTATCCCTCTGATTCGACCGATAATTCTGGTTTCCAGAGCAATAGCACCGGATACCGTTGACTGTATTTCCATTTCATTCACATGCCTTGTTCCTTTATCGGAGAGAAATACAAACATATTATTTTCTTTCAAGTAAATATAAAAACAGGTAGAACACCAAGGTTGATTGTTGCATGATGTGGCAAGAGTAAAAATATGATGTTGCCCAATAAATTCGATGATGGATTGATCTACTTGTATCATAATGTACTTTCAAATTTAACAATGAAACGGCATTTTTTCACCCACCCAAAATAATGTTTATAAACAAAATAACGAACAATTCTTTTCACCTAAATAGCTCATAATGATTTTAAACCATTCAATTCCATTTTAATTTTTACTTTTGGAAAAATAATTTGTGAGATGGAAAAAAGATGGCGTGTAAAACCAGCAGGTAATGAAACTTTAGTTGAACATTTATCTTCTCAACTGAATATTAATTCCATCCTGGCTAATCTCTTAGTCCAACGTGGTATTGATACATTTGAAAAAGCTAAATCCTTTTTTCGTCCTTCACTGAATGATTTACATGACCCTTTCCTGATGAAAGACATGGACAAGGCAATTCAACGGATTGAAACGTCTGTCAACCAAAAAAAAAATATTATGATCTTCGGCGACTACGATGTGGACGGTACAACGGCTGTTGCAACTGTCTTTTCGTTTTTTTCAAACCTCACAGACCGAATCATGTATTATATTCCTGATAGGCAGACGGAAGGATACGGAATTTCTTACAAAGCAATTGATCTTGCAGCTGACAATGACATCACATTGATTATTGCCCTTGACTGCGGGATTAAAGACATTCAGAAAATTAACTATGCTACTAATATAAATATTGATTTTATCATCTGTGACCATCACCAACCGGGAAACGAGATACCAAAGGCGATTGCTGTGCTTGACCCGAAAAGAATCGATTGTCCTTATCCGTTCAAAGAACTGTCCGGATGCGGTATCGGGTTCAAGTTGATTCAGGCATATGCACAAAAAAATAATATTCCATTTAATACACTTGATAAATACTTTGATTTGGTGGCTATCAGTTCAGCAGCCGATATTGTACCTATTATTGGTGAAAACAGAATTTTGACTTTTTTCGGTCTGAAAAAAATAAACACTGAGCCAAGAACAGGAATAGAAGCACTACTCAAAAATATTGGGATAAACAGAAAAGACATTTTATCTCAATCATCGAACGAATCCATATTCTCTAAAAAATTAAATGTGCATGACCTTGTGTTTGTTATCAGTCCGCGGATCAATGCCGCAGGACGTATTGATCAGGGAGATAAAGCCGTTGAACTGCTTATATGCAGGGATGAACAAAAAGCAATGGAACTGGCAGTATCCATTGAAAAAAATAATACAGAACGAAAAAGCATTGAAGATAAAACATTGAATGAAGCTACTGCAATGATTCAGAATGATCCTGAATTCACTAATAAAAAAGCCATAATAGTTTTTCATCCCGACTGGCACAAAGGAGTGGTAGGTATTGTGGCTTCCAAACTGGTAGATACATTTTATAAACCCACACTTGTGTTGACCCAATCGAATGGAATGATAACCGGCTCAGCCCGATCCGTGAAAAATTTTGATGTTTATCAGTCTATTGAACAATGCTCTGACTTGCTTGAAAATTTTGGCGGGCATAAATATGCAGCCGGTTTAACCATTAAACCTGAACAGTTTGAAAAATTCACAAAAAAATATCTTTCTGTTGTTGCAGAAACCATTTCGGAAGATTCACTTACTCCTGAACTTACTATTGATGCTGAAATTGATCTCAATCAGATCTCAGACAAATTTTTTTTAGTTTTAAAACAGTTTGCACCGTTTGGTCCGGGAAATATGTCTCCTGTATTCCTCACCAGACAAGTCAGAGATAAAGGTTCAGCACGGATTGTGAAAGATAAACATCTGAAATTAAATATTGTTCATCCGTTCTCGGGCACGATCAGCATTGATGCCATTGCTTTTGATCATCATATTCACTTTGAAAAAATTAACAACAAAACCCTTTTTAATATTTGTTATACCATTGAAGAAAATGAATGGAATGGCATTAAAAATCTTCAACTGAAAATAAAAAACATTGCTTTTGAATAAATACCTCAAGTATAAATTCAAATAATCTGTTAAAGAATACTACATTCATATCATATTTTTTATTACTTTTGCAAAAAATTTAATATCTGTCAAATTTTTTGTCAAAAAATAATTTTAATTGATCGCTCTCAAAGCATTGACAATTCAACCATAATATTGAATTTCATTCTGACATTCCGACTCAATTTTACGAAACAAAACAGCATTTTCGGCAGTTTATTAAATTCGATTTAATTATTAATTGTTTAAAGTATAACAAAAATGCCTTTACGAAAATTAAGAAACATCGGTATTGCTGCTCATATAGATGCCGGTAAAACGACTTGTACAGAAAGAATACTTTTTTTCACAGGTGTCAACCGAAAAGTGGGTGAAGTTCATGACGGTGAAGCTACCATGGACTTTATGAAACAAGAACAGGAAAGAGGTATCACTATTGCATCTGCAGCTATCACCTGTTTTTGGAAAGGCGCTCAGATCAATCTGATTGATACCCCCGGACACGTTGACTTTACCGTTGAGGTTGAACGTTCATTGCGTGTGATTGACGGAATGGTTGCTGTATTCTGTGCTGTAGGCGGCGTGGAACCGCAAAGCGAAACTGTTTGGAATCAGGCCGACCGATATAAAGTACCTCGCATTGCCTTTATCAACAAGATGGACCGTGTGGGTGCCGATTTTGAAGAAGCTGTGGACATGATGAATAAAAATCTGGATGCGAATGCAGTTCCTTTCCAAATACCTATCGGAAGCGAAGATAACTTTTCCGGCATCATTGATGTAATCGAAAAAAAAGCATATGTGTACAATTCGGAGAATGAACAAGTAGAAATTGAAATACCTGCAGAACACTTAGAAAAATATAACAAAGCGAGATCAGTACTCTGTGAAAAAATTGCAGATTTTGATGAAGAAATCTTAAATCTGTTTTTAGAGGATCAAGAAATTTCAAATGAACATCTTAAAAAAGTTGCAAGAGAATTAACAATCAAGCTGCTGATCACTCCTGTTTTCTGTGGTGCTGCCTATAAAAATAAAGGTATTAAACTACTTCTGGATGCGGTCACTGATTATCTGCCTTCTCCAATTGATGTTGGCGCTGTGGTAGGTATAGATATTGATGATCCTGAAAAAACCCGTAAACGCGAACCTTCAACCAAAGAACCTTTTTCAGCGCTTGCTTTCAAGATCATTCATGATCCATTTGTCGGTCAGCAAACATTTATCCGTGTGTATTCCGGTTCATTAAAAAGCGGTATGCAGGTATTGAACTCAACAAAAAATAAACCTGAACGCATCGGTCGTATTTTAAAGATTCATGCCAAAGACAGAGAGGAAGTCAGTGAAGCAGGACCAGGTGATATTGTTGCACTCATCGGGATGAAATTTACGAAAACAGGTGATACATTATGTGATTCCGATCATCCTTTATTTCTTGAAAACATTCATATTCCACCGGCTGTTGTCGAATTAAAAGTAAATCCTGCAAAACAAAAAGATCAGAGTAAAATGGGTGAGGCATTGAAAAAACTGATGAATGAAGACCCATCATTCAATGTTCGATTTGACGATGAAACAGAAGAAACAGTTATATCCGGTATGGGTGAACTTCACCTCGAGATCATTGTTGACCGCCTGAAACATGAATTCGATCTTGAGGTTGTGATTGGTGAACCATCAGTTGCGTTCAGGGAAACCATTGCGCTGGAAACAGAATGTGATTATAAACATGCAAAACAATCCGGTGGTAAAGGTCAGTTTGCTCACACCATCATGCGTATTGAACCGAATGAAGGCAAAGGATACGAATTTGTTGACAAGATCAAAGGCGGTCGTATTCCTGCTGAATACATTCCATCCGTAAATAAAGGAATCCTTAAAACGTTGGAAGATGGTATTCTCGCGGGATTCCCAATCGTTGATGTCAAAGTTGTTCTTCTTGACGGGAACTTCCATCCCGTTGACTCATCTGATATGGCTTTCCAGATATGCAGTTCTATCTGTTTCAAAAAAGGATTTATGAAAGCAAATCCTGTTCTGCTTGAACCAATCATGAAAATTGAAATCAACACTCCGGATGATTATATCGGTGATGTAGTAGGAAACCTGAATGGCAGACGCGGACGAATTGAATCCATGCGCAGGTACAGAAAAGGATCCCAGAAAATAAATGGTTTTGTTCCTTTGATGGAAATGTTCGGTTATGCTAACCAATTAAGGAATATTTCAAGCGGAAGAGCAAATTACTCCATTGAATTCCATCAATATCAAGCTCTGCCTAAAAGTGTTCAGGAAGAAACATTGAAAAAACTGGAAGAAAAAAAGAATGAAAAGAAAAAATAATTTTCTTACATTTGATTATTCTACATATATCACATTTGATTTGTAATTTTTATTCTATCCGATTCGGTCGGAATAAGTTTTAATCCGATATTTGCATAAATCATTCATTGAATTAATATGTATCAGCAAAGAGACAAACGCACAGAAATAAGCGACCTTGGCGAATTTGGTTTGATAAAACGTTTATCAAAAAATATTCAGATCATCCATAAAAGCACGATCAAAGGAATAGGTGATGATGCCGCCGTGATTGATAATAAAGATAAACTTACTCTCATTTCCAAAGATCTTCTTGCTGAAGGTGTTCATTTCGATTTAGCGTATACCCCGCTTAAACATCTTGGTTATAAAGCCGCTGTAGTTAACTTCTCGGACATGGCTGCCATGAATGCTTTACCCAAACAATTACTGGTCGGGCTGGCTGTTTCCAACAGATTTTCGGTTGAAGCCATAGATGAACTATATGAAGGTCTTTTGGCTGCTTGCAAACAATATCAGGTTGATCTGGTTGGCGGCGATACCACGTCAAGTATGTCCGGCATGTTCATCAGCATTACTGTAATTGGTGATGTGGATGAGAAAGATATTGTTTACCGGAATACGGCAAATGAAAATAATCTGATCTGTGTTACAGGCGATCTGGGCGGCGCTTACATGGGACTGCAATTACTGAAAAGAGAAAAGACCGTTTACAATGCAGACCCAAACATGCAACCTGATCTGTATGGTTTTGATTACATTCTTGAACGGCAGTTGAAACCCGAAGCACGCACCGACATGGTTACCAAACTGAAAGAACTTGATTTGAAACCAACGTCCATGATTGATATTTCCGATGGGCTTGCTTCGGAGATCATCCATATCTGCAGTCAGTCAGGAATAGGTTGTAAACTATTTGAAAATAAAATTCCGATCGATCAACTTACCTACAATACGGCACGGGAGTTCAATCTTGACCCAACCATGTGTGCTCTTAACGGCGGCGAAGATTATGAATTGCTTTTTACGATTGATCAAGCGGATTTGAAAAAAATTCAGGGACATCCTGATATCACCGTGATTGGACAATTAACCAATACAGAAAAAGAATATATTTTAGTAACGAAAAACAACACCCAACATCCTATCACTGCTCAAGGGTGGGATTCTTTACTGAAAAAATAAAATTTCCGTTTTTTAATTTTGTTTATCTTCCATTTCTTTGGTCAGTTTCTCCCACTCCTCCATTGCTTGTTCCAACTCTTTTTCAAGTCGATTATGTTTTTGAGTGTATTCCAGAACCTTATCTGCATCACTATAGAAATCAGGCATACCCATAATTTTACCTATCTCAGCAATTTTCTGTTCCAATTGATTGATCCTATTTTCAGCAGTTTCAAGAAGTTTCTTTATTTTTCGAATTTCTTTTTCCTGTTCTTTTTTCTGAAGGTATTTTTCTTTGTTCGAAAGATCATTCTCTTGAGCATGAATGCCATCAGCTTGAATGACCGTATTCATTCGGGACGATTCAAAATCGCGAAAAGTATCAACTTTATGTTTTTCTAAAAAATAATTGATATCACCGAGGTATTCTTTTATTTGTTTATTCCTGAATTCATACGTCTTGGTGGTGAGTTCAGTTAAAAAATCGCGATCATGCGAAACAATGATCAATGTGCCGTCATAATTAAGTAATGCTTGCTTTAACCTTGCTTTTGCTGATATATCCAAATGGTTGGTGGGTTCATCCAATATCAGAAGATTATACGGTTTAAGCAATAATTTTGCCAGCGCTAATCTGGACTTTTCGCCACCTGAAAGTACTTTCACTTTTTTATCAACATCGTCTTCCCTGAAAAGAAAACTTCCGAGCAGACCTCTTATTTTAGAAATATTTCGCCATTCATCGGTTGCTTCATTATCAATGGTTTCAAGCACTGTCAGGTTATCAGCCAGTGTGTTCTCCTGTACCTGAGCATAATAACCCATATTCACATTATGACCGAGCGTCATCTCTCCATGAAACGCTTCAATACCGGCAATGATCTTACTGAGGGTTGTTTTACCTTCACCATTTTTCCCGACAAATGCAACCTTTTCACCCCGTAAAATTTTAAAGGAAACATCTTTTAATATATGTTTTTCATCATAATATTTATTCAAGTCACTAATATCAACCACAACATGTCCTGAACGGGGAGCAGGCGGAAAACGAAAATTTATCTCGGCATGATCCGTTTCGTCAATCTCAACCCTGTCGAGCTTTTCAAGCAATTTGATTTTGGATTGCACTTGACGTGCTTTGGTGGCTTTGGCTCTGAAACGTGTAATGAAGCGTTCCTGTTGTTCAATGTATTTCTGTTGATTGTTAAATGTCGCTATTTGCGTTTCAAGGCGTTCACCACGGGCTTGAAGGTATTTGCTGTAAGGCAGATTATAATCATAAACAGTACCGAGCATCACTTCGATGGTACGGCGGGTGATCTGATCGAGAAACATTCTATCATGTGAAACCATGATGATAGCGCCATTGTAATTGATTAGAAATTCCTCTACCCAAAGGATGGATTCAATATCCAAATGGTTGGTGGGCTCATCCAATAAAAGTAAATCGGGTTTAACCAATAATAATTTAGCCAGTTCCACACGCATCTTCCATCCGCCGCTGAATTCACGCATATCGCGATCAAAATCATTTTCGGAAAAACCAAGCCCTTTCAAAACCTTTTCAACATTGCTTTCTTTTTTGCTTCCTCCAAGATAATTGTATCTGTCCGTTTTTTCATGCAGCTCAACTACTTTAAGCATGTATTGTTCCGAATGAAAATCAGTGGAGTGAGTAATATAATGATTCAATTGTTCAATTTCTTTTTCCAACCGGTTCACTTCACTGAATGCACTCATGGTTTCCTGATAAATTGATTTTTCTGAAACCAATTTCATTTCCTGCGGTAAATAACCCACTGTTTTGTTATCAGGAATGGCAACCTGACCGGTATCCGGTTTTCGCTTTTCTGCGATAATATTCAGCAATGTTGATTTTCCGGCACCATTCTTACCTGTAAGCCCTATACGATCCTTTGGATTGATCACAAATGAAATATTATCCAATATATCTCTACCACTCAAATGAACCGATATGCCTGAAACTGAAAACATGTTTTATTTTTTTCGCTGCAAAGATATTCAATTCAACTCATATTTTTGATTAAAACAATACATGAAAAAATAATAGTACGTTTTAATAAATACCTTCGTTGGGGGATGAATTATTTGATATACTTTTGCTCGAAGTGTCTTGAAATAGCTAATTCATTTGTTTTTCAGACTCGGATTTCATTTTGCTATATCAAACAGAAGGATGTTGAAAAGGTTTGATTGATTTACTAAATCTTTCAATAAAAAAAATTGAAGAATAGTATAACATTAAAACGGAAAGATAATTTTATTTGCGGGAAATTACACTTTGTTTTTTGCTAAGACTATCAATTACATGAGAAAATATTTCATTAAAATTTTTATCATTCTTAGAATAATAATGCATGGATTCTTCAAATTGTTTCTGCGTAATATTGTGCTTTTTAAAAACACCTGAATAATAATATTTAGTCATTACCTTAGTGTCAATATCATTTCCCTGTTCAATTGTAATTGCAGATTCGGCAATCATAACATCAGTGAGTATCTGAACAATCTTGTCTTTAGGAATAATATTCTCCGAAGACTTTTGACGAGGGTTACAAGCAAAAACCAGTAGAATAACTAAAATAAACGAATAAACAATTCTCATATATATAATTAACGATTGAACAACAAACGCACACCATGGACAGATTCATTAAATTGTCCCTGATCATAAACAAGATTGCCATTCACAAATGTTTTTATTATTTTAGAATGAAACGTTTGACCTTCCATTATACTCCATCCGCATTTGTGAAGAATATTTGAAGGTTGAACCACCCAGGGTGCATTCATATCAACAAGAACAAGATCAGCAAAATATCCTTTACGTATATATCCTCTGTTATGAATTTTAAAACATTCAGCAGGAGTATGACACATCTTGTCAACAATTGTTTCCAGACTTATTTTTTTCTGATGATACAATTCAAGTATTGCTAATAATGAATGTTGAATGCCTGGGGCACCTGAAGGACAGTTGAAATATGATTTTTCTTTTTCTTCAAGCAAATGAGGAGCATGATCCGTAGAAATCAAATCAATTTTATTGGATAATAATCCATTTAATAATGCCAGTTGATCTGCTTGAGTTTTAATAGAAGGGTTCATTTTAAGACGGGAACCTAAAACGGCATAATCATTTTCATTAAAATATAAATAGTTCACACAAACTTCAGCGGTAATCCTTTTATCAGATAATGGAATTGTATTATCAAGCAATTTTATTTCTTTTTCGGTGGAAAGGTGCATGATATGAAGGCGTGTATTGTTTTTCTTTGCGAGTTGAACAGCAAATTCGGTCGATTTGAAACACGCATGATCATCTCTGATTTTAGAATGATATTGAACAGGAATATTTTCCCCGAATTCTTTTTTAAATCTATTTGTATTTTCCTTTATTCTGTTTTCGTCTTCACAATGAACAGCAACAGGGACAGGTGATTCAGCAAATATGCTTTCCAATGCTGATTGATCGTTAACCAACATGTTCCCTGTAGAGGAACCTATAAATACTTTTATTCCACATATTTTCCTTGGGTCAATCTTTATTATTTCGTTCAAGTTATTATTCGAAGCGCCTAAATAAAAGGAGAAATTTGCAAGAGAATTTTTCTCAGCCAACGAATATTTACTTTCTAAAATATCAAGTGTATTCGCATTAGGAACCGTATTAGGCATTTCCATAAACGAAGTTACTCCACCGGCAACAGCAGCTCTGGATTCAGAAAAAATAGTTGCTTTATGAGTAAGCCCGGGTTCCCTGAAGTGAACATGATCATCAATCACGCCGGGCATAAGTAAAAGCCCTTTGGCATCAATAACATTCGGGTCTTTTTCAAATAGCAAATCGGAATACCCTTTTTCAATACGTTGAATACAACCATTATCAATAAATACACTCCCAATGAAATTTTCACCTTCATTGATAATCATTGCATTTTTAATTAAAATGGATTGCATATTTTATGAAAATGGGATTTTTGAAAGTATAGATAAAATTAATGGTTTTATTGTTTTATCGAATAATCATGAAAAAAACTATTCCATTTCATACGGATCACACCAATAAATGCTTCTTTCAGAATGTTTTTACTCATTTTAGATTCACCCATCGTCCGGTCAGTAAAAACAATAGGTACTTCAACAATTTTAAAACCATGTTTCCATGCAGTAAATTTCATTTCAATTTGAAAAGCATATCCAACAAATTTGATCGCATCCAAATTAATTGTTTCAAGAACTTTGCGTGTATAACATTTAAATCCTGCAGTTGTATCTTTAATATTCATTCCGGTAATTAAACGAACATATAATGAAGCCCAGTAGGAAATCAAAATTCTTTTCAATGGCCAGTTAACAACATTTGCACCTGTAATATATCGTGAACCAATAGACATGTCAAACTGTTTAAGTGCACATGCTTCATAAAGCCGTACTAAATCTTTCGGATTATGAGAAAGATCGGCATCCATTTCAAAAATATACTCATAGTTGTTTTTTAATGCCCACTTAAACCCATGGATATAGGCAGTACCCAATCCTGATTTATTTTTTCGTTCTTCGATAAATAAACGTCCGGAAAACTCTTTAATTAATGTTTTAACGATCTCTGCAGTTCCATCTGGTGAATTATCATCAACAATCAGAATATCAAATTCAATTCTTAATGAAAAAACTTTTCGAATAACTTTTTCAATATTATCTTTTTCATTATATGTTGGTATAATTACTATATTTTTCGCCACTGAGTTATTTATTTTTTAAAAAAGTAACGTTATTTTTTTTACAAAAATAGATTTATTTTAAAAACACACATACCTTATTAACATCTTTTTATCATGGGAACCAAAAAAAATATAATTTTGCTGTCGAAATAAAATAATCTGTGATTCTTCGAACAGAAAATATAATTAAAAAATATAGAAACCGAACTGTAGTCAATAATGTTTCTGTTTCTGTCAGCCAAGGAGAAATTGTTGGGCTGCTTGGTCCCAATGGTGCCGGTAAAACAACTACTTTTTATATTATCGTTGGACTAATAAAACCATTGGATGGAAAAATATTTCTGGATGACGAAGAAATAACCCATGAACCGATGTATAAGCGTGCTCAAAAAGGTATAGGTTACCTTGCACAGGAAGCATCTGTTTTCAGACGTTTAAGTGTAGAAGATAATATCAAAGCAGTACTGGAACATACTAATTTATCAAAAGCAGAACAACATGATAAATTAGAATCTTTGCTTGAAGAATTTGGATTATTGAAAATACGAAAAAGTTTAGGAATTACTTTGTCTGGTGGGGAAAGGAGAAGAACTGAAATTAGCAGAGCCCTTGCTACCAATCCTAAATTTATTTTACTGGACGAACCTTTTGCCGGAGTTGATCCTATTGCTGTTGAAGATATTCAAAGCATTGTTTCCAAATTGAAAGATAAAAACATTGGTATATTAATTACGGATCATAATGTTCATGAAACACTTACAATTACTGATCGTGCATATCTATTATTTGAAGGTTCAATACTAAAATCAGGTACTTCACAAGATTTAGCTTCAGATGAAGAAGTCAGACGAGTTTATCTGGGACAAAATTTTGAATTGAACCGATAACAAAATGATTATACTTAAAAATCAGGCTTTTATATGACAAAATATAAGTTACAAATAAAAAAGTGATAAAAAATTTGTCTTATTATAAAATTAATCTTATTTTTGTGCTAATATCTAAATATACGAAAATTACTTTTTAATTAAAATTTATAGCTATGATTAGCAAAACTCACACCAAAATAATTTTTTTATTTTCAATAATAAGTTTTTTATTATTAAACGGAATAACTTATAATGTTAATGCCCAAAGGCATTTTTCATCCAGATATATCAAGCATCCAATGAAAATTTCTATCGGAATTGGAGCTAGTCTAATGAATTATGAAGGTGATATTGGATCTCCTAAAGGATCTAGATTAAATAAACCATCTTATACTCCCGGATACAAAATTACGGTTGATCAACGATTTGGTAATAAAACCAGATTTACTGACCTTCTTGGATTACAAGCTAACTTCTTATGGGGAAAATTAAAAGAAACCGATTTTAAACGTTATGACCACAGAACTTTGAATTTTCAATCAAAGATATGGTCAGCCGATTTAAATCTTATTTTTCATTTAGAACGAATTTTAAACTTTAACAGAAGATCTAGAATGTCTCCAACTATTTCATTAGGTGTAGGGTACATGCATTTTGATCCTTATGCTGATTACTTGGATGCCAATGGCAAAGCTTATACTTTTGATCTACAGGGTTTCGCAGTTAATAGAGATAAAAAATATGAAACAAGTTTATCTGAAACACAAAGTTTCTCAAAAACTGCAATTACATTTCCTGTGGGAATAGGAGTTCAATATAATATTACTTATCATTGGGTTGTTAAATTTGATTATCATTTAGTAACAACCATGAGCGACTGGGTTGATGGTAAGAATTCTGATATTCCTGCCAATACTGCAAAAGATTTTTATAAAACCAAAACATTATCGATTCTTTATACATTTGGTAAACCCACCATGAAATATGGTCACAAACGTGTAAAATCAAGATTCTAATATAAATTAATTATATAATAAAAAAGTCACATGAATACATGTGACTTTTTTAATTTCCACCAATTAATACTTTCTGTTCAATATATCTTCGTTCTGTAATTTCGCATTTCCTTTTCAATTAATTTAGCTTCAGGACATACTCGTTCAATCATTTTTCTAAAATTCTTTTTATGATTTTTATGAACCGTATGGGAAAGTTCATGCAATATAATGTAATCAATAAATTTATCCGGTAGTCTCATCAAATGAAGACTCAAATTAATATTATTATTATATGAACAACTTCCCCATCTGGTTGTAGAATTTCTTATTGAAACAGAATTGTATTTAAATCCATATTGTTCAGCTAATATAGAAACTCGTTGAGGTAAATACTTTTTTGCTTCAATCCTCCATGCTTCTTCTATTCCTTTTCGAATAAAATTCTGAACTTTAAAATTCTCTATATTGATTGTTTGGGGATAAGAAAATTTAATTTGCCCATGTTTGATTTTAATTTTCAATCCATGTTGTAAATGGTCTTGAATAAAAATTAATTCATGCTCCTTTGTTTTAAACTTAATATTCTGATTGAAAACAGTGAGTTTGTCTATTAACTTATTATTCTTTTCAAGATGTTTATTAATCCATTTTAATTTAGTTGATACAAATTTTTCAGCATCAGCAATTGAATTTCTATAAGGAACAGTAACAACAATACCAACTTCTGGTTTGATAGAAATTCGAATATACCGCGCTTTACTACTTTTTTTATAGTGAACTTTTTCTAATATATCCGTTTCTGTTTTTTCCATTTATATTTCAAAAATAGAATTTAATTTTTCATTTCATGTAAATATTTATCAATCTTTTATAATTTTTTATTTTCATGTATCGTTATATTATTAACACAAAACTTGTTAATAAATAAAATTAAACTATCATTCAGTAAGAATCAAATCTTAATACTTTTAAAAAGTTAAAACCATAAACTCATGTACGGAATAATATTACAAGTAACACAAACGGCAGTTGCTGTTCAAGACACAGCAAAACATGCTGTTTCACAAATTCAAAATGCGGCTACAACGGCAGCAGCTACTCAACCCGTTGAAAATATTTCACTTTGGTCAATGATTGTAAAAGGTGGAATCATAATGTATCCATTGGGAATTCTGTTAGTTTTAGCTTTATACATTTTCTTTGAACGGCTGATAGCAATAATAAAAGCCAGTAAAGATGATACAAGTTTCATGAATAATATCCGCGATTTATTATATGACATGAAAATTGATGCAGCCAAATCTCTTTGTAAAGCAACCAACTCACCAGTATCAAGAATGGTTGAAAAAGGAGTTGACCGAATCGGCCGTCCCATTGCTGAAATTGAACGAACAGTTGAAAGTGTTGGTAGGTTTGAAATTTCCAAGTTGGAAAAAAACCTTAAAATATTGGGGATTGTTGCCGGAATCGCCCCAATGCTTGGATTCATTGGTACGATTGCCGGTGTAATCATGATCTTCCATGATATATCACTGGCTAATAACCTTGAAATAAAAACTATTGCAGATGGATTATACGTTAAAATGATCACCAGTGCTTCAGGTCTTATTATTGGTGTATTGGCTTATACAGGATACCATTATTTAACGATACTACTTGATAAAGTTATTTTTAATATGGAAAATAATGCCATCTCCTTTATGGATATATTACAAAAAGAAGCATAGATTTTTTTTTCTTTTCCTAATATTGGTCTTGTTTTCAAAAATGAAATAAAATAACATATGAATCTCAGAAAAAATAAAAATTATACAGCTGAAGTTTACACAGGATCATTAAATGATATTATGTTCTTCCTGTTATTATTCTTTCTGCTTGTTTCCACTATGGCAAATCCATCCATCATTAAATTGCTATTACCTCGCTCGGCTCCTGCACAATCGATCAGCAAGCAACAGATATCAATTTCAATTACTAAAGAAAAGCATTATTTTATCCGCATTAAAGGGGTTGAAGAAGAAGTTCCTTTTGAAAATCTTGAAAAAGTTTTAAGTGAAAAAATACAAGCAGCTACTGATCTAACGATTGTTTTACGAATGGATAACGGATTAACTATTCAGGATCTTGTTGATTTATTACAGATAGGCAATAAACTTAAAGTAAAAATGGTGCTTGCTACAAAAATAGTCCAGTAACATGTATACCCGAGAAGAAAATATTAACCGGATTTATGCGATGATTCTCACATCTATTGTTATGGGATTACTTTTGCTTTTATGTTGGTTCATTATTTTCCGAACACCCCTTCCACCATATGCAGAAGGAGGTGGAGGTGGAATTGAAGTAAATTTCGGAAATGCTGAAAATGGATTTGGAAATGTTCAACAGGATCAACTCTACCCGATTGAAACTCAAGCATCCAATATTAAGACCACATCTCCGACTAATGACGGTGAGGTATTGACTCAAGATGATCAAACCAATCCAGCTGTTGTAAACAATAATACCAAAAAGAAAAAAAAGAAACAACAACAAGTCACTGAAACTCAAACTCAGGTTAAAGAGAATAATGTTGTGAAAATTACTGAGCCAACGGTTAATCCTGCAGCAATTTATAAAAAACGGCCATCCTCTGCAGGACAAGGAATCACAAAAGGTTCAGGCGATATGGGCAAACCCAATGGCGACCCTAACTCACAAAACTATACAGGTGATGGCGGATCCGGAGGTGGTCAGGGCGGAGGACACGGCACCGGCATTGGACCAGGTGATGGACCCGGATTTGGTCCTGGAAAAGGCGGTGGAATCAGCTTTGCAATGAAAGACCGTAAACCGGTATCATTACCAAAGCCTAAATACAATTCAGCTGAACAAGGAAAGGTGGTGGTTGCAATTATTGCTGATAAACAAGGAAATATTATCCGTGCTGAAGCCGGAGCTCAAGGTACAACAACAACCAATCAACAACTTTGGAAAGAAGCTGAAAATGCTGCTAAAAAATCTAAATGGACTGCTAAACCTGATGCTCCTGAAGAACAAAAAGGAACCATCACCTATATATTTATGCGCCAAGGTGTAACCAATTGATGAATTACGCTGATACTCTTGATTATCTTTATTCCTGCCTGCCTATGTTCCATAGGATTGGTGCTGCCGCTTACAAAGCAAATCTCGATAATACAATCGCCATCAGCAATCTGACGGATCATCCGTATACAAGATTTAAATCCATTCATATAGCCGGTACAAACGGAAAAGGATCTGTCAGTCATTTTCTCGCTTCTATTCTTCAGGAAAACGGTTTGACCGTTGGTCTATATACTTCGCCCCATTTCAAAGATCTGAGCGAACGAATAAAAATAAACGGTAAAAATATATCAAAAAATTATATTTGTTATTTTATTGAAAAATACAAACATGATTTTGATCAAATCAAACCTTCTTTCTTTGAAATGACTGTGGGTATGGCATTCAGCTATTTTGCCGATGAAAAAATTGATATCGCTGTTGTGGAAACTGGTCTTGGCGGACGGTTGGATTCAACCAATATCATTCATCCAGTTTTATCCGTGATCACGTCCATTAGTTTTGATCATACATCCCTGCTTGGTGAAACACTTGACAAAATTGCTTTTGAAAAAGCCGGTATCATCAAGCCCAATACACCTGTCGTAATTGGTGAATCAAAATCAGAAACAAAACCTGTTTTCATAGTTCAGGCAAAAAAGAATAATTCTCCTGTTTATTTTGCAGATAAAAATTACAACATCAGAAATTCTTATTTGAACAAAAATCCGGATCAACTTTTAATTGTTGAAACTGAACGAAAGAAGGACGGATTTATTAGAAAATCTGAGTCCCCACTGACAGGACAATATCAAAATAAAAATCTGCTTACAATCCTTCAAAGCACAGACCTTCTGATTCAAAATGGGTTTACCATAAATGAAAAACAGATTTCTTCTGGAATAAAAAATGTTATAAAAAACACCGGTATCATGGGACGTTGGCAAATTATTTGCAAAACCCCTTTAACCATTTGTGATATGGCTCACAATGAAGATGGGATCAGATACGTTATAGAACAATTACATT
The DNA here is from genome assembly GCA_964452905.1 of uncultured Bacteroidales bacterium. GTDB lineage: Bacteria > Bacteroidota > Bacteroidia > Bacteroidales > CAYVNP01 > CAYVNP01. The sequence goes on from CAYVNP010000035.1 coordinate 28,862, forward strand.
CCATGACCTATGACCATTTGCATATTGTATTCGGAATGGTCAATGATAAAAAAACTGAACCTGTTTTGAAATTACTTCCAACTCATGCAACCTATTATTTTTGCAAAGCTGACTCACCCAGAAGTCTTGATCCAAAAGAACTAAAAAACAAAGCTTCACTTTTCAAACTTAAAGGAAAAACTTATCAATCTGTTGCAGAAGCTTTAAGTCAAGCGCAAAAGAATGCAGATAAAAATGATCTTGTTTTTATAGGTGGTAGTACGTTTGTTGTTGCAGAAATATTATAATTTTTTTATCAATTTCGATATTTAATTTACTTTTGTTAATATTTCATTTCACTTCATATTTTAATTTTATCATTCCTTTATGAATCAAAATTGTAAAAATAATTATTTTTACAAAAAATATTTCCTAATGATAGAAGCAAAACACATCCATTCAAAAGGATTTATCACAGATAATCAACTCACCGAAATTGAGAATTATGAACAAACCAGATTATTCTCAATCCACTGGGAACTGAAAATGTTATTATATATAGGTGTTATGCTTTTGGCATCAGGGATTGGAATACTGGTATATAAAAACATAGATACGATTGGTCATCAGGCAATATTGGCAGCTATAGCTATTGTTTGTATAGGTTGTTTTTATTATATCCATAAACACAAACTTCCATACAGTAATGACCCCATAATCAATTCATCTCCATTCTTTGATTATATTGTTTTATTGGGATGTTTGCTGTTTGGCGTTTTTATCGGATACCTGCAATATCAATATCATTTGTTTGGATTTCATTACAGTTTTGTTACCCTGCTTCCTACCCTGTTATATTTTTATTGCGCGTATGTTTTTGACCATAAAGGCGTATTATCCATGGGTATTACCGGACTGGCTAGTACAGTCGGACTAAGTGTTACGCCTATGCAATTACTTGAAAAAAATGATTTTTCAAGTTTTCATATTATTATCACCGCTTTGATTTTAGGAATCTTAATTGCATCTTTTTCAAAATACTCTGAAGAAAAAAATGTGAAAAAACATTTCAGTTTTACATTTAATCTTTTTTCAGCTAATATTTTATTTGCTGCAAATCTATCCGCATTATTTAGTCAATCCTACAAATTCATTAGTTTCATTTTGCTTGGGTGCATTGTTTTTTATTATTTAAATTATGCCATTATCCGGAAATCTTTTTTGTTCTTACTTATCTCCGTAATCTGTGGATATATCGGATTGACCTATTCTTTATTTCATATACTTCCACATGATTTTTCATTTACTTTTTTCCTCTTTTATTTTATTGCTTCAAGCGCTGGAGTTGTAGCTTTCTTTATGAATTATAAAAAAATATTAAATATCGAAGATGACGGCTTATAATTCTGAAACACTATTAAACATTGCTGTTATTAAAAAAGCAAAGCAATGGTATGCCCATAAACTCATTACGGATGAACAGATGGCTGCGATTATTAAAAATAATAAAATTGATTTTTACACACCTGCATTATTTTTAAAAATCGGTTTATTTATTTTTACTTGTTTTATCATTTGCTCAACCATTGGCTTATACAGTACTTTTATTTATAATATTTTTTCTCATCACATAAAAAGTTTTTTGATAATTAATTTCACTATTTATTCTTTTGTATGCTTTATTTTTTTAGAACTTTATATAATTAAAACCCGTAAAGCATTTCATGCAGGAATGGATGAAGCCCTTCTTTACTCTGGAATTGCATTTTTATGTGTAGCAATTTCAACTCTTATAAACTATGATTTTTTTAATTCAAATACATTTCTTGTAACTGAGATTTTGATATTCCCTTTTCTTTTTGCAGCTATTATTCGCTATACTGATAGGTTTATTACATTTATTTCAACTCTATGTCTTTATTCCATTTCTTATTCTTTGATCTTATTGTTAGGTGAATTTTCAAAATTAATCATGCCATTTGCATTCATGGCGCTTTCCGCATGTTTATACTTTTTTATGAATAAATACAAAAAAAATGAAACGTTCTTTATATGGAGAAAATGTTTGACTGTAGTTGAATGTATTGCATTGCTTGTGGGCTATCTAGCTTGTAATTATTATATCATACGCGAATCGAGTATTACCTTTTTCGGGTTAAAACTTTTACCTTCAGATGATATTCCACTTGCAATTTTATTTTATTTAACAACAGCATTAGTGCCTATACTCTATGTATTTTATGGCTTAAAGAATAAAGACCGTATACTATTCATTATTGGTATTATTTTGATTTTTGCTGCTGCAGTTACATTCAAATATTACTTCAGTTTAGGTCATCCTGAATTGACCTTAACTACAGCTGGGATCATATTAATTGTTTTGATTTATGTAGTAATAAAATCACTAAAAACGCCTAAATATAGCATAACATATAATGAAGACATTGATGAAGATAATTTCTTCAAATCAAATGCAGAAGCATTGTTGATTGCTCAAAGTTTCACACAACACACACAAATACATGAACAACAAAACACCAATGACTTTGGCGGAGGATCATTTGGCGGAGGCGGTGCATCAGATAGTTTCTGATTTATTCCAAATAAACAATTTCATCTAAAATTTAGTTGAAAATAATCTTTTTCAAGAGCATTTTTTTATCATCAGAATATTTTAACATATAAATCCCCACTGCAATTTGAGATGGCGGAATTATAAATTCTTTAGAATTTCCTGACAGTTTAGACGAATATATTTCCTGTCCTTGTAAATTATAAATTTGAATTTTTGCATTATTATCCGGAAGTTCATTTTTTAAATCAATATAAAATCCTGATTTTTCAACAGGTATAGGATAAACTACCAATTGATTCGCATCGTTCTCATTTTTATCCGCATCAAAAATTGAAAGTGGTTTTGAGAATAATTGCGTTTGAGGAACTACTTCACGTGACTGGCTTGTACTCTGCCATTCCAACTTCACAAAAGCCGGGCCCAAGACCTCCATAAATTCTACTTTGATATTATATTTCTGATTGGCATTTAGAGTAATAACTCCCTGATTGGTTTCCTGTGGCTGAGCCCGCCAGATATCAATGATTTTTTGATTATTGATCGTAACAGTTATACCATCATCACTGGTGCCATAGAATGTATAGGTCTCTGAATATAAAGGCTGAATCTGACCTTCCCAAATAACAGAAAAATAATTAGCATTAACACCTGTTCCTGGAGATCCTGTTCCCCAATTAAAATTAATTGCAGGATCAATGCGGGTTAGCGCTGAATGTGTAAAAAATTTTGCTGAGGAATTTGGAGTATAATAATTAGTACCACTCAAAGCAGTATAATCATTAGCTAAAATATTATCATCATTGTAATAATTTGCTGTCAATCCGTCACCAGTAGGTGAAGCAGATACTTTAAACGATTGTGTGATTTGTGTAAAACAATAATTAGTTGTTCCTTGCTGAGCTGCTTCAACAACAACAGTTCCTGTTGATCCGGTAAGATGAATCAAATTCCCAGTGATGGTTGCAGGACCCGAAACAATTCGATAGGAAACTGTTTGTCCTGAACTACTTGTAGCATTGACAGTAAAATCAGGATCACCGGTTAATTTATTTGGAATAGAATTATTAAAACCTATACTTTGGCAATTACATCCGGTTTTAGAAACATCACGCGCAAGTCTGACCAGTGCAGAAGAACCGACACTTTGAGAAACATTGGAGGGAATACAACGGAGAAACCATTTAACAGTCCAATCAAAAGATGCATTATTATTCAGGGAAACGTAACCGCCTTGTACTTCAACTTCTTCCAATCCGCTAGAACTCCATAATTCAATATCGGATTCAACCGGAGCAAAATTGGCAGGTAACACATCCGGATATTTTTTAATAAAAATCATATTATCATGTATATGAGCAATCCATCCTTCGCCACCGTCACGGAAAAGTTTTTGACCTTCAACAGATTGATGCTTCACCCATACAATTGTATCTTCTTTTGCAGGAGGGAAAGCCGGATTAGGAGGATTTGCAACAGCCCAACCTGACCCTTTAGGAAAAAACGTCAACCCATTAACAGGGACACGAGTAAGTTCCCACGGAGCAAAACTTTTTGTTGCTCCCGATTTATTAATTAACGTATATTTAATTGAAATAGATTTTTCAGAAGGATTGGCCCAAAGTGTTTTTATTACCTGACAATTAGTTCTGGGACAAACACCGCTTGTAAGAACCAGAACTGAGTCGTTGTTTTGTAAAGTTGCCGAATACGGATCACTGTCAAGAACAGCAGGGAAAGGTGAATAGTTCCACATACTCTGCGGACTTGGCCAGAATGTAGCACCACGCATACCAGAACCGGTAAAGAAAAATTCCGTACCACTCATTTTAAATGACGAAATTCGTCCACCGTAACCTGCTTCAGCGAGTATACTCAAATCTCCAAAGGTAATTGAGTAGTTACTTCCATTCTTAACCCATTTCTGAGCATATCCATTAATGCAAATAAATGCAAAAATAAGAATACAAATTTTTTTCATTTGATTAATCAATTAATATTTAATAAAATCGAAAATTAATAAAATCTTTCACCTAATCATTATCCAAATCAATAAATTTTTTCTTCTTTATTGATGGCTATTGCGAATATCCTGCCCCCACATCAGTTTTTTCCGAATTGTATTAAAAAAATTCTGATCCTTCATTCGAATAAGATTAAACTTAAAATCTTCCTTTTTTAATGTAAACTCAAGAGGGGTTGCTAATGTTGTATATCGAAAATCCTGCCCGATCATGATATGTTTATTTTTTTCTTCAAAGATTAATTTGATTATTTTTTTATCGGAAATGATCAGTGGACGCACAGTCAGGTTATGAATTGCAATAGGTGTAATGATAAAATTTTCCGCATCCGGAGTGATGATTGGACCACCACAACTCAATGAATAACCTGTAGAGCCGGTAGGAGTAGCAATAATTAAACCGTCAGCCCAATAAGTATTAAGATAATCATCATCTATATATGCTTCAATACGTATCATGGAAGGAGAATCCTTTTTATGAAAAGAAAATTCATTCAATGCATAGTTGTTTTCATTGAAAAGATTTTGTTTGGAGTGGATACCAATCAATGTCCGCTGATCAAGTGTATAATTTTTTTGTTCTAATTCCTTTAAAGCAATTTTAATCTGGTCTCTTGAAACGCCTGATAAAAAACCAAGTCTGCCGATATTTATTCCAAGAACAGGAATACCGGTGTCTTTCACCAATGAGGTGGTGCCGAGAATTGTACCATCACCACCCACACTAAAAAGACAATCTGTATGTTTCAAGAGATCTTCATGCGTATTAAACAAAGAAATTTGAGATGACAGAGTAATTGAATTTTTAATAAAATGATAAAATGGCTCATATACCTGCAAATTAAAATTGAATTCTCGCAATTCCGAAAATAAAAGTTTAAAGAAATCAATATCCTTTTCATAAAAGTTTTTACAGTAAACGGCTATATTCATTCATTTTAAATATTAATTTTTTTCGGATAAATTTAAAAACTTAAAATTCATAACTAAATATTCAAATAATTAAAAAATTCATCCAATCGTTCTTTCATGTCTTCATAGTTTGTTTTCTCGGCAAATGTTGCTTTAATATTGTAATTGTATCGGATAAAAGTTTGTAAAATCGGATTGATATCTAATTTATTTGTTTTGAGTGTTACTTCAATCTGTGTGGTATCAATACTTGAAGTAATACACAGATTGAGGATTTTGGCATCATTGGATTCAACAATTTGTGCGATCTCGGAAAGACTGTAATCATTGACACTCATTTCCAACACAATAATACCCCCCGGATTTTCAACAGCTGATAGTTTAGCAATTCCATTAACCAAATCCGCATGTGTTACTGAACCCAGGTAATTTTCTTTTTCATCAAGTACAGGAAGTGCAGTCAGGTGATAGGAAGAAAAAAACCGAATAACATCAAAAATATGCTGGTCTTTTAAAACAAAATGTCTTTCTAATGTAAGATCAAGTTTTGCAATCGGCTGATCCGGATTTTCTAATGAATAAATATCTGCATCGGAAATAATTCCAAGATATTCCAATCCACTCTGAACTGGAAGGTGTGATACTTTCAATTCATCCATCAGATTTAAAGCAAACAAAGCTGTATCGGATGATTGAATGATAGGTATATTCTCAAAAATTAAATCTCTTGCAATCATTTTTACTATATAAGTATGCTTAAATATAAAAAGCTAAAATAATAAAAAACATTTGTATTGATTAAATCTGCAACGATAATTTCAAATTAATTGAATTTGTGATATTTCTAAAATTCGTGTAGGTTTGCATAAAATAGTCGTAAAAATTCATGACCAAATTAAGTGTTAATATAAATAAAATTGCATTAATACGAAATGCACGAGGGGGTAATCTGCCCGATATAAAAAAAATTGCACTTGACTGTGAACGGTTTGGTGCACAGGGAATCACTGTTCATCCGCGACCTGATGAACGACATATCCGTTTTCAGGATTTATTTGATTTAAAACCATTGTTATCAACAGAATTTAATATTGAAGGATATCCAACCCCAAAATTCATTGAACTGGTTGCTGAAGTAAAACCTGCTCAAGTCACGTTGGTACCAGATACGCCTGATGCAATCACTTCGAATGTCGGCTGGGATATCATTAAACATAAACTTTTTTTAACTGAAACCGTCAAGGAATTTAAAATACATGGAATCAGAACATCTCTTTTTGTTGATCCTGTTTTAAAACAGGTTGAAGCAGCAAAAGATACTGGAACTGACAGGATTGAATTATATACTGAGGAATATGCAAAACAGTTTTGTTCAAGTCCTGAAAAAGCATTAGCACCTTATCTGAAAGCTGCACAAACTGCACAAAACCTTCATATCGGATTGAATGCGGGTCATGACCTGAACCTTGACAATTTAAATTACTTTGCGAAAAATATTCCCGGTTTACTCGAAGTTTCCATTGGACATGCCCTTGTATGTGACGCACTATATCTGGGATTAGAGAACACCATTCAATTGTATTTGAGAAAACTTATTAGTTGAATTTCAATTTGAGAAAAACGAAAATATTCTTGAAAAGCATCTTCATTCCAAAAAATATTATTTAATTTTTAAATAAACAAAATTTTATATATTTGGTAAAACAACTAAATAATAATTCAGCTTGAATCTCACTGACCACGAAATAATAGATCGAATAAAACAAAAGGATAAACAAGTTTTTGAATATGTCTTTAAATTATATCGTTCAAGTCTTTGCAGATATGCTTCTCTTTTTATTGAAGATAAAGAAACCGCTGAAGATATAATTCAGGATATTTTTTTTAAATTATGGATAAATGCAGATGAGATCAAAATAAATAAATCATTCAAATCGTATTTATTTAGGGTCGTGCACAACAGTTGTCTAAATCACATCAGACATTTAAAAATTGTCAATAAATATTATCAGGAACAAATCTATTTTGATGAATCTGTTACCAGAAATCATCCACCGGAACCGTATCTGAAAGATGCAATTAACAAAGCAATTGAAGGATTACCGGAAATGACTAAAGAAATTTTCACATTGAGTAAACTTGAAGGACTGAAACATGAAGAAATATCGGAAAAACTCCAGATATCGAAAAAAACTGTCGAAGCTCATCTGACAAAAGCATCGGTCAGATTAAAAGATAAACTTAAAAATTTTGCAAGTATATTTTTATTGATTTGTTTTTTTATATAGGATTTTTATTCGCTTAAGTGTCTTCTAATAAATAATCAAAGTATAATGAACCTAAACAACCAAAATATCAATGACATCATCATCAGGCATTTGTCCGGTGAATCAACTACCGATGAAGATCTATTGCTAAAAAATTGGTTAGCTGAAAACATTGAAAACAATCAACTTTTTATTCAGGTTAAGCAGATTTTTGAAAATAAAGGAGAGGACGAAATAAATAAAACACAAATTGATCAAAAGGAATGGGAACGATTAGAAACCCGTATTGATTCAACACTTTCATCTCCCTTAAGAATCACGAAAAGAAAAACAATTAAAAGACCAATATTGTTATTACGTGTTGCAGCCGCTCTTCTTGTCATTCTTGCTGGTTATTGGTTCTTCACTTTTTATTCAAAATCCGATATAGTAATAAATTCTAAGAATATTTGTAACCAAAAAATAATTCTTCCTGATGAGTCATCTGTTTTTATGAATATCAATACTGAAATAATTTATCCAAAAAAATTTTCTAAAAATAACCGAGAGATTAGTTTAAAAAAGGGAGAAGCATTTTTTGAAATAACACCTGATAAAAACAAGCCATTTATTATACATACAGGTATCTTTGATGTCAAAGTAGTTGGGACATCCTTTAATATTAAAATAGATTCGGTAAGTAATACTATTTCCGTTACCGTCAAAACAGGAATTGTCCAGGTTTATCCCGGTAATAAAAACAACATTGAATTAACAGAAAAAAATAATCTTTATGCCGGTCAATGTGTTATTTATAATGTAAAAACAAATTGTTTAAAAATTTTCCAAAACACGGATAATAATTACCTTTCATGGAAAACCAACATCTTAATTTTTGATAAAACACCCTTGGATAGTGTCATTAAAACGCTTGAAAACAATTATCATATTCAGTTTATTTTAGATCAACCGGAATTATCTGATTTAAAATTATCAGCAAGATTCAGTACCAATAATATTGATGAAGTTATTGAAATGTTAAAAGGAACCTTCAATATTTCCATTCAAAAAAAAGATAACCAATTTAGGATAAGTAAAATTAAGAATTGAAATATTGGTATCAAAAATGAAACTTTACTGGATATTTTTTTTTGTCTTCTTTTCTTATTTTTACTTGAATAAAAGTAATGCTCAAAATTCATTACTGGATAAAAAAATTAGTATTTCTTTTGTCAATGAACGATTAGGTGATGTTTTACTTAAAATAAGTAATATGGTTAATCTTGATTTTTCTTACAATCCGGAAATAATTACTACAGATAAACGAATTACTTATAAAGCAGATAATAAATCATTATTAACTATCTTAACCGAACTAACCAACCGTGATCAATTCGAATTTAAGCTTATTGGCAAAAAATTATTGATTAGTAAAAAAATAAATACAAACGTCAATTCCATTCCAGCAAATACTAATATCCAACCTACACAAAATAAAAAACCTTTATCTGCTACACTTCCAGTTCAAAAAATACAGGATGAAAAATCAATAATAAAACCTGCTATCAATGAAAAAGTTTCTTTACCTGAAATAAAAAAGGAAACTAATGATACGATCATGGATTCAATTAAAAAATATAAAAGTTTAAAAGATTCATTGGTTCCAATTAAAAAAGAAATAATTCAAAATCATGATACAATATTAACAGACTCATTAAATAATTTAATAGAAAGACCTATTCCTGAAAAAAAAATTGAGCAAAGTAAAACAAAGATTCTCCCTGCAAAAATTTCAAATTTAACAACTACTAATCGCAAACATCTATCAGTCCCTTTATCAATAGGATTGACCGCTGCACCTGTTTATCCGTTGGTTTCTTTTAAGTCAACGTCAAACACTCCAAGTCTTGAAAGAATTAAAAATGCGGAAATACCCGCCTTATCATATACTGTTAACGGTGTCTTGAAATTAAATGTTAAGCGATTACTGGTGCAGACAGGAATTTCCTATACCAAAATCAATCTGCATGCAAACTATTCATTCAATCATATTGATAGTATATATTATTATCAAGTAACCCAAACACCATTCTGGAAAATAAATATTCTTGATTCATTTTATGTGGTTAAAAACAAAATTGATACGACTTGGAGATATATCACTGACTCCATACAACACATTAAAACAGATTCCAATAAAATGCTCCGAAAAGATATTTCCGAGATTAAAAACAAATCAAAAAACAGTTTTTCATATATAGAAATTCCACTTTTATTTGGATATAAATTCAATTACAAAAAATTCACATATTCAATTCAGACAGGTCTGATTGCTGGCTTTCTGAAAGAGACTAAAGGAATTACTTTGGATCCGGTGAAATCAGAATCGTTTGTTGAAATCAGTGGATTACCTTTAGTGAAAACAATCTTTTCATATTATTTTGCTGTAGCCATTAATTACCGGATTAATAATAAAATTAATCTTATTGCCGAACCTTTTTTCAGGCGGTTCCTTCATTCGACCTATTCAAATCAATATGGAATCAGTCAACGGTTTTCCGCAACAGGTATTCATTTAGGTATAATATATTCATTCAACTAATTAATCCATTCAGAAATCATTGTTTAATAAACCTTTTACATATAACAACCACATAAAAATCATTACGAAAATATTTCTTTTTCTATCACTTTTCTTTTGGTCATTTTTAATTCAAGCACAACCATTGCAAGGACTAATTGCATATTTTCCACTCAATGGAAATGTTGCAGATTATACCGGTAATGGGCATGATGGAATGTTATACGGTAATTCCATTTTCTCTGCTGACAGGCATGGTCATTCAGGAATGGCTCTTTATTTCAATGGTGTTTCCGATTTTATCAAAATAACAAATGCAACTGGTTTTAATTTTTATGATAAAGATTTTACATTCAGTTTATGGATTAATGAAGATCAGAGAAGTAATGGTCTTCAAAGTGCACTTATTTCTAAACGAAGTTATGATAAGACCGGATACGCTTTAAGTATTACAGGAGATGAACATCCATGGGGAAGCGGTAAATGTATATATCAGTTGACGGGTGGTGCCAATTCTTATATTATTACTACTGATACCACTGCATCACAGAATTGGTACCATCTTGTATTTACATATAATAATTTAAAACAAATAGGTGAAATATATATAAATGGAAAATTGAATTATGCTTCAAAAAAATTAGCTCCACCTCTTAATAATAACAAAAGTCTTTATATCGGTGCCGATTCGCTTGCTTTTTCGTTTGCGAAAGGATATCTTTTCAAAGGACGGATGGATGATATCAGATTTTATAATCGTAAATTATCATCAGCGGAGATCGATCAACTTTACAAAGATGAATCTTGTTTGAACTCAAAAATAACACAGAAGAAAATTATTTGTGAAGGTGACAGTATTTTTCTTCAAAATGAATATCGTAAAACACCTGGAGTTTATTATGATTCACTGAGGACAGTTTACGGATGCGACATAAAAGTTATTACTGAACTTGCAATTGATTCAAGCTTTTTTCATACCATAATAAAAGGGATATGCAGTGGAGACAGTATTTTGATTGGAAATAAATATCGTAAAGCACCCGGTATCTATTATGATTCGCTTGTAAAAAAAATTAGTGGATGCGACAGTATAATTAAAACCGAACTCACAGTCGGAGCAAGTTTTTTTAATTCCATAACTAAAGAAATTTGTGAAGGAGATAGTATTTTAATAGGGAAACAATACCGAAAAACAGAAGGTATCTACTATGATTCACATGTAACTATCACCGGTTGTGATAGCATTATTGAAACAAAACTTGTAATCCATCCATCATATATAATAGAACAAAATATTACAATCCCTAAAGGGGACAGTATATTTTTATATAAACAATTTATTTCAAAACCAGGACTATATAAGTTTCTATTACATTCAAAATTTGGTTGTGACAGTTTAATTAGAATACTTTTAAATGTTGATTCTATTACCAAATATCATAGTATCTCCGGTAAAATAATTACAAGAAATAATGAAATTGTAAATGGTTATATTGATCTTTATCAAACGCAAAATCTTAAAAAGCATCTCATTCGTTCACAACAAATCATTGATAATTCTTTTTTGATTCTTGGTGTTCCGGAAGACAACTATATTCTTTTAGCCAAACCGGATTCCTCTTCAGGTTATGTTTCTACTTTTTATTGGAAAACAAAAATCCTCGAGAATGCATATAAAATATATGTTGATGGCGATATTGGAAATGTAAATATACATTTGATCGCAATTGATGAGGGGATCGAAGATGATTTTATTGCTTCGGAAAATATTATTTTCCCAAATCCTGCTAATGATGTACTAAAAATAAAAACAGATGGAATACCCGAACAAATAGATATAATAAGCATAGAAGGTATTAGACTCATTTCATCTAATTCAAAAGAAATTAATATTGATCAATTATCATCAGGTATCTATTTTATTCAGATTATTATGGATGGAAAACTATTTATCACAAAATTCATTAAACTTTAATTAACCATGGGAGAATTAACGAATTAAGTGTCATTATATAAATTAAAAGGAGTTACAAATAAAATGAAAAAAACAGCTTTATTATTAGTAGTATTACTGACTAATATATTGTGTAAGGCACAATGGGTTCCTTTGCCTGTTGGAAATGCTCAATCTGATAATGCTGTTACTTTTATTGACATGAATAACGGATTTTTGATTTCTGATCAATTCATTTATAAAACAACTAACGGTGGTAACACGTGGGACTCTATATTTGCTACAAATGACAAAACACTTACTAAACTTTCTTTCCCTACATCTCAAACCGGTTATGTTATTGGACCTGGATATAAGAATTTCTACAAAACGATCAATGCCGGTAAATCATGGACACAACTTGAATTGCCCCACTCTTGCTTTCAGAGTCTTGAATTTATCAATGGTCAGGATACAATAATTCAACTTTGTGATACCAATTATACATATATTGATATATCATTTTCAGATTCTTTAAATGGGTATGTAAGTATTGGATATGATCAGGATAAAACTTCTGTTGGAGATAATCTTGGAAAAGTTTTGAAAACAACTGACGGTGGAAATACATGGACTGAAATTCTTACTGATAATCTTATTCCCTTTACAAAAATTATTGCATTAAAAAATTCAAATAATGTTTATGTTGCAGGTTATTTCAGCGATGAACTTTATAAACCCAACCAGATCGTTGAATATACATATAATTCGGGTAAAACATGGAATAATATTACTCCTCCGGCATGGGCAGACAATACTAGCGCTTCAGGAGTTGGACTGTTTGTTAAAGACAGCAATACCGTTTGCATGGCTTTTGATATTCATTTTGAAATTTTAAGTAATAAAATTTATAAAGAATACGATTTACCATATAATATTTTAATAAACGATATATGTTTATTTACTTTGAACAATATAAAAAAATTATTTGTTACAGGTTCATTAACTAATTTTACTCCTATCACTTTATCATTTATTGAAACACAACCTTTTTGGCTCGATGAAAATTCACTTTCAAAACAATACATTAAATCAATTAGCAGTGTGGATGATCTAACCGGTTATATGATCGGGGATAATGGGCTACTCTTTAGAACAACCAATGGTGGTGGTGGAAATGAAACTAATATTCATGAATGCAAAGAAACAATATTCAATATTTTTCCTAATCCTGCAACCGATTGGCTCTATATTTCCGGACTGGACAGAATAAAGAATATTGAGATTTATGACTTTAACGGGAGATCAATATCTACACATCATGAATCACCTATTCAGATTATTGATTTACCAAAAGGTAATTACCTGATAAAAATAACAGATGAAAAAAATTATTATCTGAAAAAAATTATTAAAGAATAAATTTTCTGATTAAACACATAGGGTTTTTTAAATGTAAAGTGTCTTCCTATAAAACAAAAACATGAAAAAAATCTTCTTCTCCTTTGCAATTACATGTTTTGTTCAAATAACTTTCGGACAAAAAATTTCCTATCTTGAAAATAATCCTGTTTGGAATGTCGTGCATTCCAGGGTCCCATGCTTTGAATATGGTGAAACTAATTATTATTTATCCGGTGATACATCGATCACTTACTTAGGCTTTGATAAATAATTTTTGAATTTTCAATTCCATTGCAATAACTTAGTAATTTTCCGGTATAAGTATATGTTCCAGAAATTATCTGAACAGTGTAAACACCGGCATTTATACCACTTATCAAATATTTATTATTACCTTGTAGTAAATTGTTTTGCGTTTGAATAACTTTTTTCCCTGTCATATCAATTACTTCTATGACAGCATCCCCTGAAACAGGAGATTCAAATTCAATGGTGCTGAATTCTGACATCGGATTTGGATATATATGTAATGCTTCTTCTGTAATCGTATTTATTTTATTAATTCCTACAGTAGCTATTAGTTGTAAAATATCATTTCCACCGAGCTTGACACTAGTAGATTGAGTGAGATTTTCAACTTTAACGCTATCAACAACACTGCTAGCCCCTGAACCTGCAAAACTTATCATATAATTCTGAGCATGAGTTTTTGATATTGCAAAAACCAATAAAAATAACAATGTAAATGTTCTCATTTTTAAAGTATTAATTATTTATATTACTGACAAATTAAGTTTTTAAGTTGCACAAATATAGAATAATTAAAAAGTCATGTCAAGTTCTAGTTTACATTGGTTAAAGAAGAAGATAATTGTGAAATGTTTTACTTCCGGCGAATAGTCTTGAGATAAAGGCGTTCAACTTTTTCACGAGCCCAAGATGTTTTCCGGAGAAAGGTCAGAGAGGGTGTGAAAAATTTTGTGTAAACGGGTAACCGCATTAGATTTGACATCTGT
>CAYVNP010000036.1:0-43468 GCA_964452905.1 uncultured Bacteroidales bacterium
TCAATATTGATGTACTATTGGTGTTTTCTTAACATTCAACTTTTGACAACTTCGTTTATAAATTTTATTACAATTTCAAAAATACATATACCCAAAAGTCGTAAATAGAATTTGAATATCAAAATGTATCACAATTTAGGTTAGAATTTTTTTTACTGTATAAATTCAGGATATTTTTATTCAACATACACAGCGCTCTCTTTCCCCATAGGAAGTTTCAAGGCAATCTTACTTTCTACTTTTTTTGGGTTTTCAATATTTAAAGAAAATGACTATATTTGGATTTATTATCCTTTTCAATAAATTTAAAAATAAATTACCATGAAACAGAAAAACCAAATTTGGTTTTACCCATTAATAATAATGGGATTCGTATTAATGCTTGCAATAAGTTGCAAAAAAGATGAAAAGAAAAACACAACACCCACGCCACCTTCGCCCACAGCTACAGTAACTGATATTGAGGGCAATATTTACAATACAATAAAAATTGGTACTCAAACATGGATGATGGAAAACTTAAAAGTTACCAAATACAACGATGGCACCGCTATACCACTTGTAACAGATGAAATAGCGTGGAGTAATTTATCTACTCCGGGTTATTGCTGGTATAATAATGATAAAGTCACTTACACAGCAAATAAATACGGTGCTCTATATAATTGGTTTGTAGTAATTACAGGTAAACTTGCCCCAACCGGCTGGCATGTGCCAAGTGATGCTGAATGGACAACATTGGAAAACTATCTGATAGCCAATGGCTATAATTATGATGGCTCTACAACTGGTAATTACTATACTAAATCACTTGCTGCTACTACCAATTGGACTTCTTATACAGGTATAGGCACTGTTGGTAATACTGATTACCCTGCCAAAAGAAATTCTACCGACTTTACAGCCCTTCCGGGTGGCGGCCGTGGCTACGATGGTACCTTCTACGGCATTGGCAGCAACGGCGGCTGGTGGAGTTCTACCGAGTACAGTACGAGCTATGCCTGGTACAGGCTTCTGACCTACAGTAGCAGCAATGTCAACAGATACGCCGTCTATAAGCGATATGGGTTTTCTGTGCGTTGTTTGCGAGATTAAGACTATTTGCCTATTTGGGGTATGGGGCTTTCCCCATCAATTTTTTATTTTTTAAAAAATGGGATTACATCAAGAACTTCCGGTATATAAATCTTGTTACGATTTATTATTAGATATATTTCGGTTTACGAATGATTTTAGGAAGAAATATAAGAAGTCGTTCCTCAATAAGCAATTTATAGATATACAATAATTATATATCTATAAAAATGACCTAATAAAAATTTTCTAATCAAAACAAGAATGCTTTTAGTGTGAGTGGAATAGTAAGCATTACACGAGTCCCGATGCAAATATATTTTGTATTTAAAACATTCATCCATCGGGACGGCTTGTAATGCGTGAAACAAAAGCATTCGTATGTTTTGTGGAAATTTTTATTCAGTCTTGATTTTTTGTTACTTTTTGATCAAACAAAAAGTAAATATTAAACAAAACAAAAATCTGTGAGAAATTTTAGTAGTCATTAAAATTTCTCGCAGATTTGGTTACTATTATTTTTATCAATTGTCAGGAATAACGCTTATTTGAATAATTAATGAGGATTAACGAAGTACACGGTAGGTGAAAGATTTAAACCATAATTTCACCTTTTGGGTGATACAAAAAAAAATATTAAAGCGTTGATTTATCAACATCTTTAAGGTTCTTTTTTAGTTTGCTTGCGACTTTTGGGTATTATCTTTATTATATAATACAAGAATATTATTAATTTTGACCTTTGATTGAAACAATAAATTTCAAGAATATTTGTTTAATGGTTGAATTATTTTTTCCGAGTAATGCTGAATTATATTAAAAGTCATCCTTTTTTAAAACATGTCCTTTACATTATTATTGTAACAATTTTATTGTTATGGATTGTTTCATTGATGATCAGAAGCTATACCGGATTTAATCAAGCGGTTGTTGTTCCGGATTTTTCCGGTAAGTCAGTCAGAGAATTGGACTCATTTTCATCTGAACATAATTTAAGGTTTGAGATTATTGATTCCGTTTTTAATACGGATAAAAAGAAAGGTACGGTTATTTCTCAGATTCCTTTACCTGAAACCCGTGTAAAGAAAAATAGAATCATTTATCTTACCATTGTCACTTCATTGCCTGAACGTATTGCGATGCCAAATTTTAAGGATCTAAGTCTGCGTCAGGCAAAATCAATGATTGAAACGTACGGATTGAAAATGGGTTCTTTTAATTATATTGCTTCTGAATATAAGGATGCTGTACTTGAGCAATTATATCAAAATCATCCTATTAAACCGGGAACACCTATAAATAAAGGGTCTGTCATTGATCTGGTTGTTGGTGACGGATTAAAAAAAGAAAAAATTGCAGTTCCTTTTTTATATGGAAAAACACCTTCTGAAGTTGCTGAAGCATTGAAATCGATATCTTTGAATCTTGGTGCAACTATTTACATTGATGGTGATTCTACTCATAGTCGTGTTATTAAACAAAAACCGGATTGTAAGTATGGAAATTTAATGTATGTCGGGGAATCCATTGATATTTGGTTTCGTTCAGAAAAAAACTATGATTTCGGGCCCTTACTTGAAAAAATAAAACAAGACACTTCGAAAAAATAATGAAAAAAAATATTTTCTTCAGCATATTAATATTTACTGTGTTTACTGCTTTTTCACAGGAATATATTACAGGATTAAAAGATAATCCGTTGATTAAAAAAAACAGACCCGGCAAATTGACTTTGACAAAAGGAATCAATGATACCCTTCAACTACCATTTATGGATGACTTTTCATCCAATACAATTTATCCGGATTCACATTTATGGAATGATCATTTTGCTTTCATTAATATTGATTATCCTGTATATCCTGTTACACTTGGTGTTGCCACTCTAGATGCTTTGGATGCCAAAGGAAAACTTTATCCGAATGCAACATCTAAAGATACTTTTCCTGCTGACTGTATGACTTCAAACCCGATTAATTTGAGTGCATTTCATGCAGGAGATTCCATTTATTTAAGTTTTTATTTTCAACCGGGAGGCGGATTGAATGCCCCCTTACAAGGGTATGGGGATGCTCCTGAAAAAAATGATTTGTTAACACTTGAATTTGCGAGTTATCCGCCGGATACCCTTACAACCGTTGATACGACTTATACATCAACGGATACTATTTATACAACCTTAACCTCGATCTTACCAAGATGGAACAGAGTGTGGAGACATGAAGGAATGTCACTCGAAAAATTTAAATTAAAATATAATACATATTTTAAACAAATTTTAATCCCCGTTAATGATCCCGTTTATCTTTATAATGGGTTTCAGTTCCGGTTTAAAAATTATGCAAGTTTGTATAATGGCATTGAACCAGGTTGGGTGTCCGGTAATGTTGATCAATGGAATCTGGATTATATATATTTAGATAAAGCAAGAAAAAATTCAGATACAAATTATACCGATGTTGCTTTTACCGGACGAATCACTTCATTGCTTAAAGATTATCAGTCTATCCCTTGGTCACATTTTAAATTTTTATCTACACCGGCAAATTATTTGTTAGATACATTTAAAATTCCTTTTGTGAATATGGATAATAATGCTGTTCGTAATGTTTATCGCTATTTCAAAATTTATGATCTTTTTGGTTCAGAACCACCGTATTTGCAGGCATTGAACAGTGTAAATGTAGATCCGGGGTCAACTGCGTTTTTTGATCCGAAGATTGATTATTTATTTAAAACAAATACTTCAGATAGCGCTGTATTCAGGATATTTGATTCTATCACTACCACACCTGATAAATTAAGAAAGAATGATACTGTCAGTTATTATCAGCGTTTTTATAATTATTATGCCTATGATGACGGGGTGCCTGAGAATGGTTACGGATACAATGGAGAAGGAGAAATTGCCTATCGTTTTACAAATTACATGAAGGATACGCTGCGTGCCGTACAAGTCTATTTTAATCAAACATTAGATAATGAAAATGTAGTTGATTTTAATCTAACTATCTGGGATGATAAAAACGGGAGTCCGGGAAATATTATTTATCAGAAAAATAGTTTGGTGCCCAAATTTGAAGACAGCTTAAATCAGTATCATACATATTATTTATATGATACTTCAGTAGTCATCAATGCAGGTAATTTTTATGTCGGGTGGGTTCAGAATTCAAATGTTTCGCTGAATATCGGCTTTGATAGAAATATCAATGAACAATCCAACCTGATTGTAAATTATCTTTATCCTTCAACTTATCAGGGTGCTTTAATGATACGACCTGTATTTGGAAAAAGTTTTATTCTTCAATCAATTGCTGACCGAGACAAAAATAAGATCAGATTTAAAATTAATCCTAATCCGGTTCATGATAATACATTAAATATAGATATAGTTACTTCTGAAGGGGACATGAAACAATATTTTATTGCCTTTATTGATATGACAGGTCATTGCGTACTTTCACAACCATTCAATAAAACTATTGATATTTCTACTGTTTCGAATGGATTATATTTTTTGAAAATACAGGATAGCGATAATAATACTTCTTCAGTTACTAAACTGATCATCTGCAAATAACAATCATAGGTTCATGGTAGAAGAAACTGATTTAACCGAAGAACAGGAATTTTATGAACATCACCGTTTAACCATCGATGCCGGTCAAACTCCCTTGAGGATTGATAAATTTTTATTTAATCGGCTGGAAAATATTTCACGAAATAAAATTCAACTGGCAGCCACTGCAGCTTGTATTTTAGTGAATGGCACACCGGTAAAGTCCAATTACAAAGTTAAGCCCAAAGATGTAGTAGCTATCGTTCTTCCTCATCCTGTCCGTGAAATTGAATTGATACCTCAAGATATTCCTTTAAATATAATTTATGAAGATGATGATATTATTGTGGTCAATAAAGAAGCCGGAATGGTTGTTCATCCTGCTTACGGTAATTATTCCGGTACACTTGTGAATGCGTTGATGTTTCATTTTCAGCAGACTCCTCAATCAAAGAAAGAAATAGCTAAACCTTTTCTTGTTCATCGAATTGATAAAAACACATCAGGAATTTTATTAGTTGCCAAAAATGAACTTGCTCAGACCCGTTTGGCTAAATGTTTTTTTGATCATACAATTAAACGAATTTATACTGCCCTTGTTTGGGGCGACTTTAAAGAGGATCAAGGAACGATTACAGGTCATCTTGGACGGCATCCTAAAAACAGAAAAATGATGACTGTTTTTCCTGACGGTGATTACGGTAAAGAAGCTATTACACATTATAGCGTTATTGAACGACTGGGTTATGTATCCCTTGTGGAATGTATTCTTGAAACAGGAAGAACACATCAGATACGCACTCACTTCAAATACATTGGTCATCCTATTTTTAGTGATAGTGAATATGGCGGTGATGTCATACTAAAAGGAACCACGTTCACCAAGTACAAACAGTTTGTTACCAATTGTTTTAAGATCATTCCACGTCAGGCATTACATGCACGGTATCTTGGGTTTGAACATCCGATTACGCGAAAATTTATGGAGTTTAATTCTGAACTACCTGATGATATGCGTGAGGTAACCGAAAAATGGAGAAAGTATTCACACCACATGAAAGAAGAACAATAAAACGATCTCTTTTATTTACGGAATTAATTTTCAAAAATAATTACTGATAATCAGTGATGCAGCATTTCCGCCAAAGCCGGTCGCATTGATCATCACTTTACGAATTCTTTTTTCATGGTTATTGATGATCGAAGGATAAGGCAGCGTTAATTTTAGATTATTCTGAATACATAATAACGCTAATTCCAGATGCAATGCAGCTGATGCACCATAGGAATGACCCACCTTCCATTTATTTGTATATAAATTAGGTATATTTTCAGCAAAACAATTTTTCACGGCATTCATTTCAGCTGCATCCCCTTTGAGTGTCCCTGTACCATGTAATAAAAGCAGATCAACCGGTTCAGGGGTGATCATCTGTTGAAGGGCATTTTGCATGGATTTAAATAATAAAAATCCATCAGGGTTCAAACCAGTTGCTGAAGGTGGTGGTTCAAAAGCAAATCCGATTGATTCAATGATGGCAGTCGGTTTAATAATATTTAATTCTGTTGAATTTATTTTTTCTAAAGTAAATATGGCTGCTCCTTCACCCAATGTGAACGAATTCATTTGTATTTTTTCATTTGAAAAAGGACGAGCAGGATAATCAGTATGAATTTGTTGGGTATAAATACCAAGGGCTTCCGTTTGTGCCAGTGTAAATTTTGTCAACGGAGCTTCACTGCCGCCAGCTATGAATGCATCTGCCATATCTGCTTTGAGCCATGCAATAGCATTTCCAATTGCCTGAAATGCAGTACTGCATGTTGTTGAGTTACTGATAATAGGACCGGTCGTATTCAGAAACGCTGCTACTTCTGAAGAAACATTGCCCAACGTTGTTAATGGGGATGTCAGTAGAAAAGCTTGTTTGTTGGGTGATGATAAAAATTCTTCATGTAATGTTTCCCAAAGACCGGTTGCACCACGTGATGAGCCAATGTTAACTCCAATATTTGTAAAGTTCTTGTTTGACCAGTTTGCCATTTTATAAGCTTTTGAAGCAGAAATCAAAGCCATTAAAACAAGACGGTCAAGACGTTTAAATTTTTTATCCCTGGCAATCAGTTCGTTCAATTCTTTTTCAGCAGAGGGATGCAGAACAGCGACAGGGTATTCTTTTTGATTGAAAATTTTATTTTTCAAACAAGTTTGAGCCGATTCATAACTTTTAATGATATCATCTTTTTCTGAACCAAGAGCAGAAAGCGAGCCCCATCCGGTTAGTGCGATCACTGAATTCTGTTTCATATTTTTACCAGCCGGATGCAAGCACATCAGCAATATGAGCGGTCTTGAGTGGGAGATTGTTTTTTTTGATATATCCTTCCATATTCATCAGGCAGGAAGCTTCTGTTGAAACAATATATTCAGCGCCTGTTTCAAGTGCATGTTGAATTTTTTGTTGAGCCATGGCAGTAGAAATGCCTTCGTGCTTAACGGAAAATGTTCCGCCAAAACCACAGCACACTTCATTGTTTTTCAATTCAATGAGTTCAAGACCTTTCACTTTATCAAGCAATTTTCTCGGTTCATCTTTAATCCCATATTCCCTAAGTGCTGCACACGCATCATGGTAAGTGATCTTATGATTGAATTCGGCACCGATATCGGTTACATTTAAAATGTTTACAATAAAATCAGTGAATTCAAAAATACGTTTTTTCAGATCATTGCATTCATTATGCAAAGCAGAATTGTAAAAGAGTTCGGTATAAAAATTTCGGACCATGCCCACACATGAAGCAGATGGGCTGATGACATACCTTCCTGTATTGAAATCTTTAATAAATTTTTCACCCAACGCTTTAGCTTCATCCCAGAATCCACTGTTGAAAGCCATTTGCCCACAACAGGTTTGTTCAATATTATAATGAACATTTACATCGAGCTTTTCAAGTATCTTAACCGTATTCAAAGCAGTCTGAGGATAAATCTGATCCATGAAGCAGGGAATAAAAATATCAACTTCCATTATTATTTCTTGTGTAATTATTTTTTTACAATTGTTTCTGTTCTGTCCGGTCCAACCGATATGATTGAGATTGGAACTTTTAATTCTTTTTCAATAAAATCAATATAATGTAATAACTCTGCCGGTAAGTTGTCAATAGAACGAATATGTTTGGTTTCTGTTTTCCATCCTTTAAAAGATTTGAGAACCGGAGTGATTTCAGTATGGTTAAGATCATTCGGAAAACGATTTGTTGTATTCCCATTTATTGAATATGATGTACATATTTGTATGGTTTCAAAATCATTCAACACATCTGCTTTGGTCATGATCAGGTCGGTAACTCCATTGATCATCAAAGCATATTTAAGGGCAACCAGGTCAAGCCAACCGCAACGTCTGGGACGTCCGGTGGTGGCACCAAATTCGTGACCTATACAGCGTAAATTTTCTCCTGTTTCGTTCGAGAGTTCGGAGGGAAAAGGCCCACTCCCAACGCGGGTAGCATAAGCTTTAAAAATACCGATTACTTTACCGATCTTATCCGGTGAAACGCCCAATCCGATGCATGCTCCGGCAGTAATGGTGTTGGATGACGTAACAAACGGATAGGACCCATAATCCAGATCAAGCATAATTCCCTGTGCACCTTCAGCCAAAACGGTTTTTTTGTCGGATAAGGCTTCATTGATGTAATACTCGGCATCAATCAACTGAAAAGATTTAATCACATGAATTGCATCAAAAAAAGATTTTTCATATTCATCAAAGGTTAATTTATCTAAAAGTACATCTTTGTAATTGAATTGATAAAAATTCATTAACTGAAGATGATTTTGTTTAAGCTGCTCATATTTTTCTTTAAAATCGGGAAGCAAAATATCTCCGATACGCAGTCCGTTTCTGCCGGTTTTATCAGTATAGGTCGGACCAATCCCTTTAAGGGTTGATCCAATCTTTCCTGCTCCTTTAGCACTTTCCAAAGCAGCATCCATCAACCGATGTGTAGGGAGAATCAGATGTGCTTTTTTAGAGATCAATAAACGTTCTTTCAGATTAATATCTTTCTTATGACTTTGAATATTTTCAATTTCTTGAAGAAATATGACAGGATCAACAACCACTGTATTGCCAATGACATTGATTACATGATTATTAAATATTCCGGAAGGAATAGTATGTAATACATATTTTTGATTTTCAAATTCAATGGTATGACCTGCATTGGGTCCTCCCTGAAATCGGGCAATAATATCATATTTCCCGCAAAGCACATCTACAAATTTTCCTTTTCCCTCGTCTCCCCACTGAAGACCTAACAGTACATCTACTTTCATTCTTATTAAAATTAGTTATTTGGTTTTATCATTAATTATATGACATTTTTTTTGATTCTTGCATTTACCGTAAAATATCAATGAATGATGAGTGATATCAACATCATTGGCTTTTTCAATTTTTTCCTGGATTTTCACAATACTGTTATCAATGGGAAAATCAGAAAATTCAATTACCTTGCCGCAATTCCTACAGACCAGATGATAATGCTGCTGACCATATGACTTTTCGAACCATGCCGTATTTTTTCCAAACTGATGTTTAATGACCAGATGGCATTCCTGAAGGGTTTTAATTGTATTGTAAAGAGTAGCGCGGCTTACAAGGTATTTGTTATTCTTCATCCTTGCATACAAGGATTTAATATCGAAATGTCCGGGAAAAGAATAGATTTCTTTGAGAATTGCATATCGTTCGGGTGTTTTTCTGTAGTTATGAACTTCCAGATGTGAAGTTAAAATGTGTTTTACATTATCGAACGTGTTTTTATTAATGTTTTTCATTGCCGGAGCGAACAATAAATTTTTTCAGAAGGATAAAATTAATAATATTATTGAATATCTATACGTATTGTGAAATATTCTTTATTACAATGTAATTAATTTCGGGTGATTCTGTATACTTGTTTTACTGCATCAATTTTTCTGAAATTTTCAATCATTGTATTTAACTTTTGGGTGTTGTCAATAAATATTTTGATGATGCCTTCAAATAAACCATTACTGGTGGTGAAGCTAACAGAATGAATATTCAAATGCATCTCCAGTGAAATAATTTCAGTGATCTTATTCAGTACACCCGGTTTATCAATGCCGGCAAACTGAATACCGGCAAGAAATTCAACTGTTTCATTATACCATTTGGCATTGACAATATTATTTCCGTAAGTGGACATCAATTGAATGGCGTCTTTGCAGATGGTTTGATGAACAATGATTTCATTATTTTTTTCTCCTGAGAGAAAACCCATGATCTCATCACCCGGAATAGGGTTACAGCAATTTGAAATGGTATAACGGAAGTTTGCCACTTTATCACCAATAAAAAATGAATCAGAATTCTTTTTAATATAATCAGCAATATCTTTTGTGGAAATAGCATCATTAGAGGAGGAATACACTTTTGTCTTTTTCAGTTGCTTCAGAACTTTTCCTCTCTCTTTATCTTTAAAATATTCTTTGAGTTGATCATGCCCGATATTATTTATTGCCGCATCATAATATAAATCAGCGCTGTTTTCTATTTTAAAATAACTTCTCACATCTGAAATATTTTGAGCATTAAATTCAAGATTAAAGGATTTAAATAATTCTTTCAGATCTTTTTTTCCTTTTTCAGATAAATTTTTTCGTTCGGTTTTAATGGCTTCTTTAATCTCATTCTTTGCACGGAGAGTGGCAACCTGATTCATCCAGGCAGGATTTGGTTTTTGTATATCAGACGTAAGAATTTCAACCTGATCTCCGCTTCGGAGAATGTATTCTCTGGATACAAGATTATGATTTACTTTTGCTCCTATACATTGATTCCCAAGTTGAGTATGAATGGCATATGCAAAATCAAGTATTGTTGAACCATGTGGCAATGTTCGTAATTCACCTTTGGGAGTAAAAATTAAAACTTCTTCGGCAAAAAGATTCATTTTAAAATCATCCAAAAAGTCAAGCGCATTTGAATCGCTGCTCTGAAGCAGTTCTCTGATTTTATTCAGCCATTTATCAAGACCGCTTTCATAATTTACGGACTCTTTGTATTTCCAGTGTGCTGCATAACCCTTTTCAGCAATTTCATCCATTCGTCGGGTACGGATTTGTACTTCCACCCATTTGCCCGAGTTACTCATGACCGTTGTATGTAATGCTTCATAACCATTGGCTTTAGGCATAGATATCCAGTCGCGCAACCGTTCAGGATTGGGCTTATAAATACTTGTTATCAATGAATATACTTTCCAGCAATCGATTTTTTCATCTTCATATTTAGAATCAATAATGATCCGGATAGCAAATAAATCAAAGACTTCCTCGAATAGGACATTCTTTTTTTTCATCTTTTCCCAGATAGATGAAATGGATTTGGAACGACCATATATTTCAAATGACGAAATATTTAATTCGTCAATTCTTTTTTTGATCGGTGCAATAAATTGTTTGATGAATTTTTCTCTTTCCTTGCTTGATTCTTTCAGTTTGGCCAAAATAGTCGTATAGATTTGTGGTTCGGTATACTTCAGGGATAAATCTTCTAATTCTATTTTGATGGCATGTAACCCCAGTCGGTGAGCGAGGGGTGCAAAAAGGAATAATGTTTCGGAGGCAACCTTCAATCTTTTCTCCGCTGTCATTGCATCCAGGGTACGCATATTATGCAATCGATCTGCGAGTTTAATTAGGATTACCCGGACATCATCTCCTAAAGTAAGAATCATTCTTTTCAGATTCTCTGCCTGACTGGTAATTGGAGTATTGTCCCCTATGAATATACCTGAAATTTTAGTTAAGCCGTCAATGATGTTGGAAATTTTTGAACCAAAAAGACGTTCAATGTCCACTAATTTAAAATCAGTGTCTTCAACAACATCATGCAGTAAAGCACAGATAATAGATGTGGGTCCTAAGCCAATATCTTCAACGCAAATTCGTGCAACAGCCAACGGGTGATAAATATACGGTTCACCAGTTTTCCGTCGCATGTCTTTATGCGCTTCAATAGCGATTTTAAATGCTTTACGGATATTAACCCTGTCCTCCTTTTTGACATCTTTATTCAGTAGTTCTAAAATACTATGGAATCTTCTGAGTATTTCTTTTTGTTCCTGAACGATTGTAGGTGTTTCGTGCATTATTATTTAAATCAAATATCCGTAAAATAAGTATAAAATTGGTTAGAAATTAAATAACGGACGTCCTTCAACTAGTTTATTGACTTGTGTTTTCACGGCTTTAATAATTTTTTCATTTTCGATGTTACTGATAACTTCATCAATCAGTTCAACAATGACAGTCATTTGTTTTTCTTTTAATCCGCGTGTAGTTATTGCAGGAGTACCAATTCGGAAGCCGGAAGTTTGAAATGGGGAGCGTGAATCAAAAGGAACCATATTTTTATTGATGGTAATATCCGCTTTACCTAGAACCTGTTCTACCTGCTTTCCGGTGATATCAGGGAATTTTGAACGAAGATCTATCAACATCAGGTGATTGTCTGTACCATCAGAAACAATTTTGTATCCTTTTTCCATAAATCCTTTTGCCATGACCTGTGCATTTTTTTGGACCTGTAAAATATATTTTAAATATTGATCAGATAATGCTTCGCCAAATGAAACAGCTTTGGCAGCAATCACATGTTCAAGGGGGCCGCCTTGTTGACCGGGAAATACAGCGCCATTCATGATTGCAGACATCATTTTGGTTTCGCCTTTAGGTGTTTTTAATCCCCATGGATTTTCGAAATCCGTGCCCATCATGATCATCCCGCCACGAGGACCTCGTAATGTTTTATGGGTAGTTGTCGTAACTACATGGCAATTAGAAATCGGGTCATTCAATATACCTTTTGCGATCAGACCGGCAGGATGAGCAATATCTGCCATTAAAAATGCATTCACTTTGTCGGCAATATATCTCATACGCTTGTAATCCCAGTCACGGGAATATGCGGATGCACCTGCCAGGATCAATTTTGGTTTTTCTTTGATTGCCAGTGCTTCCATGGCGTCATAATCTACAGTGCCTGTTTCTTCCTTCACATGATAAGCAATGGGCTGATAAAATATTCCCGACAGATTAACCGGTGAACCATGTGATAAATGCCCGCCGTGAGCGAGGTTCAGCCCGAGAAACTTATCTCCGTATTTCATCAGAGCAAAGAATACGGCAGCATTGGCTTGTGCCCCTGAGTGAGGTTGAACATTAACATATTCGGCATTGAATAATGCTTTTGCCCTGTCAATAGCAAGCTGTTCGGTTTGATCTACTATCTGACAACCGCCATAATATCTCGCTCCGGGATACCCCTCGGCATATTTGTTTGTTAAACACGAACCCATAGCTTCTAATACTTCATCACTGACAAAATTTTCAGAAGCGATTAATTCCAGTCCTTCTAACTGGCGGTTTTTTTCTTTTGCAATTAATTCAAAAATCTGTTTGTCTCTTTTCATTTTATGTTTTTTTTAAGCACATCAAAAATACTAATAATATAAAAAACTCAAACAAATTATTAATAAGTTTGTCTGAAGACTGTTGATTAATTTAAGTTGACCAAAGTAAAAATAAAAATGAAGATAATTATTGAATCGTAAGGGCGTATACTTCAATCCCCTCTGTAGTCAGTAAGTAGATTTTATTATTACATATTTTAAATGATTTGATATTTTCAATGGGTAGTTTGATGGATGATTCCTGCAATGTTAATAAGTCATAGTTTGTAAGGGTTGATTTATCAGACAGGTAATAAATTTTATTTTTAATCACCTGAATATTTTCGAATATTTTTACCGGAATCATTCGGAGATAACCGCCATATCTGTCAAAGATGAAAATACCTGTTTTAGAATCTTTTAAAAAAAGCAGATTATTTTCTTCGATTAAAAAATCAGGGTATATCTCTTTGTCGGTCAATTGAAAAATATTTCCGCTTTTTTGGGATTGCGTTAAGCCCTCGTCAAAACGGATCAACTGTTGAATCTGTGATTCATAGAGCCAGAAGCCGTTGTTAAAAGAAGAACAACCCAAGGTGGTCTGATCCATTTCCAATGAAGTCAGTTGAACGATATCTCCTTTGATACTTAATGTATTATCTAAAAAGATCAACCGGTTAAAATTTTTATAAAATACAAGAATCTTTAAAGGATTACTGACATCAATGGACGTAATTCTGCCGAGTGTTTTATTGCTAAAAGTTTTTACCAAATTCCCTTTATCATCATATTTAAGTAATTGATCGTTTTGTACTAAATAAATATTATCCAGATGATCCACATCCATAAAATCACCCTGAATTTTCAGAGAAGAAATATGGTTAAAATTAACCGAAGAAAAGGAATACAGAAGAAATATAGAAATAAATAATATATGTCGTAAGATTGAAATCATTGATTTAAGAGGTAAGATGGTTATTCATGTGATAAATTTCCTCAATGAATATTCTGTCATTAGACAAACGGGGTACTTTGTGTTGTCCGCCCAGTTTGTTTTTTTGTTTTAGCCAGTTGTAAAATGTATGGGGTGGCATTGAACGGATGACAGGTGGTTTCAGTAAAAGGTTCTTGTATCGTTTGGCTTCATAGTCTGAGTTCAATGATTTCAGAGCATTGTCAAACAGCTCGGAAAAATATTCAAAATTTTCAGGAGGTTGAGCAAATTCAATCAACCACTCATGTGCTGCATTTTTATTATCATTTAAATAAATAGGAGCTCCCGTATATTCATTGATCAAAGCATTAGATTTTTCACAGGCAATAGCAAGTGCTTTTTCGGCATTATCAATAATTAATTCTTCACCAAATGCATTTATAAAATTTTTAATTCTTCCTGAGATCATGAATCTGTAAGGATTCAATGACGTAAATACAATGGTATCACCAATAACATATCTCCACAAACCCCCATTGGTAGAGATGATCAACGCATAATTAATGCCCATCTGTACTTCGGATAAGGTTAATGTATCTGGCGAATCACTGTTTACCTGATCCGGAGTCATGAATTCATAATAGATTCCATAATCGAGCATTAATAATAATTCTTCCCGATCGGTTATATCCTGAATACCAAAGAATCCTTCCGATGCATTATACGTTTCAAGATAATTCATTTTACCGGAAGGAATTAAAAGATTGAATTGATTTTTGTAAGGGGTAAATTTTACACCTCCGTGAATATATAATTCAAGATTTGGCCATACTTCCAGTAGGTCACTCTTACCGGTTATTTCGAGAATCTTTTTTAACAACAGCAAGGTCCAGGAGGGTACACCTGAAATATTTGTAACATCCTCAGCAATGGATGCATGAGCCAGTTTTTCGATTTTTTCTTCCCAGTTGTTCATCAATGCAATGGAAAGATTGGGTACACGAATAAATTCTGCCCATAGCGGAAGATTTTTCATGATGATTGCCGAAAGATCACCGTAAAAAATATCTGCATCGTATGAAAAATCACCGCTTCCGCCAACAGCCAACCCTTTTCCGTCAAAGATGGTCGTGTCAGGATAATTATTGCAATAGATGGAGAGCATATCTTTTCCGCCCTTGTAATGACAGTGTTCAAGGGATTCTTCGCTGACAGGAATTAGTTTGCTTTTATCATTGGTCGTGCCGGAAGATTTAGCAAACCATTTTATTTCTGTAGGCCATAAAATATTTTTCTCACCTTTGCGTAGTCTGTCAATAAAGGGCTTCAGTGAGTCATAGTCATTCAATGGAACTGTTTGTCTGAATTTTTCAGGTGTATCAATATGTTTGTAATCATATTTTTTCCCCCATTCGGTATCGCGAGCATCATATAATAATCGTTTCAACCATTCATTCTGTACATCATGCGGATACTTCATGAACAGTTCGATCTGGTGTATCCTTTTTTTTATCAGCCATGATATGAAGGTGTTCAGTATTGCCATATTAAAAAACTAAACGATTTAGTTGATGATTGTTTTCTGACAGGCAATTTACAAAATCATTTGAAAACATTATTATATCTTTGTGTATATATTTTTATAAGATGATCCGTTTTCCGAACTGTAAAATTAATCTGGGTCTTTCAGTAACTGAAAAGAGGAGTGATGGTTTTCATTCCATTGAAACGGTTTTTTATCCTGTCCCCCTGACCGATATACTAGAGATCATTGAAACAAAAGATGAAACAACGTTTGAATCCAATGGCTTGATCATTCCCGGAAATCAGTCGGCAAATCTTGTAATGAAAGCATATGATTTATTGAAGAAAGATTTTCATATTCCACCTGTTTGCATATATTTACAAAAAAAGATACCGATAGGAGCAGGACTGGGAGGTGGTTCATCCGACGCTGCATTTGCAATTATGTTACTGAATGATTTGTTTTCAATTGGATTGCATGAAGATGAAATGAAAGAATATGCAAAACAACTTGGAAGCGATTGTGCTTTTTTTATTGAAAATAAACCGGTGTTTGCTGTTGAACGCGGAGATAAATTTTTACCAATAGAATTATCATTAGCTAATTATTCTTTTTTACTTGTAAAACCCGGTTTTTCGGTTAATACCGGTGAAGCATATGCAATGATTAAACCCGAAAAAAAGAACATATCCATTCCTTCAATCCTGGTTAAACCATTTGAATATTGGCAGGAAGAACTTATCAATGATTTTGAAGAACCTGTTTTTAAAAAGTATCCACAGATCAGAACCATCAAGGAAAAAATGTATGAACTTGGCGCCCTGTATGCATGCATGAGTGGAAGTGGCTCAACCGTTTTTGGAATTTTCCGTCATCCTGTTGTAACTGAAAATTTATTTCAAAAGGACTATTTTATCTGGCAAGGAAGAGCAATTTAAATATGTTGATAGCTCTTTAATATACAAATAAGCATTTATTTTGGCGCCGAACGTAATAAATAAATGGCAAGAATACAAAAAACAATGTTAGGAAACCACACTCCCAGATAAGGAGGTAAGTTACTATAAATCGAGAAAGTAGTTGTTATCTGCATAAAAAAAATATATGCAAAACTTATAACTATACCGGCTCCAAGATGGAATCCCATACCCCCTCTTACTTTCCTGCAGGACAATGAGACACCTATCAATGTAAAGATAAATAATGAGATCGGATCAACCATCCGTTTGTATTTTTCAACTTCATAGGAAAGAATGGATTCATTCCCTTTCATTCGTTCATCTTTGATAAATGCCCGCAATTCATTGAAATTCATATTGGCAACACTCACCTGTTTTTTAGCAAAATCAATGGATTGAAGGTTTTTAATAATAGTATCTTTCCCTGCACCTTTGGTCATGGTTTCTCCCATATCATTAAATTGTCGGATAGAATAATTTTCAAGATGCCATTTGTGTTTTATTGTGTCCCATTTGATCTGATCAGCTTTTAGTTTGTAATATAAACCTTTATCATTTATCTTTTCCATCGTAAAATTATATCCGGTTTTTTCATCTGCATTAAATGTTTCTGTATAAACATACGTGCCCTGTTCGGTTTGCAGGTGTGTATCTTTATCAAACATATTTCGATGTTCCTTGATATACATCATTTCAAATGCATACCTGTTTTGATTTGTATGAGGGATTACAAAATTTGAAAGATAAAAAGACATGGATGAAAGAAAAAAAGCAGAGATAAAATAAGGTACCAGAAGTCTGTTGAAACTGATACCGCTCGATAAGATGGCTATTATTTCGGTGTTAAAAGCAAGACGGGAAGTAAAAAAGATTACAGCAATAAACGTAAATAACGGAGCAAATAAATTAATGAAATAAGGAATGAAATTGAGATAGTAAACAAAAATTATTTTTGATAAAGGCGCTTTTGATTCAAGAAAATCATCTATTTTTTCCGATACATCAAAGAGAACAACAATGATAATCAACAAAAATATGGAAAGAAAAAATGTACCAAGAAATTTTTTAATAATATAGATGTCAATTTTTTTCATTTGTAAAGAAAGAGAAAATAATTTTTTTTCAAAGTTAATAATGAATTATAATCTGACCGTTAATTGTTTGACCATTTTATTTTTCCATTCCATAAACACTCCGTCGTTGATCTTTTGACGAGCTTCGTTCATAAGCCACAAATAGAAACTAAGGTTATGAACCGAAGCAATCATGGCTGAAAGATATTCTTTTGAAATGAATAAATGTCGGAGATATGCTTTCGTATATTGCGTATCAACATAGCAATCGCTCTGTTCATCCAGAGGGGAAAAATCATCCTTCCATTTTTCATTTTTAATATTGATGATCCCGTTCCTTGTAAAAAGCCATCCATTCCTGCCGTTACGGGTGGGCATCACACAATCGAACATATCAATGCCGAGTGCAATACATTCCAGCAGATTAGCCGGAGTGCCAACTCCCATGAGGTAACGTGGTTTTTGCTCAGGCAATATCCCGCAGACCAGTTCAGTCATTTCATACATGATATCAACAGGTTCACCAACAGACAATCCGCCGATAGCATTTCCATCAGCATCTTTTGAAGCAATGTATTCGGCAGATTTCATACGAAGATCTTTATAAATGCTTCCCTGAACGATTGGAAATAATGTTTGGGAATAGGAGTAAGGACATTGCGTTTGATTGAACCGTTCGATACATCTGTCGAGCCAGCGATGTGTCAGGTGCATCGATTTTCTGGCATAATTGTATTCGCACGGATAAGGTGTGCATTCATCAAAAGCCATGATGATGTCAGCGCCTATCTTTCGTTGAATATCCATAACATTTTCGGGTGTAAACAAATGTTTTGACCCATCAATATGAGAATTGAATTTGACTCCTTCCTCTTTGATCTTTCTTGCATCGGTGAGTGAATAAACCTGATAACCGCCGCTATCAGTGAGTATTGGTTTGTTCCATCCGTTGAACTGATGAATACCACCTGCTTTTTCAATTACCTCTGTTCCGGGTCTGAGATAGAGATGATAGGTATTCCCCAGAATGATCTGCGCGTTGATATCTTGTTTCAGCTCACGGGTATGAACTGCTTTAACAGTACCTGCTGTGCCAACAGGCATGAAAACAGGTGTTTCAATAATACCATGATCGGTAATGATCTGTCCTGTCCGTGCTTTAGAAAGTTTATCTATCGTATGAATTGTAAACTTCATTTTGTTATTAAAAGTTTTCAAAGATAATTTTTATTCTTATGAGAATAAATAAATTTGTGCCGTTAAAAAAAGGATGAATGAAAGAAATTGATTTGCTCACCGGATTACTTATTTCCTGTACATTTATTCAATTGGTATATTTCTGGGGTGTTTTCGGTAGATTTGTTTTTTATAAAAAGAAGATTTTCCAAGACACTACCCCACCCGTTTCCATAGTTATCACAGCAAAGAATGAATATCAGAACCTTAAAAAAAATCTGCCTCTGATCCTCGAACAGGATTATCCTGACTTTGAAGTGCTTGTCGTAAATGATTGTTCGGACGATGATACGGAATATCTATTGAAGAAACTTTCAGAAAAATATTCCCATCTTAAAATTGCCACCATTTATAATAATGTTAATTTTTTTTCGGGTAAAAAATTTCCTTTATCCGTCGGGATCAAGTCGGCCAAAAACGAATTGCTTATCCTGACGGATGCTGATTGCAGCCCTGCGAGCAATAAGTGGATAGCACAAATGCAAAGTGGATTCAACAACAAAGATATTATTCTTGGTTATGGTGCGTACGAATCATTGCCGGGATTTCTGAATAAGCTCATCCGGTTCGATACCATCACCATTGCCATGCAGTATTTTTCATATGCGTTGAACGGCCTTGCCTACATGGGTGTTGGAAGAAATCTTGCCTATAAAAAAACATTGTTCTATAAAAATAAAGGATTTACCAAACATTATAAAATCAATTCTGGCGATGATGACCTTTTCATCAATGAAGTGGCTACCCGTAAAAATATCGGTATAGAAATTCATCCTGATAGCATTACCTTTTCAAAACCGAAGAAAAATTTTAGCGACTGGTGCTATCAGAAAAAGAGACATTTTTCCACCAGTAAATATTATAAGCTGAAACATAAATTCTTGCTGGGTTTATATGCTTTGACACAATTTCTTTTTTATGTTTTATTGGTCTTTGTCATCATTTTTTGTCCTGAACAACTATGGATTGCCTTAGCCATCTTTATTATCCGCACAGGCAGTTTTCTGTTCATTGTAAAAAGATCCATGCAGCAATTAAACGAACATAATTTATTGTTAATTTCACCGTTGTTAGAAATAGTGATCATGTTGTTGAACCCTTTTATAGCATTGTCCAATACGATCGTAAAAAATAATAAATGGAAGTAGAACATCTTTCGGAAAAAGCATTGCGTGATTATCATCTGGTGCAGCTTGCTGTTAAACACAGTGATCAGAAAGCTTACACTGAACTGATGAAGTTTTACAAAGAGTCCGTTTATTACATGTTGTTAAAAATGACCAACAACATGGATGATGCGGAAGACCTCACCATTGAAGCATTTGGCAAGGCATTTAAAAATCTGGGGCAATATGTTCCTAATTATGCATTCAGTACCTGGTTGTTCAAGATTGCATCAAATAACTGCATTGATTTTATCCGAAAGAAAAAACAGGAACTCAGTTTAATGAATAAATCCAATGGGGGGAATTTTGATAAAGAACTTTCAGAAGCGGCTGATAACGGTTCGCTTGACCCTGAAGAAGCATTGATCAAAAAACAAAAAGTGGAACTGATGCGCACTATCGTTGAACGACTGAAACCACGTTACCGTGTACTGATCGAGTTGCGTTATTTTAAAGAGTTATCTTACGAAGACATTGCTGACCAACTTAATCTACCTATTGGCACTGTCAAAGCACAATTGTTTCGTGCCCGCGATCTGTTGTACGAAATTCTCAAGGATTCACAGGAAAAGATTTAATCACAAAATACGTTGTAATTAAATCTAGCAAATGTAGAATTTCCCATTAAGAAAAATCCCGTTATCAATTAAGACGACGGGATTTTATATATAAATAGATTATCCTATTATGCCTTAGCAAAAGAAGGAAATCTTTTTTCAGCAAAATATAAACTGCCAAAGAAAACAGAATTAAATACTAGTGTACCAAATAATTCGTTTCTGAAAAAAGGTAATGCAGCAGTATAACAACTTACAAGACCACTGATGTTCATGCTGTACCCAACCATACCTGAGGTCCAAACACTAAAATTTGTAATTAAAAAGAACAGGATAGAAGAAGCAATTGAACCAAATAAAACATTTTTCAAAGAAGAACTTTTTCGAATCAGTAACCCAATTCCAACTGTTACAATAAAACTGATATAAACAGCCAGGATAGTACTGTGAAAACCAATCACCAGATCACTTATTATCATGGCAGTCAATGGAATTAAAAAAGCCAATGCTTTTCTGTTGATACAGGCGCCTCCGAACAAAGCCATTGCTGCAAGTGGTGTGAAATTAGGAATGTGAGGGATCATGCGATAAATTGCAGCAAATGCAATAACTGATACAATAAATAAAAATCTCGGTGTTAAAATTTTCTTGTTCATAATGATAGTAATTTTTTTTGGTAAATAAATATTAAGCAACAAATTTTTCAAGGTATTCAACAGCACCTTGAGGATCTCGTGAGTAAAAATCAGCGCCAATCTTTTCGCAGAAAGATTGTGATAATGGAGCGCCACCAACAATAACTTTTGTTTCAGGTGATTTTTCTTTTATCAGTTTAACTATAGATTCCATGTTGGTCATAGTCGTAGTTAATAATGCAGACAAGCCAATCACGCATTTAGGATGTTTTGTAATTTCATCCATAAATTTCTCTGTCTTCACATCCACACCTAGGTCAACCACTTCCCAGCCGGCACCTTCAATCATCATAGCTACAAGATTTTTACCGATGTCATGTAAATCTCCCATTACTGTACCGATAATAAATACGCCTTTTCTTTTAATTTCACCGGATTTAAAAAAAGGTTTTAAATGAATCATCGCAGTACTCATAGCTTTGGCAGCCATTAACATTTCGGGAACAAATACTTTATTCTGGCTGAATTTAATCCCAATATTATTCATACCGGGAATTAATGCCTGATTCAAAATATCAGAAGCGGAAATACCTGTTTCCAATGCCTGTTTGGTTAATTCATCAGCGCCATCCTGTCCTTTCATTGCGGGTGGGAATGGAGCGTTTTTATTAATTTTCCCAAATTCAATACAAGCTGATAATTTTTGTAATAACTCACTCATAATTTTACAAATTTAATAGTTAAATTTAACTTTAATGCAATATTAATAAAATTTTTATTTTAAATGCCTAAATTGCTTTCAACAGCAAAAATATTACTTATTCTTAAATAATGTTTCAACTGAATTGTTATGATTAAATACTGTTTTGAAATTAATAAATCAGAAATGAACAACATGATTAGTCTCTTATATTAATAAGAATATTTTTGATTCTGAGCCAGTTCAATCATTAGCAAGATATTTTCCATTGGTACATCACCCTCTACAGAATGAGCAGGAGAGAGAATATAATTTCCCTGTCTTCCATGTTGAAGCAGTTTATTGATTTCATTTTTTACATCGTCTTTTGTTCCAAATGGCAATGTTCTTTGCGTGGAAATACCGCCATGAAAAGTCAGTTTCCCTTTATATTGATCCATTAATGCATGAATATCCATCACTTCTGGCTGAAAAGGATTAAAGCAATCCAGACCTATTTCAATCAAATCATCAAATAACTCGTCAACATCACCACAGGAGTGGATGAATACATATTTCCCTGTTTTTTTAACTTCATGATACATCCTGACCAGTTGAGGTTTGATAAAAGTTCGCCACGTATCAATACCCATAATTAAACCATATTGTTTACCCCAATCATCTCCGAAATAAACTGCATCAATATCATATTCAAGTGCTTTATGTATCTGGGCAATATTATAATCTGCAATAGCTGTCATTAACTCATGTACAAAATCAGGATACATAAGAAAATCCATCAGAAGATTACTCATTCCTCGCATAGTCCATGCACGTTCATACAAAGAAAATCCTATCTGGAATAACCGAAACATATCCGGTTTTTTCTTAATTTCCGATTCAATGTTTGCAAAAAATCTTTGATCCAGCGGATTGGGTAGTTTAACGCCATTCATTGAAGGTTCTAATATCAGACAACCTTTCACATCACCTATATCTTTATCAATAGTTCTGTCCCATACAACACCAAAAACATCTTGAAATAAATTATTTCCTTTATTATCAAAAAAACCAATGTCGCTACCAAGATTAAGGATATGATTACCCAATACAGGATCAAGATCTTCCACGCCATAATGCTTCATCAGTGACTCTTTCGGCTCTTCAGTGAATTTAAGTGACCAAGGTGTATAAGGAGGTTGCTTACCTTCCAGAACCATTTTAATTACTTCTCTTTTTGTCATATATTAACTATTAATTTTAAACAAAGATAAATAAATGAACTTTCATAAATAGAACTACTTTTTTATATTTATAACCTTAATTGAAACTACATGTATTTTAATTTTTGTAATATTAAAAAATAATTGATTAGCTTGAAAAATTAAAAGGAAATTTTAAAAAGATAATCATGCATATTCTTCAACTTCAACCGGAGATACTTTTAACATTTTTTTAACTTGTATTTTATATTTTAATGGAGAAATTATTTTTAACTGTTTAAATTGTTTGTAAAAATTTGACAAACTAGTATAACCACATTCGTAACATATTTCAATAACACTCATATCGGTTTCCATCAATTTTCTGCATGCATATTCAATTCGCATTTCATTAATCACTTTTGAAAAATTTTTCCCGGTTCGCTTGAGAAAAAAATGACAAAAACCGGATTTACTCAAATAAACCAATGAAGAAGCGTAGTCCAGTGATATATCTTTATTAAAATTTTCATGTATATACTTATAAACTTTATTCAATTTATCCTGACATTCATCAGATTTATCAAAGTGAACATACCCAGAATGACAAATATTCTTCACTTCATTAGATGTTGAAAGAATATTTAATATTGATAAATACTCAATCATATTAAATGAATCTTTATGGTCAATAATGGTCTTTAATTTATGTTTAATTATTTTTTTTGTTTCACCAAAAACCTCAATCCCTTTTTTGGCAGAGTTTAGAAATGTTTTGATATTTCTCATTTCAGGGATATTAAAAAAATCTTTCCCCAAAAAATCACTACTCAAATATAGTTGAATGATATGGTTATTCTCCGGATTGTCATCGTGTACATCGCTTTTAAAACAATGTGGCAGATTATCTCCTAACACAAGCAGGGTGTCATTGTAATAACTGCTCACTGTTTCACCAATGAGTTTTTCTCCTTTCCCTTTAACAATTAAAATAATTTCAAGTTCCGGGTGAAAGTGATAATGCGAATCAAAATCTGTAAGAGAATGATCTTTATATTCATATGAACAAATTGTATCATTCGTAACTTTCTGAAATTTTGCTATCATATTTTTTGTATTAGGTTTAATGATTCTATTTTTATTTATTCTATTCAAATCAATGGTCAACAAAAATAAATTGAAATTATAAAAAAAACTTCCAATTTATTTTTAACAAGAATTATAGTATTTTATCGAATTCATATACGTTTTTTAATGAATGAATAAAAATGAATTTTTTAATTTATCTTAAAATTGTTAAAGTCCCTTTTATTTTTTTTAATGAAATCAAGTATAAATAAATAATCAACATCACAAAACTATATTATTTGAAACCATATATCTGGTATGATTTTATTTGATTATAGTACTTTTTTATTTTTTGTTTGAATCTTTCATATTTTTAATTAATTTTAAAAATTATAAAGATCTGTTTCAAAATTTATGAAACCAATTTTTGAGAAGTTACACGATACAAGTGAATTACCAATTAAAGTGTTTCACTTTAAATGTCCATATTTTACTTCACCGTGGCATTTTCATGATGAATACGAAATAGTCATGGTATATAAAAGCAAAGGGAAAAGATTTATTGGTAATAATATTGCTGTATTTGATAATATTAATTTGGTTTTACTTGGTCCTTTCCTGCCCCATGTTTATCTCAATACACCTGATTATTATAAACAGCATAAGAACCAATATGCCGAGTCCATTGTCATTCATTTTTCAAAAGAATTTCTTTCAAAAGAATATTTTAATTCAAATGAAATGAAACCATTGAATGATTTATTGAAGAAATCCGTTCAAGGTATTGAATTTACAGGTACAGTTAAAAATGCAGTAGCAAAAAAACTCAAATCTATTATTAATAAAAAAGGGCTTGAAAAACTCACCATTTTTCTTTCTATTTTAAATTTATTGACAAAAGAAAAAAAATACAATCTCTTGTCTACAACCCCATTCACTGATAATAAACAAGGCGATCATGAACAAATGGATACGGTTTTAAAATACATTATGAATAATTATCAAAAGCCAATTACACTGCATGAAGTCGCTAACTGTACCAACATGAGTATTAGTGCTTTTTGTAATTTTTTTAAAAAACGAACGCAAAAAACATTTATTCAATATGTCAATGAGGTCAGAATAACTACAGCTTGCAACCTGATCATTGAAAATGAATTGAACTATTCACAGATATGTTATGAATGCGGATTTAGTAGTATTACCAACTTTAACCGACAATTTAAAAAACTAATGAAGAAAAGTCCGAGTCAGTATAAAAAAATATTTATTGCGGAAAATTAATGGAGAAAATTTATATTCTTCCTATTTCAGAATGAAATCCGTATTACCAATAAATTTTTTTAATCTGTATATGTAAAAGTTACTTATACATTTTTTATTTCTGTAAATCTTGACTGTATCAGGTGGCTGAATAGATTCAAAATATTGAGTTGAAAACTCTGCAGGATCTCTAAAATAAAAATCAGGGACAATGTAATAGGCATCAGAATCTCGAGGAATATTGCCTCTCTGAATATTTATCCATGCATATTTATGTAAATTATCCAGTGATCCAAGGGCATATAATTTTTTTCTATTGGGTTTGGCAACATAATAATCCAGGTGGGCCGCATTAAACCATTTTGTCGTAATAACAGGTGCATCGGCTGACATTTTGAATTGATCCTGATCCTGTTTAATAATTTGTTGAAATTTATGATTGAATTTTTTCCAACCATACATTTCAACTGTCAGGGTATCCTTTTTAATCGGGATTAATCCAAATTGAATTTGAACAAACCCGATCGTAATAATCAACAGCAACAGACTCAATGATAGCTTTAAGGATAATGGTAAAACATTTTTTTTATTTTTAATAGTCTCATCCAGATAACAGGCAGCCAACATCATCATGGTGAGATAACCAGGACCTGTCCAGTGGGGTAAGGTTTGTTTGAAAAATGAAATAATCAGAAATACCAGAATAACAGGTAGTCCAAACAATAATAAAAACCGCATATATTTCCGTTCAAGAAAAATTTTTCTTTTGACCCAAAACGCACTTAACGAAATAATTATTAAAACAAAATTAACCGGATTTGAATACAAAAACTCACCACCCAATTCTTCCATAAAATAATCCATCCGAAGATGTGAACTCCACAATCCGACACGGTTTGATTGAAAATTAAAACTGATAAAATGATTTTCAATATTCCAGATAATGACAGGAATAAATAAAAGTATAGACAGAACCATGGATAAGTATAATTCCTTTGTTTTCAGCCATTGCCGATTATAGAATAAAATATATAAAATGGTTCCACCCCATAGAAATATGGAATGATACTTTGATAACATGGCCAACCCGATTGTTATTCCGGCAAAAATGAAATATCGTTTACTTTTACCGGTCGGCTCTTCATCCGGTAATGCATGGACCAAAAAGTATAAACTTACCAGCCAGAAAAAATTTTGAGGAGTGTCGGGTAAAATAAAAATACCTGTAAGGATAAAACAATAAATGGATGAGGTATGTAATATTGCCGCATATAATCCGGTTCGTTCATTTTTGATTTTTGTTGCAATCAGAAAAATCAAATACATGTTGATGGTGCCAAACACAACGGATGCCAGTCGGATAAATAATTCATGCTGAAACGTGAGATTCAACGTAAACAACTGAATAAAAAAACCAACCATCGGCGGATGATCAAAATGGCTTAGAGCAGGAAACATCGCATAGGTCCAGTAATACACTTCATCATTGCCTAACTCAAGCGTAGCTGCCATAAACAAGCGAACTGCAAATGAAATCAAAAGCAACAGAAAAAATATTTTTTTTATCCCTTTATCATTCATATTTTTTTATCTGATCAATGAAAAAATCTTTTTTCTGAAAATAATATATAATGTAAAGAATACGATTGTTATCATCCAAAACCTAAACAGAAATGTTTCATTTGAATTAACTTCACTCGTTTTGAAATTAGTTGGTGTTTTATTTTCATATCTGAAAACAGGATTCAAATAAAATGTGGTCGAATCTGAAAACAGAATCTCAGTTCGGATATAGGTATCTTTTAAGGATATTTTATATTTTGCAGAATCAGAATTAGAAACCGTGAGAAGCACTTTTCCGTTCTGCCCGATAAACCTAAATGCCTGCGCCGGTTTGGAAATCTTTATTTTTAAAATTGTATCTTGAATGTCTACCGAGTTTAATTGAGCCAAATTATTATGTCTGTAAGCGAGTGATGAATACGTTTCGTTTTTTCGTTGGCTGACGGACACGCCGTAAGAATGTCCATTCTTCAAGCCCATGACAATTGATTGTCTGTTCAGTGTATCGGCAAATACCATCGTAAAATTATGTCCAACTTCACCTGTATTTTGTATCGAATGTGCATCATCATCGGCAAGAATATAAACAGGATGACCGGCTGATAAAGCTGTATCCCAATAATTACATGACTTTCTGTAATGATTCAAAACCTCTATGCAATGATAATTTGATAAATATTTTACATCAGTTATATCAAAGAATCGCTGAAAAGCCGGATGGGCAATAGCAACAACATCATTTTGCATCGCAAGATGATTTAAAATAAATTGTCGCTGATGCATGTTTTGATACAATGGAAAATCAAGCCATGAAACCTTCCCAGCGCCTATACACACCTGATGCGACTTCTGAAACCCAAACCCATGTTCGTAAACAGGAATGTACATGTCTTTGGTATCAGCTGCCGGCTCTATCTTCTGATAATTTGAAATACAAATCACATCATATTTGAGCAACTTATATATGTTTCGAACAGAAGACACAGTGTTATTTCTACCGTCAGTCAAACCTTTCCAGCTACTTGAATGGAGATGGAAATTACATTTATACCATTTAGTTGAAGTAACTGTTTGATAAGGATTCCAGATTTTATTTCCTTTAAAAGCAGTGGGTTCAGGAAACTTATAGACTGGTGAAAATAAATATTCTAAAAGTAAAATTAAGAACAGGACAAGAAAAAAATATCCTATAGATTTTAAAACATTAATATATATTTTTTTCATAAAAAGAATTCCTGATTAATTTTCAATCGAGCAAATTTATTAATAAGTTCATAGAATAGATCAAATAAAAATCTTTCACTTTGAAATTAAATCATTTATAACCACCGACGCACATACACATCCGAATACAGCCGGCATGTATGAGATAGTACCGACAGTAGATTTTTTATTTTTTTCTTCAATGGATACAATTGCGTCTTTGGAAACTGGTTCGGGAGAGAAGACGGTTTTAAAACCTTCTGTTATTCCTTTTCTTCTAAGTCGTTTACGAATATCATACGCAAATTTACACGTATGTGTCTCTGAAATGTCAGCCACACATAGTTTTGTCGGATCAAATTTTCCACCGGACCCCATTGAACTTACTACTGAAAAATTTCTTTTCAAGCTATGAAAGATCAAATAGATTTTAGGTGAGAGCGTATCAATGGCATCCACCACATAATCATAATGACTGTGGTCAAGAACCTCTATCAAATAATCATCTTTCATGTATCCATTGAATACATGAAGGTTCAGATTAGGGTTGATA
Organism: uncultured Bacteroidales bacterium; assembly: GCA_964452905.1. Lineage (GTDB taxonomy): Bacteria > Bacteroidota > Bacteroidia > Bacteroidales > CAYVNP01 > CAYVNP01. The sequence goes on from CAYVNP010000036.1 coordinate 28,746, forward strand.
TCAATAAGACGTTCGCTCATCAATTTTGTTTTTTCTTTTCCAATGGTGCTGTGCATCGCAATGAGTTGCCTGTTGATGTTGGATGGTTGAACAATATCGCTATCCACAATGGTCATTTCACCGATACCTGCTCTGCAGATCATTTCTGCTGCATAAGCGCCAACACCACCCAAACCGGCTATCAACACATGCTTTTGTTTCAGTATGTTGATCTTTTTTTCACCAAGCAATAATTCCGTTCGGGTCAGCCAACTGTCAGCATTCATTGTAGATATTAATTAAAGATTGATGTTAAATTTTTATTTTATTCAATGCTTTTTTCAATCGGTTTATCACTTCGGATTGACCGATCATTTCCATGATCTGCATCAGATCAGGACCTTTGCTGGAGCCAACCAGAGCAATGCGTACAGGAACCATAACCTGACCAAAACCAATTTTTTTCTCCTCAATAAAACGTTGAATACGGTCATGAATAGTTACAGCAGTAAAAGGATCAATATTTTCAAGCAATGTGATCACTTCAATTATTAATGCAGATGTATTTTCTTTCCAGTTCTTAGCAACAGCTTTCTCATCATAGGATTCAGGTGCAACAAAGAAGAATGATGATTGTTCCCAGAAATCTTTCACGAAATTAGAACGTTCTTTGATCAGATGAACAATTTTAGTCAATAGATACAATTCAGCATGAATATTTTTTTCAACTAAAAGTGTTTGCTGATAGATTTTTGCCAGTTCCTCATCACTTTTTTTGATCAGATACTGATGGTTGAACCATTTTGCTTTTTCAGGATCAAAGCGTGCACCGGACTTAATGATTCGTTCAAATGAAAACAGATTGATCAATTCATCCATTGAAAGTATTTCCTGTTCAGTTCCCGGATTCCATCCGAGCAAAGCAATTATATTAATGAAAGATTCAGGGAAATAGCCGGATTCACGGTATCCTGAAGTAATTTCTTTGGTGTCGGGATTGATCCATTGCAGCGGGAACACAGGGAATCCGAGGCGATCGCCATCCCGTTTGCTCAACTTTCCTTTGCCGTCCGGTTTAAGAATTAAAGGCAAATGAGCAAACTGAGGCATTTCATTTATCCAGCCGAACGCTTCATATAATAAGATATGCAATGGTGTTGACGGTAACCATTCCTCACCTCGGATCACATGCGAAATCTTCATCAGGTAATCATCAACTACATTTGCCAGATGATAAGTCGGCATTCCGTCTGATTTAAACAGGATCTTGTCATCCAGCACATTTGTATGAACTTTCATATCCCCACGAACCAGATCATGGAAGTGTAACTCCTTATTCTCGGGCATTTTAAAACGGATCACATATCGTTCACCAGAATCAATCCTGCGTTTCACCTCATCACCTTGAAGAGTTAATGAATTCTTCAGTCTCTTTCGGACTGAAATATCATAGGTGAAAACTTTTTTATCAGCTTCAAATTGTTGACGTAATGAATCCAGTTCTTCGGGCGTATCAAAAGCATAATAGGCAGAACCGGAATCAATCAGGTCTTGGGCATATTTTTTATAAATTTCTTTTCTTTCCGATTGTTTATAGGGTGCAAAAGGGCCTCCGGTATTAACACCTTCATTAAATTCTATCCCGCACCAACGAAGCGAATCAATGATGTATTGTTCTGCATCAGCCATATAGCGTGTTTGATCCGTATCTTCAATCCGTAAAATAAAATCACCTTTTTCTTTTTGTGCAAACAGGTAATTGAACAAAGCTGTTCGGACTCCACCAATATGCAACAAGCCCGTCGGACTTGGAGCAAAACGTACACGTACTTTTTTTTCTGACATATAAATTTAGTTAACAGATTTTTTTCTCTTGCAAAGATACAGGATATTTTTTGCTGATATTATTTCTTAAATGCTTTTTCCCGAACGAAACAGTTTCACATCTGTGAACTATCAGAATAATTCATTTTTAATTTGAGAATCAGAAAAAATTTATTACGTTTGTATTAATTAATCAACCCTTAAATAATCATCCTATGCTAACAAAAAAATTAGAAGAAGCACTGAATAATCAAGTAAATGCCGAGTTTTATTCCTCTTATTTTTATCTTTCTATGGCAGCTTATTTTGACAAAATGAATCTGAAAGGATTTGCCAACTGGATGAAAGTACAGTTCCAGGAAGAACAGGCACATGCTTTACATTTGCTTAATTTTATTAATGAACGCGGAGGTACTGTTAAACTGACTCAGATCAAAGCACCTAAACTAAGCTGGAAAGATGCTATTGAAGTATTTGAAGACACTCTCAAACATGAAATATTTGTTACATCCCTGATCAACAATCTGGTTGATCTTGCGCTGAAAGAAAAAGATCATGCCAGCGTGAATATGCTTCAATGGTATGTATCTGAGCAGGTGGAAGAAGAAGCAAATGTTACCGATATACTTCAGCAACTCAAGATCATTGAAGGCAAAGGAGCCGGTATGTTCATGATTGACAGGGAACTTAAAGTAAGAGTTTTCGTTGACCCGTTTGCTCCGGGAACTGCAGCTTAATTCAATTAAACTAATAATTGACTATACAATAGTCAAGCAGTTCAATAGAACTAATTTTTCTAAATTATATTCGAATACAGTTTCATGAACTGCACGCGTTCATAGGCAGCAGGATGTTGTTGTTTTACCTGTGACATTTTACCGCGGAAATCATCAATGGTTTTGAAGTTGTGTTTGTTCATCCAACCTTCCAGTCCGGCAATCATTTTATTTATCTGTTGTAATCCATTTACATAAACCGTAGATGCCACCTGTGTTACATTTGCTCCTGCCAACAACATTTTGATCAGGGAGGTGTGATCATGTATACCGGTGGCTGCTGCAATATCGCAATCCAGACGTCCTGCCAGCATGGCTATCCAGCGTAAGGTGTGCGTGTATTCAGCCGAAGTGCTGTAAATATGGTCAGACGTAATTTTAAAATTATCAATATCAATATCCGGGCTGTATGGTCTGTTAAACAAGACTAAACCGGATATTCCGCTTTTTGAAAGTTTGATGATCTGAGATGAAAGGGCTGAAAAATAATAACTGATTTTAATAGATACCGGTATAGATACATATTGTTTTACTGCATTTATTATATTGAAATATACTTCTTCATTCTCAGTATTGGTCTTGTCCGGATCAGAGGGAAGGATATAGATATTCAGTTCAAGTGCATCGGCACCGGCATCCTGTATACGTTTGGCAAATGAATGCCAGTCGTATGTAAATACACAATTCACACTGGCAATGACAGGGATATTAACTGCTTTTTTAGCATCGCTGATAAATTTCAAATAATCATTCAACGTATGTTCCTTCGCATAATTTGCAAGGTGTTCCATTGCTTCCGCATAATCAAAGCTGCGTTTCTGCATAATGTTGTTAAACCCTTTCATCATGGGGGACGCTGCATTGCTGTCGGATGCAAGAAATTTATCTGCTTCGTGACGGATTTGTTCTTCAAAAATTGACTTTAATACCACGGCTCCTGCATTGCTTGCTTCAATCTTCACAATATTCTCAACGGTATTGGTAAGCCCTGAGCTACCAACAATAATTGGATTTTTTAAATTTAAGCCCATGTAACGGGTTGTAAGATCTGCCATATTCATTCAGATTTAATGTTTAACTACTTTGTCTATTTTGTTTCCAATATTAATAAAATAGATCATATTATTCAATTCATGAGTTAAATTAATATTATTTACAATAACACCTTCGGGAACTTTCAGAATGATCGGTGCAAAATTAATGATTCCTTTGACATTATTTTTCACCAACAAATTACATAAATCCTGAGCAACGGAAACGGGGACTGTCAGGATGGCAATTTTTACTTTGTGTCTGTTGATGATTTGTTTTAAATTATCTAAAGGATATATGGTAACTCCATCTGTTTTATTTTGTTTGGACGGATCAATATCAAAAGCGCCAACAATAGAAATATTGTCTTTGTTAAATCCTTTATACTGCGCCAATGCCTTGCCAATATTACCCATTCCGATAATGATCATTTTTTCATGAATATTCTTCTGTAATATTTTATCCAGCGATTCGAGCAGTTCATCAATGACATAGCCACCCTTTTTATTCCCTTTAATATCGAAGAGTGAAAAATCTTTACGTACCTGTTCTGAACTAACCCCAGCTTCATTGGCAAGGTTGGTGGAAAAGATCTTCTGAAATCCAAGTCCTTTAAAATAATGCAGACACGAACGATATTGCAAAAGACGATAAATAATATTTCTTAAAAACATAAGATTTTGATCAAAAACAGTTTTGCAAAAATAATCCTCAAAATTTTAATTTCATATTTTTTGTGTAAATATATCACATTAATTTATTTTATCAACGGAAAAAATGACTTATGTCAAAATTAGTCAATCCTCATTACATGAATATATACCTAATGATTGAAGCCATTTTTAGAAACTTATTCTAAATATTAAATGTTACAATTAATCACAAAAAAATTTTTTTAAGAAAAAATATATAAATATATTTGCTGCCTAAAAATAAAATTCTTTATTAAATTTATTTTATACGATGAAAGCTAAACTGGAATCAATTATTAAAACGTACAAGACAGATCCTACCCGATTGATGGATATTCTTTTAGATATTCAATCTGAATTTGGACTTATTCCACAAGAGGCAGTTAAGATCATATCTGCTCAACTCGGTATTTCGCAGGTTGATGTGGAACAAACAATATCATTTTATCATTTTTTCACCACTAAACCTGTAGGTAAATATACGGTCTATCTTAATGACAATGTGGTTTCAAATATGATGGGACGCAAAGCAATTGCTGCTGCATTTGAAAAAGAAGTCGGCTGTAAGTTTGGTGAAACCACTGCTGATGGACTGATCGGACTGCACAATACGGCCTGTATCGGAATGAACGACCAGGAACCAGCTGCCATTATCAACGGACATGTATTTACAAATCTTACTGCCGATAAAGTAAAAGAACTCGTCACTGCTTTTAAAGAAGGAAAAAAAGTTTCTTCCCTGATCTCTGCGTATGGTGATGGTTCTAATTCTTCCGAAACCTTGATCACCATGGTGAACAGCAATATCCGCAGAAAAGGCGCTGTTATTTTCAGTGAATATGAAACAGGAACTGCTTTGAAAAAAGTGATTGCCATGAAACAGGATGATGTGATCAATGAAGTGAAAGCATCCAACATACGGGGTAGAGGCGGTGCCGGATTCCCAACAGGAATGAAATGGGAATTCTGTAAAAAAGCTACCGGTGAACATTATATCCTCTGCAACGCTGATGAAGGCGAACCGGGAACATTTAAAGATAGAGTGATCCTGACAGAAAAAGCAGCTTTGCTGTTTGAAGGCATGACCATTGCCGGTTATGCAATTGGCGCAAAACAAGGAATACTTTACTTGCGAAATGAATATAAATATCTGAAAGCTCATCTGGAAAAAACACTCAATGATCTCAAAAAGAAAAATCTTCTTGGTGATGCTATTTCAGGGAAAAAAGATTTTTCATTCTCTATCCGTATTCAGTTTGGTGCAGGCGCTTATGTTTGCGGTGAAGAATCTGCATTGATTGAATCCTGCGAAGGCAAACGCGGCGAACCTCGCAACCGCCCTCCTTTCCCTGTGCAAAAAGGGTATATGAATCAACCTACTGTTATCAATAATGTTGAAACCCTTTGTTCTGTTGTCCGCATCATTGAAAAAGGCAGTTCATGGTATAAATCTATGGGAACACAAGGTTCGTCCGGTACAAAACTATTAAGCATTTCAGGTGATTGCAAATACCCGGGTATTTATGAAATTGAATGGGGTATGACTATAAAGGATATGCTCGTGATGGCTGGCGCTGAACGAACTATGGCTGTTCAAGTAGCAGGTCCTTCAGGTAGATGTATTGCCCCTAATGAATTCAATAAAAAAATCGCTTACGAAGAATTGGCTACCGGTGGCGCCATGATCATTATCGGTAATAATAGAAATCTTTTAAAAGATGTTGTATTGAATTTTACTAACTTCTTTATTGACGAATCCTGTGGCTCATGTGTTCCCTGCAGAGCTCTTATGCCTGTATTAAGAGAAAAATTTCTCAAGCTCCTCAACGGGAACGGTCGTGAAGAAGACATCGACGAACTGGAACGCCTTGGCAAAATGATGAAAACATTGAACCGCTGTGGACTCGGTCAGACTGCTGCCAATCCTATTCTGACTACAATTGAAAACTTCAGAGAAAAATACCAAGCGCTGATCAGAGCGTATGAAGACGAAAAAGTATTTTCCTTTGATATGGCTGCATCTGTTCAGGAATCATGCAATGCAGTCAACCGAAAACCGAATTTAAATTAAAAACAATATATTATTTCATTTATAATTTTAAAATCAAATGGGAAATCAAATCAAATTCAAAATTGACGGAAAAGAATGCGTCGGCACCGAAGGACAAAATATCCTTGATGCTGCCACTGATAACGGCGTTTATATTCCCAATCTGTGTCATTTAAAAGATGTCATGCCTGCCGGTTCATGCAGGATGTGTACGATTAAAATGAATGGCAGACCTCAGGCGGCTTGTACTACTCCGCTAACAACTGACTGTGCGGGTATGAACATCGAATGCATCACACCCGAACTGACAGAAATGAGAAAAACTATTGTCGAACTTCTTTTTGTAGAAGGAAATCATTTTTGTCCTTCGTGCGAAAAGAGTGGTAGCTGCAACCTGCAAGGACTGGCCTATCGTTTCCAGATGATGGTGCCCCAATTCCCTTATACCTTCCCGAAAAAACAGGTGGATGCACAAACTCCTAAAATCTATCACGATAGAAACCGTTGCGTAATGTGTAAAAGATGTATACGTACCGTAAAAGATAAAGACGGAAAGAGCATCTTTGCTTTTTACAAAAGAGGTTCACGACTTGAAGTGCATATTGATCATGAACTGGGAGCCAATATGACTGATGAACAAGCACAGATCGCCATGGACACATGCCCGGTAGGAGCAATCATCAGGAAAGAAAGAGGTTTCATTATTCCGATCGGAAAACGCAAATACGATAATGCGCCTATCGGCAGCGACATTGAAAAAAACAGTAAAAACTAAAATATTACGGGAGATCAGTAAATATGAGCAAACCAATAGTAGCCACCACTTCGTTAGCAGGATGCTTCGGGTGTCATATGTCAATATTAGATATTGATGAACGTATTTTAAAACTTATCGAACTGGTTGATTTTAATAAATCACCGGTAGATGATATCAAGGAGTTTGACCGTATGTGCGATATAGGTATCATTGAAGGCGGATGCTGCAACAGCGAAAATATCCATGTACTGAAAGAATTCCGTAAACATTGCAAGATACTCATTTCATGCGGCGAATGCGCCATCATGGGCGGTCTGCCAGCCATGCGCAACGGAATACCAATCAAGGAATGTTTTGATGAAGCATACCTCGGCGGTCCAACTACAGGCGGATTGAACACCGAAAAGATCATCCCCAATGACGACGAACTGCCTATGATCCTTGACAAAGTATATCCCTGCCATGAGATCGTTAAAATAGATTATTTCCTTCCCGGCTGCCCGCCTAAAGCTGACCTGATTTGGGAAGCGCTGGTGGCGCTGCTTACCGGTAAGGAACTTAAAATACCCTACGAACTTGTTAAATTTGATTAATACTGTAAAATCCGAACAATGACACAAAAGATAACTATAGAACCCGTCACCAGGGTTGAAGGACATGGTAAAGTGACCATCCAGATGGATGAAAAACTGAATGTTACCCAGACACGCTTACATATTGTAGAATTCCGCGGCTTTGAACGCTTTGTGCAGGGGAGACCTTACTGGGAAGCACCTGTACTGGTGCAACGTCTCTGCGGTATCTGCCCTGTGAGCCACCACCTCGCTGCTGTGAAAGCAATGGACGTGGTCGTTGGCGCCGGCACAGGCGACGGGCTGACTCCTGCAGGTGAAAAAATGCGTCGACTCATGCACTATGGACAAATGTTCCAGTCGCATTCACTTCACTTTTTCCATTTAGCTGCACCCGATTTTATTTTCGGTTACGACGGTGATCCTGCTACACGTAACATCATCGGCATTGCGCTCACCAACCCTGATCTCGCTGTTCAGGGTGTTATGATGCGTAAGTTCGGCCAGGAAATTATTGCTGCCACTGCAGGAAAGAAAATCCACGGCACGGGCGCCATTCCTGGCGGTATCAATAAAAATCTTTCCATTGAAGAACGCGACACCTTCCTGAAAGGTGCGGATCCGTTGAACATTGACAAGATGATCGTTTGGGCACAGGCAGCGCTTGATTTCTTTAAATCATACCACAAAGCCAATAAGGATTTTGTGGACAACTTCGCTGTGTTCCCTTCAAGCCACCTGAGTTTGGTGCGTAAAGACGGCGCACTTGACCTGTATCACGGTGTATTGAGAGCAGTGGATAAAGACGGTAAGAGAATACTGAACGATGTGGATTATCAGGAATACGATAAATACATTGCCGAAGAAGTGAAAGCATGGTCATATATGAAATTCCCCTATCTGAAAAGCATCGGCAAGGAAAACGGTTGGTACACCGTTGGTCCGTTGGCACGTTTGAATACTGTTGATTTTATACCTACGCCGCTTGCACAAAAAGAATTTGAGATTTACAAAGCATACACCAATGGCAAACCCAATAACATGAGCTTGCATATGCACTGGGCACGACTGATTGAAACATTGCACTCGGCTGAAATGATCAAAGAATTATTGCTGGATAAAGACCTGCAAAGCACTGACCTTGTGAAAAAAGGCAAGAAACAAAGCGAAGGTGTTGGCTTGATTGAAGCGCCGCGCGGTACGTTGTTCCACCATTACAGAGTGAATGAAGATGACCAGATCACCATGGCAAACCTTATCGTATCTACTACCAATAACAATGAGCCGATGAACAAAGCGGTGAACTTTGTTGCCAACAAAATGATGACAGGACAGAAACAGATCACCGAAGGCATGAAGAATGCCGTTGAGATCGCTATCCGTGCGTATGACCCTTGCCTGAGCTGCGCCACACACGCCATTGGCAAGATGCCGCTCGAAATAACAATGGAAAAAGAAAACGGCGAACTCATTGATAAATTCATTTCGTAAATAAATAGTTCATTTTGTAAAACGAAAGCTGCTCTTGAAGCAGCTTTTTTTATAAAATAATTTACCTTTTAAATATATTAATTATATATTTGATTCTTATCTGATTGTGTTAAAATTAATTTGACTAAAAAGTGTTATTAAAATTTTAATTAAAATTAAAAATTAACAATGAAGTTAAAAGAAAAAATATTGTGTATCTTTCTTTTTGTAATAAGCATTTTAAAAGCTCAAACAAACTTTCAATCAGGATTTATAATTAAAATAAATGGAGATACTCTTTGGGGGTCTATAAATTATCGTGATGATTTGTTTTTGTATGAGAATTGTATGTTCAAATTCAAGGATAGTTCGGAAAAAATAAAATATTCACCATCAGAAATTATTGGATATAGGTTTAAGAATAGTAAATATTTTTTTTCAAAGTCATTCTATGATAAAAAAGTATTTATGGAAGTATTATTTAAAGGTAAAGTTAATATTTATTATTTTAGAGATGAAAAAGGTGAGCATTATTTTATTGAAAAGGATAGCATTGGTTTGACAGAATTAATCTATGATGAATTCAATAGAACTATTGATAATCAATTCGGTTTATATCAATCTAAAAAGCATATTGGTGTTTTATTGTATTACATGCAAGATGCTTATGATTTTCAATCCAGAATTATTAAAATTGTAAAACTGGAACATAAAAGTTTAATAAAATTAGCAAAGGATTATCATATTAGAACTTGTCATAATAATGAATATTCTATTTACGAAAAAAAAGCACCATTCATTAAAATAAGAATTGAAACTATTTGGGGATTAAAAAAATATTATAGATATGATAAATTTATTAATGAATTTGGAGGAAATTTTTATTTAGGTTTTCCTTTTACAAGTGATAAATTCTCTTTTAAAACTGGATTTTTATTACATAGAATAAGTGCAGATAATAATAATCTACATTCAATTTGTAAAATTCCACTACAATTTCAATTTTTATATTCTTTAAAAAAAATTAGCCCATTTATTTCTTTGGGTATAAATAATTATTTTTTAGAATGGAAAAAGAAATATGATTTTTTAAAAAAAGAAAATAAATCAGTTAATATAGCTTTAAGTATCAATAGTGGTATAAATTATAAAATTAATAATTTCATTAATTTAAACTCCAGTTTAAATTTTGATTATTGTCCTAAAACTCTTTTGGTCGAACAACTTCGCATTAATGCTAATACAACAACAACACAAAATTATTATTTTAATTTAACATCATATTCATTTAATATAGGAATAAATATAAATTTTTAAAATATTTAAATCCCTTTCGGTGTAGATTTTATCTACGTCGAATTTATTCTTCTAGTAGCATAGGATACATAGACTTATGCACGTTGATGGTTTATGTTAGATAAAGATGAAGTAAAAATTATTGATTATCATTAAAAACAAGGATATGAAAACACTGGCAAATATACATCCGGGAGAAGTGCTGAAAGAAGAATTTCTAAAGCCAATGAAAATCAGCGCTTATAAATTATCAAAAGATATCGGGATACCGCAAACTCGTACTTCAGCAATATTAAAAGAAGAGCGCGGAATATCTGCGGATACTGCTTTACGATTAAGTATTTATTTTGGAACATCTGCAAAATTTTGGTTAGGGCTACAGGATGACTATGATTTGGAAGAAGCCAAAAAAGCAAAACAAAAAGAGCTTGAAAAAATAAAAATTTATGCTGCTTAGAAGTATGCATTAAATTCACCTACGATCTTTTGCTGGCACTCATTTTCAATGAGTGTTTATTTTAAAATACTGAATCATGAAAAATAAAACCGCCACCATTATTGGGGCTACAGGATTAACAGGAAGTAATTTATTAAAATTACTGCAAGATGATCAAGATTATTCCAACATCAGGATCCTGGTTCGGAGGCCTGTGATGATTGATCATCCCAAAGTGAAAGTTGTCACTCTCAGCTTTTCCGACAGGGACGCTTTTAAATCAGGGATCAGCGGGAGTGATGCGGTTTTTTGTGCCATAGGAACAACCAATAAAAAAGTGAAAGGGGATCAAAGCATATACAGGAAAATTGATTATGATATTCCTGTTACTGCGGCTGCATTATGCATGGAAACCGGATGTTCTCGGTTTGTGCTGGTATCCTCCCTGGGAGCAAACAGCAAAAGCAATAATTTTTATCTGAAGTTGAAAGGCGAAGTAGAAGATGAGGTTTGTAAAATGAATATCAATACAACTTTGATTTTTCGTCCTTCATTAATATTAGGTAAACGAAATGAGTTTAGATTCGGTGAACTGGCAGCAAAACTATTCATGATCCCTGTTTCATATTTATTACCAACTAAATTAAGACCCATTCAAGCTTATTCTATTGCAGTATCAATGCTTAAAGCTTCAAAAATGGACATGAAAGGTTTCAGGATTTATCATTATAAAGAAATGATGGAATTAATAAATAAAAATAGTTGAATGCAATATCCTGCATCGGTATATAGAAAATGAGGTTTAACAACGCTGTCGTTCGTAGTATCAAATAGCTGTCAAATTATTTTTTTTATCACTTTACCTCATTTTTTAACATTGAATTCATACCGGTCATTGATAATACCACTCTCATCATTGATCTTCGTAATTTTCAGCACGATATAAATTTCTTTATTATTGCGTTTGATAATGATGATATCTTGCTCTTTGATATCTGAGATGATATCCAGTTTGTTTCCCGAATCATACGCTTCTTTTGCCTTAATATTAGTCGCATTGGCGTAATCAAAATTATTAAAACGAACAAACTTGTTTCCTGCGGGGGAATAAAAAGATTTATTCAGAGAAGAATCTTTAACAATAGTATCATAATCTACAAAATCAAGTAAAGAATCCTGAGAAGTTTTTGAAAAAATTGATGTGTTGGTTGCAATATTATAAGCATCTTGTTTTTCTGAATACTTTGAATAAATGATATGTCCGGTAGATTCCGTCAGAGTTGTAGGAGCGCCATTGATGATAATTCTTTTTGCTGTTTCACCCATATTCCCATCCTGATCATATGCGTAAAAAGTAAATATAATTGAAGTTCCGGTTGAAAGGGTATCAGGAATTTTATAAAAATAAGAATAATACAGATTTTTCCCACTGATCAATGTGTCAAATAATTTATGTGAATAAGAATTTTCAAGTTTAGCATTTATGATAAAACGTGACAAATTTTTATCGGATGAAACTTTAATTTTTAATTCAAGAATATCATTTGTTTTAGCAATAATATTGATATCAGTAGGTGAGATAAAAATTACAGGTGGATTATTTTTATCTTTTTTACAAGAAAAAAGAAATATAAATAATAATAAAAGTGGAATGATTTGATAAATATTCTTTTTCATTTAGATAAAAAAATTAATTCATGAATATTTTTTATTGTAAATTACAAATGTATGAAAAAAAGTCCTGTAATATTTTACAGGACTTTTTATAAAAAAAACTGTATAATTTACTTTGTTTTAATTTTAAATGCTTTTCCTTTTACAGTAATTGTTTCTCTGCTACCCAGAAACATTTGTTGTTTTTTGGATTCAACAGATACAGGTAGTATAAAGTCAGCATCTGGTTTAGATTTTAAAGCATCATACATAGCATTGTTCATACCCCGTGTTTGAAGCATAGATAAATTAAGCATAGATTGCGATGAGGCAACTCCTGCAGTATATTTTCGCCCACCAATGGGAATACTCAATACATAAGATTGTGTTGATGTACCAGACACTTCTCCAATATATTCCAGATTGTCCATACTCAGATTAACCTGAACATGGACAGGGGCAGTTGGTGTACTTTGTTTTGTAATAGTACAAGATGAAAGCGCAGCCAACCCCACAAATATAAATAGTATATAAAATATTTTTTTCATAACAGTTAATTTAAATTTATAACTACCTGCCAAAATAAATGTTAAGAACAAGTCTCACATTTTGATTAGTATCCATATGAAATTCGCTCTTACTCAATTTGCTGTAATCTTCCATATCTGAACCTCCAAAAGGGTCTGTGTCTTGATTATATACTTTTGTAGAAGTAGATGTTGACCCAACAGTTGTTTCACTTTTTACTTTAGTTTTGCCCCCGAAAACCCATTTTGCATTCCATCCGTATTCAATACCTAATGAAATAGGGAGGTGGGCAACAAAAATATTTAATCCAACAACACCACCTAATCCAAAAATAGTAGTATTTACAGTTTGAGTGAGGTAATTTTTATCACCACTTTTATAATCAATATTATTGATAGAAATATTTCTTCCGAGTCCAAGATAAAGATCAGCGCCGGTGTAAACATCAAAAATGTTAGATTTTGAAAAATGTTTTTCAATACCGGGAACTAAAATATATTCCCGTTTACTATCCTTCATTTGTTTTGATTTTAGTAAACTACCTGATTCTTCGTCTATATCCCCATTCGATTTTTTGCTGTCTTTATATAATCTTAAACCTGCCCTGATGACAAAATCATCTTTTTTATATTTTTTAAATGTCAGGATAGCACCGCTTTGTAAGTTGTTCCCATTATATAAACTGGCATCTTTGCCGTTGATAATAGGCAAACAGAATGTTGCTGCCATATCACCTTTAACAGGTCTTGCGCCGAGTTTTTCAGTCGTCTCGGCATTTTCTCTTTTTGAAAGCTGTGCAAAGCTATAGTTAAACCCTACGATTGACACAACCATCATTAAAAATAAATGTTTTTTCATGGTAATTTAGTTTAGTTAATAAATAGAAATTTAGAAGAAACATTTTCAAATATATATTAATTATATCCTAAATAATCACAAGTTTTTAATAAAATGCTAACAAGCTATGTTAATAAATAGTCAAATTGGAAGAATTTTTTTAGTCAAAAAAGATAATATATAGAGTATTTTTGAATTTGTATTTAATGTTAAGATATTATGATTCTGTCGAAATATTTTTATAATTAATATTAAATATTTAACAATAAATTTGTTTTTTATTGATATTTGAATTAATTTTGTATAAATTTAATTAAATACTATTTTAAATTAATAATTTTTTAATATGAAAAAAGCAAGCATTGACCAAAAACAACTCATGGCATTAGCATCAAAACTTCGTATCATTGCTCATCCATTAAGAATTACAATTATTGATATGTTGGAAGAAAATAAAAAATTAAATGTTACCCAGATATATACTAAACTTAAAATTGAACAAGCAACAGCTTCCAATCATTTAATTCTTATGAAAAAACATGGTGTTTTAATTTCAAAGAAGAATGGTAAGGAAATTTTGTATTCTGTAAAAGAAGGGTTTATTAAGAAATTAAATTCCTGTATATCCAATTGCGAACTTTAGTTTTTAATTTGTAATTTGTGTTGATTTTTAAACCAAATTCATATTAAATTCAACTTTAATATATTATTTATCATTGCTTGCAATGATGAATTTTATTTCAATAACGTCACGTTCCCCACCACTCTGTGTGCTTTTCCTTCCATGTCTTTGAATGTGACTACCCATGCATAAACCCCGT
>CAYVNP010000037.1:0-43278 GCA_964452905.1 uncultured Bacteroidales bacterium
CAAATGAAGAATTAAAAAGAGTATGTGAAATTAATTATTAGACTTTATATAAAATCTTTTCTCCTTCCTAATTACCATTTTGAATTTTTTATCAAATAATTCGGTTTGTAACATCCGTTACACCGGTTATTATGAATTCAAATTAAATTTACTTTAATTTAATTTATATGAGAACTCAAAAAAATACCGATAAATCCATTCAGAAATTTCGTTCTATTGTACAACTGTTATTTATCTTTCTATGTGTATGGATTGGTATTGAGTTCTTCTTCTTTGTAAGATATTTTGAAATGAACGGGACTATTACATTTAATAATAGACCCCCTGGAGTTGAAGGATTTCTTCCTATCAGTTCATTAATGAATTTTCTTTATTTTTTGCGAACCGGTACAATCCATCAGGTTCATCCGGCAGGTTTTTTCATCTTCACGGCAATAATTACTATTTCCCTTTTTTTCGGTAAATCATTTTGCAGTTGGCTCTGCCCTATCGGAACACTGTCGGAATGGATTGGAAAATTTAGTTTGAAGATAATACCTGTGAAAATTGGACTTTCAAAATATATTGATTATCCGTTAAGAGGATTGAAGTATTTTATGTTAATATTTCTCCTATTCTTTATTCTTCCTATGAGCGCTGAAGCATTGAATACTTTTCTTACTGGAGGTTACAACATTATTGCAGATATAAAAATGTATTATTTCTTTGCACGAATCTCTTCTATTTCATTGATCGTAATTTGTATTATCGTTCTTTTAACTTTTTTCATCAGGGACTTTTGGTGCAGGTATCTTTGTCCTTATGGCGCTTTATTAGGATTTATCGGACTGTTAAGTCCTTTTAAGATTAAAAGGAATTCCGCATCCTGTATTCAATGTGGAAAGTGCACAAAGGTGTGTCCGGCACGAATTAAGGTTGATAAACTGAATTATATTTTGTCAGATGAATGTACTTCTTGCATTCAATGTATTGATATCTGTCCGGTGAAAGACTCATTGGATTATAAATTCATTAACAGTAACAAAACCATTCATAAAAAATGGATTGGACTTATTATCATTTCCTTGTTTATACTTATCACAGGAATAGGAATGATAACCAAAAATTGGAAAAATAATATTTCAAAAGATATTTATATGAAAAATTATAAAATACGTGACAGTTTCACTCATCATTGAACTGCTTGACTCTTTATGAATTTCTTCTATCAATCAACTCAAAATATTTCTATTTTACCTTGACAGTTGATTTGAATACAATTAATTTCGTAGTTCATTTTGTTTCATGATAAAATATATTAATATGAAAAAATTATTCATGCTGATGTGTATCTGTACTTCAATTGGTATTTCTGGTTGTGCAACAATCTTAGGTGGAAAAGTGTCCGACTGTCAGCGAACACATCCTGCACCCGGAAAGCCCGACAGGGCAATTCGCGGTGCGGCTTTAATAGCTGACATCATCTTTTTTCCTCCGGGAATCATGGTTGACTTTGTTACAGGTGCAATCTTTAAACCATGTGAACAGGATAAAAAATAAAATTCTATCCTGCATATATTTTTCTTTATTACTTAATAACTTGTGAAGAAGCTGAGAGGTTGGTTTTATGAAAACCCTTTTCGTTCGTATAATTCATTCCTGTTTACAAATTATTTCTACAAAAAAAAGAATAATTGAAAAATATTCAACTATTCTTTTAATAAAATTGTAAATGAAAGATTTATACCAATCCTTTTGCTATCAAATATTGAGCAATCTGAATTGCATTGGTAGCAGCGCCTTTGCGCAGATTATCCGCAACAATCCACATGTTGAGTGTTTTTGGTTGTGTTTCATCACGGCGCAAACGTCCAACAAAAACTTCATCTTTGTTATGCGCATCAATCAATGGCATTGGATATTGAAAATTCTGCACATCATCTTTTAAAATGCAACCGGGGGTTTCAGATATAATCTTTTTCACATCATTCAAATCAAATTCGTTCTTGAATTCAACATTCACTGATTCTGAATGTCCACCCATAACTGGAACTCTAACTGTAGTTGCTGTTACCCGAATGCTATCATCTCCCATGATCTTCTTGGTTTCATTCACCATTTTGATTTCTTCTTTGGTATACCCATTATCAAGAAAAACATCAATATGAGGAATGCAATTCAAATCAATTTGATATTTATATGCCATCGGACCATTATATATCCCTTTGCGTTCATTCATTAATTGGTCAACAGCTTTAACACCTGTACCGGTAACCGACTGATAAGTTGAAACAATTATACGTTCAATTTTATATTTTTGATGCAACAGGTTTAATGCAACAACCATCTGTATAGTTGAACAGTTAGGATTAGCAATGATCTTGTCGTCTTTTGTCAGGATATTGGCATTGATTTCAGGAACGACCAGTCTTTTCGTTGGGTCCATTCTCCATGCAGATGAATTATCAATGACAGTGGTTCCAACTTCAGCAAATTTAGGAGCCCATTCAGTGGAAGTACTACCACCGGCAGAAAATAAAGCTATAGCGGGTTTTAGTGCAACAGCTTCTTTCATACCTATCACTTTATAGGATTTACCTTTAAAAACAACTTCTTTACCAATTGATTTTTCAGAAGCTACAGGTAAAAATTCTGTAATCGGAAGATTCCTTTCTTCGAGAACCTTCATCATCATGCCACCGACCAGTCCGGTAGCCCCGCATACTGCTATTCTCATTTTTTTAAAATTTAGTTAATAAAAATTTATTTTTCAGGACTGCAAAGATAATAAAAACTTAAAAAATAGTATCAGTATAATGCTGAAAATTAATTAAAAATATAAATGTTTAATTTTTCAAACATTTTGAAGTAAATAGATTATTACCTGAAATTACTTTTATCAGATAAACTCCTTGTGTGTGTTGAGATAGATCTATCGAAATTGTTTTATTTCCTGATGCTTCTATCTTATGTTTATAAATGATTTGTCCTTGTATATTTGAAATCATGATTTCCATCGCATTTGCATCAGGTCGTACAATATTTATCAACCCTTTGGTCGGATTGGGAAAGACCGTTAATTTATTTTCTGTATTTTCCAAAATTCCTGTACACTTCACAATGTTAACTTCAGCAACCGCTGCATCTGAACAATTACCGGAGGATGGATATTTGTAGGTAATCAAATGAGTACCAATGCCGGCGATAGAAGGATCAAAAGAATTATTAATAACACCTGAACCGGAATATACTCCTCCAATAGGCAATCCACCGGTTAACGTCACTTTACTATCATTGCTGCAAAAAGTAGTTTTTGGTAAGATGAATGAAACGATTGGTTTAGCGGAAAAAAATTGTGTTTGAGGAATAACCTGCCTTGCTTGAGATATGCTTGACCATTCCAACTTGGCTGTAGCTGTACCGTTTAATTCAAAATATTCCATTTTAATTTCATACAAACAACCCGCATTAAGTGTGATGGGTGTTGAATTATTATAGATTGCCGTATGAGATGTCCAATTATTCACAACCAAATTACCATTAACCCATTGTTTAACACCGTCATTTGAGTAGGTATAAAATGTATATGTTTCAGAAAAGGTAGGCATTATAAAACCCGTCCAACGAGCAGAAAAATTATCACTTTTGACAATACCATCAGGTGAACCTGTTGTCCAGTCAAAATTAATTACTTTATCAATCCTTTTCATAGCAGAAGTATCAAAATTAATCCCATTAAAATATTCCGCATTTAATCCGTCACCATAACCCAAAGTCGGAAATTTACCTATTTTAATAAGTTCTATACCATTTCCTGTTCCAAGATCTCTGGTGTATTGCTTGTGAATAGCATCATTCCAATGTTCATGAACACCGATTGAAAACAACTTGACTCCATCTTTTTCAGGATCATAATGAATGCCGGGAGCCCAGTTATTTGAATCGGCTGCCTGATGCATATAATCATCTACCGCGCCAAAATTGGGCCGATTGGTTTTCCCATTCAATCCATTAAATTCTGTGCGTAATAAATCAAAACAAACTGATTCAACAGCAACAGGATCAAGTGATGCAATAACAGATGAAGGCCAGTCATTATTAAAAGGAGTCATCGTCCATTTTTCCGGAGTACATTGTGCTTCATTCCCTCCAAACAGTCCGTCAACAATATAAATCAATGTTTTTCCACCCAATAATTTATGTTCCATCAGGTCAACCTGTACCCTGTACATTTTATAATCTGTTCTATCCGGTTGATCATTCACTAAACTGCTGACCAACCCGTCGTGTAGATGAGCAGCAGATGCCCTTGAATGTGAACCGAAATGATTTTTTGCAGTCAGTGTAACTCCTCCACGTGCATGTGCTTTCAGGCAGGGCATATTAATTAAATATTCCGCTTGATCATAAATGGTGTAAAATGAATCTACAATTGCGGTTGGCATTTCTTTACCTAAATCAGAATAAAAAATTTTACTATGCCCCACTTCAACCGGAATTCTTCCAAGTATGCTCAATGTAGTAATTCCTTTATGAAAAATGGAATTACCAAGATAATTTATATTAGGAAAAACAGCATGCAATACATCATAATCTTCTTTGAATATGTTCATCAGGGGATCACCGATATAAATTTTATTCTGCGGTATTCCGACAATATTTACTAATTGTTTTAAAACGGAAAGAATAACGAATGCATCCGTCTGGGCTGTAAAAGGAAAACCACCGCTACTCACATCCCTGTGGCTTAAATCTGAATTGAATTTATCTTTTGTATTGCCGTAAGCACCTACGCTGTTAATTTTAAAAAATACGATTTCATTTGAGTTATATCCAACATTTCCTTTTCCTCTTTTCAAATTATGAAATCTGAATATTGCATCCCATGCATTTAAAATATTCTGTTGACCGGAAATACTTCTGATTATTTGAGCAACCATAGTATCTATAGCACTCTGATTCTTATTTTTTGCCTGAAACCAAACATTATCGGCATCCGTAATAACACCGTCTTTATTAGCAGTATTCATACAATTTTCATTGGTTGCATTTGCATCCCAAGCCCATGCCACTCGTCCTGGAAATATACCCTGTGCAATTCCCATTGGAGCATTAGGAGAATATGCATCTCCTTTTGAGTTGTTCCCTGCCAATAAAAAACGATAATCTGAAAATAAATAAATTAAACTTGAAAGAACAGCAATGAATAAAAAGAAAAAGGCAAGATTAAATTTCGACTTTGAGATATTTTGTCGAAACTTCTTAAATGCAAATATTGATCCGCCTAAAGAAATTAAATACAAAACAAAGGAGGATATAAATGGAGTAGCTGCATGCATACAAGGATAAGACGCACGTGAAGGTTTTGGAATAACACGTATTAAAAACCATAATGTTGATACTAAACCAACAACCAAAAATGAAATCCAAGCAGGTATTTTTATTCTGTCAAAAAATAATATGATTTCCTGAATTTTTTTAGGTAAATAAAAATAGTTTTTTTTCATCTACGAATTTTAAATAAAAAATTAAAATCTATTTATTAGCATTTTCATGCATATGAACTTTTTTATCAGTTTTATAGGAAAAGCTAATGTAAAAAAAATCCTTATGGAATAATTCTAAAACAAAAATATTATTGGAACTATTCTATTGAGTAATAAAAAATAAAATAGATTCTCAAAAAGCAAGAAGAAATTTTTAAAAGCTATAATTTATTATGGATAGGTGACAATACAGCTAGTTACCTTATGTGGAAATGCAGTTACCTCTCCTGTTCCTGTTAAATTCAGTTGAAGAGAATCATTTTGATAGGTAAAACTAACATCATAATTCCCATCTTTTATATCTTTAAAAGTGGCAACACCCCAAATATTCGTAAGTTCTGTATATTCTATTGCCGTTGAACCAACAGGAAGAATTTTTGAAATCTTAACACTTGCTTTTGAAAGGGGAAGTCTCAAATCTGAAACATGATAAATTACATTAACAAGCAACTTGGTTGGATCTTCTTCTTTCTTACACGTATTGAAAATTAAAATACATATAATCATAAAGAATAATCGCATCAACTTTGATTTCATATGCTTATTTTATTAATAAACTATTTTATACAAAAATATACAAAAAACAATGTAAAGTAAATATTTATTATAAATATTTTACTTTTTACTCAACTATTTTCAATTCATATTGTTGAGTACCAAGACCTAATTTTTCAGCATAATCAATACCTATCTTCCAATCCGTATTATGAAATATTTTCGTGAACTTATCTTCACCTGCTTGATAGTCTTTACCGATACAACTTTCCTGAACTACGGGTACTTTATTTACCAGATCTGCACATGCTTTATCAAGTGCAACAGGGTCGGTTGATGCAAGTATCCCAATATTTTGTACAAATGGAATATCATTGAAGCCCCAGCAATCACAAAAAGGTGACACATCGGTTATAAAATTAATATGAAAAGCCGACTTTCCTTTTAAAGCAGCCAGTGCATATTCCATTATTTTTTCCTGAGTAGATTTTGAATTCCACTGAGGCTGAGGAGCATCATACTGACACATGGCAATACATTGTCCGCAACCGGTACACTTTGAATAATCAATGACTGCTATCTGATCGTCATTCAACTTAATAGCATCATAATTACAATTATCGACACACATATTGCAACCGGTACATTTGTCCTTATCAATAACAGGGCTTGAATCCGAATGCATTTCAAGTTTTCCTCCGACTGATCCTCCACCCATCCCTATATTTTTTAAGACTCCGCCAAAACCGGTGATTTCATGTCCTTTAAAATGATTTACCGTAATAATTATATCCGCATCTGCTAAAGCAGTACCTATTTTAGCTGTTTTACAATTTTTCTGATTGATTTCAATCTCCCGATAATCAGTTCCTTTTAAGCCGTCAGCTATGATCACATTACATCCGACAACCATTGGATTAAATCCGTTCTCCATTGCAGTCTGCAGGTGATTCACAGCATCAGAACGTCGACCTTTATATAATGTATTCGTATCTGTCAGAAAAGGAAGTCCTTGCCATTCTTTGATCATTTTAACAACTACTGCTGCATAGTTAGGACGAATATATGCCAGATTTCCCGGCTCTCCAAAATGTATTTTTACTGCAACCATTTTTTTAGAGAAATTTATCTTTTGCATACCCGCAGTTTTCAATAATTTTTCCAGTTTCTGCAACAAATTTTGTTTGGGTGTTGCATGAAAGTCCATCATATAAACTTCAGATTTTTCCATGATTAATTTTTTATTTTTTGCAAATGTAAAAAATAAGTACCAATATGGTTTTGTATATTTACAAACGTTTAAGGGAACATTTATATGGATAAAATTTTTATATCAAAAATTTCCGAAGAGGTTCATCAATTGAAAGGATTTGATGAAACCGGCTGCTACGGCTGTTCTTGTGATGATGCTTGTTGTTCCTATGGTGCAGACGTTGATAAACTATCGTATCAGCTAATTATCCAATATAAAGATTTTATCGAACCTGTCATACAGGAGAAAATTGAAAACTGCTTTGAAGATTCTTGGCTAAACGATAAAGAATTTCTTGGCGAAGCAGCTATCAGAAGTAAAACTAAAAAAGGAAAATGTATTTTTAATCTTCAGGAGAAAAAAGGATGTATCCTCTTTAAACTTGTATTCAATGATCATTTTCCTCCACGTTTGATCCCTTCAATCTGCAGGTTATATCCTATTACCTGGCAGCACGGACAACTGGAAATTTATAAACTTATTGAACCACAATGCAATTGCCTTGACATAAAAAACAAAAGCAAGTCCAGTATCTTTATGACTCAGCAAAAAGCAATCGAAGACATATTTGAAATTGATAAATCCTGTTACTTATAAAACCAAGGTAAATACTTGCTTCTAAAATATCTTATTCCGTATTCTCTAAAAAAACATACGTCTTTGCTCTCTATTCAAATAAAATGATAAATTTGTAATAACATCATTTTAGATTACAATTCATGCCACTAAAAAATACTATTCAATCGATCAATAAATTTATTATTGGAAAATCCGAAAATATTGATATAAGAATTTTCAATATTGTCAGTTTTTATATTTTTTTTACTCTCTTCTTATCTATTTTCGGCACATTAATTTTAAAATTAAACATACATCTTTTCTTCCTTTCAATTTCAGGAACGATTATATACGGATTCTTATTTTTTTATTTACGAGATAAAGAAAAGAATCGTTTGATATTATGGGTCTATTCTTTTTGCGGACAGATATTATTTACACTCTCCTGGTTTTTCAATGATGGGATTCTGAGTGTAACAATATATTACTACATTTTATTTTTCGCGATGAATTGTATCATCCTGAATAGTTGGGATCGATTATATTCACTTATAATTTTTTCAATCATTGTCCTCTATTTTCAGTTTATTGAATCTGTACATCCCGGCACCTACACAGTTTTCAAATATCCTATTTATGATAATATTGCCTCCATTATTCTGATAACATTGTTCATTTATCTCATCATAAATATTTTTAAAAGGAATTATTTAAAAGAATATTTTAAAACATATGATGCATTAAATCAGATTTCTAAACAATCCGATATTATTTCCGAACAAAATATTGAACAACAGAAATTGCTTGAAAAGTTGAAACAAAATGAAAAAATCTTAAAACACCACCAAGAAAATCTTAGTGTGATCAACCGAATTTTAAGACATGATATCATCAACAATTTATCGGTCATACATTCTGTAGTTAATCTTTATCGGAATAAACCTGATCCAATTTATCTGGAGGAAATTATCCGTAATGTTAAGAGAAGCAAAGATATTATTCAGGTAATGAAAGAACTGGAAATAAATATTCTGATGAACAAAGAATTTTTTCCATTTTCACTTTTAGAAATATTTGCCAAATTAAAGGAGCAATTTCCAACCTTAATTATTATTCCAAATGATGATGTCAGGATATTGATTGATAAATCCGTTTTTTCTGTATTTGATAATTTGATCAAGAATGCATTGATTCATTCCAAAACGGACCGAATAGAAATAAAATATGCAGTAGATAACGACAAATGCATTGTAAGAGTGATAGACTATGGCAAAGGCATTCCTGATAACATTAAATTAAAAGTTTTCAATGAAGGATTTTCACATGGGGATTCGGGGAACACCGGTTTAGGATTATATATTGTAAAGAAAAGTATGGAGCATCTCGGTGGTTCTATTGTGATTGAAGATACCATTCCTCATGGAACCACATTTGTGTTGAGTTTTAAAAGAGAAATCTAAACATAACAATTTGTTTATTCAAATACATTTATAAATATATTTTTTTCTCTATCCATTTTTTATTCTTAAGGATAACTATTGTTCTAAATCCAATGTCTTTCAGTAAACGAATCGTTTCATCAAAATAACCTGTCAACTCATCGGGTTGATGAGCATCAGCACTGATCGTAATTGGAATTTTTTTTGAAACACATTGTTGCAATAAGTTTACGTCCGGATATAATGTTTTTG
Source organism: uncultured Bacteroidales bacterium (assembly GCA_964452905.1). Lineage (GTDB taxonomy): Bacteria > Bacteroidota > Bacteroidia > Bacteroidales > CAYVNP01 > CAYVNP01. The sequence continues at coordinate 9,522 of CAYVNP010000037.1, forward strand.
ATTTCTTTTTATAAATACCGCGTGTGTTTACTTCAACGATAGCACCTGTTTGTTCAATTATGTTTATGGTCTTTTCAACCAGTTTAATATACCAAAGTTCATCTTCACGAAAATAAATATCCCTGTTATACATCTTAACTTTATCAAGATGAGCAATAACATCTGGCTTTTGAGTCAGCAACATTTCGCATGATTGATCATAAAAAGCAGTAACTGCTTCACGAATATTATTATCAAAAATAATTTTTAATCCATCATGATAATTATGTTCAGGTCCATCTATAAACCATAGTTTTTCAATACCTGCTTTCTTCACCAAATGAACAGCGCCAATAACATAATCAGGTTGAATTTTATTCCTGAATTCATTAAACGTGGTTGTAATTCCAGGAATATAGTCTATTTCAAGCCCCAGATTAATTTCTATGTTGTCTTTATATTTTTTTTCAAGTGAACGGATGGTTTGCTTGTATTCATCCAGTTTCTCATATTTCATACTCCATTTGTTGCTAAACGGAACCGGCGCATGACTTGAAAAACCCAGGGAAGAAATATTTTTTTTCATTGCCTCTATGACATAATCTTCAGGGATTGAAGTACCGTCACAAAAAAGGGAATGTGTATGATAATTTGTATATGTCATTATTTTATATATGTTTGTTTTTATTTTTCATTATCAAATATTATTTTTTCCGGTATTTTAGAAATTGGATAGAATGTATGATCAATATGATTTTTATACACTTCAACGATTCGTATTCCAACGGAATCTTGTCCTAATGATTTGCTGGTTGCCTGTGTGGTGATCAATTCTGTTTCACAGTATCTATTAAGTTTATTCATATGTAAATGTCCGTTGAATACTGCTTTAACATGATATTTTTCGTAAAGATCAAGATAGATCTGACGTTGCGGCAGACTAATATTATCATATTTATTTGATTCATCCGATTTGTTTACAAATAAAAGATGATGCTGAAAAATAATGATTCTGCCTTCTGGGGAATGCGTTAGTTCTTCTTTCAACCATTCAAGTTGCTCATCGCTTTGCTTAAGGCAACTATCGGGGCGCTGAATGATGGTACTGTTCAACACTATGAATTTCCATCCTTCCTGCATGAATGAATAGTGATCTTTACCAAAAAAACTTTTTGCAGTTTCCAAGGTTTGATTGGTTGGAAGTTTTTTAACATCATGGTTACCCATAACAAGATAACAAGGTATCTTTTTATCAATGGTATGATATATTCTGAAAAATTCTTTTATTTGCCGGATGCTGTCGATATTATTTACCAGATCCCCGGTGATAACCACAAAAGCGGGTTTAAGTTTATTAATACATTCAACTGTTTTCTCAAAATTTCTTGTTTCAACATCAAAATGAAAGTTATCTGCAAATCCTATCTGTGTATCAGATAATTGAATAAAGAAAAATGGTTTTGTGGTTGATTGTTCATTTTTTCTGATTGTATCAAACCCAAAGAAAACAAATGCAATTAAAACAAATACTAAATTCTTTATCACGATTCTTGATTTATTAATATTCATTTTAGTTAATAATTGGTTTAGACTTAGGAGCATAGGATGGGCTATCGTTTTCAAGGACAGGCCAGTTATTTTTATAAATAATCTTATCAATCAGCATAACCCTGCGGACATATTTTTTCCCGTTGGCTCCGGAAGAATGGCTATTAGCCGCACTCATCGCATGATAAAGAATCCAGTCCTGCCCTGCATCATCCGTAATGATTGAATTATGACCGGGAGCTAACCAATGATCATTCTGAATAAGAATCGTACTCTGTTCTTTTTTTTGTTCATTTGCCAGTGTTTCAAAAGGACCGGTAGCGCTTTTTGAACGGGCAACCATTACGGCATAATGAGGATTCGGATCACAGCAGTTATTACCTGAATAGTACATATAATAATATTCCCCATGTTTTGCCACCCACACACCTTCTACCAGTTGCTGATAATTATCTGGTTTATTGATTGTGTCAAGTAGATCAATTGGGGAACTGCCTTTCTTAAAATGAATACGGTCATCATCCAGTTCCTGCACTTTAATTGCTTTAAAACCTGAACCCCAATACAGTAATTTTTTCCCAGTTACCGGATCATCAAATGCCATCGGATCAATATTGATAAACCCGCTTCCACAAACCATGGGTGTATCAGTTGCAATGAATGGACCTGACGGGTAATCCGATAATGCAATACCTATACATTTTCCTTTCTTTTCATTTTGATCCGAAGAAAAATACATATAATATTTTCCATTATGAAAATTCACATCAGGGGCCCAGAAATTATGGGTATTGGTTGCCCATTTGGGTTTTACAGGCATTGCATCTCCCTGATGTATCCAATTGATTAAGTCTTTTGACTTTACCACCTGAATATGTGCAGAGTGCCCCTGTGTGGCATAGCTATAAAAATAACCATCAGCAGCTCTTACAATAGCAGGATCTGGAAAATTGGTATCTAATACAGGATTTGTATACGTTGTAAATTCATTTTTAATCTGAGAAAAAATAGTCTGTTTTAGAAAAAATAAAAGAAATAATACAGATAGGTGAAGCAATTGTTTTTTCATAGTTAAAAAAATCATATTTGTGGAATTACAACTTTTAATGACAGTGACTTTATTGTAATCAAGCATTTAGAATTTATTTCATCCGGTTCACCATCATAATGCATATCCATTGACTTTTCAGAGGAAAGCACAATATTTTCTGCTTTATAAATTTCTACATGTTTTGACAAATGGATTGTTCTGTTAAATAACCTGAAAGCTAATCCGATTGCAATCAATAAATTAATTTTTTTTAAGATGGTGACTTCGAGTATACCGTCCTGAATATCTGCTAAAGGAGCAATGATAGCTTCATTTCCAAATTGATTCGCATTGGCAAACGTAATTAGAAATGCTTTTTTTATTACTTCTTTTCCATCCAGTGTTAATATATATTGATTCGGATGATATTTAAAAAATTCTTTAACGGTTAATCTAACATAATTGAAAAATCCACGTTTTTTACCTTGAGCAAACACCTTGCTGATGTGGGCGTCAAAGCCAACACCGCATGTACAAAAAAATGTTTTGCCATCCACCTGACAACTGTCAATGGAAATAATTTTACCACCTACACAATTATTCAGAGCATCCTGAGTATTCAACGGGATTTTCAAATGACGGGCTAACCCATTTCCTGAACCAATTGGGATGATAGCAAGAGCAACCGGAGTATCAACCAATGCTGAACCAATCATATTCATTGTGCCATCTCCACCTATAGCCGCTACAACATCATAGGTATTATTTGTTATTTCATTTTTGATCTTTTGTTTGATATCATCATTCTTTTCCCACCACATCAACTTATAATGTGCTCGGTTACTAATAACAGATGCAATCTGATCCGGAATGGATTCTTTGCTTTTCGTTCCTGCTTTTGGATTAATTACAAATAATATCTTTCTGTCAACAGCCATTGAATGTTAAATAATGTTTACTTCAGACTCTATTTTAACACCAAATTTTTTATAAACAGAATACTGAATCTGTTCAGCCAAAGCGAGTATTTCATTTCCTGTAGCTTCCCCATGATTAACCAACACGAGCGCCTGATGTTGATGAACACCGGCATCACCCATGCGTCTCCCCTTCCAACCGCATTGTTCAATTAGCCAGCCGGCAGCGAGTTTATAGCAATTGGATCCGGTTTTATATGCTACAATTTTTGAAAATGTATTTTTTAATTCTTCATACTGTTTAACAGAAACATACGGGTTTTTAAAAAAACTTCCTGCATTGCCAATCAACAATGGATCTGGCAATTTGTTTTTTCGAATACGGCAGACAGCATCCCGTACATGTAGAATAGTGATTGTCTTTACTCCGGTAGCTTCTAATTCATGGCGTATTGCCCCATATGAAATATTTACTACTGGATTCTTATTCAGTTTAAATGTAACTGATAAAATAATAAATTTATTTTTTTGTTCCTGTTTAAAAATACTATACCTGTAATCCAGCTTACAGTCAGCGTTTGAGAAAGTTCGAATGCTTTGATGATTAAGATCAATAGCTTCGAGTTGAACAAATGTATCTTTCATTTCAACGCCATAAGCGCCAATATTCTGAATGGGTGAAGCGCCAACAGAACCGGGTATCAAAGCAAGATTTTCCAATCCTCCAAAATTTTTTTCTACACAAAAATCCACCAAATCATTCCATACCACTCCTGCCTGAGCCGTGACACAAACCGTATCATCTGTTTCATTTGATATAGAAATTCCTTTTGTATTAATTTTAGCAACAACTCCTTCAAAATTTTTTGTAAAAAGAATATTGCTCCCTCCACCAAGAATAAGCAATGGAAGGTGTTTGAAAGATGAATTAGTAACAAATTCATTGATTTCATCCATTGATCCAAGTTCAAGAAAATAGTTTGCTTTAACGTCTATTCCAAACGTATTCAACTGACGGAGAGAAAAATTTTCTTTAACTTGCATGGCTATAAAATCAGAAAGCGATTCTTGATTCATCAAAAATAAGTTAAAATTTTATTGGAAGTGAAAAGAGCGCATGAAGATTTTCAATTTTTATTAATCAGAATGAAAAGAGCTATTGTATCAGTAATCAACGACCTTAGTACTGACCAGCGTGTGGATAGAACCTGCAGAACGCTTGTCAAACTTGGTTTTGATGTAACACTGATTGGACGAAAGCTGAAACATTCTTTACCGGTTACTGAACGTCCTTATCATACCAAACGAATGAAATTATTATTTACAAAAGGAGCTTTTTTTTATGCTGAATACAATTTAAGATTATTTTTTTTCCTTCTTTTCAAAAAATCAAGTTTCCTTTATTCAAATGATCTGGATACCTTATTACCCAATTATCTGATCGGAAAAATAAAACATCATCCGCTTGTATACGATAGTCATGAATACTTTACCGGTGTACCTGAACTCACCCACAGACCTTTTGTTCTAAGAATATGGAAAATCATTGAAAAAAATATTTTGCCCAAACTAAAAACTACTATTACGGTCAATGATTCAATTGCTGATCTTTATCAAAATGAATACGGAATTAAAATGAATGTTGTACGAAATCTTTCTGTATTCAGAGAATCAGTGACTTTTAAAGACAATTTAAAATTAAACATCCCTGATGGCAAAAAAATAATTGTTTTGCAAGGTGCAGGAATAAATATCCAACGAGGTGCAGAAGAAGCGGTTGAAGCGATGAAATATATTGATAATGCTGTATTGTTTATCATTGGTGGAGGTGATGTGATTGACCATTTACATCACCTTGTCACCCGATTTCGTCTCTCGGATAAAATTAAATTTTTTCCCAAAATGCCCATTGATACACTGTTTGAATATACCGTTCAGGCGCATGTCGGGTTAACACTTGATAAAGATACAAACATCAATTATCGTTTCAGTTTACCCAACAAACTATTTGATTATATACAGGCACGTGTACCTGTTCTGGCATCGCCTTTGCCTGAATTGAAAAAATTAATCGATACGTATCAAATAGGCATGACCATTGAGAATCATAACCCTAAACATATTGCTGAAAAAATAAATAGTATGCTTACGGATGATGAGCATTATAAAGTTTGGAAAGAAAATCTTACTTTTGCCGCAACTGAGTTATGTTGGGAAAATGAAGAAAAAAAACTAATTGAGATTTTAAGCGTTCATGCCGGATAAACATTTACATATCGTTTCTTTTGCCATTCCTTATCCTCCGGATCAGGGTGGTGTGATTGATGTTTTCTTTAAAATAAAAGCATTCCATGAAGCAGGGATCAAAATCCATTTGCATTGTTTTGAATACGATCGTAAACCGGCTAAAGTCCTGAATGAAATTTGCGAATCGGTAAAATATTACAAACGCAAATTTTCACAGTTTGATCTTTTTGCAAGAAAACCATTTATAGTCGTCAGCCGCATCTCCGAAGAACTAATGAAAAATCTTTTGAAAAATCATTATCCCATTTTGTTTGAGGGTTTGCATACCTGTTATTATCTTGATGATAAACGATTGAAGGACAGATTGAAAATTGTTCGTACTCACAATGTAGAACATGTTTACTATAAACATCTCGCTCGGGTTGAAAAAAATGTTTTCCGGAAATATTATTTTCTGAATGAGTCGAACAAATTGCAGACGTTTGAAAAAATATTAAAAAAAGCTGATGGAATTGCAGCTATATCCAAAAGCGATACAGCTTATTTTGAAAAACGCTGTGAGAATGTTCGGACTGTGATGGCTTTTCATTCGAACAATGAAGTGAATATTAAAAAAGGGAAAGGGGATTTTGTATTATATCATGGCAGTTTACATGTAGGAGAGAACAATGAAGCTGCTTTATACCTTGTCAATCATGTTTTCAATGATATAAAAATTCCATTGATCATTGCCGGTAATCATCCTTCAAAAGAATTAAAAGAATCAGTAAAAAACAAGAAAAATATTGAACTCAGATATAATATTTTAACGGATGAAATATATAAACTGATACGCAATGCACAGATCAATTTATTACCAACATTTCAGGCAACCGGCATCAAACTGAAGTTGCTTGCAGCTTTATATATGGGAAGACATTGCATGGTCAATACAGCTATGGTTAAAGACACAGGATTGGAATCCTTATGTATTGTTCATGATACGCCTGAAAAATTAAAACCTGCAATTAAAGAAATGTTTACCATCCCTTTTCAACAGGAAGATATTGCTCATAGAGAACAGATTCTTGAACAGAATGGGTTTTCAAATAAAAAGAATATTGAAGAGATTATTAAATTACTGTTTCATGGAGTTTAAAATCTGACACCAAGCTATCGTACAATTTTCCATGGTCACATTTTAATATTCGTCCCGGATATTTTTTCAGCAGTTCATAGTTATGTGTCGCCATCAGGACAGCTCTACCGCTTTTGCTGATATCAATCAGAAGATTAAATATATCTTCGGTGGTTTCAGGATCAAGATTACCTGTAGGTTCATCAGCAAGAATAATTTCAGGATCATTGATTAGCGCGCGGGCAATCACCAAGCGTTGCTGCTCTCCGCCTGATAATTGATTGGGCATTTTGAACCCTTTTGTTGTCAATCCAACTTTGTCAAGCACTTCATGAAGGCGTTTGTGAATCTCGTGTTTATCTTTCCAGCCAGTAGCTTTCATAACAAATAAAAGGTTTTCATTGACCGTTCGATCGATCAGTAAATGAAAATTTTGAAACACAATACCAATTTTTCTGCGTAAGAATGGAGTTTCTTTTCTCTTTAGTTTATCTAATTCATAACCGGTAATAACAGCAGTGCCCGTTTTAAGAGGCAAGTCAGCATATAATGTGCGAAGTAAACTGGTTTTACCGCTGCCTGTTTTTCCTATCATGTAAACGAACTCTCCTTTATCAATACTGAACAATACATCCGAAAGTATTAAAATATCTTCCTGATGTACTGAAATATTATTAACTTCTATGATTGTATCAAGACCCATAAAAAATTCTTTACACAAAAATAGTAAAATTAACTTCGCTTTTTAAATACATTTTTAAGTTTTATTTAAATCCAATATTTTAAAAAAAACCATTTTGGCTATAAAAATATTTTTGTTTCAAAAGATATATATGTATTTTTGTTTATAATATAATTAAATACATTTTAAATGATGAGAACAAAAAACTTCACTGATAATTTTATTTACACATTATTAATTCTTACCATTTTTCTTTTTTCATGCAGTACATCTAACGATGTAGCTCAAAAAGGACGGATTCAAAAAAGAAAATACAATAATGGATTTGCCGTTAGTTGGAAAAATATTTGGGGAAAACATATTAAGAGAGAAAAAATTAATAACAGTTTTATTGAAAATAATTCTATTGACCAAAAGATATCGCTAACAGATACTAATAAAAACAATTATCCTTCAGCAACTGAAGTTAATGATATTTCTGGCACATCTCTTATTGCAAACAATGATACTAATCTTACATCATCTTCTTTAATTGTTCTTTCCGATAAAAAAGAATCATTTGAAAATACTGCAGCCAATTCTTTTCCGGACAAAAAATATATTAAAAAAAATAATAACCAAATAAAGAATTCTAATCAATACTCATTAAATAAAAAAGGTTCAAAAGGACCTGGACTTCTTGCATTAATTACCGGTGTACTGGCATTTATCAGTGGAATCTTTTCATATTTCTATTTTTTTATTGCAATTAGTCTGAATGAAGAGGAAGATAAAATAAGTATAATTCCACCATTTTTTCCCACTGTAATTGGAATTACTGGGGTTATTCTTGGTATTTTAGGACTTTCCAAAAACAGTCATAAAAATGTTAAAAAATGGTTAGGTCTTGCAGGTTTAATTACCGGCGCCATTGCAATACTTTTAGGTGGTTATGTATTACTAATAACATTAGCATGGAACTCCGGATTATAGTATTCTAACATTAAAATTTATCTCATGTAAATAAAAAAATATCAATCCCTGAGCAAAATACAGGGAATAAATATACCTTAATACTTTATAAAAATTAAGAAATAAATTCAAAAATATTATATTTATTCCTTAAACATAAAAGAAACAATGAAATACCTTTATTTCAGATTTTCAGAAACAAAATCCCAATTGATGAGCTTCCAGAAATCTTCAACATAAGCAGGACGTTTGTTCTGTTTGTCAAGATAATACGCATGTTCCCATACATCACATGTTAACAAAGGTTTCAAACCTTTTTTCAATGGATTGCCGGCATTACTTTCCTGAACAATCTGAAGTTTCCCTTGTTGATCTTTCACCAGCCAAGCCCAGCCAGAACCAAACAATGTAACGGATGCCGTTGAAAACTTTTGTTTGAACTCATCAAAAGAACCAAAACTGTTTTTAATTGCTTCAGCAATCTGTCCGTTGGGATCACCACCACCGTTGGGTTTAAGACAATTCCAATAAAAAGTATGATTCCATATCTGAGCGGCATTATTAAAAATTCCGGCTTCTGCTTTAACTACAATTTCTTCTAACGTTGAATTTTCAAATTCAGTTCCGGGAATCAGTTTATTTAAATTATCTACATATGTTTGATGATGTTTCCCATAATGGAAATCTATTGTATTTGCTGAAATATATGGTTCCAGCGCTTTTCTATCATAAGGTAATTGAGGCAATTGAAATAACATAATTTTATATTTTTAAATTAAACAATAATTTAGAACGGATTTAAATAATTACAAAATTAACACTATTTTATATATATCCATTAGAAAAAAATTTAAAACTGATTTATATCATAGGGTGTTCGTAATTAAAATTTTTTATAATTTTACTTTTTTACATTTATCTAAATACAATTTAAAGAAACAACATTATGTCAGGTCACAATAAATGGTCAACCATCAAACGCAAAAAAGGTGCGCTGGATGCCAAACGGTCAAAAATATTTTCAAAGATTATCAAAGATATTACAATTGCTGTTAAAGAAGGAGGTACTGGCGATCCTGCGTCAAACCCACGCTTGCGGCTTGCCATTTCCAATGCCAAAGGCGCCAATATGCCTAAAGAAAATATTGAACGCGCAATTAAAAAAGCATCCGATAAAGATTCGGGGGCATTGCATGAAGTAACGTATGAAGGATATTCTACAGGCGGAGTGGCTGTGTTTGTGGAATGTACTACAGATAATGTTCAACGTACAGTTGCCAATGTCAGATCTTATTTTACCAAAAAAGGCGGTACGCTTGGGACCAACGGTTCACTTAATTTTATCTTTGACCGTAAAGGTGTTTTTGTTATTCCTCAGGGACCCTTGGATGAAGATGAATTCACTATGAATATCATTGATGCGGGAGCCGAAGACATAGAACTGATTGACGGTGTTTTTCATGTAACTACAGCCATGGAAGACTTCGGTAAGATGATGAAAAAACTGGAAGAACTTAAAATTGAACCGGAAACAGCTAAACTGGAACGCATTCCAAAGACTACAGTTAAACTGGATGCCGAAGGAGCAAGAAAAGTACTTGCAATGATTGAGCAGTTTGAAGAAGATGATGATGTACAAGAAGTATATCACAACCTTGAACTGACTGACGAGATTGCTGCAGAGATGTAATAAAGCTTATTCTTCTTGTAATAATTCCGTTATTTGTTTCTTAAGAATTGGCAGGTGTTTTGAAACAAAACCCCAAATAATCACATCGTCAATTTTATCTTACCCATGAATGACCCAATTCCTTAAATCTACTATCTTTCGGGCATTTACAATCTTAATGCTTGAATATAGTTGAAGAATCCTGTTTGCTGTTTCTCCAATTATTTCCAATTCTCTTTCAACAGCACGTTGTAACAGTTTATTAGATTTGTATTCATTGAAATCACGATTATCACGCAAATATTCAAAAATTGAATCTATCGAACTTTCTATATCAAACAGATATTTCTGAAAATGTATAACCGTATATTTACCTAAAATGATTATCTTTGCAGAAAATAATTAATACTATGAACCTAATAGATTTCATAAGCAAGTTTCCAGATGAGGAGAGCTGCAAAGAAAAGTTTAAAGAATACAGGGAGCATGTTGGTGTAAAGTGTTCAAAATGCGGATGTAAGTCACATTATTGGAAAAAAGACAAAGAACAATTTGAATGTAAGGAATGTGGAACACGAACGACCTTAAAAAGTGGAACGGTCATGCATAAATCAAAACTCCCTTTTCGTTATTGGTTTATAGCTATGCACTTTTTAACATCAACAAAAAAAAGTTTTTCCGCAAAAGAAATACAACGGCAACTTGGGCATAATCGTTATCATCCAATTTGGCACATGGTTCATAAACTTCGTGCAGCAATGGGTACACGAGATGGAGAATATATATTAGCAGGACAAATTGAGCTTGATGAAGGATATTTTTCTACAGAACGATCTGCGGCACATAAGCACGAGGACTTAAAAAGAGGTCGTGGCAGTCAAAAGAAAACAAAAGTTTTAGTAATGGTAGAGAGCAAAATGATAGAATCACCTAAAAAAGGTAAGAAACCTCGGAGAGTAGGATATTTAAAAATGAAAGTTATTGAAAATTTAAAGAAAGAAACTATTAGCCCTTTGGTTAAATCTTTAGTGAAAAGTAACGCTTCAATAGATACAGATGGATCAAATTCCTATGTTGAGTTAAGTAATTTCGTGGAACACCATAATTCCGAAGTTATTCCTAAAAATAAAATTGGAGAGAAGTTGCCATGGGTGCATATTGCAATTAGTAATGCGAAAAGGCAATTGCTGAATACATTCCATGATATAAAGCCTGAATTTTTACAAAACTATTTGGATGAGTTTTGCTACAAGTTCAATAGAAGATATTTTGGAGAAGCTTTGTTTAATAGGCTGCTCGTGGCATGTGTCTCTTATAAAAATGAATTTAGGTATACATACGGATAATCATTAAATTTTATTTATGGTCGGAAATAACGCTTATTAAAATATTTAATGAAGATTAATTAAATACAGATTTGTATTATCAATTAATATTCGTCAGGCAGTTCTTTCAGTTGTTTGAGTGTAAACACAGGACCGTCTTTACAAACAAATACTTTACCAACATTGCAGCGACCGCACTTCCCAAATCCGCATTTCATGCGGTTTTCGAGGGTAGTGTAAATAGCATCATCTGCAAAGCCGAGTTTTTCGAGGATGGGCATGGAGAATTTTATCATGATCGGCGGACCGCAAACAATCGCAATCGTATTGTCGCTTTTGGGTGCCACCTGATCAAGGACAGTTGGAACAAAGCCGGTTTTACCTTTCCAATCGGGTGTTTCACCACCCGGGTCAACTGTAGTGATCAGATTCACATCAGGACGATTTTCCCATTCGCGCAACTCTTCTTTATATACCAGATCGGCAACAGTTTTAGCACCGTACACAATGGTAATATCTTTAAAATTCTCCCGTAGGTCAAGGCAGTTCCAAATCACGCTGCGCATAGGAGGGAGGGCAATGCCACCGGCAACGAACAACAGGTTTTTTCCTTTCCATTCATCTATCGGGAAAATATTTCCGTAGGGACCACGGAACCCAACTATATCGCCGATGTCACGGTTGGCAAGGGCTGTAGTTACTTTTCCCGCCTGACGGAATGTACATTCAATATATCCTTCCCGTGTTGGTGATGAAGCAATACAGAATGTACATTCTCCTTCACCCATGACAGAGTATTCACCGAACTGACCGGTGCGGAAAGAAAATTTCTTTGCATCATCTTCATCTACGAATTTCAGTTTGAATGTTTTTACAAATGGCGCTTCTTCCGTGATTTTTTCAATGCGCATCAGATAGGGCAGATATATATTTTGTTCGCTCATTTTACAACCTCCTCAGCTAAATTAATCAAGTGTTCTTTCAGGTTCATATCAACGGGGCAAGCACGTGAGCAGCGACCGCAGCCGACACAGCCCACTACCTGCTGACGTTCGGGCATATAGGCAAATTTATGCATCACACGTTGTCTCCACCGCTGGCTCTGCACTTCACGCGGGTTATGTCCTGACGTGTGCAACGTGAATAAACTGAATCCGCATGAATCCCAACTGCGTTTACGATGTCCGTCATGACCGTTGTACACATCCTGAATGTCAAAGCAGGCGCAGGTTGGACACACATAAGCACAGGATCCGCAACCGATGCACCGGAGGGATTGTTCCACCCAAAGATCACTATCAAAAGATTTATTTATATTATCAAGTATCTGTTTCAGATCAAATTTGACAGGCACTTCAGCAAGAAGTTTATTTTTTTCAATATCATTGGTCAGAGGCACAAACAGGTCAGAATACTTGTCAGCCATGGCTTTTCCTTTTTCAGTGATGATCTCAGCAAGATAATTTCCATCATTGGTTTTGGTCAGTAAAATATCGCTTCCCTTGGTATCATCGGGGCTGCTGTTCACGGACGTGCAGAAACATTTTGCATCGCATGTACCACAACTCATTCCGATGATCGTAACATTTTTCAAACGTTCAACAAAAATAGAATCAACATAATCCCAAGTGAAGATCGCGTTCAATGAATCAAACCCGGCAGCATCGCATGGACGAGCGCCCAGCAATACAATGTCAGGAATAGTTGAGATGTCTTTATCCTTCAGTGAAATACTATCTTTTGTTGTTTGGATGTCAAATAAATTTTCAACTTTCGGAAAAGCGACAGACTTGGCTGACTGCACGGTTACTATATAATCTTCGGTCATGTCCTGCAGGGAATTTATTTCTGCAAAGTTGACCAGATTATCTTTTTTGACCGGTGCAAAAATTTGTTTCCCTTCACCTTTCAGTTGCGTGACAAGCTTTTCAAGGGATGTCGGTGTGATTAATTTTTTTTCAATAGTCATGATTTATCGAATAAAAGTTTCTTTATCATCAGATTTATAGGAGGACATGACCGATTCCATTGTAGCTGTCTGTCCAGCAAAAGTTTCAAAATTTGTTTTGACTGTTTGCACTGTTTTATAGGTAAGCAGATTGATCGGTATTTCCATCGGGCAGGCGCGGGCGCACTCACCGCAGTTGACACAGCGTCCGGCAAGGTGCATGGCGCGCATCAGGTGCCATTCAACATTTCCCATCGGAGTAGCTTCAGCCGTGATCCATTGCGGCTGGTTGCATTCCACCTGACAACGAATGCAGTAACACATCGGGCAGGCAGAACGGCACGCATAGCATTTGATGCATTTGGAAAGTTGTTCTGTCCAGTATTGCCAGCGTTGTTCAGCAGGCATGGCTTCCAGCTTGGAAATGGGTTCCTTTTCTTTCTCAGGCAGATCAAGGGAAATATTATGAATGTAATTTTCAATATCTTTGAAACCGTTGAATTCAATCAGGTTCCCGTCAGTTGACACACCCAGCACCACCAACTCATCTTCATGTAGCTGACTTTCAGAAGCAACCTGCAAAACAGTGCGCATAACAGGCAGCGGTGCAACAATAGCGCGTTTACCCATATGTTTCACTTCATGTTTCATCAGGTAGAATGCAAGATTCTGCACGCAACGGTCATCATAAATGAGTTGGTCGGCATGTTCAGGTTTACGGATAAACACGGCTCTTACATTAGTATCAGAACCTTCCCCGTAGCCAATGACAACATTCACGGTTTTGTTTTCAAGAAGTTCTTTTGCTTTTTTTCTTACACTGTCCATTCGTGGTGTAATTAAATTAGTTCGTTATTATAAAATTGCATCTTTATGTTCGATCTTGGCAAGGTCAATGTATGCCTTGTAAGGACCGAGTTTACGGATATCATTTGTAAACGTATTGACGATTTCAGCCCATTTGGCGCCTTCTGCAGCCGACACCCATGAGAAACAAACGCGGTTCACATCAATGCCCATGAAATCGGCAAGGTCACGAAACACCATCCAGCGGCGGCGGGCATGGAAATTACCTGATGTGTAATGACAATCGTTGGGATGACATCCTGAAACAATAATTCCATCTGCGCCATTGGCAAAGGATTTCATGAGCAACATGAAATCAATCCTGCCGGTGCAGGGGAAACGGATTATCTTCACATTCGGTGCATATTTGATTCGGCTTGTACCGGTGAGGTCTGCGCCTGCATACGTGCACCAGTTACAAACAAAAGCGACAATTTTCGGTTCAAAATCTGACATGCTAAAAAAATTTAATCATTTAATAAAGCGACCACTTCAGCCAACACCTGACTGTTTGTATATCCATGCAGATCAATGGATTTAGATCTGCAGAGAGCTACACAGGTTCCGCATCCCTGGCATAATCCGGGGTTGATGCGTGCAAGTTCTTTGATCAGGTTCCCGCTACGGTCTTTGATTTGTTCGCGTTCAATTGCCTGATACGGACAAACCGGCTGACACATGAAACAACCCACACATGTTGAATACATTGGCGGAGCAAATCGGTTCACTTCAGCTACAATGGGTTCCCGCGTGAGTTCATCGTTGGAGAACAAAGCAGCTACTTTGACGGCAGCGCCTGAAGCCATCGCAACGGATTCAGGAATATCTTTCGGTGCCTGACAGGCACCGGCTAAAAAGATACCGGCGGTGTTTGTTTCTACAGGTTTTAATTTGGGATGGGCTTCGGAAAAGAACTTGTATTGATCGTAGGATACATGCAGTTTCTGTGCAAGTTCTTCGGCCCCTTTGCTGGCAACGCCTGCAGTGGCAAGCACCACCAAGTCAGCTTCAATTTCAACAGGCATGGAGTTCAGCAATGTATCAACACCTGATACCATCAGCTTGCCGTTTTTTTCATATACTTTTGAAACGCGTCCCCGGATGTATTGTGCGCCATCATCTGTGATAGCACGTCGTACAAACTCTTCGTAATTTTTTCCTCCGGCACGTATGTCCATATAAAACACATATGCATTTCCGTCATGTACTTTATGCTTATAGAGCATCGCATGTTTGGCGGTGTACATGCAACAGATTTTAGAACAATATTCAATTCCTTTTGCAGGATCACGTGAGCCGGCACATTTAATAAATACGACATTCTTTGGTATCTCTCCATCTGACGGACGACGAATAACACCTTGTGTTGGTCCTGATGCAGAGGCAATACGTTCAAACTGCAGACCGGTAATTACATCCTTATATTTTCCATATCCGTACTCGGGGAAGAAATCAGTGCCCACCACGTCAAAGCCGGTAGCCAGTACAACTGCACCAATCTCCAGATCAAGTATTTCATCTTCCTGATCAAAACGAATAGCTTTGGTTGGACAAACTTTTTCACAGATACGGCATTTGCCTTTTAAATAATAGGTACAGTTTTCCCTGTCAATCACGGGTTTGTTGGGAACTGCCTGTGGGAATGGGACGTAGATAGCCGGACGTTTGCCAAGATATTGTTCAAATTCGCTGGCGATTTTTTTCGTCGGACACTTCGTACAGCACAATCCACAGCCGGTACACGCTTTTTCGTCAATGCTTTTGGCTTTCTTTCTGATCTTCACTTTGAAGTTGCCGATGAACCCTTCCAGACTTTCAAGTTCGGCATATGTATAAAGAGTGATGTTCGGATGCTGTGCTATTTCTACCATTCGCGGTGTCAGGATACATTGCGAACAATCGAGGGTAGGGAATGTTTCGGATAATTGCGACATATGCCCGCCGATAGATGGTTCGCGTTCGATCATGATTACCTGATGACCTGTGTTGGCAATATCCAGCGCTGCCTGTATTCCGGCAACACCACCGCCTATCACCAATGCTTTTTTGGTAACCGGAACGCGGATCGGATGGAGCGGTGTGTTTCGCTTCACTTTTTCAACCAGTGTACGAACTGTATCAATTGCTTTATTTGTTGTGGCTTCTACTTTGTCGTGGACCCACGAGCAGTGTTCACGCAGGTTAGCCATCTCACATAAATAAGGATTCAGTCCTGCTTCAGCGGTTGCTCTGCGGAAAGTGGGTTCATGCATACGAGGTGAGCAGGCGGCAACGACAATGCCGTCCAGCTTATGTTCTTTGATAGCATCTTTCACAAGATTCTGTCCGGGATCAGAGCACATGTATTTGTAACTGGTGCTGTAAGCCACGCCGGAAAAGCCGGACGCAACGGTAGCGACTTTTTCGCAATCCACCGTTGCCGAAATATTTTCACCACAATGACAAACAAAAACGCCTATTCGAGCCATAATTTATTTTACCTCCATTTGTGTTTGTATTTCTTTTTTGGGTAAGTTCACAGGAACAAAATGCCGTTGCAGACCGAGTGTTTTCGCATCTATGCCGACAGCGAGTCCGATCGCCTGGGTGATGTAAATAACCGGTGTGGTCAATTTTTCACCAATGGCTTTATTGATGTCAGGACGGCGCATGTCGAGATTGGAATGACACATCGGACAAGCAACAATGATTGCTTCTGCACCGCGATCAACAGCATCTTTCATAATACCGCCGGATAATTTACCAACCACATCTGTGCGAGCCACTGACATGCCCGCTCCGCAACATTCTACTTTAAATGCCCAGTCAATGGGATCAGCGCCAATTACTTTCATGGCTTCATCCATGGTCTGCGGATCTTCGGGACGATCGAATTGAAGGATACCGTGAGGTCTGACAAGCAGACAGCCATAGTAACACGCTACTTTATAATTAAATGGTTGTTTGATCTTGGCAGGCAGTTTATCTGTAATAAATTGTTGAATAAATTGAATGACATTCAGAATTTTAATTGTTCCCTGATAAGGCATTTCAATGATATCAGCCACTTTTTGTTTTAACTTCTCATCTTGATTCAGTTCATGTTGAATAATGGTGAGGCGGCTGTAACATGCGGCACAGGGAATAACCAACACTTCCATTTTTGCTTGTTCTGCCAATGCAAGGATACGTGCCGGCAATGACAGGGACAGCTCATGGTTCAGGTTATGTGCAGCCGTTGCACCACAGCAATTCCAATCGGGAACTTCTTCCAGTGTAATGTCAAAAGCATTTGCCAATGCATTGACGGATTCATTGTATTCTCTTGAACTCCCTTTGAGTGAACAACCCGGATATAAACCAATTTTCATAAAGGTTCTCCTTATTTTTTGTGTATAGTTTTTTTGAAAATCTTTGAAATCTTTAAACGATCTTTGATCATTTCGGGTATGAAATGAAGCTTCCCTTTTGCCAGCATGGATGGTACCAGGTTAACATCCTGACCGACATTGAACGTGCGTAATTTGTAATCAGCGATGAGTCCGACTTCGGATAAACGACCGGTATAGTTGACCGAATCCAAGAATGCTTTATGGAATTTCACAATGTTTTTTGCTTTCGGATTCACTTTATTTTCTTTCAGTGATCGTTCGCGCAGATAATCCATGATCTTCGGAATGTCAATCTCCATGGGGCATCTGCCATAACACATCTCGCAGGTTACACACATCCAGATGGAATAGGAGCGGAGTAATTTTTCTTCCAGAACGGGATTTTGTGTTTGCAACATCCGCAGCACCACACTGGGCGGATAATCCATTTCTTCAGCGACCGGACAACCTGCTGAACATTTACCGCACTGATAGCATTTGGCGGCAGAAACATGAACATCATGATGGATATGACCGGCAAGTGATTCTGTTTTATAAATACTGATTCCTGACATGTAAATAATTTTTATGTGATACAAAGGTACAAAAAAATTATGTTTAAATGATTACAATTTATTTCATAAATTTATATTAAATCGCTAAAACGTAGACCATTTAATTAATGCTTGAATATAATGATTGTTGATTGTTCAAAATTAATGTTCTATTGATGAACATAAAAGTTTATTGTTATTTTTAAATATTTTGATTGACATTACGCAAGAAAGAAAAAGTTGTGAATATTGAATACGGAATTCAGGAGTCAGAATCCAGAAGGTTGAATACAAAATAGTAAAGAAATAATTTGAAGTTAAATCTTTTGAGTAGGTTACAGATTTTATTTTTATTAGCTTTTACTTTTACCTTGCAACTTGTTTGTCATCTAATTTTTAAAATCAGTTTCATTTTTTATGAAAGAATAAAATATATTTCAGAATAATAATTGATTACATTTTTTAATTTTACAAATAAATTTTTATTTTTACAGAAGTTTATTAAAAATACGGAATGTTTTGAAAGGTACTCTTTTATTACTATTCATTTTTATTTATACCGGATTTGCTTATTCGCAGAATGGAACACTGAAAGGAAAGGTGTTGAATTCCGAAACAGGCGAATCAGTCCCTTTTGCAAGTGTTGCGATCACCCAGGGTGGTAAACAGTTTGGCGGTGCAGTGGCTGATGTGGACGGGAACTACACCATTAAACCGATACCTCCCGGAAGATACGATTTGAAAGCCAGTCACCTCGAATTTAATTCAATTACCATTCAGAATGTGGTTATTCCGCCTGATCAGATTACATTCATCAATATTAAAATGTTGAGCAAAGTGACCAAGCTGAAAGTGGTGGAGATCGTTCAGTACAAAGTGCCGCTCATCAGCAAAGATCAAACCCAATCCGGACAGGTGATGACCTCGGAAGAAATAGCCAAGATGCCTGAACGTTCAGCTGAATCGGCTGCTTCGCTGGTAGGGGGTGTGTCAGCAGATGAGAACGGTCATATCGGCGGTATTCGCGGACAACGTGCCGATGCAACGGTTTATTATATTGATGGTGTTCGTGTGACCGGTTCATATAGTCTTCCGCAATCAGCCATTGACCAGGTGAGTGTGATCACCGGCGGGCTGCCTGCTCAGTATGGTGATGCAACCGGCGGCATCATCAACATTACCACCAAAGGTCCTTCGCGTACTTTTGGTGGTGGCATACATCTTCAATCATCACAACTTACGGATAAGTACGGATATAATATGCTTGAATTTAACTTGCAGGGACCGTTACTGAAAAAGAGGAAAGACACAACAGGTAAATCTGCCCGTATCGGTTTTTTTATTTCAGGTAATGTTTCATCGGTGAAAGACCCAAATCCGTTTTATGGCGGTTATTACAAAGTGAATGATGATGCATTAAATAATCTTCAGGCTCATCCTTTAACAACTGTTGGTGCAGGCGATGGTGTATATATGAGTTCTGAATATGTAGGAAAAAATAATGTGGAAAAAATAAGATCCAAGCAAAATGCGGGTGTCAAAGGATTTAATGTTTCAGGAAAGATTGATGTTAAAACCACTAATCGTTCCAACCTGATGTTCGGCGGTTCAATGGATTTCAATAAAGAACATAGTTTTCAATATAATTATGCTTTTCTTGATCCAGAACATTTTCCGTTGGTGACTGATAATACCTGGCGTGTCTTTGGACAATACACACACAGGTTCAATAACAAAGATTCAAAATCATTGATCAAAAATGCATATTATTCAGTACAGGTCAATTATTCAAAATTCAAAGAAACCGTTGAAGACCCTGTACACAAAAATAATTTTTTTGATTATGGGTATGTTGGTAAATACACGACTCATAAAGTGAAGTCTTATGAACTTGGTTCCGATTCAAAACTGGGATACAACAATGTTTATATTCACAACGGGTTTGCCGATACATTGGTAGAATTTCAACGTAGTGATATCAATCCTTATTTATCCAATTATACGCAAGCATATTATAACATGCACGATCTGAATTCGGGGTATTATAAAAATTTAGATATAATACGATCAAACCGAGCTCAACTGGCGAATGGAGATATACCACCTAATGTTTACGATATCTGGGCAAATACAGGTACTCCCTATACCAATTATTCAGTGAGAAATAATTCTGTGTTTGAATTTAATGTCAATGGTTCGGCTGATATTAAAAATCATGCAATCCAATTCGGGTTTCAGTTTCAACGCGATGAACGAAGATATTTTTCGTGTAGCCCTGTTCAGTTATGGCAACGCATGAGACAACTGGCAAATAAACAGATCGAACAACGTGACATGTCCAATCCCCACCGTGTAATGGATGCCAATGGCGTATTTCAGGATACCATCTGGTATGACCGGAAATACTCAGCCACCGATCAATCAACATTTGACTATAACTTAAGAAAGAGCTTGGGATTGCCCAGTGATGGGCTTGAATGGATTGATGTTGACAGTTATGACCCGCAAAAGAAAACAATGAATTATATCTCACCTGATGATAAGATTCATACGGCAGTATTAAGCAATGACCTCTCACTGGATATGTTCAATGCATTGGAATTGCTTAACGGTGGTCAACCTTTTGTGAATTATTGGGGATATGATTATGCTGGAAATGCATATCATACGAAAGATTTGTTAGGGACATCAACGGTGAAAACATCCAACATTGATGCGTATCGACCTATGTACATGGCCGGTTATATTCAGGATAAATTTGCTTTTAATGATTTGATCTTTAACATTGGCTTACGTTTCGACCGGTTTGATGCCAATCAGCAAGTATTGAAAGATCCTTTCCTTTTATCCGAAGCGAAGACAGTTGAACAAACCAGAAATGAATTCAGCCATCCGTCCAATATGGGAGATAATTATGTGGTGTATGTGGATGATATGGTGCATCCCACACAGGTCATGGGTTATCGAAGCGGATACACCTGGTATAACGCAACCGGCGCTGAAATCAGCGATCCGACTTTGATCTCTTCCGCTCAAGGCATACAGCCCTATTTAGTTGATCCATCGCAACATTTCAGTGTAAATGCATTTACTAATTATAAACCACAGGTCAACCTGATGCCGCGTATTGCATTCTCTTTTCCCATTTCAGATGATGCATTATTCTTTGCTCATTATGATATTTTAACCCGTCGACCTTCTTATTT
This sequence comes from uncultured Bacteroidales bacterium, assembly GCA_964452905.1. Classification (GTDB taxonomy): domain Bacteria; phylum Bacteroidota; class Bacteroidia; order Bacteroidales; family CAYVNP01; genus CAYVNP01. The sequence continues at coordinate 30,891 of CAYVNP010000037.1, forward strand.
TCAATCTGTGCTCAACCCGATCAGTTATTACTTATTAGAAACATCCAGCGGAGATGAAGTTATTTCCAATCCCAATTTAAAACCTGAAAAAACCATTGATTACGAACTGGGTTTTCAGCAGAAAGTAACGAAAACTTCTTCGGTCAAATTATCTGGATATTACCGAGAGATACGCGATCAGATCAATGTATACAGGTATTATGGCGCTTATCCCAAATCATACATGTCATACGATAATCGTGATTACACTACTGTCAAAGGATTGACAGTGAGCTATGATCTTCGTCATACGGGGAACATCTGGCTGAAAGCCAATTACACCCTGCAGTTTGCAGATGGAACAGGTTCTTCTCCAACTTCTGCACAGGCCCTGATTGCTTCAGGGCAGCCCAACCTGAGAGTATATACTCCGTTAGCATATGACAGATGCCATGAAATTAAAACTATTATTGATTTCCGGTTCGGTGATAAATCCGATTATAATGGACCTAAGATCACACTTCATAAAAAAGGAGATAAAGAAAAAACACTATTACTTCTCGAAAACACAGGAATCAATTTTACTTTTTGGGCCGGCTCGGGAAATCCATATACAGCGAAATCGATGGATGGAACTACCTTTGCCAATGGTAACTTATCAGGTGGTAATACCATCGGGTCGCCCTATGGTGCCCGTTTGCCCTGGCAGTTCAGGATTGATGCCCGACTGGATAAAGATTTTGTGATTAAATCGGGCAGAACAAAAAAGAAAGATATCATCATCAATATATATGTTCAAATGCTGAATGTATTAAATTTGAAGAATGTCATGTATGTTTATCCAACGACAGGGAATCCGGATGACAATGGGTATTTGTCATCGCCTCAATATGCATCACAAATTAATGTTCAAACCAATCCGGCGGCTTACAGGCAGCAATATGCAATGTATATCAATAATCCGTATAATTATAGTCTTCCCCGTCAGACACGTTTGGGAATAGAAATAAAATTTTAAATGAATTGAAAAAAGTAATTTTAAAATATTCTTCGATAGTCGTTTTAACAGGATGTTTTTCTTTTCATTCAGTGATAGCCAAGAATCCTGACTGGGAAAAGAAAAGAGAGGTAGAACACAAAACCAAAGCTGAATCCTGTACGCCCGCAACCGGCAAGATGGACCTTGACATTAACAATGTCAGATGTCGAATATTGACCGGAGGCGATATGTGGTGGGATTTGCAGGGAAAATCATTGTATGAAATTCCAAAGGGTTCCGGTAAAACATCTTTATTTTGTGCTTCTCTCTGGATCGCTGGTGTTGACGTAAATAATCAATTAAAATGCGCTGCTCAGCGTTTTCGTTCTAAAGGAAACGATTACTGGACAGGACCATTGTCCGATGATGGAACAGCGTCCGTTGATCCAGAGACCTGTGTTCAATACGATAAACATTTTAAAATATCACGCGCCGAAGTGGATGCATTCATTGCCGATTTTAAAGATAATGGCCGGCTGGATAATCCGATTCCCCGCTCGATCCTTGACTGGCCTGCACATGGTGATATATCAAAAGGACAGAATTATTATCTGGCACCATTCTACGATTACAATCATGATGGTAAATACAATCCGTACGATGGGGATTATCCCTATTATGATGTCACGGGCAGCTTGTGTCCTAACCGGAAGTCACCGGGAGCACCTCTGGATAAGACAATGGAAGGGAACGGTATACTTGCAGACCAGATATTAAAAGGCGATCAGACTCTCTGGTGGGTATTCAACGATAAAGGGAATATCCATACGGAATCCGGCGGGGATGCAATTGGCATGGAGATCAGGGCACAGGCATTTGCTTTTGCAACAAATGACGAAATCAATAATATGACTTTTTACAGTTATGAGTTGGTGAACCGTTCAACCTATCGTTTGAAAGATACCTACTTCAGTCAGTGGATTGATCCTGACCTTGGCTATTCCTATGACGACTACGTTGGCTGTGATGTCAAACGCGGTCTTGGTTATTGTTACAACGGTAAAGCCATTGACGGTACAGGCAGACCGGAACATTACGGTGAACAACCTCCTGCAGTCGGTTGTGATTTCTTTCAGGGTCCATATATGGATTCTGATGGAAAAGATAATCCGAAAGGCGGATGTGATGAAAGTGTCAATGGGGTGAATTTCGGTGATGGCAGAGCTGACAACGAACGCTTCGGAATGCGGCGTTTTGTTTATTATAACAATGACCAGACCGTTACGGGTGAACCACAGAATGCCGTTGAATATTATAATTATCTGAGAGGTATTTGGAGAGATGGAACCAAAATGGTTTACGGTGGCAATGCACACCGTAATGACCCGAAAGCAACGAAAATAGAATGTGATTTTATGTTCCCGGGAAACAGTGATCTTTGTAACTGGGGAACTTCAGGTGTTTCAACCGGATTCCCTGTCAGCGGAAAATATTGGACTGAGGAGCAGGCAGGGAACTACCCGTACGACAGACGTTTCATGCAATCTGCCGGTCCGTTCACTTTGGAACCGGGAGCCGTAAACTACATTACCGTTGGTATTCCCTGGGCACGTGCCAATTCTGGCGGTCCGTTCGCTTCGGTTGAATTACTCAGACAAGTGGATGATAAGTGCCAGCGTCTGTTTGACAACTGTTTTCAAATTGTTGAAGGACCGGATGCGCCCGACCTTGTTATCCAGGAACTGGATAAGGAGCTGGTGCTTTATCTTTCAAACCGTAAGTCAAATTTGAATGCAAATGAAAATTTTTCAGTGTTTGATCCTAAAATAATTTCACCGGACACATTGCCTTTCATGACCAAAGAAGGATATGTGTATCAGCGTTTCGATTCATTGTATCATTTTGAAGGGTATCTTATTTATCAGTTAAAAGATGCAACAGTTTCAGCATCCGAATTGCATGATGCTGATAATGCCCGTTTGGTTGCACAGTGTGATATTAAGAATGGTATTAAGAACCTCATCAATTTTAATTATGATGAAAAAACAGGGAGTAATGTTCCTGTTCTGGAAGTGGAAGGAACGGATAAAGGATTATCGCATACATTCCGTATCAAAGAAGATGCTTTTGCCACAGGTAACCGCATACTGGTTAATAACAAACAATACTATTTCATGGCTATCGCCTATGCCTACAATCAATATCTTCCTTATTCGGTTGATCCGTCGGTGAAGAACGGATTGTTCGGGCAGAAACAACCGTTTTTACCCAGCCGTAAAAATCAGTCAGGTGGCGCTATATCAGCAGTAACAGGTATTCCGCATAAAACTACGCCCGAAACTTTTGGTACATATACGTTATCAGAATATAGTGAAACACCTGAAATCACCCGTATTGAAGGTCATGGTAGCGGAGGAAGGTCATTGGACCTGACAGATAAAACCATAGATGAAATACTTCAAAATAATTTTGCACCGAATCCTACTTACAAAAAGAATAAAGGACCTGTTACGGTTAAGATCATTGACCCCTTGAATGTTTATCCTTCGGAATTCACGTTAAAATTAATGAAGAAAACAGATACAATCATTCCTTCAAAAGATTCAGTCATCTATTTTAATAATAAAAAGGATGTTGCAAAAAGAATACTTATTGATCGGTTGTATTGGACACTTACTGATGATTCAACCCAAACGGTGTACAATTCGGATATGGATATTGAAAAAATATATAAGTATCTGCACAAATCAGGAACAACCTTTGTTTATACCGATTATGATACTGTCCGTACAACCAATGAACAACTATTCACGGACCTTGGTATTTCTGTTACATTGCAACAAGGGGGTGATGAAAGTCGTTATTCAAAATATATTCGCGGGATCAATTGTATTTATGATTATCAAAGTTCAATAAATTCAATTTATAAGATTGATTTTCTTGAATCATCCATGCAGTTTCAGGATAGTACCAAACCATGGCTGACCGGTGTTCAGGATGAAGATGGCAGTTCAGCATGGAACTGGATCCGTTCCGGAACGCTGTCAACAGCTACAGACGATCCTTTGCTGGAGGATTATTATACCAAAGTTTTTGTTGATGATAATTGTGATAATACAGGTGCTTACGTTAAATATTTCTGGGATCCCAACAAAGACTTTTCAAATGTGGTGAATGGCTCGTGGGCTCCTGCCAAACTGGTGTCCTGTTTTGAAAACGGTCCTCTTCCTATTTTTCAAAATAATTTTAAAAAACTGCTGAATACAATGGATTTCAGATATACCTACAGTATTGACGTTGTCATTACACCTGATAAATCCAAATGGTCCAGATGTCCTGTACTGGAAATGTGTGAACAACCGAAAATGTCTGAAGGGAATCAGGACAAATCATATTTACGTAAAGGAAAGAATGTCAATAAAGAAGGCGTTCCCGACGGTTCTGTTTACGATAATCTCGATTTTGGGATGGGGTGGTTTCCGGGATATGCCATCAATGTTGAAACAGGTGAACGACTCAATGTTATGTTTGGTGAAGATTCATGGCTTATTTCGGAAAATGGTCGTGATATGATCTGGAATCCGACATCAAATTTTACAGATGGCAGTCAAGTTTTGTTCGGAGGGAAGCATTACATCTATATTTTTGGACATAACGGAAATGGGAAATACGATTGTCCTGTTTACGATGAAGGATTATTTGCTCATTATAAACTAAATGGAAATGTGCTTGACCGTGCAGGTGTGATGAAAGATATTATGTGGGTCGGCATACCTATGCTGAAAGATGGACAGAAACTTTTATCCAATGAAGTTAAAATCCGTATTCGTGTTTCAAAACCCTACAGGCAATATTTTAATTTTGCCAGGGATACCGCTACTTCTAAGATCAATGCAAACTATCCTGTTTATAGGTTTTCCACTCGGGGTATGGATACAAAAACGCATGTGAAAGATACAGCCAAGAAAGCGCTTGATCTGATCAATGTGGTGCCGAATCCTTATTATGGATTTTCGGAATATGAAACCAATCAGTTGGACAACCGCGTGAAGATCACAAATCTTCCTGTTAATTGCACTATTTCTATTTATACTGTCAATGGGGTGTTGGTACGTCAGCTTTCCAAAGCCGACTCACGTACCTATGTTGATTGGGATTTGAAGAACCATGCCGGAATACCAATTGCAGGAGGGATCTACATCATCCATATTAAAGCGGATGGGATTGGCGAAAAAGTGATCAAATGGTTTGGCGCTTTGCGTCCGATCGATCTAAATAATTATTAATCAGATGGAATGAATATGTATATGATAAAAAATAAAATATATTTAAGTGAAATGAAAACAGTGTTGTTTTTGGTTTTACTTATTTGTTTTTCTCAAGGGGGTTATGCCGGTAATCAGGACAGGTCAGGGCAGGCAGGTGCTCCCGAACTCCTGATCAATCCCTGGTCGCGCAGCACGGGTTGGGAGAGCGCTAATGCTGCCGGTGTAAGAGGCGTGGAGTCCATGTTTCTCAATGTAGGCGGTTTGTCGTTCGTAAAAAAAACGGAGATAAATTTTACACATACTGTTTGGTTAGCCGGTTCGCAGATCAGTATCAATACGTTTGGATTGGCTCAGCGAACAGGTAAAAAAAGTGTAGTAGGGTTAAGTGTGATGTCCATGAATCTGGGTGATATCATGATCACCAAGGTTGATCAGCCCGATGGCGGACTGGGTAAATTCACCCCTCATTTTATGAATATCAACCTGGCGTATTCCCGTGAATTTTCACACAGTATTTATGGCGGTTTTAATATCAAAGTGATACAGGAAGCCATCCCTGACCTTAAAGCACAAGGGATTGCCATAGATGCAGGCATTCAATATGTAACAGGCAAAAAAGAGAATATTAAATTTGGCGTATCATTGAAAAATGTCGGACCGCGATTATTGTTCACAGGGAATGGATTGGCTTACAGAGGCACAATTACAGGCACTTCCAATTCAATGACCCTTCAACAAAGATCCTCTGAACTGGAATTGCCATCTCTGATCAAGATCAGCGCTGCTTATGATTTTGAAATAGATAAAGAAAAAGTACATATGCTCACTGCTGCATTTACCTTTACTTCCAATTCATTTACCCGAGATCAGTTTTCAGCCGGGCTTGAATATGGTTTCCGGTCCGTATTATTTTTACGTGCAGGGTATACCTATGAAAAAGGGATGTATAGCTCCGACTCCCGCACCTCCGCATTTACTGGTCCAAGCGCAGGTTTATCGGTTGATATTCCGATGAATCGCGAAAAACATAAAAAATTCTCTTTCGATTATTCTTACCGCGCTACCAATCCTTTTGCCGGTACACATTCCTTCGGAATACAATTGACATTGTAATTATTGAATAGATAATCCATGTATTTTATATTGCTTCTTATTTCATATTTATGAAATGACATGCTTTTTATCACATTCTCTTGACATTTATTTTTGATTTTCGTAAATTTCAGGTATTAATACGTTATTTGAATATTTGATTAATTAAAAAATTAATTATATTTGTACAATTAAGTGTATTATCTACACTTATAAAAATCTGCAAATGAGAGTTACTACCAACATAGAACTGGGTGTGTATAAGAAATATATATTTATATTTTTTGTATGTATTTTTTATTTGCAGACGTCTGGAGGTACAGTTACCTCAACTGCTGCCGGTGGTCTTTGGAGTGTCGGAGGTTCTTGGTCGGGGGGTGTTGCTCCGATTGTTGGAGATGATGTAATTATTAATTGTTCAAGCGGAAATTCTGTCACCTATGATTTGGCAACAAATCCCGCAATCAGTTCCCTTACTATAAACAGCGGGAGTTTAATCTTAAATGCCGCTGCAAGCGGAACAAAACAACTAACTACAACTGACCTAACTATTACAGGCGGTACTTTGGATTTAAGTACATCTTCTTCTACCGGGGTAGGAGTCCTTTGGGTTAAAGGTAATTTTATTTTCAGTTCCGGTACTGTCAAAGCTACAACTAATACAAATAATTACATTACATGTAATGGAATAACTACTCAAACATTAAATGCCACTGCTTCTTTTGGCTCAAATTTTACATTACGGATTTTTAACAATGCAATTGTTCAAATACAATCCGTCACCACCATTACCGGCAGTTGTAAATTTACAGTGGATGCAGGCGGTACACTTGGTGTTACTGCCACGGATGGTATCAGCAGCAGCGGCTTAACTGGTCAGGTACAGGTCTCTGGTACTCGCTCTTTTGCTTCGGGCTCCAGTTATATTTATAACGGCTCCTCCGCTCAGGTCACTGGCAACGGTCTGCCAGCTTCGATCAAAAACCTCACCATCAACAATTCCGCCGGTGTGTCTCTAAGCGCCAGCGTTTCCCTCACCAACGCGGCAAGCGTGTTAACATTGACCAATGGAATCCTGACCACTTCACCCTATTTGCTGACCATTAGCGGTAATACAGCAACATCAGCCATTGCCGGCCCTCCTTCCACTTCAAATTATGTAAACGGTCCTATGGCATTGAAACTTGCTATGGGATCAAACTACACATTCCCCGTAGGCAAAGGCGGAACTTATCTCCCCTTCACCATCAACCCTACTTCTGTTGGAACATCGACAATACAGGTGGAAGCATACAGCACTAATTGCGGCGGTAGTGTTAATACACCATTGACATCATTAAGTCCTAGTGAATATTGGGAAGTAAATGTTACATTAGGAAATATAACATCTGCAAATATTGGTTTATATCGCCAAACAGCAGTTAATTCGGGAAGTGCGATAGGTAACTACCAAACTACTTCTCCTAATTCTCCGATTGGCCCATACTCTTCAATAGGAGGTACAGTTGGCACTAATTCAATAACTGTTAATAATGCTCCTGGTCTTGCTCTTAATAGTCGTAATTATTATGTTATAGCTTCTACCACTACTTGTTCCCCATCGCTTACCCATGGATCGAACGAACCTGTTGTAGCCAGCCAGTGTGCAGGTAATTTAAGAGTAAGTGTACAAAGTTTTACACTAACCTTTTCCGATTGTGGCGGCAACCTTACGGATGTTAGTTTTACAACTACAGGAACTTTTGCGCAATCTGATATTGTAAGGTATCAATTATACTCTAATTCTTCAAATAATATTTTAACAGCTACACAATTAGGTGCAAATTTAATTCCTACCGGTGGTAATGGTACTACAGAAATATTTGCTGCATTTGGTAGCCCAATTTTTTCAGGGGTATATCCGGTTACATTTTATTTTTGGATAACCGCTGACATTGCTTCATCTGCTGCTAATAATTCTACAATTTCAGTGAATGGTATTTCTATTTCAAATCTTACAACAAGCCCTACTTCTACATCCAGCACGACCAATGCAGGCGGCATACAAACCATTAAAGCAAACCCAACCACCGCTTATGCCGGCACTAATCAAAGCCAATGCAATAACGGGAGTTTTACTCTGGCAGGTAATACACCAACAGTTGGAACAGGAGCATGGTCTTGTTTCAGCGGATGTGCAGGTGTAACGATCACTACTCCATCATCCAATACATCGGGAGTAACTGGTGTTGCTGCAGGCACGCCTGCCGTCCTGACTTGGACCATTAGCAATTCGCCCTGTACAGCCAGTTCAAGTAATGTTACCTTAACCAACAACCCCACCAATGCCGTTAGTGTTAGCATCAATGCAAGTCCTTCCGGTGCCATCTGTGCAGGAACCAATGTCGGATTCACCGCTACCCCGACCAATGGTGGAACGACCCCTGCCTACCAGTGGAAAAAGAACGGCTCCAATGTAGGAGCTAACAGCAATACTTATTCCGATGCAGGATTGGCCAATGGCGACCAGATTACTTGCGTGCTCACATCCAATGTGGCTTGTCCTTCCGGTAACCCCGCCACATCCAACACCATCACCATGACGGTGAATGCATTGCCGACCGTATCAGCAACAGCAACACCGGCAACGGTTTGTCAGGGCTCATCCACAACATTATCCGCATCACCAACCGGCGCCCTAACCTATGCGTGGAGTTCGGGTTGTGTAGGGAATGTAGCTACCTGCTCAATCATTCCGGGTGCCTCTGCAACATATACCGTCACCTTAACGGATGCCAACAATTGCACGGCAACAAGTTCAACTTCTGTTACAGTCAACACTATACCACCAGCTTTATCAGTTACAGTCTCTGCTACTCCAAATTCAATAAACATAGGTAATTCAACAACACTCAGCGCTTCACCTACTGGCGGCGGCGGTCCACTCAGTTATGCATGGAGTTCGGGCTGTGGGGGTTCTGTGGCAACTTGTGCTGCAAGTCCTGCCACATCCACTACTTTTACAGTTACAGTAACAGATAATGCTACATGCGGTTCAACAGCAACAAATAGTGTAGCAGTTACAGTTATTACATCAACCAATAATTCCAATGTTTCCATCAGTGGTGCTGCAACATCCGGAGGGAACTGGAGCAACGGAAATCCGGATGTGTTTACGCCAACTTCAGATAATGCAAATATTTTATATTCTGAACTTCAAACAAAATTACTAACGAAAAGTGTTACTATAATTACAGCAAATGCGGGTGGGCACCAGAACGGTGATGTTACTTTTTCAAATAATGTTTCTGTAACATCAACTTCAGCTACAAAAAATACATTTACCATAAATGTGGGTGGGGCAATTACTGTTAATACCGGTCTTACCTTTTCTTTTATTGGCAGTAGCGGCGCCCTTGGGAATCCTGGAATTAATTTAAATTTTAATGCCGGTACAAATGTTAATATTAATTCTGCAATTACTACTTCTGGCGGTAGCAGTGGTAATGATAATCCGGGAGGAAATGCAGGAGCTGTTACCATAAATGCCCCAAATGGTAATGTAAATTGTTCAAATATTACATCTAACGGGGGGTTGGCAGGTACTGCAAATAATGATGTAGCAACAGCATATGGAGGAACTGGAGGTAATATTAATATTAATACAACAACAGGAGGAAATGTAACAATCGGAAATATTTCTAATATAGGAGGCACTTCATCGGCTAATTCACCTGGTGCAGTAGGAGGTTCAGTTAGTATTAAATCTACTACAGGGTATATTCAATGCGGAACCATCACTTCAACTGGATCAAATGCCGGTACTAAAAATGATGATAGAACATCAGATTACGGAGGTGCCGGTGGTGCAATTACATTAGATGCTACAGGTGGTACGAATGTGACTGTTGGTACTATTATTAACTCTGGTGGTGATGGTTCAGGTAATCAATATGGAGGTATTGGAGGTACAATTACCATTAATGCTCCTACAGGTATTGTTAATTGTTCAAATATTACCTCTAATGGTGGTTCAAGCGGTACGAAAAATGATGATAGAACAACAAATTATGGAGGTGCTGGAGGTAATATAATAATAAATTCTACTACTGGAGGGAATGTAACAACCGGTAATATTTCTAATATCGGAGGAGCTTCATCTGGAAATATGTATGGTGCTATAGGTGGTTCCGTTACAATTAAATCTACTACAGGTTATATTCAATGTGGTTCTATCACTTCAAAAGGATCAAATGCCGGTACTAAAAATGATGATAGAACATTAGATTACGGAGGTGTAGGTGGTGCAATTACTTTAGATGCTACAGGTGGTACAAATGTGACTGTTGGTGCAATTTTAAATTCTGGTGGAGATGGTTCTGGAAATGAACATGGTGGTGATGGCGGTATTGTAAGTATTAAAGCTACAGGATATATACAATGTGGTTCTATTTCTACAACAGGAGGAAATGCCGGTACTAAAAATGATGTTAGAACATATAGTTATGGAGGTGCTGGGGGAGCAATTACTTTAAATGCTACAGGTGGTACTAATGTGATTGTAGGTGGTGCTATCAATAATTATGGAGGTAATAGTTCAGCTAATATATATGGTGGCGCTGGCGGTAATGTTAATATAACTGCACCAGGAAGTTTTTCAACTTCAAATAATATTACTACTAAAGGGGGTAATTGTGGTACACTGAGTAATCAAAATCAAAATGGTGGGCAGGGAGGTACTATCACCGTATTGGCTTCAGCTGTATCAATAACCGGTGGGGTTACACTTTTAACTACAGGTGGTGCTAGGATGGGTGTTGGCACTTCCGTTGGTGGAGCAATTTCATTAACTGGTTCAGGAGCAACAGGAGGTCTTACTCTGGCATGTAATATCACTACTACCGGAGCAACAACAAACGGAAATATCACCATCAATGATGGAAACGGAATTGTTACCAGCGGCGGAGTGAATGATGGACTGACCAGTGGATTGATTGACTGCGGTACTGCTAATTTTACCAAAACAGGAATAGGGAATTTCAGGATTGGAACAACCGCATCAGAAGTAGTGGCAAATACAAGCAATGTTATTCTTAGTGGTGGGGGCTTACAGAGTTCGGGTGTTTCAGGTAGTACTGAAACAATGGGAACATTGAAACTTACTGCCAATGCTAATATTTATTTTGGTTCAACAATGAATAGCCATGAACTACATTTTGCTGCAACTAACAATAATGCAGGGGGAACAAACTGGAATACACAAACTTTATTTATACAGGGATGGCAAGGAACTGCAGGTAGTTCTGGAACAGCAGGTAGAATTTTTGTTGGAACATCAGCTACCGACTTGACCAATCCTCAAAAAGTTTCTTTTCATATCGGATCAAATTATTATCTTGGAATGCAGTTAAGTACTGGTGAAATTGTTCCATCCGCTTTATTACCTGTCGAACTTATTCAGTTTAATGCTCTGCTTAAAAATTCTACAGTCCTTATCAATTGGACAACAGCCACAGAAACGAACAATGATTATTTTATTGTTTATAAATCTACTGACGGGATTCATTTTGAAGAACTGCAACGAGTAAAAGGCGCAGGTAATACAACTCAAACGAAGGATTATTCCATTGAAGACGACAATCCTGTTAATGGAATCAATTATTATTATCTGAAACAAATTGATTTTAACGGGAAAGAAGAATCATTCCCTGTCAAAGAATTACTTTATAAATCAGGGATTAAATCCTTAGATCTCATGATTTTCCCAAATCCTGTGTCAAATAAAAAAATATCATTTATCCTCACGGGAATTGACGATGAGTTGATAGAAATGGATTTAAAAGATATGTTGGGTAGAATATATTTTACGGACAATAGGATTGTAAAAAACAATCAAGTTGAAACGATAGATTTTATCAATGAAATACCTTCCGGAATATATCTCTTCACAGTGATTTCACATCATCAGGTGATCAGCAGAAAAATTATTGTTGAATAATACCGATACTCAATTAGTAAAAGTCCAATAAATTGGACTTATATAAAGTCTAATAATTAATTTCACATACTCTTTTTAATTCTTCATTTGGTT
>CAYVNP010000038.1:0-37380 GCA_964452905.1 uncultured Bacteroidales bacterium
CAATATTGATGTACTATTGGTGTTTTCTTAACATTCAACTTTTGACAACTTCTATTTATAAAAAAAATCTCTGTTTATATTTATTGTCATTTTTTAATTTTACTTTTATCCTGACTTTTAATATTTAAAATAAGATCATATGAAAAAAATTCACCCCTATTTGATTACACTTATCTTCATATATTTTTGTTTCAATCAAAAAATAATATCATCCGTAAATGTGCAGGATAATCCTGTTCTTGCAGAAGAAACAGATACGATCCCTGTGATCGATGGGAGCAGCGCAGATGCCTGCTGGACAAATGCCAAATGGCAAACCATAGATCAGACATGGTTCCCTTATGGGGGTGTTATTGCTTCCAATGATTTTTCGGGACGTTACAAAGTAGTCTGGTCATCCGTAACAAATAAATTATATTTCCTGGTTGAAGTTATAGACGATGCTTTGGTAAAAGGATACACATTTCCTGCTGACGGCTGGTGGAACTGGGATTGCGTTGAAATGTTCATTGATGAAGATCATTCTGGCGGAGTTCACACCTATAATAATAATGCATTTGCTTATCATATCACGGCGGGCAATGCTGTGGACAGCTTTCAGGCGATAGATCTCGGATCAGATCAAAAACCTATAAATTATTCAAATCATTTGAAAGTGAGTATTAAAAATACCGGAACGACATACATCTGGGAAATCGAATTGACTGTGTATGATGCAACCCTGAATGAAGTAAAATTGGCTAAAGATAAAGTATCAGGATTTGTTCTGGCTTATTGTGATAATGACAACCCCAATGAAAGTCCGAAAACAAGAGATAATTTTATTGGATCCATAGCTATTGATCAGGCACATTCTAATGATTTTTATATGAATGCCAGTTTATTCGGACAACTCAAGCTGGTGTCCAATCTGACCAACATAAAAAAAAATGACTCTTCTGACCCATTAAAACTTTTTATCAATGATACCAATGAACTTTTTACCTTTGAGTATCATTCTCCAAATAGTGAAACTATTTCTTACCAACTGATGGATATCAGCGGAAAAATTGTTGCTTCCGAATCATTTGATAAAAGTGCAGGTTCATTGAACAGGCAAATTTCTACGAATTCTTTTGCCCCGGGTGTTTATATCTTTAATCTTATTTCCGGACAAAACAGATACGAAAGAAAAATTTATATTTCCAACAGATAATTATATTAATTTTGTTTCAGGAAAAATGAATAGATCTTTAGTTTCATCCACCATACTTTCAGTAAATGAATTTTGTTATTGATTTTGGAAACACATACACTAAATTTGCTTTGTTTGACAATGAAAAGCAGATTGATTCTTTTTCTATTATTAATGATGATTATAAACAAATTGAATCATTAATTAAAACTTCTATCCGGTCAAATCATTCACTTCACGTAATGGTTTCATCCGTAATTCCTTATCCGGAGCCGATCAAAACAATATTAAAAAACAATTCTGTTTATTTTGAATTCAATCACCTCACCCCTATTCCTGTTTCAAGTAAGTTCAAAACTCCTGAAACGCTTGGTAAAGATCGTCTTGCTGCTGCTGTCGGCGCAAATTATTTATACCCTGAAACAAATATTCTTGTGATTGATGCCGGAACCTGTATCACGTATGATTTTATTAATTCAAAAAATGAATTTCTTGGTGGAAGCATTTCACCAGGAATGAATATGCGATTTAATTCAATCCATCATTATACTGCCAATCTCCCTTTAATTACACCTAAAAATACCGATCTGTTGACAGGAAGTACGACTGAAGAATCCATCTTAACAGGAATTATTAATGGGATCACGGCTGAGATAGAAGGAATCATTGAAAAATACAAAAAACAATATAATACAATCCACATCGTTATTACCGGCGGTGACCATATGTTTTTTGAAAAGAAAATAAATTGTAGCATCTTTGCAATCCCAAATCTGGTATTGATTGGTTTAAACGTAATTCTAAACTATAATGCAAAAAAATAATTTCTCTATTTCCCTTTTTCTAATTTTATTTTCAATTGTATTTAATCCTATTGGTTTTGCTCAAACGAGAATAGCATCACCTTATTCACATTTTGCAGTCGGTGATATACAAAACAGTATTTCCGCCAATAATATCGGAATGGGTGGTGTCAAATACGCTTACCGTAGTCCGTTCAGTGTGAATTATTCTAATCCTGCATCATATTCGGCTATCAGTAAAGGGTCCTTTGTTTTTGACGGAAGTATCCTGTCCAGTTTTGATAATCTCAAGACCAATGAAACAAAAAAAAGTTATAATTATACTTGCCTGAATCAATTGCTGTTTGGATTCCCAATTACTAAATGGTGGAAAAGCAGTTTCGGCCTGATTCCTGTCAGCAGGATCGGATATAAAATGAGTGCAACGGATAATGATTCTATTGGCTATGTTCAGCATCTTTACGAAGGATCCGGCGGATTAAATCAATTTTATATTGGAAATGCTTTTCGGTACAAAGACCTTTCTGTTGGTGTTAATTCTTCTTATTTGTTTGGGTATTTAAATAACACACAAACAATTTATTTTCCTGCTGGATACGGTAACTACCGACAGGAAAATAATATTAATATAAATAAAATATTTTTCACGTATGGATTACAATATGAACATACATTTATTGATTCATCGGCTATCCGGTCAAAAGATACTGCTAAGACGTTTTCATTAAAAATGAAACGTTTCATGAATGGATTTACTATTGGCTTTGGATTAACCTATAATAACAGAATAAAAATTATTTCAAACGAAACGTCTGTTAGTGGTCATCCTGTTCTGTACGATCCCGGAGTATATGATACAATCAATACAAATCTCACTCAAAAAGCAATAATTAAATTGCCACGGAATATCGGCGCAGGAATCGTGTTACGAAAAGAGAATGTTTTTCTGCTTGGATTTGATTACCAGTGGACCAATTGGTCGGAGTATTATAATTATTCCCGATATTCCTCTTACGGAATCAATGATGCAAATATTACAAACAACTGGAGTACAGGTGTTGGTCTCGAATTATATGTTAAAAATAAATATCCTTTGCGTTTAGGATATAAATATATCAGTTCCTATTTGCATCCTGAAAATCAGGATATCAATACCAATATACTTACCCTTGGCTTTGGAATGCCTTTTTACAATAAAACGGCTAAATCCGTTGCATTTATCAATCTCGGTTTGGAGGTGGGTAAATTCGGGACACGGAACAGTAATTTGACTCAGGATAGTTTTATTCGGGCAACAATTGGTATTACAATTTTTGAAAAATGGTTTACAAAATCCAAATATTTCTAATTTGATAACCCTCTTTTCAAACAGCATATTAAACATTTCATCATTGAAAAGTAAAACCAACAAATTCAAACTTTTTTATTTATCCATCTTTTTTATTTTTACATATTCATGTCAAAATGATATGAATGTTGTAAATACATTGACAATGAATGATAATTCACCTTATGAATCAGGGAAGAATATTGAAATTTTATATACCATCAACGGGAAACCGGATATGATGCTGAAAAGTCCATTGGTAAATAAATATGCAGAAAATGATAAACCATCCCACATTGAATTACCCAATGGTGTTGAGATCAATTTTTTTGATTCACTGAAACAGGTTAAATCCTATTTAACAGCCAACTATGCCATTGACTGGGAAAATAAACGAATCATGGAAGCCAAAAACAATGTGATCGTTGTGAATGATAAAGGGGAGAAATTAAATACCGAACATCTGATATGGGATCAGAATAAGAAAAAAATCTATGGTGATAAATTTGTAAAAATTACAACAAAAGATGAAATACTCTTTGGAGAAGGGATGGAAGCAGATGAAAAATTTGATAAATGGGTCATTAAAAAACCGAAAGGAATTTTAAATATTCGAAAATAATATATATTCCAGTTTCATTTATAAAGCTATTTTGAAATCAGAATTTTTTTGTTTTAATCTGATAAATTGTACATTTGCAAAGTTTTAAAAAAAATAATTATGGCAGTTATAGGAAAAATTCGCAGTTATTCGGGATTACTAATAATCATTGTCGGTGTTGCTCTTGCAGCTTTTATCCTTGGTGATTTTTACAGAAAAGGAAGTGGAAAACACTCTGAAACCGATATTGGTGTTGTTAACGGGGATAAAATTACCCGAAACGATTTTGAAAAGAAAGTTGAAGAAATAGAAACACAAGTCAAAGAACAACAGAAGGAACAGACCGGTGAAGAAAAAATTGAACAAGCCCAGATCTATCAGATACGACAAGAAATCTGGGAAACAATGCTTCGTGAAAAAATCATGGGTATTGAATTTGAAAAGCTCGGAATTAGTGTTAGCGCAGATGAATTAAACGACTGGATCAGAGGAAATAATCCTCACCGAATGATCAGACAATATTTTACCAATCCGCAAACAGGACAATTTGATAAAATGAAAGTAGATCAGATTGTACAAAATTTTGATAAACTGGATCCAAAATTTCAAAAACAATGGCGTTCCCTCGAAAAAGCAATCCATGATGATGTGTTGAACACGAAGTACACCAACCTGATCAGCAAAGGATTTTATGTTCCCAAAGCTTTAGCAAAATTTGATTATGACTCCAAAAATAAAAAAGCTCATATTCGTTTTGTGTCTGTTAAATATACGTCCATCCCTGATAAAGATATCAAAGTCAGTGATGATGATTTACAAAAATATTATGATGAACATAAATATGAATATCAACAAGATGAAGAAACTCGTGACCTGAATTATGTTGTCATTGATGTATTGCCTTCTCCAAAAGATTTAATTAAATCAAAAAAAGAAATTGAACAGATCAAAACTGATCTTGCATCAACAAAAGATTTATACAACTTTTTCAATCTCGTTAGTTCCGATTCAAAATATGATTCAACATACCATAAAAAAGGAACATTACCTGTGAGATACGATACTCTTGTATTTAAAATGGAATCCGGCTCAATTATAGGTCCAATGCTTGAAAACAATAAATATTTTCTCGCAAAGCTGGTGAACAGAGAAGCCAGACCTGATTCAATGAAAGCAAGTCATATTCTTATTGCATTTACCGGTTCACGTGCTGGCAATCAAATCAACCGCACCAAAGATCAGGCAAAAAAATTAGCTGATAGTCTTGCCAATGCATTAAAAAAAGATACAGTTAAATTTAAAGAAGTTGCCTCAAAAATGTCAAATGATCCTTCTGCTCAAAAAAATGCAGGCGATCTGGGTTGGTTCACAGATGGTATGATGGTACCTGAATTTAATGATGCTTGCATAAAAGGAAAAGTTGGTGAAATAGTAGTAAAAGAAACTGTTTTTGGTTATCACGTTATCCGGATTACCGGTAAAACCAAACCCATTGAAAAAGTGAAAATGGCTATGATTGAAAAATCTGTTCAACCCGGGAATGAAACAATTGACAGCATTGAAAAAGTTGCTTTTCAGTATGCTTCACAGATGTCAACCGAACAAGCATTCAATGATCTGATTACTAAAAAAGGATTGAACAAACGAGAAGCAACAAATATAAAAGCAATGGATAATAATATTTCCGGATTAGATAATCCGCGAGATATTATCCGTTGGGCTTATGATGAAAACACTAAAAAAAGTGATATTAAACTTTTTACAATTAATGGTGAACCGAATAAATATGTGATTGCACTCCTAAAAGAAAAACGTTCTAAAGGCGATATACCATTGGATTTAGTTAAAAAAGAAATAGAATCAAAAGTGATTATCGAAAAAAAAGCTGAACGAATAATTGCACAGATGAATAAAGTAATTAGCTCAAAAGATATCAATCAGATTTCTTCGAACTTAAAAGTTAAAGTAGATACCACCGACAATCTTAGTTTAGGTTCATATGCGTTACCTACATCAGGTCCTGAACCTGAATTAATAGGAATTGTTTTCACAATGAAACCAAATACGTTATCTAAGCCCATTATTGGTAAAAATGGTGTTTATTTGGTTCATCTTGATAATTACATTGAACCTGCTGCTAATACAAATAATTACAAAGAAAATGTTATGCAGTTAGAAAGATTCTTTTCTTCACGTGTCAATTACGATATTTTCAATGATCTGAAAAAAAACACAGATATTCAGGATAACAGGATTAATTTTTATTAAAATTAAAGTCTTCTAACTGAATAAAACGCCGTGAATTCTGCAAAACAATAAAAATTTGAGGATTAACCTGCTAGTTTGACTGCTGGGTTTTACATGGCGTAGAAAATTGTGAATTTTCAAACAGCGGTGTTTTTTTCGCATCCTTTTTTCATTGAAGGAATGAAAGAAATTAAATATTTACTTCTTTACGAAAAACTAGTTAATCCTTTTAGCCGTTCCATATCTTTGGGAGTATTGATGTTCAGGAATAAATCAGGATGATAAAATGAGTACTTTTTGTTGATCATTACTTGTTTAGATGAAACAAGATTAAACAGTTCTATTATTTTAAAAATATCCGCATTGATAAGTTTTTCGATAGGTACTGACACATCTTTTAAATAAATACCACAGAGGGGTTCAATTTTATTTTTATTATGAACAGGAACTGTGATTGAGTATCCGTCTGATTTTTGTATAAGTAATTTTAACAGTTCTATGTTGATATGTGGCATATCACAACTGATAAAAATATTTTTTTCAGTTTTTGTTTTCAACAAACAAGAATATATTCCGATCATAGGAGCTTTTATATTTAGCTTATCTTTCCAAATTTCACACCCAGTAAAATTATAAATATCTTCATTTGAACTGATGAAAACATTGCTGCACACATGCTTTAAAATGTTTATTGCATGTTCAATCATTGTCAATCCATTGTATTTCACCAATGCTTTATTTTGTTTGAGTCGACTACTCACTCCTCCTGCCAGGACAAAACCTGAAATCTTTTCCATTTATTAATATTTTATTTTAATGATGTGCATTCAATCCATTGATCATATTCACTGAATGCATTATTGTTGGAAAAATTTCGGATATATATTCTTTGACCGCTTTGGGGCTTCCCGGCAAAGTATAGATCAACGTTTTATTAATCATACCTGCAACTGACCTGCTGATCAGCGCCCCGGGATTTTTCATGCCGTACTTCACGCGTATCATTTCCATGATCCCGGTAATCTCTTTATCCAGCAAGGGTTTTACAATATCCGGTGTCATATCTTTCTGCCCAATGCCTGTCCCTCCGGTTGTAAGAATAAAATCCATTTTATTCTGTACAGCATTCTGAATGGTATGTCTGATCTGATCTGCATCATCAGCTATCACATGCTGATGAATCTTAAACGGATAATTATTCCTATTAAAATATTCTTCTGTCAGTTGTTTTAAAACAGCTCCGCTTTCATCTTTATAGATGCCTTTGCTTGCACGGTCACTGATAGTAATTAATGAAATAGAAAAAACGCGTTTAACAATAGTGAACGGATTTCCTGCTTTCAAAGTGCCACCCTGCAATACCCTGCAAAAAATACCTTCTTTTGGCATGATACACGATCCGGCTTCCTTGAAAATTGCACAACTTTTTCCATGACAGTCCTTCCCTTTCTGAATGATTTCAAGAATCACATTTCCTGAAATAAATTGATCATAAACATGAAGTGTATTCAGATCAACACCTTTAGTTGTTATGTTCTCAGCAAATTCACCCGGATTAATTTCTCGGTTCATGGCAGATGCCTGTGTATGGATGCTTTCAATACCCAAGAGACTCACCT
Organism: uncultured Bacteroidales bacterium; assembly: GCA_964452905.1. Taxonomy (GTDB): domain Bacteria; phylum Bacteroidota; class Bacteroidia; order Bacteroidales; family CAYVNP01; genus CAYVNP01. The sequence goes on from CAYVNP010000038.1 coordinate 7,772, forward strand.
GCCGAAGTATTTCACCATGATGACCATCCTGTAAAACTCCACCATCATTAAGAATAATGGATTCTGCAGGATGTTTAACTGTTCCTTTTTTTTTGGAAATATTAACGGATACAATTTCCCCTTTAAACATATGTTGTTATTTTAAATTCTTTTTTATTTTGCTGTTCAGTCTGATTTCGCCGATCATCATTTTTTTATCCACTGCCTTACACATATCATAAATAGTAAGTAGAGCTGTACTCACAGCCGTAAGCGCTTCCATCTCAACACCGGTTTGTCCTGTGCAACTCACTTTACTTTCAACCACGATCCCTTGATCAATCAGTTTTGTAGTGACACTTACTTGTGTGATCAGTAATGGATGGCACAATGGGATCAGTTCATGGGTTTTTTTAGCTGCCTGAATCCCGGCAATTTCAGCTACTGTAAGCACATCTCCTTTGGGGATTGCTTTCTTTTTCAATAATGCAATGGTATTTGCTGAAAGAAAAATTTTTCCCGAAGCAATAGCTGATCGCTGTTGTGGAATTTTATTTCCGACATCAACCATCTTTGCTTTTCCGGAAGCGGAGATATGTGTAAGGGTTTTTTTCCTCATAGAATTATCCTCCTATTTTATTAAAACGATCTATTTTATTTGTGGTGCCTTTCAATGGCTTATGCTCAAGAGCCGCAGTAATGGCTTGATATATGCCCAGCTGCCGAATATTGAAATTTAATTCGCTGAACAAACAAGGTTTGATCATCCCGTTTGCTGTCAAACGTAATCTGTTGCAATGGGCACAATGTCCGCCATTACCATTAATTACTTGACGAAAATAACCGGATTTAAGATTCATTTGATGTATATATCTTAATTGAATATTATTTTCATCAGCAAATTTTCCAAGTTCATTTTTTTCTTTTTCAGTGTGATTTTGTGTTAACACGCAATTAATTTTTACCGGAAACAGTGATGCTTTTTGGGCAGCAGTTATTCCTTTCAGAACATCAGTAAGTTCACCTCCGCGAGTGATTGATCGGAATTTATTTTCATCCAACGTATCCAGACTTACATTCACACGCATCAATCCTGCTTCTTTCAGAGGAAGGGCGAAATTCGTAAGAAGTACGCCATTGGTTGTCAAAGCCAGGTCTTTCACTCCATTAACGGACGCAATCATCTTCACCAGTTTCACAATATCTTTTCGAACTAATGGTTCACCACCTGTCAGACGTATCTTATCAATTCCCATGCTGACAGCCGTTTTAACCACGTCAAAAATTTCTTCGTAGCTTAATATATTTTCTTTTTGAATCCATTGCACACCATCCTCTGGCATGCAGTAGATGCAGCGCATGTTACACCGGTCGGTAACAGAAATACGTAAAGAGTTTATATGACGGTTATAACGGTCTAACATCAACCAATTCTCCTTGTTCAATTTTATTTTTTCCAAGCGGCATTTTCATTATACCTTCTGCTTTGGTATACGCATGGATATCTGCTGAGCCATGATAATCAATTGGAATAACTGTTCCTTCTTCAGAGAAATTTATTGGCACCAAAGTCAATCGTGTTATATCTTTTATCTGAAATGAAGTAGCTGCAGGTATTTTGATAAATCGCTGATTGCATTTGGCATTCATCAGGTTTAATAAAAACGGTTTGATCAGTAATTCGAATTGAACAAACACAGAAACTGGATTCCCAGGCAACCCGAAGCACCAGTGTTGATTGCTTTTCCCGAATAGAATGGGTTTCCCCGGTTTAATTTTTATTCCATGAAAAATAATTTCAAATCCGGCATCAATTAATACTTGCGGAACAAAATCATAATCACCTACAGAAACTCCACCGGTAATTAATATGACATCCGCTTGTTGTTTCGCTTGCAGAATAATCTGAAGTATGGATGCTTTGTCGTCTTTTACAATCCCTAAATTCAAAACATCCAATCCAAGTTGTTTGATTTGACCTATCAACTGTAAAGCATTGCTGTTCCTGATCTGAGAGCCAACAGGTTTAAGTGAAGGTTCAATCAATTCATCTCCAGTCGAGATGATACACACTACAGGACGTTTATACACTTTTACTCTGGTATGTCCTATAGTTGCTAAAATTGCTATGTGTTGAGGTAATAGAAGAATTCCTTTGCTTAACACTTGTTCACCTTCCTTAACATCTTCACCAAGATAACATATATTTGAATGTGTTTTTTCGCCAATAAATTTTATAGTTTGGGTCCCTGTTTTTTCTATATCTTCCTGCATAAGGACAGTATCAGCACCATCAGGAACCATTGCACCTGTAAAGATACGTGCGCATTGATTTTTCCCTATTTTTCTTAAAGGTATTTTTCCTGCAGGAATTTCATCAATGATTTCAAGATGTTCATGGATGTCATTTTTTCTGCATGCATAGCCATCCATAGCCGATTTGTTAAATGGAGGGATAGCTGTATCAGTAAATACATTTTCAGCCAATACTCTATTCAATGAATCTTCCAGAGATATAGTTTCGATTGTTTGGTTGTGGATTGGAGCAGTAACGATCGCCAATGCCTCATCAAATTGGATCATTTGTTGATTATTTTCCATTGATTATTTTCAATATTAATTTTTTTAATGATTTCATCCATACAGTGAAAATCCGTATCAATCCAATGATCTGCCAATGGTTTCAAGTTCTCAATCATGGGCTTCACAGGATTGTTGGCTTGCCTGTGCAAGATAAAAAATAATCCCGGTTTAATAAATTTTCGTGTTGCACCGGATTCACAAATAATCAATGTACCATAAGGAATCTTTGATAAAATCAGGTTCCAAGCATCTAATAGGTAATCATCCTGTGCCATTACAAAATAAGATTTTACTGCACCTGCCTGCAACATCAATGAACTGTCTTTCTGTGACTGTTTGTCAAATTCTTCAACAATACAAAATTGATCATTTCTAAACACAATTGAATCATCATTATTAACTAGATATTTGTGATGTGTAATTTTAACTGCATATATTTTTTTTTGAGAAATAAACTTTTTAATAATCGAACAGATTATTGTTGTTTTACCTGAGTTCTGTCCTGTACCTGCTATTAATAATACGTCCGGTCTTTCTATCATTTGGTTATACAATTGATGATAAAATAAATTTTGGATAAAAATTCTTTATATATTTTCTCATTGAATAAATATTTTTATTCCTGCAAAAAATAAAATGACAGCCAATAGGTATTTTATTGTTTTAAAATTAAAATATCTGCTTCCTATCATTGACCCTGCTGTTCCTCCAGCAATTACGGCAATGATCCACCAGATGAACCCATCCGGAATAGTTAATTTATGATTAATAAGTCCGAAAATCCCGGAAGCTGAATTGACCCAAATGAAAAGAGCCGAACAAGCCGCTGTTTCCTTGATCTTTGCCCACTTCATAAAAAGGATGATAGGTGATAAAAAGATACCCCCGCCTATTCCAATCAACCCTGAAATAAAACCAAGTACCGCTCCAATGAATATCGCTAAAGGAATATTTAATTTTTTTAATTCTGCACCTTCTATTTTTCTGTCAATGATCAACCGGATGGCTGCAAACAATAAAAAACCTCCAAGCAGATAATGATAAACGGTAGTATCTACATGAACGCGGGCACCAATAAACGCAAAAGGGATTGATGTAGATATAAATGGAAGAATGAGTTTAGGTTTGAAATAACCTGACCGATAAAATGAGATAAACGAAATACCGCTGACAACAAGATTCATCATCAATGCGGATGATTTTATACTGATGGCTGAAATGCCAAAGATGACCATTACAGCCAGATAACCACTCGCTCCACCATGTCCAACTGATGAATATAAAAATGCGACGATACAAAGACTAATCAAAATTAATATGTCCATTTCCTGTTTACTTTACAGGAAAGGATTCAAACGATAGCAAATAAAAATTTAAATAGATTTATTTTCGTTTTCTCCTTTCCAAATTAATTCTATAAGAATCGGGAGGATAGACAGTTTCCTGTTTATCCCATCGGTTCAATTATCATGATGATCGTTCATGTTAGATAAAAGAACTCGGAGATTATTTTTATTTCATGTGATCATAATTAAAATACTTCAGGATAACCTATTTCAACAAAAGCATTTTCAAGTTTTTGTTTATGTTCCTTTTCCATATTGGCGATGCTTGTCAGCACATTTCTTTCTTCTGCATTTTTTGCAATTTGCACTAAAGATAAATAAAATTCAGCAGCTTCCTGTTCGCGTTTCATTGCAAGAGCTATAGCATCAGCCGGCTTCATGTCAATACTCAGTACCGGTTTTTCCTGGCTTTCAGCTATTTTGTAATCGTGTTCCGGTGCTTTGAACCGAATTTGCAATGTTGGATCATTACGGTACCTTGTGAGAAGAGCTGCATGTCCTTTTTCTTCCAGTGCAAGTTCGTGAAATAATTGCTTAACTGCCGGATTATGCAGCTTGTTCGCAACAGAAGAGTAAAAAATGAATGCTTCATGCTCCTGTTCCAAAGCATATTCAAATAACTGGTTTATACTATTTATTTCCATGAGTGTATTTTTATTTCATTACTAATTATGGTCGTGCTTGTCTGAATCCTCGTGTTTCAATAGCTACACCGTCGCTTACTTTTTCAATTTTAATTGCACACGCTTTATATTCGGGCGTTTCAGTCACATTATCATATGCATCAATAGTTAATATGTTTGCGTGGGCTTCACGAAAATGGAATGCACACCAAGCAACACCTTTGGGTGACCGTTCAGTCACCCATGCTTTCATCGTGACAGTACCGCGTCGGCTGGTAGCTTTCACCATGTCCCCTGTTTTTACATTCATTTCAAGGGCATCTTCATGACTGATCTCCAATAATTCTTCGGGGAAAATATTTTCCAGCCCGATCGAATTTCTGGTTTGTGTACCGGTATGGTAATGCCATAAACGACGACCTGTTGAGAGGATGAATGGATATTCATCATCCGGAGGTTCTGCTTGCGGTCGATAAACGGTTTGTGAAAATAATCCTTTACCTCTGGTGAATTTTCCATTCAGATGAAGGATAGGAGTACCGGGATGTTCAACAGTTGGACAAGGCCATTGTATCCCTATATTCCTGATACGATCATAAGTGATACCCCCCATGATTGTTCCGCTCCGGCGCATATCTTCCCAGGTGGCATGAGCCGATCTAAATTTAAGATCAACACCTAAACGTTTCCCTAATTCCTGCATGATCCACCATGTAGGTTTTGCTTCTCCGGGAGGATCAACCGCTTTATTCAAAAGCTGAACACGTCTGTCAAGATTTGAATATGTGCCTTCATCTTCATTGAAACATACATCCGGTAAAATAACATCTGCATATTCAGTGGTCATATTAGGAAAAATATCAACAACCACCAGAAATTCCAATGCTTCAATTTCTTTGATTGTCTTTGCTGTATTGGGTTCGGTCTGTATAGTATTATCTCCAACACATAACAATATTTTAGTAATTCCTTTGGTGGCATTGTGCAACATAGTAGGTAGTTTAAAGCCCTGTTTTCTTGATAATCCTGAGACGTTCCAGTCTTTTTCTATTTTTTCAATCGCCTTAGGATCTTCAACATTTTGGTAATTATGATATACATTGGGTAAAGCACCCATATCACAAGCACCCTGTACATTGTTCTGTCCACGTAACGGATTAACGCCACAACCGCGTTTACCAAGATGTCCGAGCATCATCTGTAGGTTAGCAAGCGTTTTAACATTGTCAGTTCCGCAGATATGTTCGGTGATGCCAAGCGTATAAATGATGCTGACTTTTTTAGCAGCGCCAAGCATCTGTGCCACTTTTTTCATTGTATCAACAGGCACACCGCAGAGTTGTGATGCTTTGTCCACAGGATACTCTTGAATCCATTTTTTTATTTCTTCCGGATTTTCGGTAAAGTTTTTCATAAACTCTTCATTGTGCCATCCATTCTTATATATCTCATTCATGAGTCCGTTGAGGAAAGGCACATCTGTTCCGACTTTGAATTGAACATATACATGAGCCCAGTGAGCAATATCCACTTTACGGGGGTCACAAACGATGAGTGTTGAACCGTTTTTAGCAGCTTGTTTGACATAATAAGAAACGACAGGATGTGCTTCAGTCATGTTGGATCCGATCACAAACATCAGTTCTGTTTCCAATATTTCATCAACAGAATTTGTTGCAGCGCCGCTACCAAAAGCATGTGCCAGACCGGCAACAGTCGGTGCATGACACGTGCGAGCACAGTGATCCACGTTATTGGTTTTCATGACCGCTCGTGTGAATTTCTGTATCGCATAATTATTTTCATTGGTGATACGTCCTGAACCCAGCGCTGAAAAGGAATCCTGTCCATGTTTTTCAGTAATGGATTTAAAACGTTCAGCAATATAATCAAGCGCTTCATCCCACGAAGCACGTTCGTGTTTCCCATTCTTTTTAATCAAAGGATATTGTAAACGATTTGGACTGGCATGGAATTCAAAACCGTAACGACCTTTAACGCACAACATACCATTGTTAGGCCATTCATTTCGTCCGGTAACTCTTACCACTTTATTCAATGAACGATCAACATGTAAAGTAATCTGACAACCTACACCACAGTAAGGACATGTGCTGTTAATTTTTTCAAACTGAGCTGAACGTCCTTTGCCACGTGTTTTTTTATCGGTAAGTGCGCCTGTCGGGCAGATCTGAACGCATTCCCCACATTGCACACAAGAGGATTTACCCATCGGAATATCATCGTCGCAAATAATGGCAGTCTGCCGCCCACGAAAACCAAAACTGAGTACTTCATTGACAACAACCTGATTGCAGGCAGCTACACAGCGTCCGCATTTGATACATTTATCGTAATCAATGACAATGAATTCCGAACTTTCATCTTTTTCGTGTGTAACTGTATCGGCAAAAGTTGTTTCTTCTATTCCAAGATAATAACATACATCCTGTAATTCGCAGGAGCCGCTGCGTTCACATGCCAGGCAATTATGATGACCGGAAGATAACATCAGTTTAACCACCATGCGCTGAGCATTACGAATCTTATCCGATTCGGTGTCAATGACCATACCGTCCTTTACTTTCAAGTTGCAGGAGGTTTGATATCCGAGTAAACCTTTAACCGATACTATACATGCTCTGCATTTAGCCGACATGCCGGTTTTTACATGATAACATAATGTAGGAACATAGATTCCATGCCTTCTGCAGACATCAAGGACTGTATCGCCTTCATGAGTAGGATATGTTTTGTTATTAATGGTTATCCGCATGGATTATACTTTTTTTAAAATTAATGTTTTACATCTACATGTAATTCTTTAAGGAATAGTTTGCCATCTTCTGTTTGCAATTCACAATGTAAACATCTTTTAGCTTCTTTTACTGCTTGCTTTTCAGTTAATCCTGTCTCAACTTCACTGAAGTTGTCTATCCTTTTATCAACAGATATTTGTTTGGATACCGGTCGATGCGCTGTAATTAATTCCAGTGTTTCTTTTTCAGTTAATTTCATCGGTTCAATATAACCGGAAGGTCTGGTCAATGTATATTCCCTTTTTATTTCTTTTCCGTTTAAATATTGATTGATTGAACGGGCAGCTATTTTTCCGGAAGCAACAGCATCCACAACGGTGTTTGGTCCTGTAACCACATCTCCTCCTGCAAATACTCCATTCTGATTTGTTACATATGTTTCAGGGTTAACTATGATGGTTCCCAATTTCGACCGTTCGATTTGTTCATTAACAAGAAAAGAAGTATCCGGTGATTCACTGATTGAAACGATCAAAGTATCCAGTTCAACGGTAAATTCAGACTTTTCAATTGGTTCAGGTTTTCTTCTGCCGGAATCATCATAATCCCCCATCTTCATTCTGATAAATTCACAGGCATTTAATTTTCCATTTTTTTCAATTAATTTAACGGGGGCAGTGAGAAATTCAATTTTTATTCCTTCTTGAACTGCATCATCAATTTCTTCCTTATAGGCCGGCATTTCGTCAATCGTTCGCCTGTAAAAAATAGTAATGCTTTCCGCTTTTCCCAAACGCAATAAGCTTCTTGCAGCATCAACGGCAGAATTGCCACCACCGATCACTCCAATTTTTTTGCCTGTCTGAACGAGTTTTCCGAGATTGATCTCTTTAAGCAGTTTCATTCCCGGAATAATACCCTGCATATCCTCATTCGGCAATCCCAGTTTTAAGCTGTTATATGCGCCGGTTGCTATAAAAATGGATTTAAACCCTTGTTTAAATAGATCATCCAATGTAAAATCTTTTCCAAGAGCAGCATTGGTTTTAATTTGAACACCTGCGCTTTTTATATAATCAATATCTGCATTTATTATTTTTCGCGGCAAGCGGTATTCAGGAACACCTAAAGCCAGCATACCGCCGGCGACAGATTCTTTTTCAAAAATGGTTGTTTCATAACCCATCGTGGCAAGATAAAATCCACACGTTAAACCAGCCGGACCTGAACCAATGATGGCTACTTTCGTGCCATTGGATTTCATAGGTGAATTCACCTTGGTCATCAGATTATGTTTTAGTCCATAATCGGTCGCAAATCTTTTCAAGTTTCTGATAGCAATGGGTTCTCCACCTTGTTCTGCTTTGCATTTTGATTCGCAGGGATGATGACAAACGCGGGAAAGAGCAGAAGCAAGAGGATTATCTTTTTTAATTATTTTAAGAGCTTCCTCATATTTTCCCTGAGCAATGTATCCTATATATAATGATGCTTCCGTATTAATCGGACAGGAATGCTGACAAGGTGAAGAAACAATTTCTTTACATGTACCTGCTTCGCATTTCTTTTTAATAATATGTTCTTCATATTCCTTCATGAAATAACGAATGGTAGCCAATACCGGGTTTGACGCTGTTTGCCCCAAACCGCACAAAGAAGCGTAGGAGACGGTTTCAGCCAGCGTTTTCAGTTCGTCCATGTCTGACATTTCGCCTTTGTTGTTACATATTTTTTCTAACAGCATCAGCATGCGTGCAGTGCCTTCACGACAGGGAACGCATTTGCCGCAGGATTCTTCCTGAACAAAATCAAGGAAGAAACGGGCAACATCCACCATACAACTTGTTTCATCCATCACGATCAGCCCGCCGCTACCCATGATGGCGCCTAATTTATTCAATGCATCATAATCAAGAGGCACATCAAGATGTTTGGCTGGAATGCATCCGCCCGAAGGACCTCCGATCTGAGCTGCTTTAAATTGTTTGCCGGTAGATATTCCACCGCCAATATCATAGATAAGCTTGCGTAAAGGGGTTCCAACGGCTACTTCAACCAAACCTGAAATATGAACAGTACCTGCAAGAGCAAATATTTTTGTGCCTTTACTTTTTTCGGTTCCTGTCTTAGCATACTCTGCTCCACCCATGTTGATTATATGTGGAATATTTGAAAATGTTTCAACATTATTCAACACCGTAGGTTTTTTCCATAATCCTTTTTCGGCAGGATAGGGAGGGCGTGGACGCGGCTCTCCACGGTTTCCTTCAATTGAGGTCATCAATGCGGTTTCTTCTCCGCATACGAAAGCGCCTGACCCTTTGCGTATTTCAAGATCAAAATCAAAATCACTGCCTAAAATATTAGGTCCGAGCAAGCCATATTCACGTGCCTGTTCAATAGCTAATTGCAAACGTTCGATGGCTAAAGGGTATTCAGCGCGAACATACACATAACCCTGATGGCTTCCGATAGCCAGAGCACCTATGATCATTCCTTCAATGACACTGTGTGGATCACCTTCCAGAATGCTGCGATCCATAAATGCTCCAGGATCACCTTCATCCGCATTACATAAAATATATTTCACCGGATCGGGATTATTTTTTGTAAAATTCCATTTGGTGCCTGTTGGAAATCCCCCACCGCCACGACCACGCAGGACAGAAAGTGTAACTTCAGCAATGATCTGATCACTGTTCATTGTCGTCAATGCTTTGCTCATGGCTTGATACCCGCCTGCTGCAATGTAATCTTCAATTTTTTTCGGATCTATTTTACCACAGTTTTTTAAAACCAATTTGGTTTGATGTTTAAAAAAAGGCAGTTCGGATTGTTTCGAAACAAGATGTCCATTGACAGGATGCAATAAGTGTTCAATGACTTGTCCTTTAAGAATATGTTTTTGAACGATGTCAGCGGTATCATCAGGTTTGACATGCTGATAAAATGTATTATCTTTTCCGATCACCATTACAGGTCCGATCGCGCACGGTCCGAGGCAGCCGGTTTCAATAATACTGACCTGTTCCAAAAGTTTTGCTTTTTTAAGCTGAACTGCCAATGCTTCTTTTACTTTGAGCGAACCCGTAGCAATACAGCCACCACCTGCACAGACATAAATTTTTTCATTGGAGTATTCTTTACTCTGAACAATTGACTGGTAAAGAGAATGCAGGTCGTCGGAATTTTTTAATATTTGACTGTCTTTGTTCGTAATCATTATTTTGCCTCCGCTGAAATTTGCTTTTCATTTTTTCTGTATTGTTTCAATATTTTCTCTACATCAGAAGATTTAACCCACTGATGAACATCATCATTGATCATCATGACGGGCGCTAATCCACAGGCGCCGAAGCAACGCCCAACATCAAGTGTAAAAAGTTTATCATCGGATGTGTCCCCTATTTCAATGCCAAGTTGCTGTTTAAGTGTGGTGAGAACATCTTCGGCACCACGCACATAACAGGCAGTACCCAAACAAACACGAATGAGATATTTACCGCGGGGTTTCAATGAAAAGAAGGAATAGAACGTAACCACACCATACACTTTTGATAAAGGTTCACGAAGCATTTCGGAAATCAAAAGGATTGCCTGACGAGGAATATAGCCGAATAAATTTTGTGTTGTTTGAAGAACGGGAATCAGTGCCCCCGGTTTATTTTGAATATCATTGAAAATTTTTTTTAGTCTGTCATACAGTTCGTCTTCACTGGTATCACAGGTACATTTATCTTTTTCACACATATTGTTTTATTCTTTTTGTTTTTAAATCAAACATTAAATCATGTTTATTAAAATGAGCAGTGTGTAAATGAATTTAATTTTTACATTCGTCTTTTGTCATTCGTCATTAGTAATTATTTTTAAAAGATAGTTGCCCACTGTGAATAAATTGTCATCCTGTTTTCCCGACAAAAACCAATCAGCGTGATGCCCAGTTCCTTTGCATAGTCAACAGCCATGGATGATGGAGCTGAAACGACTGCTAAAATTTTAATTCCTGCTATAAAACATTTGCTAACAATTTCGTAGGAAGCACGTCCGCTGAGCAATAATACAGATGCTTCTGTAAGTTGATTCTTAAAAAGTAATTGACCCACAACTTTATCAACGGCATTATGTCTGCCAACATCCTCCATCAATGCCAGAAGTTGTCCGTCTATTGTAAAAGCTGCTGCAGCATGAGTTCCACCGGTTAGATTAAACAGATTTTGTTTTGCAATCATTTGTTGAAACATAGATGAAATCAAGGATGCAGAGATTGACAATTGTTTGTTATTTTCTTTATCTGTTGTGACGGCAGGAATAAATTCAGTTTTTCCACATATACCGCATGAAGTTAAAGACAATAATGACCGGCTGTTCAAATATCCGGATGCCAATTCTTTATCATCAATCAAAACATTTAATTCAAGCGGAAAACCGAATCGATCGCACGTTAAAATTTTGATATTGGGATGTATAGAAAGTTCTTTATAAATATCTTCAGTAAAAAGAAATCCTCTGACCAGTTCATGATCATGACCGGGAGTACGCATCAGGACAGCAAACGGTTTTCCATTGATGGAAATGGAAAGAGATTGTTCAACAGCTATTGACTCATCAGTTTCCGATGAAATATTGTTTATAAATTTTAATCCTTTATAATTTAAAAAAATATTGTTCATCAGGATAATCCGGAAATAACACCATTATTATCAATATCCATACCCTCAGAAGCAGGGATGCTGGGTAATCCGGGCATACGCATCATTTCGCCAAGGATAGGTATAATGAAACCTGCGCCGGCAGCATATTCAAATTTTCGCACATTGACTATGAAACCGGTGGGACGACCCAAACGGGTTTCAACATCACTTAATGATTTTTGTGTTTTTGCCATACATATCGGCAGTTTATCAAAGCCAAGGTTTGTAATGGTTTTCAGTTCTTTTTTTGCCTGTGCCGAATAGTCAACCCCGTCAGCACCATAAATTTCGGTTGCAATAATTTTCAGTTTTTCTTCAACCGGAAGATTCCAGTCGTATAAAGGTTTGAAATTATTTTCTCCACTTTCAATACTGTCAACGACGGTCTGTGCAAGTACTTTCGTCCCTTCACCCCCTTTTGCCCAGCATTCAGATTGAGCATATCGCACATTGTGTTTTTTGCAAATACTTACAACATAATCCAGTTCCTCTTTTGAAGCAGAACTGAAATTATGAATATGAACAACCGGTCTGATACCAAATTTAATGCAGTTCTCAATATGCTTTTCAACATTCACCACCCCTTTTTTTGTATATTCAAAATTGGGTGTATTGTATTCTTCTTTTTTAGCGCCACCATGATGACGAATAGCTTTGATGGTAGCAACGATCATGATTGCATCCGGTTTCAAACCTGCATATCCGCATTTGATATTCAAGAATTTTTCCGCTCCGAGGTCAGCGCCAAATCCTGCTTCAGTAACAACATAATCCGAAAGACTCATACCCATTTTGGTAGCAATGATTGAATTACAACCATGAGCAATATTTGCAAACGGACCTCCATGCAAGATGGCGGGATTGCCTTCAAGTGTTTGAACAAGGTTCGGTTTAATGGCATGTTTCATCAACAAAGCCATTGCACCTTGTGCTTTAAGGTCTCGCGCAAAGATGGGTTTTTTATCAAAGGTATAACCCACAAAAATATTTCCGCAGCGACGTTTAAGATCATCCAGATCTTTTGACATGCAAAGGATTGCCATGATCTCAGAAGCAGGAGTAATATTAAACCCGTCTTCACGCGGGATTCCGTTTCCGGTTCCTCCAACGCCGATAAATATCTGACGGAGTGAGCGGTCATTCATATCCATTACCCGCTTCCAGACTATTGTACGTGGGTCAATATTCAGTGAGCGTGTTTTATCCTGTATGTTGTTATCAATTAAAGCAGCAAGTAAATTATTTGCTTTTTCAACAGCAGCAAAGTCCCCTGTGAAATGCAGATTAATATCTTCCATCGGGATCACCTGCGAATAGCCGCCTCCGGCTGCTCCTCCTTTGATCCCAAAGACAGGACCCAATGAAGGTTCACGTAAAACAACAGTAGCTTTTTTACCAATTTTATTTAATCCTTCGGTTAAACCGATACCGGATGTGGTTTTGCCTTCACCGGCAGGAGTAGGCGTCATTGCCGTTACCAGTATTAATTTGCACTTTTTGATTTTAGTTTCATCAATCAGTTTTAAAGGAAGTTTAGCTTTATCACTTCCGTAATATTCCAGGTCACTTTCCTGAATACCAAGTTTAGCAGCAATTTCTTTAATAGGTCTGATTTTCGCACGCTGTGCAATCTCAAGATCTGAAGGTACAATCTGATTCATAGATTTTTTATTTACTTACTTTTAGATTTAGATTCGTCATCCAATACTGAATTGGTTTTGCTAATATAAAAAAACTCTATGAATATTTCGGATGTTTGTTAAATCTCATTTATTAATTAACAACATTTCGGTAATTTTTGTATTACAGGACTAAAGTCTCTTATTAACGGGTGTTTTTGCTAACCACGACCTTAAGGTCGTGGTTAATGAATTTGAATGAAATCGGGCTTTAGCCCAAAATAAATAAAAATTTATCTGTATTATTTTAAGAAAGACGAAAAGCTAATACAAACAGAAATTTAAACCTTAATGTCTGTCCGTCTTTCTTGTTGCAACTTATTTAAGGATACTTTGTTTAATCATCATTTCTGTAATTTTTGTATATCAGGACTAAAGTCTCTTATTAACGGGTGTTTTTGCTAACCACGACCTTAAGGTCGTGGTTAATGAATCTCAATGAAATCGGGCTTTAGCCCGAAATAAATAAAAAATATAATACAGTGTAATTACATATGTCAGGATAATCCTGAAATGACACCTTCATTATCAATATCCATTCCTTCAGCAGCAGGAATAGCAGGTAATCCGGGCATTCGCATCATTTCACCCAAGATAGGAATAATAAAACCGGCTCCAGTAGCATATTCAAAATTTCGAACAGTAATAATAAAATTTCGCGGACGACCTAGTCTGTTTTCATTGTCAGTAAACGATTTCTGCGTTTTTGCCATACATATCGGCATTTTGTCAAATCCAAGCTCATAAATATTTTTTAGATCTGATCGTGCCTGAACGGAATACTCCACATCCGTTGCGCCGTAAATTTCTTTTGCTATTGTTTTGATTTTTTCTTCAACAGGCAGATTCCAGTCGTACAGCGGCTTGAACTTATTTTTCCCTTGTTTTATTTCTTCAACCACAGCATGTGCCAGATCAATTGTGCCATCACCTCCTTTTGCCCAACATTCCGAAAGTACAGCTTTCACGCCATGTTTAGCACATACTTCTTTGATATAGTCAATTTCTTCCTGTGAATCGGAAATAAAATTATTGATGGCGACGATTGGATTGATACCGAATTTCTTACAGTTTTCAATATGTTTCTCCATATTTTCAGCGCCTATCTTCACCCGATCTAAATTGGGTGTATTGTATTCTTCTTTTTTTGCACCGCCGTGATGACGAAGGGCACGGATGGTAGCCACCAACACAATGGAATGAGGAGCCAATCCTGCATAACCGCATTTGATATTCATGAATTTTTCAGCGCCAAGGTCAGCGCCAAAACCGGCTTCTGTTACAACATAATCGCCAAACGACATACCCATTTTAGTAGCAATGATGGTATTGGTTCCCTGGGCAATATTGGCGAAAGGACCACCGTGTAAAATGGCAGGGTTCCCTTCCAGTGTCTGAACGAGATTGGGTTTGATGGCATGTTTCATCAGCAATGCCATAGCTCCCTGTGCATTCAGGTCTTTCGCAAAAATCGGCTTTCTGTCAAATGTAAATCCGA
The DNA here is from genome assembly GCA_964452905.1 of uncultured Bacteroidales bacterium. GTDB lineage: Bacteria > Bacteroidota > Bacteroidia > Bacteroidales > CAYVNP01 > CAYVNP01. The sequence goes on from CAYVNP010000038.1 coordinate 22,933, forward strand.
TAAATATGTTCCCGCATCTTTTCTTCAGGTCTTCTATATCTTTTGACATACAAAGGATAGCCATAATTTCAGAAGCGGGAGTAATATTAAACCCATCTTCCCGTGCAACCCCATTAGCGGTTCCTCTTAATCCAATCACAGTATATCGCAAAGCACGGTCATTCATATCCATTACACGTTTCCAGACAATGGTACGCGGATCAAGATTCAAGCTGCGTGTTCTGCTTTGAAGATTATTATCAATCAATGCTGCCAGCAGGTTATTTGCTTTTTCAACGGCAGAAAAATCACCGGTGAAATGCAGGTTGATATCCTCCATTGGGATCACCTGTGAATAGCCGCCGCCGGCAGCACCTCCCTTGATACCAAAGACAGGTCCGAGAGATGGTTCGCGTAAAACCACTATGGCTTTTTTACCGATTTTATTCAGCCCTTCTGTTAATCCGATGGACGTAGTTGTCTTGCCTTCACCTGCCGGAGTGGGGCTGATGGCAGTAACTAAAATCAGTTTGCTCTTTTTTATTTTTTCTTCATTGATCAGTTTTAATGAAAGTTTAGCTTTGTCAAACCCATAATATTCGAGGTTTTTTTCTTCTATGCCGATCTTTGCGGCAATTTCTTTAATTGGTTTAATGACAGCTTTCTGAGCAATCTCCAGATCAGATGGAACAGTTTGTTTCATTTTAAAAATTTTTCATTAGTTAGTATCAAAAAATACATGTATAAAATATAGTTTTGTCAAAGTTAGATTGAATCATTCATTTAATCTTCCAAATTTTTTTAATCAGGAATATTGATAAAATTAATAATTCAGTTTATTTACTTTTGTTAAATCGTTTATATATTTTGACCATTATTAAATATAAGAATAAACAAAATTATTATATATAATGATACGTTCTTTCAACAGAATTGTTAGGTTTTGTCACCTATTTGATTTTTTATTCAGAATGAAAAAGGGACGTTTTTTTCATTAATTTTGGTGTACCAAAAACGGGTAAAGTAGTTTAGTTTTAAATTCAAATAATATGCAAACAATTGTAAAAGGAAAAACAAATGAAGTTGTGATTGATGCCAATGGTCCGGTTGTCATAATTGGAGAAAGCATCAACCCAACACGAAGAAAAAAATTAATATCAACATTAGAGGCAGGTGATTTCAGTTATGTCATTGAGTTGGCAGAAGTACAAATCGCTGCAGGTGCCGATATCCTTGATGTGAATGTCGGCTATCCGGGAGTAGATGATGTGAAGCTATTACCCGAAGTGGTCAAAATATTAATGGAGCGGTTTGATATTCCATTATGTCTGGATACACCCAATCCTAAAGCGCTTGCAGCCGGTTTGGCTGTTGCGCCTGAACGTACCATGGTTAATTCAGTGAATGGTGAAGAAAAATCTTTGTTGGCTGTTCTTCCAATTGTAAAAGAGTTCAATGCAGTAGTCATTGCTCTGACTATGGATGATGATGGTATTTCGCAGGATTCGGACAAACGTCTTTCTGTGGCTGATAAACTTTTTGAACGTGCTGCCAAACTTGGCATTCCTGCCAATGACCTCGTGATTGACCCGCTGGTGATGGCTGTCAGCGCTGATTCGATGACTGCACTGGTCACACTGGATACCATACGAAAAGTAAAAGCAAAATACAACGCAAACATGACCTTGGGCGCAAGTAATATTTCGTTTGGTCTGCCCGACAGGCATTCCATCAATCAGGCATTCATGACCATGGCGATCATGAATGGTGTAACTTGTCCGATCACTAACCCTGAAAAGCTTACCAATACTGTTCTTGCAACTGATTTGTTATTGGGACGGGATGATTACGCCATGAAATTCATCGGACATATCCGAACACAGGAATCATTAGAAAAAAAATAATCTATGGCTATATTCACTCCCGGACGACGCTGGCAACCCCCTTTCTATCCATTTAAAAAAGAAAATGCAAGAAGGAAATTGCTTGCATTCACCGAACGAAAGATCAAAGGACCTCTTTTTGGTTGCCGTATGTGTGGCAACTGCCTCTTGCAGGAAACCGCTTTTATTTGTCCGATGGAATGTCCCAAAGGTGTTCGCAATGGTCCTTGCGGTGGTTCTACCCGCGAGTGTTGTTATGTTGATAAAACACGTCCCTGCATCTGGTATAAAATATATGAGCGCGCATTCAATATGAAAAGAGAAGAGATGCTGCTCGAGGTTTTACCTCCTATTGACTGGAATAAAGCGGGAACGGAAACATGGGGCGAGGTAGCATCCTTTATTGGGAAATACGGTTCGGTTAAATGGATTTCGGATGTGGTTCTTTCAAGAAACAAGCAGCAAAAGAAAGTTGCATGGGATTATGTGTTTAAAACGATTCGTCAGCCCGACTGGTGGAAAGGCGATGCGGAGTATCATGCACCGGCTTATACAGAACCTGTTTCGGAACTTGAACGACAATTACGTTCAGGTAAATTTGTGGTTACGTCTGAAGTAACACCGCCTGTCAGTGTGGCTACTGGTAAGATGATCCGTGAAATAGAAATGCTCAAACCGTATGTGGCTGCATTGAACTTTACCGATTCTTCATCAGCTACACCGGGCATGTCGAGCATAGCTTGCAGTAAGATAGCCATTGAACAAGGCGCTGAGCCGGTGTTACAAATCGCTGCGCGTGATATTACACGTTCTGCCTTACAGTCGCAGGTGATCGGTGCAAGCGCACTGGGTGTGAAAAATATTTTATGTTTGTCGGGTGACAGCGCCATGATTGGTCCTTCGCCTACAGGCAACACAAATATTGTTGATCTGGATGCTGTGCAAATGATCTGGATACTCAGACGTATGCGTGATGAAGGCATCTATCTGAGCGGGAAACAGATTAAATTTCCTCCCGCTTATTTCATTGGCGCAGCGGCATCGCCGTTTGCATCCGAACCGAAATTTCAGGCATTGCGTGAACATAAAAAAATAAATGCCGGCGCACAATTCTTTCAAACGAATTTAATCTTTGATATTGACGGACTGGAGAAATGGGTGAATGAGCTTGTAAAACGCGGTATCCGTGATAAGGTTTATATCCTTGCAGGCATCACGCCTTTGCGCAGTCATAAGATGACACAGTATCTTCACCAGAATGTACCCGGTGTGATCATTCCCGAAACGATACGCAACCGCATGGAAAAAGCCGGAGATAAAGGCGAGGAGGAAGGTGTTGCCATTGCCGTTGAACTGATCAAAGACCTCAAGTCAAGAAACATTGTGAACGGCATACACATGATGGCGATCGGCTGGGAAGCAATTATTCCGCGCATATTAACCGAAGCAGGGTTAGGAGCAGTTGCTGTTTTGGATGTGAAGGAATAAACTTATTTTTTAAGGATACTATATTTTTAATTTCTGCATTTTTAATACTAAGCACTTTACCCCTTTTGATTTCTTTTTACTTTCTTGAAATTTCAAGTATTTCAGCGTATTTCATTTTGTTTAAATTTACCCCCTCCCCAGCCCTCTTCTCCGCCGGCTGGCGGAGGAGAGGGACGGGGTGAGGGTCAATGAATAAACGGCTCAATTTTAACAATTTTTTATTTGTTTCTCCACGCAATACCGATTTTAAGTACGAGGTTGATGGTGGGTTTCCACTGATATGTATGAGATTCTTTAGGTACAGGGTATATGATGTCGGGTATTTTAGTATATGATAGGTCATTACTTCTATAGCTTTCACTATATCGAGTAAATAGATCATCAATATACCTAAAACCGATGCCTGTATAAATATCATAGATTAAATTTATCTTGTTATTTGTTTTTAGGAGTAATTGCTTTAAACCAAATATAAATTTAAACCCATAAATCTTTTTATGATCTGATTGAAGATAAGTTGTATAATATTTATCTCCATATGATTTATATTGATAATCCCAGATAGTATAATTTTTATTTTTGTATGATTTGTCCAGAAAGTAAATTTCGCCAGATAAATATAAAAGTGATTTTCTGTTTAAATATTTTTTTAAATAATTCGTGAATGCAATTGAAATATATTTATTTGTTGAAATTCTATTTGTGTTTTTAACACCCATTGTACCCCCACCTATTATATCTATAACTTCTAAATCAGCAGTGCTATCAGATTGGAAGGGTTTATACGCCATTTCTAATTTAAGACTTTGTCTTTTAAAAATAAAATATTCATAGGATAACCGATATTCATGTAATAGAAGAGAAAGCAAATTAATGGTAATGGAATTTTTAAAAAAGATAGAATCAAAACGGTATATATATCTTTTATTGATATAATCATATTTACATATTAAAAAACCTGATTTATTCCATTTAAATAAAGTATCTGATTTTTCGCCATAATTATAAACAGACTTAGATTTACGGTTACCATTAAGATACCATCGATTTTCAACTCCATGTTTAATATTTTTATCAGTAATAGTTGAAAATTCGAAATGTTTTATTCCGTCTTCATAAAATGCAGAAACCTTCTTTTTAATGATAATACCATTTCTAATTTCGAAATACGAAAATATCTTTTCAGTATAATGTCTGTATTTATTAATAGCTATTCCATTATAAAGTTGATTTAAATAATAATATTTTTTCAAATGCATTTTATTTTCATTTGAAATTTTGAGTTGAAGTTTCTTTAAATCAATACTATCAGTTAAAACATTTGAACTTATTTGAATTGGAATACCAGAAAAATAAATAATTCTATTTGTGTCTCCTTTTATATCAATAAAATACCAATCTCCAATTTTAATTCCATTTTTGTAATAACCATCGATTTGAAGTTTGCCGTTTTCGTAAAAACTACTATAATGCCCATTCATTATAGTATCATTTTTCCAGATTTGATATTTAGATTTAATTTTTCCATTTTTAAAATATTCTGTTACAAATCCATTATCCGTAATTCCATTTTTTATTTCTTTCGAATATCGAATCTGTTTAGTGTCTGGATAATATTCAATCATTATCCCATTAAAATTTTTTTCAGGATTAGATATATTAACATATACAAAATATGATTCTCTTTCAATAAGATCAGTTATTTTTGCGAGTATCAGATTCTTTTTTTCGATAGTATCCCTCTGGCACAGTGCACCCTGTGCAAGCCCAATGAATACGATGAATAAAAGGATTCTCATCCCAAAGTCAGTATTAATTAGTAATAGAATCTTAATGCAATATACTAAATTTTTATATTCAGAAAAAATAAATAGGAATAAAATATGAAACTGTTAAGATTTTAGTATAATTAATTTGTCTGAGTTGCATTATAACATATTCATTTATATTACATCTTTAATTTTCATCCTGAGTCTGCTTAAGGCAGAATAATGGGAAATTAAAAATCATAAAATGTTGTACTTGATAAGTCATAGTTCGACAGGCACACTATGACAATCAGGAAAAAACGTTCAAATTGATTTTACGCTTTGTATGTAAGCCATTTCCAAAGCTCTCTGTAATCGGCTTTTTTACCATACATTAGTATACCTGTACGATATATTTTGGCAGCCAGCCATGTAGTGCCAATGAAACCTGCTATTAACAATACCATGGATAACCATACCTCATAATAAGGCACACCGAACGGTATACGGATCATCATGATGACCGGTGAAGTCAATGGAAACATTGAAAGCCAGAAAGCCAGCGGTCCGTGGGGATTATTGATCACATACTGGATCATGATTATGCAAAACAATAAGGGGATGGTAACGGGTAACATGAACTGCTGTGTATCTGCCTCATTGTCGACAGCAGCGCCGATAGCCGCAAACAGTGCGGCATACAGAAGATAACCGCCCAGAAAATAAAATATGAACGACCCAATCATCACCACAAAATCAATGGACCGGATTGCATCACCCACCTGATTGATATTCTCCTGCTTGATTGTTTTCTCATTCTCTCCCATCGCTTTGATCTCATCAATTGTCAACATCTTGTTACTTCCTTTATATAGCTGCATCGGAGATGTTGATTTAAAAAATTCAGGATGAGCTATTTTAACAAATGAAATTATTGTGAATGTAAGCACCACCCATAATGTAAACTGTGTCAGTCCTACCAGCGCCACACCGATGATCTTGCCCATCATCAACTGGAATGGTCTGACGGACGATACGATCACCTCCACAATGCGACTGATCTTTTCTTCAATCACGCCACGCATCACCTGTGAGCCAAACATGAAGATGAAAAAATAGATCAGCACACCACCGAATAAACCGAGAGCCGTGCTGACTTCGGAATTACTCTTTTCTTCGGCTCCTCCTTTTTTCAAAACAAACGTTGATATTTCAACATCACTTTTAACAGAGGTGAGAATATTTTTATCTACTCCGGATGATTCCAGTTTTAAACTTTCAATTTCCTTTTTAATTATGTTCTGCAACAAAATTTTAATATTCAAACTGATCCGCTTCTCGCCAAAGAGTTTAGCTGCATTGGGCGACATGACAATTTCTTTCGGGATATACAGAATGGCATCATAATTTGAATCGAAAAATTTTGCTTTTGCTTCCACCAGACTAACATTTGAAAACTCAAATTTGATATTCTCATTGCTGTTGAATTGGGTAAAAAATATTCCTGTTTCATCCAGCACTTCTATCTTTTTGGTTTCATCAGTCATTTGCGCCATGTAGATCGGGACGATCATCATGGAAGCCATGAGCAATGGACCAATGATGGTCATGATGATGAATGATTTTTTTTTAACGCGGGATAAATACTCTCTTTGCAATATTAAAATTATCTTTCTCATGCGCTATCAGTCGGCTTTAACGGATTGAATAAAAATTTCATTCATGGTCGGGAGAATCTCATTAAACGAATGTATGGTAGCAAACGGCAACAGATACTGTAACAAATTATTCGGTGTGGAATGATCAAGTATCTTGATTTTTAATACCGTCATTTCATCTGTTTCTTTTTGATCAATCAGCTGAAACCTATTATCAGCAATAACTTCAGGAAGTTTATTGTCCGTGAGTTTGATTTCAAAGGTATTGGAACGGAATGTTTTTTTGATCTCTTTCACATTGCCATCCAGAATTTTTTTTGATTTATTGATCAGTGTAATATGATCACAAAGTTCTTCAACGGATTCCATGTTATGCGTTGAAAAGATGACTGTAGCGCCTTTTTCACGCAATTCAAGAATTTCGTGTTTGAGCAAATTTGTATTGATCGGATCAAAGCCGGTGAATGGTTCATCAAAAATGAGCAATGGTGGTTCATGCAGAACGGTGGTGATAAACTGTATTTTTTGCTGCATGCCTTTCGAAAGCTCCTCCACTTTTTTATCCCACCAGTTTTGTATTTCAAACTTGGTGAACCAGAATTTTACTTTTTTAACGGCATCCTCTTTTGTCATCCCTTTTAACTGAGCAAGATAAAGCACCTGCTCCCCTACTTTCATCTTTTTATACAATCCTCTTTCTTCGGGCAGATAGCCGATGCGTTGAATATGATGTGGATTTAATTTCTCTCCATTGAAAAATACACTCCCCTGATCAGGAGCAAGAATCTGATTGATGATGCGTATCAACGTGGTTTTACCTGCGCCATTTGGTCCAAGCAAACCGAAAATACTTTGTTTTTTTACAGAGATGGAAACATCACTTAATGCAGTATGATTTGAAAATTGTTTGGTAATATTCTGTGCATTAAGAAAATCAGACATGGGAAAATGATTAAAAAAATTTTATCAAAAGTAGAATATTTTTCAGAAATTGAAAAGACTTTACCAAATCACTGAAAAAATAAATAATTTTGTGAAACAAAAATTTTCCGTTGAAAGAAATTCAAAATATCGTTTTATTAGGAACCGGCAATGTTGGGACACACGTTAGTCGTGCATTGAAACAAAACGGATTTAACCTTTTGCAGGTCTTCTCCCGACAACTCAAACATACGTCTGTTATTTGCCGATTAACCGGAGCAGAAGCCATTTCAGATATTAAAAAAATAAATACAACCGCAGATCTCTATATTATTGCTATTCCCGATTCTGCTATTGAAAAATTCTGTTCGTCAATTTTAGTAAAACAAAAAATTATTGTTCATACTTCGGGAACATTACCGGTAAGTATTTTAGAAAAAGTATCTGCAAATTTCGGATGCATTTATCCTGTTCAGTCTTTTTCAAAAAATGTAAAATTAAATTTCAACAAAATCCCTTTATGCATTGAAGCCAACAATGAACATACAGGGCAACTACTTTTTTCTTTTGCAAAAAAATTGTCAACCAATGTTCAAATGATCGCTTACGAACAAAGAAGATATTTACATATTGCCGCTGTGTTTGCAAATAATTTTTCTAATTTCATGTTTCATATTGCGGATGAAATTTTAAACGAACATCAGCTTTCACTTGATCTGCTAAAACCATTGATTCTGGAAACAACAAAAAAAATCAGTCACAACAAACCCTTCCATGTGCAGACAGGACCTGCCATCCGCGAAGACATGAATATTATTTCCGAACATCTCAGATTGCTTGAAAACAAACGTGAATACAGAAATATTTATAATTTAATTTCACAACAAATTATTCAGACCGGGAAAAAAAATGAAGAACTATAAAGAATTATTAAAGAATATTACCACTTTTATTTTTGATTACGATGGCGTTCTGACTGACGGAAACGTTCTGGTTACGCTGGATGGAGACACCTTGAGAACCGTAAATTCAAAGGATGGTTATGCAATACAATATGCCGTAAAAAAGAATTATCGTCTTGTAATCCTCACCGGAGCCACATCACAATCCATACGTAATCGCTTTATTCGCCTTGGTATCAAGGATGTTTATCAGGGGATCGAAAATAAATTTGTTTTTTTACAAACATTCATCAAAGAGCATGACCTCAAACCGGAATCTATTTTATACATGGGTGATGACATCCCTGATTTCAAAGTCATGCAGTCTGTCGGTTTACCTACATGTCCTGCTGATGCAGCCGAAGAGATCAAATCCATTTCAAAATATATTTCGGATAAAAACGGGGGGCATGGCTGTGTGCGTGATGTGATCGAACAAGTGATGAAACTTCAGGGTACATGGATGAATGAAGATGCATTTGAATGGTAAGCAAAAACAGAATACAGAATACAGTTTACAGTTTACAGTATACAGAATTCAGTAGTAAGAAGATAGAATAAGTTTTTTGTTACTATATAAAAAATACAATAGAACACTGATAATTTAAAACATTCAGATATTGCTGAAAAAATTTATGACGAAGTTAAAGAAATTGGTTTGTTATTAAATTTAAGAAAAAAAGAGAGTTAAGCAAAGTATTACATTTGTTTAATGCTTCGACAAGCTCAGCATGACTATCAACCTGAGCTTGAAAAGGGTAATAATCGTCATTGTTTTCTTAACATAACAATAGAATTTAAATACAAAGTTTATCAAATCTAAAAAATCATATTGAATCAGAATAATCAGCGTCATCAGCGTTTAATTTTTGGCTGATGAGTTGTGATAATTTTCTTAATTAAATTTTCAGTAAAATGATTTCTTTTTTAAAACTCATCCGTTTGCCGAACTTGCTCATCATGGCTTTGAGCATGTATCTGATGAGATGGTTTTTAATTATACCTTCTACTTCACAAACAAATTTTGAATTTTCGCTCCACCCGTTTCATTTTTTTCTGTTAACCCTTTCGGTACTGCTGATCTCGGCAGCAGGTTATATCATTAATGATTATTTTGACATTTCGGCTGACCTGATCAATAAACCAAAAAAAATTATCATCAACAAAAAAATTACAAGACGACAAGCTATTTTGCTTCATCTTTTTTTTAGTATTTCAGGTGCCGGCACCGGAATTTACATTTCATATGTTGCAGGCAGTATATGGCTTTCAGGAATATTTCTGTTTGCAATACTCCTGTTATGGCTTTATTCAGCGTCGTTTCAAAAAATATTTCTGCTCGGAAATTTTTCCATTGCTTTGTTATCTGCCCTGACTCCTATGCTGCCATGGATTTTTGAAGTAACATCCATTCATCTATTTTATCATCATTCCCTATTTAATTTTAAAGCATTAAATCATATTTTCTTTTTTTATTTTGTTTTTGCATTTCTCATTACGTTGATCCGCGAAATCATTAAGGACATGGAAGATATTGAAGGGGATAAAATGTTTGGATATCAAACATTGCCGGTCGTTTCAGGATTGAAGTCTGCAAAAAACATGGTCATGTCAATTTCTTTCCTGTTATTGGGTTTCATTGTTTATTTTCAGTTATTCCTGTATTCAACTTTTGCTTTTCCGGTTATTTTTTATTTGGTATGTGCAGTTCAGATGCCCATGTTGGCTTTACTGTACTTAATTTACAAAGCAACTTTAAAAAAAGATTTTACCCGGTTAAGTTTACTTTGCAAAATAATAATGCTGGCAGGTATTTTGTCAGTTCCTTTAATTTATTATTTTTGCAATTGTATTCCGAGCTGTTAGCTCAGTTGGTTCAGAGCATTACCTTGACAGGGTAGGGGTCACTGGTTCGAGTCCAGTACAGCTCACCGAAAGGACAAATTGTATTTTGATACTTTTTGTCCTTTTTTTATTTTCATGGAATCCATTCACTTTCAACTAATATGAAGAATAATTAAATCAGATGGAATAGTCAGATTATTGAAAATATTTAATAAATTTATCACCGGAAAATAATTTAATTGTAAAAACTTTCATCCAACAACTTATATTATTTTTCAATACTTATTTTTAGTAGAAAAAGAAAATAAAATTTCACATTTTAGCAAAAAATTTATTTAATTATTAAACCTAAAAATTTATTTTTATGAGAAAGACAATTTTACACCGATTGTATTCACTGGTTTTTATATTATTGATATATGGTGTCAATACTATAAATGCCCAAATCCCAACTGGTAATTTACAACTCTGGCTTAAAGCAGATGCAGGTGTTACCAAAGACGGATCCAATAAGGTTAGCGCATGGGCTGATCAATCTGCCTCAGGCAAAAATGCCACCCAAGCAATAGCGTCTGCACAACCACTTTTTGTTGATAATGCCGTTAATGGTCTACCAGCCCTACAGTTTGATGGTCTTGGTAATTATATGTCAGCTAATGTTGTAGTAAACCAATCATCACAATATTCTATGTTTGTTGTAACTTCCTGTTCACAAGCAAATCTTAGTTTTAATCAATATTATGATAATTTAGCATTGTTACACTGGCTTGAATCCGGTTCATGGGGTACTGTTCATCTTTCCGCATCACAGGAAGGTATTTACACCCGATATGCATATGGCAATGCATCACTTCAGAACGAAATTCCATTCGGTGCAACATTTTCCGCCAAAAAATACAATGGTCCGGGAAGTAATTTCTTTATTGCAGGGTCTTCATTTGCCAACAGTATGGTTTCCGTTTATTATAATAATATTGTGTTAACCCAAAAAAATACTGCAGGTGCATCCGTTGCAAATACAGGAAATGCGATGACAATTGGTCGAGGCGATCCCAAATATACTACCGCTACTGTTTATTATCCCGGTGAAATTGCTGAAATTATTGTTTATAATACCGAATTAAGCAATGCGGATAGAAATACAGTGATAAGTTATCTGCAAGGGAAATACAATATTCCGAATGCAACACCAACCGAAACTCCTCCTCCACCTAAAGGTTTGATCATGGCTATCAACTGTGGAAGTGGTGAAGATGACGGTAATTTTAAAGCGGATGGAACGTGGGATGCTGTCAATAATAAGATGATTCATACCGCTACTTCTTATTGGGATAATACAGACTCCAAAGTGGCCCCATGGGGTTGGTGGGTTTACCATTCCGGCTTTGCAGTTGACAATCTCGCTTCTCTAACGGCTCCTGCACCTGTTGGTGTTTACAATGTAGGTATGTTTTATTTTGGTCCAACCATTGGCAATGTCAAATATACACTTCCAATTCCTAATGCGGATGCTTCAAAAAATTATCGGGTTCGATTACATTTCTCAACTGATGATAATTCTGCTGGTTTAAGAATATTTGATATTAAAATAAATGGAACTGTTGTAAAAGCAAATTATGATTGTTTTGTTGAAGCAGGTGGGCAAATGAAAGCAAACATCCAGGAATTTTATTCAAAGGTTAACGGACAAAATAATATTGTGATTGAACTGGTCGGTAAACAAAAGGAATCTATGATACAGGGAATTGAAATTTATTCACCCGATCTATCCGGAATTAGTGAGAATGATATTAAATCTGCTATTTCATCCATTTATCCTAACCCTGTTTCAAATGAGAATGTTACAATAAAATTTAACATCAATCATCCTTCTTTTGAATTGAATGTTTCCGATATATGCGGAAGAATAATATATTCTAAAAAAATCAATGAAAATGAATCTGAATGTATTCTTAACAGAACCATTCTTGAATCAGGTGTTTATATAATCAATTTGAAAAATAATAACAACACCGCAAACTTTAAGTTGATTGTAAACTAATTTAAACATCCAATAAAAAAATACCATATTATTTTATCAACGGTTTATCCTGATAAAATAATATGGTATTTTTAATTTTAACTTATTTCTAAAAATCAATTAATAATAATTCTTTTCGAAATAATATTGTTATCAAATTTCATTTGTAATAAATATACTCCATTTGAAAACTTTTCTTTAATATTTTTAATAAAGAATATATGCTCCCCCATACTTTGATCCTGCTCAACCAGTGTTGATAATTCTTTTCCGGAAATATCAAATATTTTAAAAGTAATATATGTATTCTTGATAAGTGAATATGAAATATTTAATTGCTGTTGAACTGGATTAGGATATAAAGATATATTATACCATTGATTATTTAATTCATGGATTGAATTACTTGATTTTTTTCTAACTGAATCCCTGTAATTCACTGTAGTTGTCATCCCACTTTTAGTAATCTGTAATATCGGAATACCCATCCCCTTTGCTAACCATTTATATTCTGTGGATGTTCGAGGTATTTTTATTCCTCCATGTAATAATGAATCCGAATAAACAGAATCAATTGTATTAACAATAGATTTAATTCTCATAACATCAAAAGCCCCAAAAGGAGTTTTTAAATTACCCCAACCATCAACAAAATTTTTTCTATTAATTGTTTCATAAAGTGATCCTATTCCTGGTATTGAAATATTCCATGTTGAAGTTGAAGAATCCTGATTCCCAATATTCATAGGAAATGAATATAGTATTTCCGGATTATCATATTTAACTGGGGTAGGTATTCCACTCAATTCAGCTCCTCTGCCCAAACAAACAAAAGAGGAAGACGTATTTTTATAAAATGAATATAAATTTTTCAATTGAATAACCATTAGATTCAGTAATGCTCCGGTATAAGATGCAACAGTGGCTTTATGTGCCTGATCAAAAGGATTATTATAGACAATCTGATATAAAAAATTTGAAGATGTTATTGGAACAAAAGTATCAACACGTTGTGTGTTCCATGATAATGATGAAAAATCCCATTTATAATTTTCCCCGGTTAACTCAGGATCAACAGGACTAACATTAGTAATACTTATCCTAAAAGTATCACCCGGTTTTACCATATCATTCTGATTGATGCTAATTTGAGAAAAACTTTCTTCTCCGGAAAATGTAAAGAAGAACAATAAAAAAATCAAATTTCTCATTCAGATTTAGAATTTAATTATTATCTAATTTATTTTTCAATTATTAATTTATCAGAAAAATATTTCCCTTTATTTACAATATTAATAAAATAAATTCCTTGTTGTAAATTATCAAGATAAATCATGTTATCCGAAGAAGATACATTTAATTTACGATAAACTAATTGTGAAGCCATATTATAAATATGTACAGAAGCATTCTGTAATTCTCCTTTGATCTGAATATATGAAGACGTTGGATTTGGACAAATAACAAAATTGGTACTATTCTGCTTTTCAAAAATATTTGTAACAATAAAAGAGATTATATTTGATTTTAAGGATTGACATCCATTTTGATTTACAATAACATAGTAATCATCATCTTTTGCTGGCTGGTAGTTTTGATTTATCGCATTTAAAATTAATCCGGATGAATTATACCATTGATTATTTTCATTTGCAGATGAAGTCAATATATCTGTATTTTGAGTAATAATCGGTGTTGAAGGAATAGGATTAATAGTAACAATAACATAATCCACCGCAGAACATTTATGGTCATCAGTAACTGTTACAAAATATGTAGTTGTTGTTATTGGTTTAACGGTTACTTGGGCTGTGGCTCCTGCATTGTTATTCCACGAATAAATTGTTCCACTACTGGCTGTCAATGTTGCTGAAGAGCCATTACAAATGGATTGATTTGCTCCCGCTTCAGCAGTGGGTAAAGGTTTGACGGTTATCACAACATAATCGGCTGCTGAACATTTAT
>CAYVNP010000038.1:37480-43174 GCA_964452905.1 uncultured Bacteroidales bacterium
TAACGGTTACTTGGGCTGTGGTTCCTGCATTGTTATTCCACGAATACGTTGTTCCTCCACTGGCTGTCAATATTGCTGTAGAGCCATTACAAATGGATTGATTTGCTCCCGCTTCCGCAGTGGGTAAAGGATTGACGGTTATAGCAACAGTTGCATTAGCTGAACATCCACCTGTAACTGTTCCAGTGACAGTATATGTAGTGGACTGAGTGGGTGAAACAGAAATTGTTGATGATGAAACATTATTACTCCAACTATAGGTATTAGCTCCTGAAGCAGTTAACGTAATGCTAACACCTTTACAAATATTAGTATTAGATGAAGCAATGGTAATAGTAGGTTTAACGCATGATGTAACAAGACCATTCACTAGAATACTATCAACCCCTACAGATCCCGAAGAAACATCAGATGTTGATGTACCATCAACCTGAAATTGTATTTTTTGAATATTTGTTAATTTAAATGTTTTCGCAACAGCCCAAATCGGCTGAACTAAATCTGCCCATACCAATGATACTTTTGTCCATACTGATGATGCTGCAATATTTTTATAAAAATATCCATAATCTGTTACATCTGATGTGACAACGGTAATTTTGCAAGCGTTTCCTTTATAATAAAATGTTAATCCGGAAGAACCAGTCCAGTCCGCAAGTTTAGTCGTATCAGCATTAATCCATGTTCCCATACCAATAAAAGGAGGATTTGTGTTTGAACCAACATTTAATGTATAAGTTACGCCCGCAAAAAATTTACTTCCATTCGGACCACCTGAAGTCATTGTAAATTTTGTTGCATTTGTTGTTAAAGGAATTACGGTTGATTTGCCTTTATTTGAAGCGTCATTATAGGTAAACCATTGACCACCTATATTATTTATATAGTCATTATCTTCCATATCGTCAAGAACAGTACTGTTTCCTGAAACTAAATTGGTAACTACCTGATTGGTAAAAGCAGCTAAAGCAACAGGAGTTGAGGCAGTACTTTTTATGGACCCGGGTGTATAGTCTAATGTAATTAAACTTCCAACATTTATTTTTCCAGAAGCAATAGTTAAATTAACTCCTGATGTTCCATTGGCTGAAATTGCTGTAATAGCACCAGATACAACAGTTCCACCAATCTTTAAAGTAAACTGCGAATAATCAGCTGCAGTAAAAGTTATTGGAATTGAAAATGTAACAGTAATTGTTGTTCCGGTCGAATTGGTTGCAGCTCCTGTAACAACCGGAGCTACCGGTGTATTACCTGTTCCCGGTTTCCAAAAATTACCTGTCATCATAAACAAAGTTATACATCTTAATGTTCTGCTGAAGTATACTTCCGTATTCCCTATTCCGACAATATTAGTATAACACGAATTTAGACTTGTTTGATTGTTAGCATTGGTACCCATTACAACTAATCCTTCCATAGAAAAAGTGCCATTCTTCCAAGAACCACTACTTGGATTTGCCGCATTCAAAGCACAAGGACCTTTCAGATTAGCTTCATTCCCTTTTAACCATGTTGACATTTTTGTACAAATATCAAACCCTGTAGTAGCAACAGTACTCCCATTCCATAACATATCTGTAGCCATTCTCCATGGATTCCTAATAGCATCATAACCAAACTCCTGACTTCCATTGCAACCATTAGGGTTTCCAATATTATCAGCCCAATTACAAACCAAACCGGTTGTTGAATTTCTGTTTTTTAATAAAAAACTATTAGCTGTATTAACAACATTATTCCAAAATGTTGCTTGAGATGTTTCAATTTTAGCAAACTCCCTATAATATGCAGGAGCAAAATAACTTGGATTTCGACATGTATTTGAAGTACCCCATGAATCACCATTTATAACTTGATATGTAGAAGGATCAATATCAAAATTTCGTATTGCGGCAATTATCGTTGATGCCTCAGACTTATAAGTATATGGGCTTGTAGCTGTAGGCCATTGTTCAGCAGCAATGATTAATGCCATGGCCGCATCTTCATCGGCATCTGTAGCACTATTGTATCCGTTTACACTGGTGCAATTATTCATTTTCCAATTCATTAAACCATGAGCATCAGCATTAGCTTTCCAATACTTCCATAATGCATCAAGGGTTGGTTTATCACCCGCATAAGCTGCAAGCAACATTCCATATGCTACACCTTCAGAAACTGTTGATGTATTATCATCAAACAAAACCCTGCTTCCATTGGTGCAGGATTGAACAAAAGAAGTTTTCCATGCATTGTAAGCATCAGCTGCTGCTTGTGATTTTGTATATGTGCCTGCGTTAGGTAAATTTGTCGGCATAATTCCATAGGAATAACTTGTTCGAGAATTAAATGGAACTGTAGGGTTATTTGAATTGATCTGAGCATTCAGAGAATAGAACCCTGTTCCAAAAACTAAAATACTAATGAGAAGTCTTTTCATTTAAATTATTTTTAATTTCTATATATAAATACGATATCGTATTGTTAAGATGCAAAATACTATGAATAGGTTGTATGGACTATGAAATAAATTTAGTGTATTTTGTACACAAAATTAAAAAATTAATTAAAGTATCATGCTAAATATTTATATTTTAGCATCTCAATTATAATAAAATTTTTTCATAATACAATCATCGAGTAAATCTATACAGATGCAATTATATTTGACATGTAATATTAAAATTTGTATGTTTGCATATTCTCGTTCACAAATAATATTTTGAATATTTTGTTTTGAAAAGACATCTTTTAATTGGGTACAATAATAAATGTTAAATAAACACTTAAACAGAAATCGTTTTTTTTATATTAAAAAAAACCTCATTCTTCTTTTTTTGATTATTTATTTAGGCGTAACTAATCTTTTCGGACAAATATTAATTTCCGGAACTCATTTTGATTTCAGTGTTACTCCTGACCCTTTTTACAATAATATTAATGAAATTACTCAGATTGGATTACAAGATGGACTTATTTCAGTGGGTACTGTAACTCCACCAAGTCTGAATGCGAATATATTCAATGGTTCTTTCTATTATGCTATTACCAGTAACCCCTATAAATTAGATAATGCCAGATATACAAATTTGGGTACACCGGGACTCAATCAAATCGTTTTTTCACCGGCAACTAAAACTTCCCGATTGCTTCAGTATAGTTTAAGCAATATAGCGCCAAATACAAATGTGTCTGTTAAAATCACCTATAGCAGCCCGATAAGTAGTTCTTATGCAGGATGTGGCCCCGGAGAGATAGTCTCCATGAGAGGAGCTATAAACCCTAATAATACTACTGACCCTAATCAGGGAACAGAAACACAACCACAAATAAAAATGGGTAAAACCAATACCTATACATTTACCCAAACGTCTGGAGGTTCTAATGCTATTGGTGCAGATGGTAATTTAAATTTTTTTCTGAACACCATGCAAACAGGCGCTTGTAAGGCCATTGCTATATCCAGTATCGAAATCTGGGGGACTCCGCAAATTGGGATTGTTTGTCCTGATGGGAATGAAGTATGTGCCGGAGAACAAACAACTATTCAATCCGTATTGGATTACCGTGGTACCTATCAATGGCAAGTTGATACAGGGACTGGCGTTTGGCTTAATGCTGCTAATGGAACCAACAAAGCATTATTGTTTGAAACCAAATCTGTTAAAACCTATAAATTCCGTTTACAAGTTACACCAACAGGAAGTGTTACTATACTAACTTCACCTGCACTTTCAATTAATGCTGTTACATGTTGTGTGGTTAATGGCGCACCAGCATCCAGAAAAACTATTTATTATGATAATTTTGGACGAATTGATTTGACTGATATTACAGGAAAAACATATTGGATATGGGATTATTCAAATATACTAAATCCTGTTGAAGTTAAAAAGACAACCACTACTCCCTTCCGATATCCGTTGACTCCAGCTCCCATTGGTGCTACTTTCATTGGTGCTCAGAATCAAGCATTACAGGATGGAGAATATTGCGTAGCAGGTGTTTTAACTGGATATAATAATGCACCCTTTAATGGGAATTCTTATTCAGGAGCAAAATTACAATGGGCTAACAGAATAGGTGGAGTTGTTAATCCTGATTTACATTATGACCATTCAGTAAAAATTGATGGAGCATGTCTTCTTCTTAACTGCCCTGGCGGAACACAAGGACAGTCAATTTATAAACGTACAATTAATAATCTATGTAATGGTAAACAATTGTTTTTTGAGTGTTATATTAATGTTTTTACTGATGGTCCGGGTGGAGGATGTGGAACATATGCACCGGTTAATGTATCCATTAAATTAACAGATGGAGGAAATGCAGGTAATCAAGTTACAATGAATGGTACAGCAACTGCTATTAATTACGGAGGAACAGGATCATGGGTGAAAATCTCCGGTCAAATTCTACTAACAGGAACATCCGTAATTATGGATATTATCAATAATTCGGCTGAATATACTTGTGGAAATGATTTGGCTTTGGATGATATCAAAATTATGGCATGCTCACCCCCATTATTATATTTATATTCTGATACAGCAACCCTTTCTCAATCCCAGACGGTTTGTACGAATCCTTTTAGTGTTTTTTCTAAATCTTCCGGTATGCTCAAAAAGTATTATGGAGGTAACCCTAATTATTTATTTCAATGGTCAAAAAAGAAAAATGATTATACTTCATGGACCAATATTGGCACACCAAATACTTCTACTTCTTATACTATAACCTCACCTAAAACAGATCCTATTTTTTCAGGTGTTGCAAATGGAGATACAATATATTTCAGGGTAGTTTCTGCAACTCAGGCAACTTATACGTCTAAAAATAATTTTCAGGGAGTTGGTAATTATGCAAATATTAACGACCCATGTAAAAATTATTCCGTTTCAACAACAGTTGCAGCTATTCTTAATTGTCCTACATGTAAAAGTGCAACTTATTCAATTTCTTCAAATCCGGGTTTAAGTATATGTAAAGAAACTGTGTCAACAAATTTATCAATAGGGCCACTAAAATATAATAGTGGTTCTACCATAGGAGCTACTGCACTT
The DNA here is from genome assembly GCA_964452905.1 of uncultured Bacteroidales bacterium. GTDB lineage: Bacteria > Bacteroidota > Bacteroidia > Bacteroidales > CAYVNP01 > CAYVNP01. Next base: position 42,529 of record CAYVNP010000038.1, read on the forward strand.
GCCGGCGATCTTGTTACAACTTGGTATAAAGGCGCAACAATAGCTTCAGCCACTTTAGTTTCAACTTCTTCAGCTACTTCAAGCAATATTTCGGTTGCTTATGGCAATGCTGATACTTATTGGGTAAGAGTTTATGATGCCAATATGCCTGCTCAAACTGCCTGTTATATTGATAAAAGTGTTACTGTTGTTGCCAATCCTGTTCCTTCAGCCACTGCGTCCAGCAACGGGCCTGTTTGTGCAGGAACATCATTAACACTTAGTGTTACACCTGCTGCATCAAGCTATAAATGGGCAGGACCTAATTCGTTTTCCAGTACTTTACAGAATCCACAAGTTAATGCCAGTGCTACAACCTTAATGAGCGGGACATATACTGTTACGGTTACGGATGCTGCCGGTTGCACTAACTCATCTTCTGTTGCAGTAAAAGTCAATTCTAATCCAACATTGACAGCCACTACTGATAAATCCTCCATTTGCAAAGGGCAAACCAGCGCCAACCTCAATTTGTCAGGATGTGCAGGATGTACTTCGTTTGCTTGGAATAACGGAGCTGGGAATGCTTCAACGGCAACAGTTTCGCCAACTACAAGCACAACTTATACCATCACAGCAACGGATGGTAATTCATGCACTGCGACTT
>CAYVNP010000039.1:0-39216 GCA_964452905.1 uncultured Bacteroidales bacterium
TCGATTGCTTTGAATGTATTTAAACAGGCAATAATAAAATTACCTTTACCGCAAGTTGGTTCAACAATAATTTTTGGATTTGATGAACCATGTTTCAAAAATTCAGCAACCTTAATTGCTAAATCAGAATTTGTTTGAAAGTCGCCATATTCTGCTCTGTCGGGTTCTTCTGATATATTTTTTTCTAAACAAATAATTTCTTTAAGTAGCTCAAACTCTGCCTCGCTATCAAAAAAATGTTTGATGCCGCAGGCATCAAACATTTTTTGATTAGCAGTTAATAAAGTTGTTGTTCTATTCAGTCTCTTGCGAAAGAAATCTGAAACTTGATGAGTAATATTTGCATCAAATATTTTCATTTCTACTATTGGTCATTGTATTTTATAATTTGAGATACCCTAAAAATCCTTTATCATTTCTTTTATCTTTTCTACTTTCTTCGCTTCTTTACTCATATACTTTTCATAGGCGATTCTCATTCCTTTAAAGAACTCTTTTACAGTTTGATTCTTATCTATCTCCAGGGGTTTATACATTTGGATAACTCCCCAACCTTGTGCTTCAATAGTTAGGCAATTCCAACTTAAATGATAAAATGGTACAATCCCAGAATCTTTGACAATTTCAATTTTGTCTTCATTTATTTTATAATCTACAAAAATAAAATTCAACTCATTTCCTTCTTGTTTTAACCATAATATAAGTCGCTTTGCGGAAATGATATTTGGCGAGTAGTTTTTCTTATCCAAATTGTTACTTTTTACATTCACAGGTTGTTTAATATTATTATTAAATAAGAAATCACCGATTGATTTTTTAGTTCCTTTAGCCACTGCTCCGTGTTTTTCGGCAATTTTAATTTCTATTTCTCTGTAATAATCCATTTTAATATTGTGTTTTTAACAAGTTTTGGTATGGTTAAATTTTCTTATTTTTCATTCAGCAAACTTACAATTTTAATGTCGGTCTGTTTGATAAATTGAAAATATTTAGTTCGTCAGGTTCAAGTTACCACATACCCCAGCATTTCCTCTAACTCATTTATAGGTCTGATAAAATCAGACTTTTCTTTGTAAAATATTTATATTTTTAAAATAAATCATAAAAAAGGTGATTTAATTTTTTTCTAATCCAAATTTAAAACAAATATGTAATAAAACTTAAATTAATGGTGATTTTTTTTGTATAATAAGTTTAAACAATAATGAAATTAAGAACAATGAACAATGAACAGTGAACAGTAATCAGTAATCAGTGAACAGGGAATTGTGAATAGTTAACAGTGAACAAAGAATGTTTGCTTTTTGCTTTAGTCTTTCCACTTTTCTCCGTCTCATGATATGTATCATTCCTGTAAAATATGAAGAGAAATAAATTGTAATTTTGAACGTGAAAATAAGGTGTGATGAGTTCAACCCAAAAAGAAACATATAAGATTGAAGGAATGTCATGCACTTCATGTGCCATGCGCATTGAAAACACATTGAAAAAAACCGAAGGGGTGCATTCTGCCTCTGTTAATTTTGCATCGTCTACCTTGTATATTGATTTTGATCCGCAGGTGGTTGCTTCTGATCGTATTGTCAATACTGCTGATTCAATCGGGTTTAAATTATTTTCACTGAACAAGGAAAAACAAGTTGTACCCACAGATGTTGATTTTGTTCATTCGGGCAAGAGCCAATTGAAACTGATTCTTTCAATTATTCTTTCTTTACCTGTTGTTGTGTTGGGAATGTGGTTTCATCATTCGCATATAGCTGCCTGGACCGAGATGCTCCTGACCATTCCGGTCATTTTCTGGACAGGGAATCATTTTTTTATCAATGCATGGAAACAACTCAAACATTTTTCATCCAACATGGATACGCTGGTTGCATTGGGAACCGGCTCTGCCTTTCTATTCAGTGTGTTCAACACTGTTTATCCACAGTATCTGTCGCAGAAAGGTATTCATCCCGATGTGTATTTTGAAGCGTCTGCCGTGGTAATTACATTGATCTTGCTGGGCAAATACCTTGAAGATAAAGCTAAAACCAGAACATCAAACTCTATAAAAAAATTAATGAATCTCGGAGTGAAGAATGCCAAGGTGATCCGGAATGGTGAAGAATTAGAAATACCGGTGGATGAAGTGATCAAAGGGGATTTGCTGATCATCCGTCCGGGTGAAAAAATACCGGTAGATGGAAAAATTGTTGAAGGCAGCAGTTTTATTGATGAAAGCATGATCACCGGCGAATCCTTGCCGGTAGAAAATAAAACAGCCAACCATGTGATTGGCGCCACCATCAATAAAACCGGTAGTTTTAAGATGCTTGCCGAAAAGGTTGGAAGCGATACCATGCTTGCACGCATCATTCAAATGGTGCAGGACGCACAGGGCAGTAAGGCAACGGTACAGCGTCTGGCTGATAAGATTGCTTCTGTGTTTGTGCCGGTTGTTCTGGTCATTGCGGTTATCACTTTTAGTATATGGTGGCTCATTGGTCCTTCGCCTCAAATGACCCATGCATTGGTTTCTGCGGTAACTGTACTGATCATTGCCTGTCCGTGTGCACTTGGATTAGCAACACCCACAGCCATCATGGTGGGTATAGGTAAGGCGGCAGAGCAGGGGATACTGATCAAAAATGCTCAGGCGCTTGAAACAGCGCAACATATCAATGTGTTAGTGGTGGATAAAACAGGGACAATCACGCAAGGAAAAGCTGCAGTAACAGATTTGATCTTTGCTCCTGAAATAATCAACAAAGATAAATATTTAAATTTGTTGCATGCGATTGAAGCGCTCTCCGAACATCCTCTTGCAGCAGCAATCACAGATTTTTTAAAGAAAGATATTTCCCTTTTACCCAAGGTGAAGAATTTTAAAAGTGTTACCAGTCAAGGTGTGGAAGCTGAAACAGAAACTGAAAAATGTTATGTAGGTTCGGATCGGTTCATGAAAGAAAAGAATGTATTTGTATCTTCTTTCTTTTTGGAGAATGGAATTAATTTTGAGAAAGAACTTAAAACAGTAATTTATTTTGCGGTCAATAATCAGGCAGTTCTTATGGTTTGTATTGCTGATACAATCAAGGATTCATCCAGGGAAGCTGTTCAGGCATTGCATCAGATGGGTGTTGAAGTACACATGCTGACAGGAGACAACAGACATGTTGCATCCGGCATTGCTAAACAAACAGGAATTAAATATTTTAAAGCTGAAGTTTTACCGGAGGACAAATTAAATTATATCACCGACCTTCAGCAACAAGGCAAGATCGTTGGCATGGCGGGTGATGGCATCAATGATTCACCGGCGCTTGCCAAAGCAAATGTTGGCTTTGCCATGGGCGATGGTACAGACATTGCTATGGAAAGCGCTGACATTGTTTTGCTGAAAGGGGATGTTTCCAAACTGGCACATGTAATTAAATTATCAAAGGTCACCGTTAAAACCATCCGGCAGAATCTGTTCTGGGCTTTTATCTATAATGTGATCGGTATACCGTTGGCAGCAGGAATATTATATCCATTCAATGGGTTTCTCTTGAATCCGATGATTGCCGGTGCAGCCATGGCTTTCAGTTCAGTTTCGGTTGTGTCAAACAGTCTGCGGTTAAGGACGAAAAAGATTTAGTATCATTCCATAACGAAATAATTAGTATTCATTTATTTTTCTATTGTTTTATTTGAAAAATAAATGTAGGTTTGAAATGAAATTTTCAAACGTTTTAAAATGAATTTTGATTTTATACAAAACAAAAACATTTTAATTTTACTCTTAATTCTTGTAACGGCTATTACTTATTTTCCTGCCTTAGAAAACGGATTCCTTTACCAATGGGACGATGGGAAATATATTGTGGAGAATCCGTTTATCAGGGATATTTCTTTAAAAGGGATCATCAATATTTTCACTCATCAATACTTCACAAATTATCATCCTGTTACTACCTTGTGTTATGCCATAGAGTTTAAATTGTTTGGCTTGAATCCCGTTTTTTATCATTTAATAAATGTATTGTTGCATATTTCAAATAGTGTAATCCTTTTTCTCCTCATCTTTAATATTGCAAATAGAAAGGATATTGCTTTTATTATTTCTGTTTTGTTTGCTGTTCATCCCATGCAGGTTGAGTCTGTTGCATGGATATCGGAATTGAAAGATGTGCTGTATACTTTTTTTTATTTGTTCGGATTATTGTTCTATCTGAAATACATTTATGATCAGAAAAACAAATTGAATTATTTTCTGGTACTGATTTTTTTTGTTTTGTCTTTATTGTCAAAGCCAACAGCTATTACTTTTCCACTTATATTGTTTATCATTGATTATGTTTGTGAACGTCAGATGTCAAAACATCTGTTTACAGAAAAGATTCCTTATTTTTTGATTGCACTGCTGATGGGATTGATAGCTGTTTATACACATACAACCGATAAAGATATTGCTCAATATATCAATTTACATTCTATCATGAATGGATGTTTTATTTCATGTTATTCATTTTTGTTTTACATTTTTCAATTACTTATTCCTTATAAATTATCTGCAATACATTATTTTCCTGTGCATCATACTGCGGTATTGCCATTGATTTATTATTGTTCACCAGTAATTATTTTTCTGAGCTTTTGGGTTTTTTATAAATTTTTCAGACACAATCGAATGATGCTCTCTTGCATGTTATTCTTTATATTTAATATCATCTGGTTTTTGAAGATTATTCCTTACGGAACAGCAATGGCTGCTGAAAGATATACATACATGGCTTCCATTGGAATATACGGTATCATCGCCGGTGTTTATTATTATTTGTTTTCAGGAATAAAAAAGATCAAACCCCATTTATTTTCAATTTTAACTATTTATATTCTTATCCTTTCTGTTTTTACATTTAATCGGATAAAATATTGGAAAAATGAAATAACCTTGTTTTCGGATGTTATAATGAAATATCCTGAACATGATAAAGCGTATGTCATTCGTGGAAATGCGCGAGCAAGGGAAAATGATTTAGCCGGAGCCATTGATGATTATTCAAAAGCAATCCAATTAAATAAACTATATGTAAAATCTTTTTTATTAAGGGGGAATGCCTATAAAAAACAAAATAAACTTACAGAAGCTATTTCCGATTATTCATATGCCATTTCAATTGATTCCGCCTATTATTCTGCCTGGTACAACAGGGCGCTTGTCTATTTATCGATGGGTGATACGTTGCAAGCAGAAATTAATTTAATAAAAGCGAAGGAATTGGGTTCTGTCAAGGCAGATGTCGTTTTAAAATCCATTAATAAAAATGGGAAATGATAAAAAAGGAATTTTATTTAAGAGAAGATGTTGTAAAGATTTCTCAAGAATTAATAGGTAAATATCTTTTTACTCGATTCAACGGAATTACTACAGGCGGTATTATTACCGAAACAGAAGCATATGCCGGTATCACCGATAAAGCTTCCCATGCCTATAGCAACCGACGAACCCAACGGACGGAGGTGATGTATGCCTCAGGTGGTGTTGCCTATGTTTACTTATGTTACGGAATGTACCCTTTGTTCAACATTGTTACCCATAAAAAAAATATTCCTCATGCTGTTTTGATCAGGGGGATACATCCAACCGAAGGAATCGGAGAGATGCTAACGAGAATCAAGAAAAAGATTCCGCCTAAAGAATTTTGTCAGGGACCGGGACGACTCACCAAAGCATTAGGGATAACATGCAATCATACAGGAATTGATCTGACAGGTAAACAGATTTGGCTTGAAGATAGAGGGATTAACATATATGCGGAAAATTTGACTGTTACGAAAAGGGTTGGTATTGATTACGCTGGTAAAGATGCCGATCTTCCGTACAGGTTCATCCTAAAGGATATTCGGAAAGTTATTTGAATTACTGGCCTTCCTTAATTTGTATCCCCAATATTTCTATTCTTCCTCCAACAGGACTGATAGAAAGCCAGTTGTTATCAGTCAGTAACCAATTGGATTGAGTCCCAACGATCACGTTGTATTCATGTATATCGGTCGTTTCCTCAATTTTCATAACTGTACCGCCCGAATTTAATTCATCTTTACCGTAGTTGAGAATGATTTTAAAAGGTTTTCCGCTTAAATTACGTGCTTTTACAAGAATATAATTTTTGGAACTTTTGCTGTTCAACGGATCGAATGAGAATTTTTTAACTGAATTATTCTCAATGATCTCACTTTTGATTTTATAGATTGCATTTGCAAATTCACTTTCTTTGATCAACGCATTGAGTTCACTGATTTTTTTCTTTGGTTCGATTTCCTTAGGTTTTAAGAACAATGCCTGAGTATAATAATTTTTTGAATGGGAATAATCTTTTTGGTTAAAAGCATATTCGGCTAATTTGATCAGGTTCTGATATTCATCATTGACCAACTTAATATCAATGATCCCGATCTGTTCTTTAGGATATTCTTGCCCTGGCATAACGATGAAAGCTTTTTTGTAATATTCTTTTGCGTTTTTCAAATCGTTTTTATTATAGTATTCATCTGCTTTAGCAATTATTTTTTGATATTCTTTTTGGGCATAAGCAGTTATATGAGAATCAATTTCATATATTCTGTTTTCAGCTTGAGTCTCTTCCGGTTTTTTCTGATGTGCCTGCACATAGATCATTCTTGCAGAAGTAAAATCATTATTTTTAAATAAGTTATCAGCTTCTTTCATCAGCGAATTGTAAATACTGTCATTGACAAAATTATCACGCAGCAGTTTATTTATTTCTGCAATCTTGTTTAAAGGGTATTGTTCATTTGGTTTGATCAATGATGCTTCATTAAAGGCATTTCGGGCATTCATATAATCAAAAGCCCTGAATGAATTTTCGCCCTTTTCAATATAGGTAGCGTAAGTTTTATCATTCTTTTGTTTTTGATATTTTAAAGCTGTTATCTCAAGTATTCTATTTTTTGGATATTCTTCATTGGGTTGAAGATCACTCGCTTTATTGAATATTTCTAATGTTTTATCAAGATTCCCAGTACTAAATGTATTTTCTGCTTCTGAAATTAATTTCAAATATTCTTCATGTTTTATTTTTTCCTTGATCTTATTTATTTCTTCAATTTTTTGTTTAGGATAATGCTCGTTAGGTTTTATACGAACAGCTAATTGATAATTGGTGGTTGCATTATCATAATCTTTGTTTGCAAAATATTTATCTGCTTCAGCAATTCGGAGGGAATAAGATTCCATGATTGATTTCAATTGTGAAATCTCCGGTTTGATTTTTTCAATTTGTTTACCTGCATATGTTTCTTCAGGAATCAGTTGTTTCGCATTTTGATAATTTTCAAACGCTTTGTCTAATTCGCCATTTTGATAGAATTGGTCAGCAAGTAAAATATATTTATCATATTTATCCTGTATCGCTTTTTTTTCTGCAATTACTTTTAATGTGTTTTTAATTTTCATTACCTGACGGATTGGATATTTTTCATCCGGTTTAATGGCAGATGCCTGCTGATAGGTGTTCTCAGCATCTTCATATTGTTTGGTTTGTAAAAGATTGTCAGCCGTTTTAATTAGTTCATTGTATTTATTATTTTCAGCAAGGAGTAATGCGTTTTTTTCTATTACTTGATTTACTTTAATAATTTGTTCTTTTACTGACTGATCATTAGGTTTTAAATACAGGGCTTTCTGATAATACATTTTGGCATACTCGGGATTCTTTGATTTTAATGCGGAATCAGCGGATATATTATATTGTTTAAATTTTTGTTCATTACTAAAAATTAGATTGATCTGGTTTATTTGATCTTCAGGGTATCTTTCGTCCGGTTTAATGGATAATGCACGTTTGTATGCGTCTAATGATTTTGAAAAGCTATTCATTCTAAATAAAGAATCTCCCTTGTAAATGTATTTGGTATACGCCTGTTCGGAATTTTTCTGATCATCCAATATTTTTTTTATCTGTTGGATCTTATTTTGAGAATAGGGATCATTTGTTTTCAATTCCAATGCTTTTGAATAGTATTCGATTGCGGTTAAGTAATTTCTGGATGAATCGGCTTTATCTCCTTCAATAATTATTTTTTTATACTTTTCTTCCAGTTCCTGTTGAGTTTTAAGAATACTATATATTACACTCAATCTTTCTTTCGGATAACTTTCTTTTGGGAAAATTACCTGGGCAGTCTCAAAATTAATTTTTGCCTGTTCATATTTACCTGATTTATAATTATCATTTCCATCCGTTATTGCTTTATTATAATCTTTGATTTTTTGAGCATGTCTGTTAGTAATGGAATCTAATTTGGAAATTAATTTTTTGCTGTAATCTTTATCATAACTGAAATTATGTATGTTTTTATCATACTTGATTATCCCAATTGGTTTCTCCAAAATTGAAAGTTCAGGATCATCAAAGAGTTCGAACAGATTAACCATGAAATCAAAGAAATAAATTTTTTTAATATCCTTGTTATCCGGAACAGTTGTATTGATAATAAATTTTTTTGTGACATAATTCTGTTTTGTGATTTCTAAACGATAAAGACTGTTTAAATTGCAGGTAATAACAAATTCACCAAAATAATCAGAATAAATTTCTTCAGTCTTTTTGTCATTTTCATAAACTAAAACCAACGCTTTTTCAAGTGGTTTATGATCTCCTTTAATAACTCCAACTATTTCAAGTTTTTCTTCTGTGCCCAGTAAAATATTGGGATGCAGAGTTTTGTTCAAAGAAAAAACATTCGCAGGTTGGAAAAAGAGCATGAAAAAAAAGATACTGAAAATGCATTCAATATGTTTAAAAGAAGATAAAAAGAAGTATTTATAACCGGCTATAAACATGGTTTTTTTTAAACATTAGAATATCTTTGCAAAGATAATAAATTAAAAGTGTCTGTAGCGGGCATTATATCTGAATTATAAACATTTAATTTAAAATATGAATTACAGAAAACTTGGTAAAACCGGATTTAATGTTTCGGAAATCAGTCTTGGCACATGGCAATTAGGCGGCAAATGGGGTGAGGAATTTAATTTTGAAAATGCAGAAAAAATTTTAAACCTTGCTATTGAAAAAGGAATTAATTTTATTGATACTGCCGATATTTATAATAACGGAAAAAGCGAGGAAGCAATCGGAAAATTTTTACGCAAACATAAAGAGAAAATTTATGTTGCTACCAAATGTGGCAAGTTCCTGAATCCCCATACCAATGCTACTTATCAACCTGCTGCGCTCAGAAAATTTGTGGAGGACAGTTTGAAAAATATGGGTGTTGATTGTTTGGATCTGATTCAGCTACATTGTCCCCCACCTGAAGTATATGACAGATCCGATATCTTTGAATTGTTTGACCGGCTGAAAGAAGAAGGTAAAATCCTGAACCTGGGTGTCAGCATTGAGAAAATTGACGAAGGGTTGAAAGCCATCCGGTATTCAAATGTAACAACCATTCAAATAATTTTTAATATGTTCCGTCATCGTCCGGCTGAACATTTTTTCAAAGAAGCGAAGAAAAAAGATGTGGGCATCATTGTTCGTGTTCCTTTAGCCAGTGGGCTTCTTACAGGTAAATATAATTTAAATACAGTCTTTTCTTCAGGGGATCACAGGAACTTTAATCGTGAAGGGAAAGCTTTTGACAAAGGAGAAACTTTTTCAGGGATTGACTATGAACAAGGACTAAAAGCAGTTGAAGAGTTGAAGAATATATTTGGTTCACACGTTAATCTTGCCCATGTTGCCTTAAAATGGATACTTTCGTTTGAAGAGGTCAGTTGTATCATTCCGGGTATTTCCGCACCTTATCAGATTGATGAAAATCTGAATGCTTTAACCTTGCCTGAGATTACCAGTGATCAAATGAATCAGATCAAACGGATCTATGATGAATACATCAAACCATCTGTTCATGATAAATGGTAATTGATTACTTGAAAGGATTTGTCTTTTGAAAATTTGTTTCCTGCTCAACTAAAAAATTTCTTAACTCATTCAATTCATCAATGGATGTATTATTGAAAAAATTTGGTGAATCATTCAATTTATATTCAGGGAAAAATGTTTTGAAATTTTCAAATAGGCAGAGATCATCTGTTTTATTGAGCAATTGCTGATTTAACTTTAAGAACTGGAGTATCCTCAATCCGTCAATTTTATCGTGACACGCTTTTATAAAATGAGGTAGATCTTTAAAGTTTTTTCTGAGTGGTTGCCAGATATTTTTTGTTTTGAATTGTTCAAATAAAAAATCACTCATGGGTGTTTCAACATCTGTCTCAAAAAGGGTAGGAAAGTGGTCATATGTTTTTTTTATTTGATCAAACAGTGAATAATGGTAAATGGGGTAGCTGAACCAGTCCCCTGTATTACCTTTGATCATTGCCGGTCCTGTTCCGAAAAATACCCGATCGGAGAAACGTGTTCCGGGAAAAACCTTTTCCTGATTGTGAAAAAGAAGATTTCCGCATTTTTTTAAATTTTGAAGAAAATAAAAATCTTCACCACTCATCTTCGGTGCTATACCTCCTGATTTTCTGTAAGCCCAAATAGGAAAGGCAATGGCTGAACCAAGCGCTGTAAAACTATAGGGGCAGCCGATGCGCCAAAGATGAATGACATAGTTTCGCATATATATTTCATAGCGAAGCATTGCCCTGTTTGTTTTTTCATCATTCACCAACGGATGATAATACGGAACAGCCATGCCGACTGCTTTAGGAAAAGCATTAAAATTTGAAATGACAGATTCAAAATAATATTCATTGAAAGTTGTATCTGCATCCAGACTGATAATAACATCATTTATATCTGCTTCTGAATTGATCCTATCCATGAGGGTTTTACGTGCCCATCCCACACCCATTTTTTCATTTTCCCAACCCAGACCTTTACTGCTTCTATCAATGATCTCAATTGGGAGATCGTTTATTTTTTTTAATTCTGAAATTGTTTTTTGATTATCATCAAAAATATTTTTTTTAGCAGGATTATGTCTGAAACTTTCCGGTTGGTTGACACAGATATATACTTTGAATTTTTTAAACGTTTGTTTTTTAATACAGTCAAGTGTAGCAGGCAGAAAGCAAGATTCATTGATTACAGGTAAAGCCAGATGAATGAAATGATATGTGTTCAATTTCATTTATGTGAAATATCGGTTTGAATGGTCACATCCGTATTTTCAAAAGAGGACTGAAGATCCGCTTTAATTTTTTTTCTTACCTCCTGCGCTTCTTTTAAAGTTGTGGATGGATTAAATTCAAGATGGAAGTCAATAAACCTGTAATTGCCTGCTATGCGGGTTCTGAGATTATGAAACGTAAGATTGTATTTTGAGATGATCTGGATGATTTTTTCAGTGTCTTCCAGATTAAAACCAATATCAACCAAAGGAGAAAATGCTTTTTTTATTAATATGAAAGATTCGCGAAGAATCAACAAAGCGACTAGAATGGCGATGATAGGGTCGAGGATAAATAATGGTTTTGGTAAAACAAGTTCTGAAAGCCAGATGAAACCTAAACCTATGGCGACTCCCATTGAAGTATATATATCCACTTTAAGATGAAGTGCATCTGCTTCAAGGGCTATGGAATGAGTTGATTTGGCAACCTTGTATAATTTTTTTGAAACAAAAAAATTGACGATTGAAGAAATGAACATAACCGCAATCCCCCAACCAATAGAATCAATAGGGGTTTGAGAAATAATTTTTTTTACAGCTTCTTCAATGATCCAGAAGGATGCAACCAAAATCAGTAATCCCTCAATTACACCGGATATATTTTCAAATTTTCCATGCCCATAAGGATGTTCTTTATCGGGTGGGTTATCAGAAATCCGTACAGAAAAAAAAGCGATCACAGCAGCCAGTAAATCCATGGTGGAATGTATTGCTTCAGAGATAATACTAACTGAACCGCTGAATAGACCAACAATAAGTTTAATAATAATCAAAGAAATATTTGAAAGGATGGATAGTCCTGCGGTTTTTTCTTTAATATTCATATGTGCGATATAAACATGTATAAGAATGCTGATGCATCTAAAGTTGAAGACTTTGATGTGTATATTCCATCAACTCAATGGAATTGCCGTCAGGGTCATTGATCCATGCTTGTAATGAATGATCCATTCCGACAGTTATGTCTGAAACTTTTAATCCTTTGGATTCGAGAAGCGTTTTATAATCTTTCAGACCGGTCACTTCAAAACAAAGATGTCTGTAATGGTTATCTTTTTCTAATTTATCATTCGTACCTCCCCATTGCTGGTCAGCCATCTTGCGATCAAACACTTCGATAAAGGATGAATGTCCGCATTCAAAATAATAACCGAAAGGTTTTTTTTCAGTATTATCGAGAGTGAATTTAATTTTCAAACCAAGAGTTTTGTTGTAAAAATCAATCATAGCAGGAAGATCATCAGTAAAAAAGCAGAGGTGTGCTAATTGTCGGATCATAAGTGTTTATTCTTATTATTTAGATCTGTCAAGTGGTTGTGTAGTGGATGATGGTTGTTGCGGTTGACCGATTGCTTCACGCATTTGAGTATCTGCTTTAATATTTTGCATTTTATAATAATCCATAATACCAAGATTTCCTTTACGGAAAGCTTCAGCCATGGCAATAGGAATCTCAGCTTCGGCTTCAATTACTTTTGCTTTCATTTCCTGCGCTTTAGCTTTCATTTCCTGTTCAAGAGCAACTGCCATTGCACGGCGTTCCTCCGCTTTTGCCTGAGCGATATTCTTATCTGCCTGTGCCTGGTCCATTTGTAAAACAGCGCCAATGTTTTTACCAATGTCAACATCGGCAATATCAATGGAAAGAATTTCAAATGCAGTTCCTGAATCAAGACCTTTGGCAAGAACCACTTTTGAAATGGAGTCCGGATTTTCCAATACTTCCTTGTGGGAGAAAGATGAACCGATAGCAGTGACAATACCTTCGCCAACACGAGCTAAAACTGTTTCTTCACCTGCGCCACCAACCAATTGTTTAATGTTTGCACGTACTGTTACTCTGGCTTTTGCTACTAACTGAATACCGTCTTTGGATACGGCTGTTACAGGAGGTGTATCAATTACTTTAGGATTAACGGACATTTGAACAGCTTCAAACACATCACGACCGGCAAGATCGATAGCTGTTGCAGACTTAAAGGTCAGTTGAATATTCGCTTTGTCAGCAGAAATCAATGCATTCACCACATTTTTAATGTTTCCACCTGCGAGAAAATGCGTTTCCAGATCATCGCTGGTAAGCGCCAAACCTGCTTTGGTTGCATTAATCAAGGAGTTCACTACAAGTGATGGCGGTACTTTACGCCAACGCATGAAAACAAGTTTAATCAAAGAAATTTTCACTCCTGAAACAAGCGCTGTGAACCATAGTCCAACAGGAACAAAATAAAGTATCAGCCATAAACCGAATATGCTGATAATGGCAATTGCAAAAATAAATGGAATAGGCATAGTGTTAAATTTTAAGGGTTAAAGATTTTAAAATAATTAGGTAAAAGTAAAAAAAAAATGTTAACAAATTCAGGGAATGGAAATATTATGAATTATTTTTCTTCTTTTTGCTTGACGTAAATTTTATTGCCGTCAATCTTTACAACAATAATTTCTATGTTTTCATTGATGTAATTGCTAATTGAAGTTACTTCATAATGTTCATCGTTGAGTCTGGCTTTGCCCATTGGACGGAGTTTTGAAACAGTAAGTAGGATATCGCCAACATGGACTGCGTTTTCTTCCAGTTCATTGACTCTGCTTTTATTTTGATTATTTAACATCAGGCGATTCCATGTTTTAGATCTGAAAACCATGATCAATAAAATGACTGTGGTCAGAAGTGTTCCGGCTAATGTAAGATTACCTTCAGTGGTGCCTGAACGGTATCCGAGTATAATACCAAACACGACCATAGCAGCACCAATTATACCAACGATAATACCAGGAATAACAAGTATTTCAAGAATAAGAAATAAAAGTCCTACAATAATTAAAGAAATGATGATAAGCCAGGTCATATTTATTTTCCGGTTTTATAATATTTTTTTGCTTCGAGAAGACATTGTTGTAAGTCAGAGATGCGATGTTCATCACTGGGGTGAGTGCTAAGGAATTCAGGAGGTTTTTGTCCACCTGTTTTAGCCATTCGTTGCCAAAACTCGATTGCTTTTGCAGGATCATAACCTGCCATTGCCATAAAGATCAATCCCATTTTATCAGCTTCCAGTTCGTGTTTCCGTGAGAAAGCAAGTGTTCCCAGATTAGAAGCAGCGCCGAAACACATCATATAAATATTTTTGGTTTCGGCCGGCTTTTGAGATAAAGCCACATCCAGTGATACACCGCCTAAAGTAACTAAAAGCTGTTCGCTCATCCGTTCACTGCCGTGCTGTGCAATGGCATGAGCTATTTCGTTCCCCATCACAACAGCAATACCTGTTTCATCAATGGTATAAGGTAAAATACCTGAGTAAAAAACGACCTTTCCTCCAGGCATACACCATGCATTGACGGTTTTATCTTCAACCAACTTAAATTCCCATTTAAAGTCTTTTACTCGTTCTGATTCTTTATTGTTTTTTAAATATGTTTCAACAGCAACAGATATCTTTTGTCCAACTTTTAAAATTTGTTGTGCGCGAATATCGCTGAATGATACAGGAGGGTTTTTGGAAATAAAATCCTGAAAATTTGTGAAAGACATAGACAACATCATAGACTCAGGAACAAAATTAAATTGCTTTCGTCCGGTGATTGGAACCGTTGCACACGAGATTAGAAATAATAATGTAAAAATAGATATGAGATTTTTTTTCATTTTTTTTCAGCGAAATGAAATTAAATAATTTCAGATTTAAGACCACTCATCATTAATTCGTCTTGTATTGGCTTTAGCTCATTTAAACTGCCTGTTTTAATAATGCTGTTTCCTTTGTAATGGGTCAATACGGCACATTGTTCAGCTTGAATAGGGTCATAATTGCATACTTGAACCAAAGTGCTTATTACGTGTTCGAATGTGTTCTTGTCATCATTAAATAAAATGAGTTGTTTCGAAACAGAATTGTCATGATTGTTTTCAGCAAAATTTTTGTTTTTTTCCCTAAGCATTACAATGAATTTTTTTATTGAAACAAACATACATGTTTTTTTAACAATTAACAAATAACATAATATAAATCATATTGTAAAAACAAAATAACGTATATGTTTAAATATCTAATTTTATTTTGTTCTTAAATTTCAGAACTAAAAAAACTTTATTATATTTGCAATCACTTTTTTACAAATCAAATGTAATATGCCTCTACTAAAAATATCTGCAAAACAAAAAATATTAATTGAAAGATACGGTGTATTGTTTGAGAAAACAGGACATCCACCCATTGTGGGAAGAGTGTATGCATTATTGATTGTTGCGGATAAAACGGAATTTACATTTGACGAAATCCGTCAGATTCTATTTATCAGTAAAAGTGCTGCTAGCAATGCTCTCAATTTTTTGTTAAAAACAGGGAAGATTGATTATTTTACCAAAACAGGAAATCGGAAAAGATTTTTCAGGGTATGTCCTGGACAATGGAGAAATGACATGAAAAAAAATTTTAAACAAATGCTTGAGATTACTGATTTGTTAAATGAAATTTTAGCACAACGAACATCCTTGACAAAAGAGTTTAATTATGAATTACACAACTTTATTGAATTTTTAGAGTTTCTTGAACATGAATTACCGATACTTTATCAAAAATGGGAATTGAAAATTCCTGAAAAAATAAACGAAAAGTATAAACATTAACTGAACATTTAAAAATGAATAAGAATAAGATTTTTTTACTAATCCTTTTTAATATTATTGCTTTAACAAGCAACGGACAAAAAATGCTGTTATCATTAGTACAGTGTATTGATTCCGCTTTGAAAAACAATATCAATTATGCAACTCAACTGAATCAGATCAAAGAAAACGAGTTACTTGTACAGCAAGCACAAATGAATCGTCTTCCAACTTTAAATGGTAGTATTGGTACGGGGTTAAGCAATGGGAAAAATTTCAATACCAATTTGGGTAATTCAAATACACAAACAAACTATTCAGGCAATGCAGGGCTGAACAGTTCAGTTGTTTTATTCAATGGATTTAAGAATAATAATGCCATCAAACAAAATTCAGCAACTGTCAGTGGGTTGAAGTTTGATGCTGAAGCACTGCGTAATTCAATCATAACATCTGTCGTGGATGTGTATTTGCAAGTGCTTTATTCTTATGAAGCAATTTCAATTGCGGAAGAACAACTGAAAACATCTGATGTGCAGGTGCAACATACTGAAAGGTTACTTCAGGTGGGTAAGATTGCCGAAACAAGTGTGTTTCAAATAAAATCACAAAACGCAACCGATCGGTTGAATCTGGTAAATGCTCAGAACAATCTGTTGGTCAATAAAGTAACGTTATTTCAGTTGATGGAAATACAGGTGGAGGACAGAATTGAATTTAATAAAATAAACATAGACAGTTGTCTGATTCTTCTGAATATGGATGATGCTGCAACCCGAACAGATATTTATGAAAGCGCTTTGAAGGTGATGCCCGAAATACAAAGCAGTCAGATGAACACAAAGAATGTTCTGTATGGATTGAAAATTGCCAAAGCAGAGATATTACCTAAACTTACGTTGAATGCAGGATTATCAACAAACTATTACAGTCAGTATAAACAAATGAATTATGATCTTTCAATGCCTCATGCAACGATAGGTTATCTTGCAAATGACCCTTCACAGAAAGTAGTTTCTCTTTCACCCGGTGCAACTCAAAAGGATTATCCGTTGGGTAATCAGCTTTCGGATAATTTTTATAAATCCGCTTCAGTTGCTTTATCCATACCGATTTTTAACAATTATTCTGTTCGTAATAAAATAAAAATACAACAAATAGCTCTGAGCTCAGCCAAACTCAACGAACAACTCACAAAGAATAAATTAAGAAAAAATATTGAGCAGGCATATGCACAACTTGTTTCTGCAAAAAAACAATATTTTGCAGGTAAAGAACAATTAATATATGCAACAAAAAGTTATGAATCCATAAAAAATAAATTTCAACTGGGTATTTTAAATCCAACAGATCTACAGGTGGAAAAAACTAATTATTTACGGGCAATGAGTGATTTTTTGCAAGCCAAATATCAACTGCTTTATGCTGCAAAAATAATTGAATATTATAAGAATGGTACCATTAAATTGAATTAAAAATAGTTTAATATGAATAAGAAGAAAATAATTATAATCGGAAGTATCGTAATCGTTTTATTACTTGGATTTTATTTGTTGAAAAACAAAAAGGTTTCCTATTCTCTCGAGACAATTGAGGTGAAGAAAGGAGATATTACCAAAGAAATTACTGCAAGCGGAACATTGGAAGCCCTTAATACCATTGATGTAGGTACACAGGTATCAGGGATAATTTCAAAAGTATTGGTTGATTATAATGATCATGTAAAAAAAGGACAGATCATTGCCGAACTGGATAAAATTACATTGCAGTCCAATGTGTTAGACGCTGAAGCAGCTATGATGCGCTGTGATGTTCAGGTTGAAAAAACAAAAAAAGAATGGGAGCGAGATAAAATTTTATTGGAGCAAAAATCAATCTCGCAAGTTGAATATGATGTTGCCTGGTTTGATTATCAGACAGCGATAGGAAATAAGAAATCAGCAGAAGCACAACTGAACAGAGCGAAAACCAATCTGAAATATGCGACCATTATTTCGCCTGTTGATGGCGTGGTGCTTGCAAGAAAAGTGGATGAAGGTCAGACTGTTGCCGCCAGTTTCAATACACCGACTTTATTCAGTATTGCACAGGATCTAACAAAAATGCGCGTACTGGCGGATATTGACGAAGCGGATATTGGACAGGTTCGGGTTGAACAGAATGTTTCTTTTACAGTGGATGCTTATACGAATCTTCAATTTACCGGTACTGTTAAACAAATTCGTTTAGAACCAAAGACTTCACAAAATGTGGTAACATATACCGTTGTTGTTGAAGTTCAAAACAAAGATTTTTTATTGATGCCGGGAATGACAACTAATCTTTCTATAATTATCAATCAGAAAAAAAATGTGTTGAACGTAGCTCAGTCTGCATTGCGTTTTAAACCAGACAATACATTTTTCAATAATAAGAATTATAAATTCTCAATGTCGAAGAATCTTTTAAAAGACAATAATGAAAATGTACAACTTAAGCAAGGAGAAAAAGTAATCGTGTGGAAATTAAAGAACGATTCAGTCATTGCACTACCTGTTGTGATTGGTATTTCCGATGGAAATAATTTTGAACTTGAAGGCGCATTACAACAGGGAGATAAATTGATAACAGAGGTGAAATTAAATGATGCAAAAGCTGAACAAACAGCAAAGAAAAATCCTTTTATGCCTCAGTTTCCTAAAAAGAAATAATGTATGAATAGTGAAGTTATAATTACTCAGGATATATATAAAATCTATAACTCGGGAGAGATTGCCGTAAATGCATTGGCAGGTGTAAGTCTGACGGTTAATGAAAATGATTTTATTGCCATCATGGGTGCCAGCGGTTCAGGCAAATCAACGTTTTTAAATATTATAGGTTGTCTGGATAAAGCAACTTCAGGTAATTATTTCATTGATGGTATTAATGTCAGTGAAATGAATAATAATCAACTTGCGGAAATCCGAAATCATAAACTAGGATTTGTTTTTCAGTCGTTTAACCTGTTGTCGCGTACGACAGCGCTTGAAAATGTTGAATTACCTTTATTGTACAATAAGCTGATCACCTCTAAAATCAGAAAAGAAAAAGCAATGGAAGCACTGAATCTGGTTGGTTTGTCTGATCGCGCCAAACATTATCCAAATCAATTGTCTGGAGGACAACAGCAACGGGTGGCTATTGCACGTGCATTGGTGAATGCACCGAAAATAATTCTTGCCGACGAACCCACCGGTAATCTTGATTCCAAAACCAGTTTTGAAGTAATGGATCTTTTTTGCCGTCTGAATGATCAAGGAAAAACAATTATCATTGTTACGCACGAAACGGATATTGCCAATTTTACAAAAAAGAATGTTGTGTTCAGGGATGGGAAGATACTTAAGAATTCAGAGGTATCAGAGAGAAAAGTTCCTCTGGAGTTTTTAAAAGAATATTTAAATAATTCACATACAAGAATATGAATTTTATAAATTTATTATCGGTTGCTCTCCGACAATTAGCGAGAAACAAAACCAGAACATTTCTGACAACATTGGGTATTATCATCGGTGTGTCATCTGTAATAGCTATGATTGCCATTGGGAGTGGGTCAAGTGAAAATATCAAACAAACAATTGCCGGCCTTGGTACCAATGTGATCATAGTCTTCCCGGGATCATCTTCCAGAGGAGGTGTTCGCATGGAAGCGGGCAGTTCGGCTAAGCTAACCCTTCAGGATGAGCAGGCATTGAAAAATAATTGTTCTAAAATAAAGTTTATTACCCCAATTGTTATGACCAGAGCACAGGTTGTGAATGGTTCGCTGAATCACCGTACAATGGTTTTTGGAGCTTATCCGGATTATTTCAATATCCGAAATTTAAAAATTATAAATGGGGAAGGATTCTCCATGTCTGATGATCATGGTATCAGCAAGGTGTGTGTTGTAGGTCAAACAGTTGTCACTGAAGTATTCGGAAATAATTCCAATCCTGTCGGACAAGTCATTCGTATAAATAATATTCCCTATCGTATTATCGGGTTATTAGAAAAAAAAGGGCAGAATACATTTGGTCAGGATCAGGACGATTTAATTGTTGCTCCTTTTTCTACTGTCCAAAAAAGAATGATGTCAGGGACAACCACTATCAATGCTTTACAACAAATACTGGTATCAGCTGAAAGTGAATCAACAATAACTGTTGCAACCGATCAGATATCAGAGCTATTACGGCTACGACACAGAATTAGGGAAGGAGAGGAAGATGATTTTAGCGTTCGTACTCAAAGTGAATTTGCATCCATCATGAATTCAACCACAGCGATCATGAGTGTCTTGCTGGCTTGTATTGCAGGTATTTCTTTGATAGTTGGCGGGATTGGGATTATGAATATTATGTTGGTGTCGGTTACTGAACGTACACGTGAGATTGGTATCCGCATGGCGACCGGTGCAAAACAAAGAGTCATTCTCATTCAGTTTTTGATTGAATCTATTTTAATCAGTGCAGCCGGAGGGATCATTGGGATTCTACTTGGTTGTTTGATTGCATTTCTTGTGGCAACACTTGCAGGATGGGCTGTGAATATCTCTATGCAATCTGTTGTTCTTTCATTTGTGTTTTCATCTTTGATCGGCATATTTTTTGGATGGTATCCGGCGCGGAAAGCAGCCAGATTAAATCCGATTGATGCATTGAGATATGAATAAGGAAATGTATTTATTTTTTTAGAAGTTCCAATGCTTTATCCATTGAAATTCTTTTTTCACCTTTAAATGCAGCTACAATTACTTGTTCTACCCCGGATGAAGAAATCTGATTCTTTTGTTCATTGGCTGAATTGTAATCAGTAAAAATATCTTTTGTGTAAACAAATAATCCATTCGGTTCTTTTATTGCTATGAAATTCGTATTTACAACTTTTTTATAAAGAGTCATAATTTCTTCAGGGATATCATTCATGAACATACCTAACTGAACTCTGAAATAAATGGATTCAGAATAATCTTTAGTAGGTATTTCAATAGGTTGATTCTTCTGATTAACCTCCTTAATTGGTTGTTTTATGTCCACGGGTTGTGGCGTTTCAATCTTAAGATTTTTTGCTTCAGCAATTGATATTCGTTTTCCATTATGATATGCAACTACAAACGCATCAGGAATACCGGTTTTTACTATTTCATTTTTTCGTTTAATAGCATCAGGTAGGTTGAAATAAACACCAGTCAGGTGTTTAATCAATCCATTGTCAAGAGATTCAATATAAATTGGTTCAATATTGTAGATTTTATCTGGGGTGAGAATTTTTCTGTAAACACCGAACTGAACGGTATAAAATAAACCTTTGATTTTACGTATGTCATTTGTTGTAATGTCAGATTCGGGCACAGTTATAAATGTATCTTTAGGTATATTGTTTTGTAAAGTAATTACTACGGGTTTTTCAATCTGAGGATTAATCTTTGCTTCTTGATTGGTAATAAGTTGTTCTGCTTTTTCAAAAGTAATGCGATTCCCCTGATGATAAACAGTTACAAATACATCTTTGTGACCAGCGTCACGGATTTGATTACATGCTTTAACGGCTGAGTTTCTGTCAGTATACAATCCAGCCATATAACGTTTGAACCCGGATTCAAGCGTTTCTTTATAGAGAGGTTCAATGTCGCTAAGTTCAGCAGGGAATGAATCGTTTTTGTAAAAACCAACCTGAACCGTATAAATAATATCTTTAATGGATTTTATTTCAATGACTGTCCGTTTTGAGGTTATGTTGATCTCAGATAGATTATTATTAAAGGCAGTTTCGGAAATATTAAATTTATTTGTATTTGTTACAACTCCCTTGGATAATTCAATCGCTTTATTGATATTAATTCTTTTGCCATTAAAATAGGCAACAACAAAACAATCGTTGTATCCTAATTTCTTAATATTAATGCGTGCATTATCTGCTTCTTTAAAAAAAATGAATTCACCTGCCATATAACGAATGATGCCGGGTAATGAAGTGGTTTCACCCACAATTGGTTTAATACCGATAAACAAATCATTAGGAACCGGTTTTTTAAAAGCACCAATTTGAATTTTAAAAATTACTCCTTCTGGATTAATATGGTCCATCGGTATCGGATTGAAATTACTGTAATTGCTGACCATTGATTCCGGTTTATTGATATCAGCAATAATCATGGTTTCTTTTACAATACTTGTATTTGATTTATTTATATAAATATCTGATTGGTCAGTTAAATTGGTTTGTTTATTTTGTTGATCCGACTTGGAAACAGCAATAGTTTTTTGTGGAGTTTCTTTTTTATTTTTTTGTTCCGGTTTATCATTTGTTTCTTTAATTGCAACTTGATTCTCATTTTTAACAGAAGTATTTTTCTCCGCAGTTTGTTTAGCCGTTTGAGTTAAAGGAAATGGTTTTATTGAATCTTTTGAAGAATTTGTTTCTTCCTCTTTTGTAACAAGAACCGGCTTTTTAACAGTATTAGCCGTTTTTGATTGAGTAGTTTCTTTTTGATTAGGTTGAACCGGATGATTTATTGCTATTGGTTTAGCAGTGTCTTTAGCATTTGCAACTGGTTGTTTTTCATCTGTTTTTGTTATGGATTTTTCTTTTGCTAAAGTCAGATTTTTTTGAGATGTACCTTGTTGTTGTTGATTATCAGATTGAATGTTTAATGTGGATTTAACCGTGTCAATAACAGGAAGAGTTGTTTGTTTATCTGTTGAAACTACATTCTGTTGAGCCATTTTGTTTGTTGGTTCAACGAGTGTAATTTCTTTTTCTACTTGTTTTTCAACAGTGATTTTATTTACCGTTTTAGAAGAGTCTTTAGCAGGTATTAGCTTATTTTCAGAAATAGAAGTAGAAGTTTCGTTTTTTGTTATCACGGGTGGAACCATAATTAGATTAACAGACTTAACAGTATCTTTATATAATATCGGCTGTTTGACTTCATTGTTAGTAGACACAAGGGGTTTGCTTTCAAGTTTTAATTGCTGGTTGCATAGTTCAATCAGATTATTGATTTCATCAATGATATCATCATCTTTTTTAGATAAATATTTTTTATATTGATTATAGAAAAAGGTTGACTTTTCACAATCACCGGCATATTGATAAGATTTTCCTAAATAATAATAAACTCGTGGATGTGCTTTTCTTTCATCAATACTGCTTTTATAGTCCGGATCCACCATTAATTCCGCTTTTCTGAAATAGAATATGGCTTTCTTTTTATCTTTGATTAATTCATAATAACACACACCGATCAGATAATTAAAATTCGAATTTATAGTGTCTTTTTTCTGCATGTTTAATAAGATAGGCAGAGCTTTATCAAACATATTGTCATTCATTAACGTAATGGCTTCATTATAATATCCTTTCAGATCTTTTGTGTTGATGTTGATTTTGGTTTTTTCAATCGCATTAATTTTATTGGCTTCTGATTTTTGATTTTTATCCGGTACTGTTTCAGTTGAAGCAAGAGATTGGTTTTTACACATTGAAGTCAAAAACTCAATATCTTCTAAAATGTCGTTGTATTCAGTTGTTTGAAGCTTAGAAGCGATATCCGTGAAGTTATTAAATTCAGTCAGTGCTTTATCACAATCCTTTTGATATTGATAAATCAACCCCAGGTAGTAATACGTATATACAGGTGCTTTTCGTTGAGTAGATGAATTATTGTATTTTATGGAAATATTTCTGGATGCGTTCAGAAAATACTTTAGTGCATTTGATTTATTGTCTATGATTTTAATATAGGCAGTTCCTGTTTGATAATTAAGATTAGCATTTGTTGTGTCTGATTTCAGAAGTTTATTAAAAAGGATGAATGCTTCTTTATATTGTTTGTTAGTCATATATTCTGTTGCCATTGTATACAACTTATCAAATTCACTTCCTTTGGAATTTAATTTTTCAGAATTATATTGTTTTAATGTTTCATTTAGCTTTGGATCCGAGGATGAATAATCTGTGTCGGATTTTTTCAACTGTTGTTCAGACTTAGATTCATCGGATGTGTTGTTTATTCCGATGATAAATAGTATACGGTTTTGTTTTTCAAGTGCGAGCATTTCATTTTGAGAAGCGTCTTCAAGTAGGTTTCCTTTTTGTACTGTAGAAGTAACAAGATCAATTGCTTCTTTTCTAAGTTGATCGGCTTTTTGTATGTTTTTTTCAGCATCTTCTTCAAGTGCTTTTATTTCATTAATTTGATTCTTTGAAATGTTCTTACCGTCCTTTGATCTCCCATCAGTCAACACCTTAGATATTTCGTCCTTATTTGTTTCATAAGTATTACGGTTGTCAATTCCTGAAGATACTAAGGTGTTAATTTGTTCTTTTTCAAGAGGCACAGTATGTTTAATGGTTTGAGGAGTAACTACAGGTTTTGTTTCAACATTCTTTGTCGTATTGTCAATTACAATTTTTTGTTCAATAGGTTTTTCTTTTTCTATTGGAACAGATTTTTGTTCAGCAACCGGATTAACAGTTACTTTATTTTGAAGATCAATAATCTCTTCTCCGAGTTGTTTGGTGTCAATTGTTTTGTGTAAATTTTCTTTTGAATTAGTATTGATTTCTTTTTCAAGTTGAGTAATTTGATTCACATACTCTTTAGTGGCAGTGCTTACCGAAGTAGTTTCTGTTAATTTTTTAATTTGTTCAGAAGAGTCTTTCACGTTTTGATTCAGTAAATGTTCGATCTCATTTGCATTTTTTCTTTTTTGATTTGATTCGTTTTTGATTTCTGTCGCAGTCTGATCAAGAACAATTGAAAGATTATAATTTTTTTCAGCATCATCGGATAATTTTTTGGATTCCGATTTTAAGGTGTTAATTTTAGCAATGACCTGTTCCTTTTCATTACTTTCAGGTTTACCGGCTATTTTTTTTGTTAATTTATCTATGCTGTCCAATTTTGTTTTTGCAGCATTTGCTTTTTGAGAAGCAGCATATAGGGCAATGATAGAACCTTGTTTCAATTTTTTAGCACTTATATCTGACGAATCAGCAGATTTTCTGAGGTTATCCGATAATTCATTTTTCTTAGAACCTATCTTAATTTGGGAAGGTATATTTTCTTTAGTGGTTGTTGTGGACGTGTTTTGTTGATTGGGCTGATTGGATATACTTGTAGTTTTGTCAGTAATATCAGGGTTTACAGACTTAGAATCCATGGTTTTTTTAATGTCAGAAACATATTCTTCGTTTTCTTTCAACTCTTTATTTTTTTGTTGAAGTTGATCCTCGTATTCCAATGCCTGATCAGCAGCAATTTCGCTTTCTGTTTCAAGTTGATCGGCTTCTGATCTTAATTTTTTTGCAAGAGATTGTTCAAATTTTTTATCTTTAGGATTGGTGATTTTTTCAACATGAGTTGTAATCTCATCAGCTTGTTGATTTTTGTCTTTAGCTTCCTGCTTTTTTTGGTCCGCTTGTTTAGCTGAGGTGTTTTTCTTGTTTTCTAATTGGTTTATCTCATCTTTAAGTTGTTCATTTTGAGCAATAATATCTTTATAGATTTGTTCGTTTGAGTTTTCATCATTTGTCTTAACAGTTGACTTTGGTTTAGCTTTATTTACAGAAATACTGCCGGATTTAGCATTATTAGTTGTTTTTGTTGTTTGTTGTTCAATAGTTGTCCCAGGTTCTTGTTTCGTTTCAATGTTTTTTGTTTGTTCATCAACAGAAGGCAGATTTGAGTTCTGATTATTGATTGGATGAGAAAGTTCTTTATTTGCAAGCAACTTAGCATCAATATTCTTAAACATGGATGGAGTTGCATTTACATTTAACTGAGCTTTTTGTGATAATAACACCAATGATTTTTGGTAAGCTGTATCTTGGTCAATTTGTGAAGCAAGAGATTTGACTTTAACATCATATCTTTCTTCAGGTCTCTGGTCAATCCTGACTTTATATACGGTAATCAAACCTTCTGCGCTGGATCTGTTTGATGAAAAACATGCATATTGCTGAATCGTATCAGTAACAAACAGAATGTCATCAAAAGGAGTATTAATAGCAAAATCAAGATTTACAGGTTCTCCCCATTCTTTTTTTATTGTGTCGTAATCGGAACGGAAAATATCATATCCACCCATGCTGTTATGACCTTTTGAACAAAAGTATAAGGTGTGTCCATTGGGCAGTACAAACGGATAATCTTCATCAAAAAGAGTATTGATATTATTTCTTAATCTTGTCGGTTTACTCCAATTTCCATTCGGTTCTTGATGGGACGTGAAGATATCTTTATTTCCGGTATTATCACCAAAACTTGAAAAGTAAATTATTTTCCCTGTATCACATAAAAAAATAATTGTATTGTCTTTTTTCTTTCTATCTGTTTTTGATTTGAATTCTTCCGGTTTTAAAAGTAATTTTCCACCAAACCCCTGATCATTGTAGGAACGAAAGTAGTCTTTGCTGTTCACCTCTCTTTTTTCGAGTACATATATATCTTTAATGCTTGTTAAAAGTAATTGGCCGTTCTGACACATCTGAATTTGCTGGTCTACATTGAACTTTTTACTTGAAGAAGTTTTTTGTTTAAAAAGAGTATAGAAATTAATTGCTTCGCTGAACCTATAATTTTGATGATACGCATATGCTAAATAATAATATACTTCGGGGGGTACATCGGGGTTGTGTGATGCAATTTCAAGATATTTGATTGGCTTTTTTGTATCTCTGCGATCCCCATAAAGAAGGCAAACACCGTATTTGTAGTAGTATTCTGACTCCTGAGGATGTAAACTTAATAATTGTGAATATAATGGCAATGCCTGTGCAAATTCCTCTTCTTCAAATAATTTACCAGCATTTTTTTTTAAATCATCTTCCGATTTATAGCTGGTTTGTCCAAGAACGGAAAAATTAATTGAAACAAAAAAAAATAAAAAAAGAATTGAACTCTTAAATACAGGTAAGATTTTGTGAAAAGATTGTATTATGGTCACCACCCTTTAAAATTGAAATAATTCTTATTATGTAAAATTAGAAAAAAATCAATTCATTTACAGAAAACTGTTTTAAACTTTCAGAAAAAGAAATATCAACATTTTAAAAATACTTATTTATTTTAAATCACCATTAAGAAGTTGATATAAATTAAGCATTCTAATTAAAGATCTTTTTTCATTGGATGTAATATTGCGATAATTTGTAAAGTGTATCCCTTCAAAAACAATCTTGGTTTGTTTGGCTAACGATATTGTTTTTAACTGTTCAAAATTTTGTTGATCTGCCAGACGATCGATCCATTCCCATCTCAATCCATTTGTATTATCTCGTTTTATTTCATCGAAATATCTTTTTTTAAATATCAAATTAGTGTTTTCGGTAATAAAGTGGATATGATCAATCAACAACCATTCATCTGCAGCATACTGAATACGCATATATAATTGAGGAATGTTTTGTTTATTAAAACAGATATAAATATAAAAAGCATGTCTTTTTAAATCTTTCGGAGTTGTTTTTTCAATAAAACAAATTGAATCTTTACCGCCCACCCGAATGATATAATTTTTGATTTTATGATAGTTGATAGAATCAAGTAAAATGTTTAATGGGTAGTTTATGTCTTTGTCCGGCGCCAGAACGAATGTTGGATAATGCATAACCGGCATAGGTAAAACCGTATCAATTTCATATTTTATTAATGTATCTGAAACATTTTTTTGCGAATAAACTATTGACAGATTAATACAGAATAAAAATGTATAGAAATATTTATGACTGATTATTATTGAATTTTTAAATTTAAAAATATGATTGTATAACATTTTTATTCTTTAACAATTTTTAGAATTTTTTTACAAAATTAGTATAAAATCAAACAAGCATTTAAATATAAAACATTAAATTTTCAACATATATATATTGTTTCTTTTTTAAATATACCATTAATCATATTTCTGAAACTTGATTTTGAATTTTCGAATTAATAATGTAGGTTTGTGTAAATAAAAACATTCGTGGAAATTTTAAAATCAATCAATGGTTTAAAAATAATTCTTGGTTCAAAATCACCTCGAAGACAGGATTTACTGAAACAAATGGGAATTGATTTCACCATTGACGTTCGTGAAACTGACGAAGTATATCCGTATGGTTTAACACCTGAACAGATAGTTCTTTTTCTTGCAAAAAAAAAAGCCGATCAATTTTTACTCAACCAATTACAGGATAAAACGCTTATCATAACTGCGGATACCATTGTTTGGTTTGAAAATGAAGTATTAGGCAAACCGCAGGATTTGGATGATGCTTTTATAATTTTGAAAAAACTTTCAGGAAATATGCATCAGGTATTTACCGGTGTACATTTCAAAACTAAATTCAAAGCACATTCATTTTTTGTTGAATCAAAAGTTTATTTCAAACAATTAACGGATGAAGAAATCCATTTTTATATTAAAAATTTTAAACCGCTTGATAAAGCCGGTGCTTATGGAGTACAAGAATGGATAGGGTATATTGGTATTGAAAAGATAGAAGGTTCATATTTCAATGTCATGGGATTACCAACACAAGATCTTTATCGTGAACTAATGAATTTTATTTGAACTAATACCGATACTCAATAAGTAAAAGTCCAATAAATTGTTCTTAACATATTGTAGATCGGCATTAACCATTCTAAATTATAAAATTGCCAATGGCATATTTTATAATAAGAATTGGTATAATTTCTTCTTTCTGAAAAGATAAAGTCAATCTGTGAAAATTAGATTGACTTTATAAAGTATAATCCGGTTACAATAAATTTTCGTGAATTTTAATGAACATGTCCATGTGACAACTCTTCGTTAGTAGCTTCACGAACATCCATCACTTCAACATCGAAATTCAATGTTTCTCCTGCCAGCGGATGATTTGCATCAATGGTTATAAAATCTGCTTCCACTTTTGTAACGGTAACAACAATTGCATGACCTGCTTCATCCTGAGCATTGAATTGCATTCCCGGCTCAATAGGTTGACTGGCATCAAACTGATTTTTTGGAATTTTTTGAATCATCTCTTCAATTTTTAAACCATATCCTTTTTCAGGAGCAATAGCAACATTCAGTTTATCTCCTTTGAGCTTACCTAACAGCGCTTCTTCCAGCCCAACAATAATATGCCCGACACCATGAATGAATTTTAAAGGTTCGCGACCGGTGCTTGTATCCAGCGTTTCACCTTTATTGTTTGTTAATGTATAGTTAATAGAAACTATTTTGTTCTTTTCAATTTTCATTTTGTAGAGCTTTTATTAATATTAAAATGGATTAATGAAAAATGTGTTTGTTAAACACATCTGATTTTTTGAGGTAATTCTATTTTAAATTTAAACTATCTGTAACGCCAGTAATGTGAATCACATTTCTCAGTTAATTGATTCCAGTAAGCCGGAGTGACAATTTCACCGGTTTGATTTTTCAATATACGTTCATACACGGCAATGATTGGATTAAAAATTAGGTTGGTTACACCGATAGTGAATTTGTTTTCTGCTTCTTCTGATACCTGCACAATAAGATTATTCTGTTCTAAAAGATGTTTAAGAAATGACATCCTTGATTCGGTAATTCCTTTTTCAACGATGGTACAACGTACACCGTTTAATTCTTCAACAACATGTTTTCCTTTATTCAACGCAGACATAAAAAACGGTTTAAAAATTAAAGTTTAAATTATTCAGATAATCAAAGAAGGTACTTGCAAAACCAATAACGATAATACCTACAACACAGATTATTAATCCAAGACGGGTTAAAAAATCATTTTTGAAATGTTCAATAGGTGTTTCATTTTTGTTAATGAACATGGCTTTTACAACCAATAAATAATAATATAAAGAAATGATTGTATTCAATACGGCTATTAAGACTAACAAATAAAATCCTTGTTGAAATGCAGCCGTAAATAAAAAGAATTTTCCGAAGAAACCTGCAACAGGAGGGATGCCGGCTAATGAGAACAGAGCAAGCATCATGGTCAGACTCAGCTTTGGATTGGTTAAATACAACCCATTGTAATCACTGATCTTTTCTTTTCCAGTTTGGTTTGAAATAGCTGCTGCAACGCCAAAAGCACCGAGATTAGAAAATATATATATTAGAACAAAGTAAACAATCGTTGACATGCCAAACATATTGTTTCCCATCATCCCTAATAAAATAAAGCCGGCCTGTGCAATTGAAGAGAAAGCAAGGAAACGCTTGATATTGGTTTGGCGCATGGCAAATAGATTTCCGATGGTCATAGTTAAAATGGCAATGATAAAGATTAATTTAGACCAAACAAGTAGTATCGGTTGAAATACCGTAAACAATAAAATAGCCAAAATAAATGCTGCTGCACCCTTTGAAATAACAGATAAATAAGAGGTCACGTTAATCGGTGCTCCTTCGTAAACATCGGCTGTCCATAAATGAAAAGGAACAAGCGAAATTTTAAATGCCATTCCGGCAAAAAAGAAAATGAATGCCAGCACCTGTAATGTGTTATATGCTGAAAATAATAATGTAATATCTTTAAAATAAATGGAGCCGGTTGTTCCGTAAATCATGGATAATCCATAAAGCAAAATGCCAGAAGACAGTGCTGAAGATAAAATTAATTTAATACCTGCTTCACCTGATTTGTTTTTTGTAAGTTCAAGCGCTGCCAATGCTGCCATCGGAATGGTAGCCAATTCAAGCCCAATATAAAACATAAGAAAATCACCGGATGAGATCATGAAGTTCATCCCAATCAATGTAGATAATATTAATATGAAAAACTCCGAAGTTTTGTCATAATTTAATTCGGATTTCAGCCATTGTGAAGATTGAATAAAAACAATAAGGACTCCTATATTTAAAATGTTCTTGAAAAGAATGATCAATTCATTGGTGCGATACATGCCACCGAACAACGTGCCTGTTTCAATAGGTAAAAATCCAATTACAGTTATTATGAAAAATAATATAATTGAAATTAGTTTAATGGAACATCGTTCTTCTTTTTTCCAGGAAAGTTCCAATATCAGGATGATCATTGCTGCAAGTGTAAGCAGCAATTCATGTCGCATGATTAAAAAGTCTTTTATAAGCATTTTTAAAATATTTAGGATGATTATAATTGTGCTAAAAGTTTATCAATAATGGGTTGTAAGCTGACATTGATCATATCGGATAACCAAAGAGGAGCCAACCCAATGGCAGCTATTGCAGTAATTAATGTTACGGTTGAAAATTTTTCAAACCATTTGGCATCACCCAACTCAAGATAATGCTTGTCTTTCACAGGTCCCAGTAACAATATACCAACTACACGTAAAATATAAACAGCCGTTATTACGATGGATGAACAAGCAATGATTGTTGCTGTCCTGTGGAACCAATCCGGATTTTGAAAAGAACCGACAAAAATGGTCATCTCAGCAACAAAGCCGCTGAGTCCGGGTAAACCAAGAGAAGCAAGCCCGGCAATCACATAACATACGGATAAAAATGGAATCACTTTCATCAATCCGCCCATTTCAGAAATAATACGTGTATGTGTTCTTCCATAGATCATACCAATTAAAGCAAAGAAAAGGGCAGTCATAATACCATGGGAGATCATCTGGATGATGGCTCCGTTCATTGCCGTTTTATTTATCATTAGAATAGCAAACAATACCAGTCCGCAGTGACTAACAGAAGAATACGCATTGATATATTTAAGGTCTTTCTGCATGATGGCTCCAAAAGCACCGTACACAACACTGATTGTTGTCAGTATTAAAAATATCCACGATAGTTCATGAGCCGCTTCAGGCATCAGGAACATGGCTACTCTAAAACAACCGTAACCACCGAGTTTCATCAATACGCCGGCGTGAAGCATTGATACTGCAGTGGGTGCAGAAGCATGACCATCCGGTGACCATGTGTGAAAAGGGAAAAGAGCGCCCAAAACACCAAACCCTAGAAAGGTCAGCGGGAAAAATAATCGCTGCATCTCAACAGGCATATGTCCTTTGGATAATTCAATGATATTGAAACTTAAATCCCCGCTGATGGTTTGAGTATTGAAATAAATTCCCAGCAATCCAACGAGTAGGAGAGCAGAGCCACCCATGAGCATCAAGGTAAGCTTCATGGCTGAATATTCTTTTGGTCCGCTGCCCCAGATGCCAATCAATAAGTACATGGGTATAACGGCAAGTTCATAATATAAGAACATGGTAAATAGATCGAGAGAAATGAAAAAGCCAAAAACACCTGAAGACAAGAGAATAAGTGAAATAAAAAATTCTTTGGATAAAAATTCAACTTCCCACGAAGCAAAAATACCGGCAAAAATAACAATAGAAGTCAAAGCGATCATGGCAACTGAGATTCCGTCAACACCAATGGCGTAATGGATATTGGGCATGGTAAACCATTGATAATTTTGGGTGAATAACATTTCAGCTGTATTTCCTGTATTGCGTTCATGCAGATAAAGGAATACCAGAATGGCAGCCAGAATAAGTTGAATGGTCATGCCAAATGCAGCAACAACTCGGGTTTGCTTGTAATTCTTACTAAGCATGATCCCTATGATCGTCAGAATCGGAATAAGAACAAAAACATTCAGATTAATTGTCATATGATAAAAATATTATAATGTTAAAATATAAATAAATAACGCTGCCAACGTAATTACACTGGTGACAAAAACAAAACCATATTGTTGCACCTGACCTGATTGAAACCCTTTGATCTTTTCGGAAACAAAATTTGTTACAGAAGCAATAGCATTCATGGTCGCGTCAACAATATGTCGGTCAAACCAGGCAATAGGTTGGGAAATTAAATTGAAAATAATTTTTTTGGTGACAAACATATAGATCTCATCAATATAGAATTTATTGAATGACCATTTGTAGAGATAACTGACAGTGCCTGAAATTTTATCGGGGATAGCGGTCTCTTTCATATACATGATCGCTGCAATGAGAATACCTGCTAACCCAACAAGAATTGATGGTATTGCTACATGCGCCCATTCAATTTCAGTTTCAAAAGGTTTGAAATCAGACGAAATATATTCACTGAAAGGGATATAACCCGTTACGATAGAGGCAAAAGCAAGAAACATCAATGGAATAGTCATGGTTAAAGGCGATTCATGCGGTTCATGATGGTAATGAGGTTGTTTGTTCCAAAACACTCTGAAATATAAACGGAACATATAAAATGCGGTTAACCCTGCAACAAATAATTGATTGAAGAAGATGATCTTATTGTGTGCATAAGCAGCAGATAAAATTTCATCTTTACTGAAAAAACCGGATAAACCAGGAATACCGGCAATGGTAAGGCATGCAATTAAAAATGTAATGTGAGTGATAGGTAATTTTTTTTTTATTCTTTCCATTTCATTCATCACATTACTATGAACAGCTTGAATGTTAGCTCCTGCACCAAGGAATAATAATGCTTTGAACATGGCATGGGTAAACAGATGGAACATAGAAGCCATAAATCCGAGTCCTTGTTCCCCACCATATCCTGAAACACCAAGGGCAGCAATCATATAACCGATCTGCGACATGGTTGAATAGGCGAGTACACGTTTGATATCTAACTGAGTACAGGCAATTACTGCTGCAAATAAAGAAGTAAATGCTCCAATATATCCGATAACTTCAAGTCCTGACGGAGCGGCTATGGCATATACCGGAAATAACCGTGCAACCAGATAAACGCCAGCCACAACCATCGTAGCTGCATGAATCAATGCAGAAACAGGAGTAGGACCTTCCATTGCATCCGGTAACCAGATATGTAACGGGAACATGGCTGATTTACCTGCACCTCCCATAAATACAAATAACAAAGACCAGGTGGCAATCGAAACGCCCATGAATGAATAAGAGAGATTCTTTAATAAATCAATATTTTGAGTATCTAATATTCCCGGATGTGTTAAATCTTTTGAATAAAAATTAAATGTTTTTGTGAAATAGGATAGAAGTAAAATTCCAATCAAAAACCCCAGATCAGCAAAACGAGTTACAATAAATGCTTTTTTAGAAGCAGCAACGGCAGAAGGTTTTTCATAATAAAATCCAATCAATAGAAAAGATGAAACACCTACCAGTTCCCAGAAAATATACATCTGGAATATATTTGTAGCAAGTACTAATCCGAGCATTGAAAAAGTAAACAGGGAAAGAAATGCGAAGAACCGTTCAAATCCGCGTTCGCCCTTCATGTAACCAATGCTGTAAATGTGTACCATGAGAGAAACTGTAGTAATAACAATGAGCATCATGACAGAAATAGGATCAAGCAAAATTCCAAGATTGATCTGAAGAGTATCAGTAAGATGGAGCCATGCCTGATCAAAAGCAAGTATTTTTTGAAATGCGCCTTCAACCTTTTCCGTTTGAAAAAAATATTGGTAAGCAGTCATATAGGATAAAACAGTTGAAGTGGCAAGCCCCAATGTTCCTAATATACCTGAAATATTTCCTTTAAGTTTATTTCCAAATAATCCCAGCAACAAGAACATGAATAGCGGAATCAATGGAATCAGTAAGCAGTAATTAAATGTTGGCATATAATTTTATTTTAGTTTCAAGCTACAAGTTACTAGCTATAAGTTTAATAAATATTATTTTTTCAATGTATTAATAAAACCTGAAATCATTTTTTGTTCTTCTATAATTAAAGCAGTTATTAGTTCAAACCTTCTTTATTGTACAAGGAAATTGTATAGTTGATTTATATATTCCTACTACTATTTCTTTCCCTTTTTTCAATTTCTTCAATTTTTAAAATCTTTCATAATTCCTTGTCGCTTACAGCTATTAGCTTATAACTGTTTTAATATTTCATTTCATTTACATTTTCAACATCAATTGTTTTAAACCTTCTGTAGATATTAATGATCAGAGCAATTGCAACGGCAGCTTCAGAGGCAGCTATCGCAATGATGAACAAAACAAAAAAATGTCCATGCAATTCATTTGGATATAAAAAATGATTGTAAGCAACAAAATTGATATTGACAGAATTAAGTATTAACTCAATTGACATCAGAATCGTGATAAGATTTTTACGTGTTATAAACCCGTAAACACCTACGAAAAACATGATGGTGCTGACTATTAAAAAATATTGTAAGGGGATTTCGGTATTCATAATTTTTATTTTAGCTTAAAGAATCAAGTCCAAAGACTAAAGTTTTTTTAATTTTATTAATTAAAACAGTTATCATTTTTTGTTCTTCAACAACTAAATCTGAAAGTTTTTGTAATTTTATTTTATCAGTTAGCTTAAGGTCTATAACAATATTAAGTTGTGTTTCTAATTCATATGTTGATCCTAAAGAAATTTCTAAAAATCTTAAATAATCTTTTTCACTTGAACGACTACAACCTTCAGCAATATTTGATGGTATAGAAACAGCGGCTCTGGTTATTTGACTGGTTAAACCAAATTTTTCACTATCAGGTAAAGATTTTGACAAAAGATATGTTTCAATTGAAATTTCCATCCCTTTTTGCCAAATTAGTAATTTCTTATAATCTCTCATTTTATTTCCTTTTACCTTTAGTCTTTATGCTTTAGACTTTCTTTTCGCAATTACAATTGCACCGATCATTGCAGCAAGCAGCAGGATACTGATCACTTCAAAAGGCAAGATGTAGCCGTTTTCTCCATAAGATAATAATTTACCACCTATCAATTTCATATCAATGTTAGCAGCAGGTAGTTCAGATTTTACAAAATCGGTTTGTAAAATGGTTGCCACACAAATAACGATACCGGCAATGGATGCTATCAATCCGGAGAAAATTTTCAACCAACTTATTTTTTCAAATTTATGGTCAATGTGGCTGGTCAATAAAATTGAAAATATAATTAACACAACAATACCACCGGCATACAGTGTTATCTGAACAGCAGCAAGAAACTGGTAATTCAGCATAAAATAAATTCCTGCAGTTGATATCAACACAAATAGGAGATAAACGGCAGCACGCAGTATTCGCCTGCTTGTAACTGTCAGAATAGAGAACAATATAATGATCCCTGAAAAAATAACGAACATAATTTTAGTGGCTGATAGTGCTTCCATTATTCAACTCCTTTCATTAATGTAGAACCTTCTTGATTTAAAACTTTTGTCAGTTTTTCTCTGGAGAAAACAGCTTGTTCAAATTCCTGTCCGAATGCCAGTGCTTGCGAAGGGCATGTTTTTACACATAATCCACAAAAACTACACATTCCGTAATGATAAATATGTTTATCAATGATCCTTTTTTTCTTTCCTTCTTCCGTCAGGATGGATTGGGATATAACTTCAATAGTTCCGTTCGGACAGTTGATCTCACAAATTCCGCATCCTGTACATTTGTGTTCGTTCTTTTCATTGTGTGGCATGATCACTTCGCCTTTAAAGCGATCGTACATCACCAATGTTTTTTTATTTTCAGGATATTGCTGTGTAACGATAGTCCATGGGCGAATAAAGTAGGAGAGAGTTACTTTCATTCCAACCATCAATGACCAGACTCCTGTTATAATTCCTTTTATATAATTGAATAAACTTTTCATTGATTCTATTTCAGATTACTTTTAAGTTTTCAGTTAACAGTTGATTAAATATAATATGTTTTTTCTTTTCGCTTTAGTCTTTCAGCTATTTACTTAAAAATGCCACCCCATCAAAACAATAAACGCCATTAACAACACATTGAATAAATTGATTGGTAATAAATATTTCCATTCCAATGTCAGCAGTTGATCAATTCGCAAACGCGGGAAAGTCCACTTGAACCACATCATAATAAAAATAACTATCGCAGTTTTTCCGGCATACCATATAAATGGAGGTATCCAAGCCATCACTGTATTAAAGCTGTCCCATCCTGAGATCCATAAAGGTTGCCATCCACCCCAGAAGACAGTTGCAGCAATAGATGCTACGATAAACATATTCATGTATTCTGCTAAAAAGAAAAATGCAAATTTGATCCCTGAATATTCAGTATGAAAACCTGCAGTAAGTTCTGATTCAGCTTCAGCAAGGTCAAACGGACCACGGTTTGTTTCAGCTGTACCTGCAATTATAAAAACAATAAATGCAATGAATGCAGGGATATGACCTTTGAAGATAAACCATCCATGTGCCTGACCATCAACAATGGTTGATAATTGCATACTGCCGGCAAGAATAACGATTGTAATCAATGAAAGCCCGACAGAAAGTTCATAGCTCACGATCTGTGCTCCACTTCTCATAGCGCCGATCAGTGAATATTTGTTGTTACTTGACCATCCGGCAAGCAAAATACCAATCACACCCATTGAAGAAACGGCCATCAGATAAAACACACCAATATTAAAGTCCATTGCATGTAACCCTTTGGCAAACGGAATCGCAGAAATGGCAAGGAATGAAGTAATGATTACAATATAAGGAGCAAGATTGAATAAGAATTTGTCGGCATTCTTTATTACAACTAATTCCTTTATCAATAGTTTGATCAGGTCGGCAATGGTTTGAAAAAAACCATAGGGTCCCACACGGTTAGGTCCTACACGGCATTGCATGAAACCGCAGATCTTGCGTTCAGCATAAACAAGGTAGAGACCGACAACAGCATAAAAAGCAAGGATAGCTACGCCGATGATGACCATCTCGCTTGCTGTAGCCCAGAACGGATTCATCATCTCATTCAGAGATGTGTCGATCCATTTTGTGAAAGAACTGAAATCGTAAATATTAAAATCCATTTTGTATAGTTTCGTATTTCTGATTTGTAATTATCTGTCAATGTCAGGGATCACATAATCCAGTGAACCGCCAATAGCAACGAGGTCTGCGATCTTCTGACCGGGAACGATAGTATTCAATATTGAAAGGTTACTGAAGTTGGGCGAACGGAATTTAACCCTGTACGGATATTTATCTCCTTTACTCATCACATATACCCCGAACTCACCACGGGCAGCTTCAACACGTTGGTAGTATTCACCTTCGGGCAATTTAATGACCGGTTTCATTTTAGCTGTAAAATCGCCTTCGGGGATACTGTCAATCAATTGTTCAATAATAGACATGGATTCCCACATTTCATCCATTCTAACTTTATAACGTGCAAACGAATCTCCTTCAGGATATAGAATTTCTTTAAAATTAACTTTATCATAAAGATGATAGGGTTGTTTTTTTCTGATATCACAGGCAAATCCTGAACCTCTTCCGCTTGGACCTGTGGCTCCAAACGAGATGGCATCTTCCAGAGAAAGTTTTCCAACCCCTTTTGTACGATGATGCATGATCACATTACCGGTCAGCAACTGATCGTATTCGGGAAGAATCTTTCTGAAATATTTAATAAAATCTTTAACCTTTTTTTGAAAATTAGGGTGAATGTCTTTCATTAATCCACCCGGAGTATAATAACTTTGAATCAATCGTCCTCCGGTGGATTCTTCAAAA
Organism: uncultured Bacteroidales bacterium; assembly: GCA_964452905.1. Classification (GTDB taxonomy): domain Bacteria; phylum Bacteroidota; class Bacteroidia; order Bacteroidales; family CAYVNP01; genus CAYVNP01. The sequence goes on from CAYVNP010000039.1 coordinate 38,255, forward strand.
ATATCAAGGATATATTCCCTGTCGCGTAAGCCATAGAAGAAGCAGGTCAGTCCGCCGAGATCCATTCCGAATGAACACCACCACAGCTGATGTGAGGCAATGCGTGTCAGTTCATCCATGATGGTGCGTATATATTTTACACGTTCCGGAACTTCAATGCCCAGTGCTTTTTCAACCAACAGGCATACCGCTGCATTATTGATATGAGCTGAAAGATAATCCAGCCGGTCAGTGAGATGGATGATCTGAGGGTAAGTCAGTTTTTCACACATTTTCTCAATGCCACGATGAATATAACCGCAATGCGGTTCAACACTTTTTACAATCTCCCCTTTGAGAGAAAGCACCAGGCGCAATACACCATGCGTAGATGGGTGCTGTGGACCCATGTTGATGATATATTCTTCCTGTTCTATTTCTTTTAATAAGTCTGTCATAAATTACCTTTCGACAATATTAACTTCATCAATATAATCTTTTCGTAACGGATATCCTTTCCAGTCTTCTGGTAACAGGATTCTTCTGAGATCAGGATGATTGTTGAATTTGATGCCATAGAGATCAAATACTTCACGTTCAAGGAACTCAGCCGTTTTCCAAATATCGCACACAGTATCAATCGCAGGATTTTCACGATCAGTGGTTTTTACCTTTAGTACGATCTGATGATTGTGTTTGGTTGATTCAAGATGATAAACCACGCCGAGACTGTCGCCATAATCCATTCCTGTGAGGCAAAACAAATAATCCAATGAAAGGGACTCTGATGATTTAATTTTTTTTGCAAAATCATGCAGTTGTTCAGCAGGAATTTGAAACATTGGATATTGATTGGTTTCACTAAATTCTGCAGACGGAAGAATGGATAAAACAGCTTGTTTAAGTTCTTCTTTATTCATTACTTATGGTTTTTCTGTTAAACTGTTTCTTTAGGAAAGATTCTGCTTTAATTTTACGTTGAA
>CAYVNP010000039.1:39226-41137 GCA_964452905.1 uncultured Bacteroidales bacterium
AAGTTTCATCACGCCGTAAAGTAAAGATTCAGGTCGGGGAGGACAACCGGGAATATATACATCAACTGGGATTAAATGATCCACTCCTTTGATTACTGAATATGAATTATAGAAAAATGGACCGCCCGACACGGCACATGATCCCATGGCGATCACATACTTTGGTTCCGACATCTGATCATATAATCGTTTGAGAACAGGTGCCATCTTATTCGTTATTGTTCCTGCAACCACAATCACATCTGCCTGACGCGGACTGGCACGATACACTTCAATACCGAAGCGGGCAAAATCATGACGCGCTGCACCGGCAGCCATCATTTCTATTCCGCAGCAACTGGTGGCAAACGTCAGGGGCCAAACAGAATTAGAACGTCCCCAGTTTAAAATGTTATCTATTGTGGTAAGAAAAATATTGTTGTCGACTTCCTTAAAGGTTTCAAGTGTTTCGTTATCCTTGAAATCTTTCTCTTTCATTGATTTGATTTTTACTCCCATATCAACGCATGTTTTTTCCAGGCATATAATAATCCTGTGATTAAAATAAAAAAGAATATGACTATTTCAATAAAGGCAACCATGCCCAGTTCCTTCATCATCACTGCCCAAGGAAATACAAATACGGTTTCCACATCGAACACGAGAAACAAAATGGCATATAAATAATAACCCACATTGAACTGAAGCCAGGTGGTCCCCGAAGTAGGAATACCGCACTCATACGATTCTGATTTCTGCGGGTTGGTTGAACGAGGTGCAATGAACGAGGAAAAGATAATAGCTCCTCCTACAAGCACGACCGCTACAATAAAAAATAATATTAATGATTCGCTGTTCATCATTTTACAATGGGTATTTTAGTGAAAATTTATAGTACGTAGATAACTTATTTTCATTCAGAGTAAAACTTAAATTTTTGCAAATGTTATTTTTTTAATTCACAATTACAAAGTATTTTATTAAAAAATTTAAACAACGGATGTGTTAAATCAAATGGGAATTTGTTTTATGTAAATTAATCGAATTTGTTTGGATTATATTCAATTGCTGACACTCGTTTGTAATGACTGATAATTAAGTTAATTAAGTGAGATGGAAGGGCAAAACCACGAGCATGTGGCTGACTAAATTTCATAATTTATTTCTTCATTCACATTACACCTTCAATTGTCATCCTGAGTCTGCCTCAGGCAGATCGAAGGATAGACCCTAGTTCGCGCGCGCGACTTCTTTTCGCGAGTGAATATTAAATAAATAAATGTACGCGAGAAGAACTCGCGCACCAACATAGGTTGTTCATACTTCGTCAAATTCGGCAAGCGTTCGACTGAGTTCACGCCGAAGTCTCACTAATACAATCAGTATTTAAACATTTAAATGAATTTTAAACAGGTTCTCAATCTGAAAATAATTTAAATCCACTTCATTATTATCCATAGATTTAGAAGCTGTTTTATAGTTTACATTAAGCTCAGTCGAAGTGAACAGTAGTGTGAGATGCTCCCCTCAGTGCTTAATGGTAGGGCAACTTACTCGATTAGAGGTTTGTGCTTTTTTATTTTTAATCTGTTAAATACCCAATTAGCATAAGTAAAAATAGAATAATAATTGTCCAACCTAAACAACCGCTACAACCAAAGTTGTCAAAGTTATTGATGATGTATGCGTTGGCTTTGCAAGCTCCCTGCCTGCCTGCCGGCAGGTTTGACTAAGCTTTGGTTTGAGTGTTGGCTCGTGGGGCTTTGGCAATGTGCTTGCAAATGCTTTGACTGTTCTACTTTTCTATAATTTTCCAATGTCCGCCTTTGTCACTTCCGATGCGCTCAATGCGGTTGTCTGTTTTAAGTTTTGAAATGTTTTTTTCTATTGCTCTTGTTGATATTTTTAGTTGTTCTGCTAATTCTTTAATGG
>CAYVNP010000040.1:0-37300 GCA_964452905.1 uncultured Bacteroidales bacterium
CGGTTGTAAGTATGGTAGGTGTGAGCGCTCCGCTGACATTTACGACATGGGTGGCTGAGGCAGTACAACCATTCGTTTTTACAGTAACTGAATAGGTTGGTGTTCCTACCGGAGAAACCGTGATTTGAGCGGTGGTGGCATTGTTCTCACTCCACAGATAAGTCCCTCCGCCCGATGCTGTAAGTGTTGTTGTTGAGCCGGGACAAACGGTGGTGGTACCGTCAATATGGGCAGTGGGTGCAGATTTTACATCTATATTCTGTGTGGCGTTGCAGCCTGCCGGAGAGATATATGTTATATTGTGTGTGCCTGCTCCGGATGTTTTTGGATCAAAGGTAGTAGCAGCTACGCCATCCACCTTGTAAGTGCCTCCGGTAGGACTACCGCCCGATAAGGTAAAAGATGCATCCGTAACACATACTGATGTAAAGGAAGTTAAGGATGGTGTTTCAACATAAACAACCACAGAATCTGTCGCTGTTAACAGGGTTGTCTGATCAGTAGCGGTAATATGATAGATTGTCGTTGAAAGAGGGGTAACACTTTGTGGTCCTGCAGTTGCAGGTAGTCCCTGATCCCACTGATAGGTATAATTACCCGATCCCCCATTGGTAGACAAAGTAATAGATGAACTATTATTTTTACAAATAGAATCAGGAGTGGCTGTAAGTGAAACAGTAAATCCGCAATTTTTTTTCATATGTACTTTAACAGGAATACGTGGCCATTCGATTTGACTGCATGAAGAACACAAACCAACCCAGAATGTAGTGGTGTCGCTTAATAACGGAGAATAATTTAACCCAAAAGTAAGTGGTATTCCACTAGTTTTATTTTGGTACCAGCAAATATTCGAGTTTTTAGGATCACCCACGATATTGGATATTGATAAAGATGCCTGACCACCAGGACAAATAGAGTCTTCATTAATAATTGTTACAGATGAAATACCATTACCACCGCTGGTGCCACCATTGGGAGGAAATTTACTCATGGCAGAAACACTTGTAACACCATTTTTCCCACCTGAAACATTAGGGACAATTATACTTGATGAAATTGCAATAAATCCACCACCGCCTCCTCCTGCTCCCCCTTCTGTTTCGGTTTTAACTGAAGCATTCGGGCATGCAGGCTGATTGCCTCCTCGACCACCTTTAGCAGATAGAGTTATACCGGAAACACCCCATGAAGAATGTATTAATATGGCGCCACCTGCACCAGCTCCCGATCCCACATCAATGGTGTTTCCATTTGGACAGACCATATCCCCACCTGGCTGACCATCTGAAACAATGGAGCCGGTGCCTTTAACATAAACATAATTTAAGATAATAATTATTCCTCCTCCTTTTCCTCCTGCGGTAACGAGATTCTGATCTCCATGTCCGGCACCGCCACCACCACCCATAAATATTCTTCCTGAAGTATAATCGAGCGGCCTTCCTCCGAATCCACCAACATTTTTTCTTCCGTTACCCCCCCAATTGCCATTATCCGGTGCGTTGGTTGTAGGATCAATTGTAGCTGTAGCCCATCCATATCCGCCACGTCCTCCACCAGAGCGTGATATGCCGACAATACTTGGAGTTTCAAGCGCCCAGCAGGTGTTATATAAAGGGTCAGGTACGCCACTGCCATCAATCCATTTACTTGTATCGCCTGCATTGGCTCCTCCACCTCCGGCAGCATTATGTGCATCTCCTCCGCCGCCACCATTGGCACCTACTCCTCGTCCATAACGACCTCCATAACCATCATATTCGGTGACCCATCCACCAATGCCTTCCCCTTTCATACCGCCACATTCCTGCTTTGTGATCCAGTAATTGTAAATATTATCCCAGGTGCCTGAGTTCATCGGGTCACCGCCTCTGAACCCTTTGGCAGATGCTGATATGGATCCGTTAATCGTTGTGTTTCCCTGACATTCAATCGCTACAATACCACCAATAGTTCCATCCCATGCATTGGTTGTAATTGATCCGGCTGCTGATACAGTTAATGAAGTATATCTTGGTACTTTTACCACCTGAACCTTTGCTGTACTGCTTTTTGTACAGGACATATTGATGCCTTCATTCAGATCACAGTCACTATTGAATTTATAATTGTAATCATACGCGTTTATCAATGGACAACTGACTGTTATTGTACCGCTGCTCACACTAACAACCTCTTTGAATTCATATAACCCGACACTATTATATTTTACAATACTTCCAATGTTGATATTCTTGTTTGGAGCATCAGAATAGCCATTGCTGTAAATAGGTCCTGGTTGAAGCAACGCTCCTTGTACTTCTATTATTAGGATCAAATCACCTGCTTGAAGCGAACCGGTTGTATTAACGTTTATCGTTGTAACACCTGAATTAAGTTTATTGGTAACAGCATAATATTCATTTACAACAGTATTTGCAGTCGTAATATTTCCAATTCCATTTTTACCTTTTTGTGCAAATAAAAAAAATGAAATATTGCAAAAAAATAATACCAATAATAGTTTAACAAAGTTCATGTAAATAAATTAAATTATGATTAAAGGTATCATGTTAGAAAAAAAATTTAAACAAATAATATTTTCAACAAACATAATAAACTATCAGGTAAAATTCTTCTATTATTTTTCAATGAAATTTTACAAACATTCATGAAACGAATAAATAAACTATTACTTTTTTTATCCAGATTTAATTGGAATAAGTTAAAATATATTTATATTAATTTATTTCACATATACTTTTAACCTGTATTAACTTATTCTTGAACATCAATAATCTCATTTGTATCAATATAAATTATTTTTTTAAGTACAGGCGTGTTTTGAATTTCATTGAGAAGGAAAGCATATTGTTTAATTTGTTCTTGGTGATGATCTGCTGGAGTGCCTGTTTTGTAATCAATGACAACCGTTTTGTCCGGATAAAACACAATCCGATCGGGACGGAAAACTTTTCCTTCGGGTGCAATGATCTCTTGTTCGCATTTTATAAGCAACCCTTCTTCAAAATAAGGTTGTATCTCAGGAATTGATAGTAAAGTGTGTATTTTATCGGATAGGATTCGTTTGTTTTTTTCTGAGATCTCTCCGTTTTTAAATAAATTACTTAAAACAGGTTCAATATCATTTTGGGTTATAATTTTTGCCAGAACGGAATGAAAAAGATTTCCCCACTCATTGGACTGCACACTATTTTCCGGATTTGTGGTTATATATTTTTCTGCCCTGAGCATTAGTTTTTCTCTCCACTCGGATGAAACAAAATTTTTGATTTCAAAATGTTCGGATTTATTTTCTCTGTCTGCTCCTTCACCGTGCATGATCGGGTTACCAAACTCATAGTTGGTTTGTGAATCTTTCCACAAGCCGGTTTTAGTGAGAAAATATTTCAATAGTTCCGGAATCGAATGTGGTGCTTTATTTTTCGCTTCAGCTTGCTGTGTAAAAATATACATACGTTCGGAAGGTCTTGTCATAACAACATAAAGCAGATTTACCAGATCAAGAAATGATTTATTGGTTTCTTGTGTGAAGAGAGATTCAAACGCTGTTTCCTGCAATGAATTCTGCATGGGAACCAGAAAGGTTTTTAAATCGTTGATATCGGGCTCATCCAGATCAATCCAGACAGAATCTTTGGATCGACGGACTGTATCGGTTGCCATCGGGAAAATGACCACAGGGAATTCAAGACCTTTGGCTTTGTGGATGGTCATGATGCGGACAGCATTCATTTCTTCAGCAACAACAATAGAACGTTTGTTTTTTTGTTCTTCCCACCAATCAATAAATTCAGTGATTGAAACACCATTTCTCATGGAATACGTATAAACCGCATCCATATAAAATTCAACATCGGGATTTGCCGGAATATTCAGGGAAAAAGTACGTATGATTTTTTCACATATGTCATAAACAGGAAGAATGATAAGGTTTTCGGAGAAAATGGAAAATCCATATTTTTGTAAAAAGGCATTGAATTTTTTTGCAGTATCTTTATCATTGCGTGCAATGGCTTCTTTGAGGTCTTCGTGTAATCCGACAGAAATAATTTTATTGTTCTTCACCAGATAGTTGATGATCTCTACTTTGGCAATATCATCCAATGGATTCTGAATGAACCTGAGAATGGCAAAAATAAATTTTACTACCGGAGAATTACCAAGCAGTAAAGACTCAGCAGAAACCACATCAATATTGTGTTCGATCAATGTTCGTGCGATCTGGGATGCAACATCATTCTTCCTGCACAGAATAGCTATATCTTTCCATTCAAAATGTTGTTCCTTCAATTCAATGATAAGCTGAACGATCTGTTCATTCTGACTTTCCAGCAATTGTTGTTTGTTGAAACTACCGTCAGAAAAGGAAATACGAACAAATCCTCCCGTATTTTCAGGGTTGAACTGTTGTTCAAGATTATTGTAAATGCCTTGTAGATCAGGCGAAAGAGTTTCAGAAATGATTCTGAAAAATTGATTATTAAAATCTATTAGTTCTGCCTTTGAACGATAATTTGAAAAAAGTTTTTCTTCGTGGTAATGCAGTTTCAGTGCATTCTCTCTTTCCTGTAAGATATCATCTTTATCGGTTTGGATTAAAAGCGGGAGTTTATCAAACTGTTCCACCTCCCCGTTGCGCCAGCGGTAAATGGCTTGTTTGCCGTCGCCCACCACCATATTGAAATTATTTTCCGACAATGAATTTTCTATCAATGGCAACAGGTTTTGCCACTGGAGTATCGATGTATCCTGAAATTCATCAATCAAAAAATGTTTGTATCGTTCGCCCAAACGTTCATAAATGAATGGTATCGGCTCTTTCAGCACGATCTCGGCTATCTTCTGGTTGAACTCGGAAATATGAACAATATTTTTTTCATCTTTGATCTGCTTGAGTAATTTATGGATTTCATTCAACAGAGCGACAGGATAAAGATTTTTGCTTATCAGCAGCAATAGCTTATAATGATTGTATTGGAGGGTGATCAGTTCCTGAAGGGATACATAATATTCAGTCAATTTATTTTTAATAGAATCAATACCCGATTTTTCATCAGGTGTTGCTTTGGCGCTGTACCATTTGCCCTGTTCAATAGTAGCAACAACATAATTATTGGGTTTTAAACTTTCAAGATTTTTATTTTTTATTTTCCTGAAATAATTTCCTATCCCTTTGTCACCCTGAGAAAAAGATGAAAACGAAATATTGTTTTGTAAAATAAGCGCATCGGCTTTTTCGGCTATCTCAATACAGTTTTTCTCAAACAGATTGATTGAAGACATTATCTTTTTATGGATGTGAAGAAAATCATCTATTGAAAGATGTTTTATTTTTTCAATATGATGATGTCCTTCTTCTTTCAGCAGTAGTTGAGCTGTTTCCTGCAGGTCGGTTTCAACATGCCAATTTTTTTCCTGATCTGTTTTATGCTCAGTAAAATCAACGAGCACTTTAGTCAGTTTGGAATCAATGCCAACATTGTTCAGCAGCAAGTCAACGGATTGAGCGATCAGTTCATCGGTTTCCATCTCCACATCAAAATTCATCGGGATATGCAGATCGTGTGCAAACGTACGTACAATACGGTAGGTAAAACTGTCGATGGTACAAATGCCGAAATCAGCATAGTTATGGAGGATCAGCGTCAATGTTTTTTTTGCTTTTTGAATGATCTCCTGTTCATTCAGTCCTGTCTGCGTAATCAGTTCGGGTAGGAGATATTTTATTGTTTTTGATTCTTTTTCAGAAGGCAGTGACGAAAGTTCAGTCAGTGCGACAAGGATACGTTCTTTCATTTCTGCCGCCGCTTTATTGGTGAATGTGATCGCCAGAATATTTCTGAATCTCGATGGATCTTGCAAAACAATTTTTAAATATTCTTTTACAAGCGTACTCGTCTTCCCCGAACCGGCTGATGATTTGTAAACAGTGAATGACATGATACAAAGGTAGAAAAATAAATAAGATTTTTTTAATGAATGAGTTTGTTAAATACTTTGTAATGACAAGTTTGGAACTTTGCATGTGATATTTAAAGTCAGCTGGAAGGACAGATGGCGGTGGGGGTATATATTGTAGTCAGTTTGTTATGTTTTTAAATCATTCTTAAAAAAATTTAAGATAGCGAAAAAATATCTTCATTTAAAGTGTAAATAGGTTATTGTTAGAGTATTTATACTCGGTTTTTTACTTTTTATATCCTATATCTTTGTATATAAAATTATTTAATTAAACCTTTTATTATGAAAAAAATATTAATCACATTAATCACGGTAGTAATTTGTATAACTGCTGTAGCGCAAAAATGGACTACTTATACATGTAAAGAGTATATCAATTGTATTGCTCCTGACGGAAATAAGGTTTGGACGGGAACACAAGGAGGAGTTCTTTGTCGGGATACAAATGGAACATTTATTTCTCAATATACAATTAAAGATGGACTATCCGGTAATAATGTTACTTGTATTGCAATAGATGCTCAAGGTAATAAATGGTTTGGAACAGATAACGGTGTAAGTAAATTTGACGGCGCTACATGGACTACATATGATACTACCAATTCAGGATTAGCCGGAAATTCAGTTACATGCATGACAATAGATGCTCAAGGCAATAAATGGTTTGGGATGTGGGCAGATATGATTGGTAGTTATGGTGTAAGTAAATTTGACGGAACTACATGGACTACTTATGATACTAGCAATTCAGGGTTAGCATGTTTTATGGTTACCTGTCTATCTATAGATGCTCAAGGCAATATCTGGGTTGGTACAGATAATGGCATAAGAAAATTTGACGGTACTACATGGACTACTTATAATACAAGTAATTCTGGATTAGCTAATAATTCGGTAACCTGCATTTCTTTTGACAATCAAGGTAATAAGTGGTTTGGTACAGGAGCTGGAGTGAGTAAATTTGATGGTAGTACATGGACTAACCATTCTGTTGGAACTGATTCGTTTGGACGTAATATGGGTGTTTATTCACTTCTTTTGGATGATCAGGGTAATATTTGGGTTCGTACAGCTCCTTGGACTACTCAGATTGTGAGATATGATGCTACAACATGGACTGTAAATTATATGTATGGACTGCAAAAGGGTAATTTTATCTGTATGATTAAAGGTGCAAATAACAATATATGGTTTGGTACAACAACTAAAGGTTTAATTAAATATGATGGTATTACTAAAACTTCTGCTTCATGGAAAACGGATTATTATAAAAATTCAGGGATAGCCGGAAATATAGTTTATTGTTCAATAATAGATGCTCAAAACAATAAATGGTTTGGTACTAACAATGGATTAAGCAAATTTGATGGCACTACATGGACAACCTATAGAGATAAATATAATGATGAAATTTTTTATTCTATTGCTATTGATGCTCAAGGCATTATATGGTTGACTGGAAAAACTGCAGTATATTATTTTGACGGTATTAAATTTAATTATTATTATTGGGGGGAATATTTTACTACAATTTCAATTGATGCTCAGAACAATAAATGGATTGGTACAAGTGATGGTGTATTAAAATCGGATGACATTAATTTAACAAGATATAATACGAAGAATTCAGGATTAGCCGGTAATTCCATTTCATGTATTTCTATTGATGCTCAAGGCAATAAATGGTTTGTTACTGAGAATGGTGTAAGTAAATTTGATGATATTACCTGGACGACCTATAATACCAGCAATTCAGGATTATTAAGTAACTATATCTCATGTATATCTATTGACGATCAAGGCAATAAATGGTTTGGTGCTGGGAATGGTGTAAGTAAATTTGATAATGTTACCTGGACGACCTATAATACCGGTAATTCAGGATTACCTTTTGATTATGTCTCATCTATTTCAATAGATGCTGATGGGAATAAATGGTTTGGTACAGAAGGAGGAAGTGAAGTAGGAGGCATTAGTAAATTTGACGGAATTACCTGGACTAATTATGATACAAGCAATTCAGGAATACCTTATAATTATACCTCATTTATTTCAATAGATGCTGATGGTAATAAATGGTTTGGTCCTGATGGAGTAGTTAAATTAGAAGATGGCGGCGCAGGACCATTAAATTTGAACAAAGACAAGAAATGTATTTTTGGCAGTGTATTTAATGATATCAATGGAAATGGAGTTAAAGACACCAACGAATTATTACTTCCATATAAATATGTTTTAATGAAAAATGACAGCACTGTTGCTACCACCCAGGATAATGGAATTTATTACTTCATCCGCCCCAATGGAACATATCAGATTAAATTTATTCCTTGTCAATTTTGGCAATTAACCACTGATAGTATTAAAACAGTTGTTATTACTGATACAACAACAAAAATTACAGGAGTTGATTTTGGGATTAAGTTTCAATCCGTTAGTGATGTTACAGTTGATTTAACAGGAGGCATAGCACGTGCGGGTTTCAATGTTCAATATTGGCTGACCTACAAAAATGCAGGATCAGAAACCAAAAGCGGAGAAGTAATCCTGCATCTGGATACACTTATAAGTTTTATCAGAAGCTGGCCTGCACCTGATAAAATTATCGAGAATACCTTAACCTGGAATTACAGTAATCTTGCCTCTCTTAAGCAACAGAGAATATCACTTACCTTGAAAATGCCAGATGTCAGTCATCGGGGCGATACACTAAAATGCACTGCCTTCATTACTCCATTAGAAAAAGATACCATGCCAGCCAACAATACATCTATGTTAAAACAGGTTATAATAGGTTCTTATGACCCCAATGATAAAAGTGAAAGCAAGGGTATTGGAAACGAAGGATATACATTGTTGGGGCAGGAGTTGATTTATACCATCCGTTTTCAGAATACAGGAACAGATACTGCATTTTCAGTGGTTGTGCGCGACACCATTGATAACAACATGAATATTGAAACATTCCGAATCGTATCATCCAGCCACACTGTGAAGACAGATATTAGAAATAAAAATGCAGTCAGTTTTATATTTGATAATATTAATCTGCCGGATAGTATTCAGGACGAACCTGCCAGTCATGGCTTTGTAAAATACGCAGTCAGTCCGTATGCAGGTCTTACAGAAAATGCTGAAGTAAAAAATAAAGCAAACATATATTTTGATTATAATCCGCCGGTTATGACCAATGAGGTGACGAACACTTATGTAAAATCTATCCCTGTGATCCCAGTATCTGTAAAAGAAATAAATACAGGACCCATCCATATCTATCCTAACCCGGCCAGTGATAAAATAAATATTGATGTTCAAGACTATAAAGTCTCAAAGAATTTTACCGTTTCGATATTTAGTGTTCAGGGGCAACTACTGATACAACAGCCATTGCAGACAAAGCAAAATGCAATTAATGTAAATCAACTTGCTAAAGGAATTTATATATTGAAAATAGAAAGCACTGAAGGCATTGTTTCCAGAAGGTTTGTGAAGGAGTAAAAAAAATTCATAAGTTTAATATTTTATGAAAGTGTACAAGTAGAACAATCACAGGCATTCAGTGGTATGTGTGCAAGCAGTTTTGTTTTGTCTTGAATTTTCTTTGTTTCTTATATGTTTGCAAAATATTTGCATATTTGCTTTTCAATAGTTTTGCATTTTTCGTAGTAAGAAAAGAAGAATTTTAACAACCTCATCCCCGTCCCTTCTCCTGCGGAGAAGGGAGTAATAGCGGACTCGTGTAATGCTCACCATTCCATCCACACCACAACCATTCTTGTTTTGGTAAGACAATTTTTTAAGGTCATATTTTTTAAAAAATGATTTTTTGAAGAAGGACTAATTCTTTCTTCTTTGTTTTTCTGCTATTTTTGTAAAATAATACTTTGGTAATTTTTTTGATATCCGGACTAAAGTCCTTAAAAAGCAGGTGTTTTTTAACCCCGACCTTTGGTAGCTGAGCTTGTCGAAGCTAAGGTCGGGGTTAATGAATCCCAATAAGACAGGGCTTTAGTCCGTAACTGATAAAAAATTACCGAACTAATAGTAAAAACAAAGTTTAAAAAAATATTCATGAAATATATTGCTGATTTTCATATACATTCACATTATTCGCTTGCAACGAGCAAAGAACTTGTCCCTGAGTTTCTGGATTACTGGGCGCGGATCAAAGGAATCAAAGTGGTTGGTACAGGCGATTTCACGCACCCTTCGTGGATCAAGGAATTAAAGGAAAAGCTGGAGCCCGCTGAACAAGGGCTTTACAAACTTAAAAAAGAATTTAAAAAAGATATTCCGTTCATCAAACCGAACAGTACCGATGATGAAGTCAGATTTATTCTTACTGCCGAGATCAGTAGTATTTACAAGAAGAACGGAAAGACACGAAAAGTACATAACATTATTCTTGCTCCCGGTTTTGAAGAAGTTGACAAGATTCAAAACAAACTGCTCAAACTGGGTTTTAATATTACATCCGACGGGAGACCAATACTGGGAATGGATTGCAAGGACTTGCTCAAACTGGTTCTTGATGTGTCGGATAAAAACTTTTTTATTCCTGCTCATATCTGGACGCCATGGTTCTCGGTGCTTGGCGATAAGTCGGGCTTTGACACGGTGGAAGAATGTTTTGAAGAAATGTCGGAACATATCTATGCCGTTGAAACCGGTCTGTCATCGAACCAGCCGATGAACTGGATGTGCGGCTTTCTGGATAAATACACATTGATCTCTAACAGCGATGCGCATTCGCCTGAAAAACTCGGACGAAATGCCAATATGTTTGACACCGGCGTTTCATATGATGAAATAATAAATGCTTTGAAAACCGGCAAGGGCTTCGAAGGCACCATTGATATGTTTCCGCAGGAAGGCAAGTATCATTATGCTGGTCACAGGAAATGTAATGTCTGCTGGGATCCAGTAGAAACTATCAAACACGATGAGATGTGTCCTGTATGTGGCAAACCCATCGTTGTCGGGGTGATGAACCGCGTGGTGGAGCTGTCGGACAGGGAGGACGTGCTGGAAAGACCTAACCGTCATGCTTTTTTTCAAGTGATTTCATTAAAAGAAATTTTATCCGAAATAAATAAAACGGCTGTCAGTTCCAAAAAAGTAACTGCTGCGTACAATCAGGTTTTGCAGAAAGCAGGAACAGAGTTTGACATTTTACTTAAAATGAATATTGAAGAGATCAGAAAAAGTTGCGGAGATATTCTGGCTGAAGCGATCCGGCGCATGCGTGCAGGCGAGATACATATTTCGGAAGGGTATGACGGTGAATACGGCTCTATCAAAGTGTTTGGTGAAAAAGAAGATTTGAATGCGATCAAACAAAATATCATCTTTGATGAAAGCAAGAGCAGGGATGAACAAAAACCGAAACGTAAATTATTGAATTTTGATCTGAAAGAATATCATGCTTTGGCAAAACAGAAAGGAAAACAAAAGAAAGTAGAAGAACCACAGCCTTCGTATTCGTCCAAAAAAAAAGCTGATCATCTCAATGAAGAACAAAAGAAAGCTGTTGAGCATTTCAATGGACCTGCCTTGGTCATTGCCGGTCCCGGCTCAGGCAAAACAAAAACACTGACGCAGCGCATTGCCCGGCTGATCAATGAAAAAAATATCAAACCGGAAAATATTCTTGCGGTTACGTTTACCAATAAGGCAGCGGAAGAAATGCGTGAACGTCTGAACATACTGATTACCGATAAAAAGATTTCACAACAATTAAATGTACTTACATTTCATGCGTTGGGGAGTATCCTGCTCAAAGAGAATGCGGAAAAAACAGGTCGGAAATCAAATTTTACCATTTTTGATGAAGAGGACAAACTACAAATGATCAACGATATTTTTGATGATGACAAACAAAAAATAAAAATGATTTCTGCTGCGATCACTGACCTAAAGCAAGGACTGGTAAGGCAGAACGAAATTCAAGACAAAGAAATTGCCGATAGGTTCAGCCGGTATAATGAGTATCTGCAAAAACAAAATGCATTTGATTTTGATGATCTGATCTTTCAAACGGTCAATCTGCTGACCGATCATGCTGAAATTCTTGAGAAATACAGGACTAAATTTAAATGGCTGATGATTGACGAATATCAGGATGTAAATTTTGCACAATACAAACTGGTGCGATTGCTAATGGCTGAACCCAACTCAAATATTTATGTGATCGGTGATCCAAACCAAGCCATTTACGGCTTTCGCGGAGCAGATGTAAAATACATTCAACGGTTTATGGATGATTATCCGCAAGCAGAGGTGTATCATTTTAAAAAGAGTTATCGTTGTTCAGACTTGATTTTAAAGGCATCCGGCGATGTAATCCAAACGGATGATACGGAAACCGTTTTCCTGAAAGGTGTTCAGAAAGGGGTGAAAATAAAAATCGTTCCTCAGGAAACAGATAAAAGTGAAGCAGAATACATTGCCAGAAGCATTGAACAGTTGATGGGCGGACTGCGGTTTTATTCAATGGACAGCAAAGTGGTTGACAACAGCCATTCCGGTGAGATTGATAGTCTTTCCGATATTGTAGTGCTTTGCAGGATAGGCAGACAAATGGATGCCATTGAAAAAGCATTAAAAGATCACAGCATCCCTTATCAGAAAATAGGTGAGGTGCCTTTCTTTAAAAAGAAACCCGTGAAAGACCTGATAGATCTGCTGAAATTGATTTACAACCCGGATAATTATTATCTGGAAAGTAATTTGATCCATGCTAAAATCATTTATGTGGATGAAATATCTAAAATAAAAAACTTTGTTAAAAATATGTCAGTGCTTCACACCATCCAATATCTCGCTGATACTTATTTTGAAAAAGAACAGGAAGAAAACGAATCTGTTTTCAAACATTTGATGGAAATGGCTATGGATTACGGGAATGATGCTGATGGGTTCCTATGTATGACTGCTTTAGGTACAGGTGTTGATACCTTCAAACCGACCATTGAAAATGTAACCGTGATGACTTTGCATGCTTCCAAAGGACTTGAGTTTGAATGTGTATTTATTGCCGGTTGTGAAAACGGATTATTGCCTTATTCATTGTTTGAGAACAAGATTGCCGATCAAGATGAAGAAAGACGCCTATTGTACGTCGGTATGACGAGAGCGAAAAAATATCTTTATCTTACACATGCAAACAAACGACATTTGTTTGGAAAAGAATATTCTTTGGAAAGAAGCGAATTCATTGATAAAATTGAAAAGGAATTGATTGATGTTTCAAAGAATGAGTACAAGAAAAAAAGTAAAAAAGATGATCTTCAATTGGATTTGTTTAATTAATATCACACTTTGACAGGGCTTAGTGTGACATAATAAGTCTGTTTCGACAAGCTCAACATGACTTATTATGTGATAATATATTTATTAATTATTTGTATATGACAAACGTAAGCGAAAAGAATAATACCGAAGAGAAACTACAAAATATATTACAGACAGAGCAATTGGCGGGGACTGAAGAAATAATTAAAAAAGCATTTCTTCATTTAATTGATTTCAGTATTAAAACCAATCAGCCGGAACGGGTTGATACAGCGCTTGACGTTTGCGCTATTGCTCTCCATGAACTGAATCTTGCTACGGATTCAACAGCCAGTATTTTACTGAAGAACGTGGTTGAAAGCTCAGCTATTTCACGAGAGGAATGTGTTAAAGATTTTGGTGAACCTGTTTTTCATATTATCTCCGGACTTCAAAAGATCGAACTGCTCGATACAACAAAGTACCATTCCAATGCGGAAAACTTTATTAAACTGCTTCTTACCATATCAGACGATATACGCGTCATTCTGGTGCGATTGGCTGAACTGATGAATAAGTTGCGACATCTTGAAAAGTATCCGCCTGAACAACAACAGGTAATTGCAGGTGAAGCGTCTTTGTTATACTTGCAGATTGCTCATCGTCTGGGTTTATATAAGATCAAAACTGAAATTGAAGATCGGGTGATGAAATTCTTTAAGAAAAATATTTATGAAGACATTGAACAAAAAATCAAGGAAACGCAGAAAGACCGTGATAAATACATTCATGATTTCATTGCTCCTATTGAAAAAGGGCTGAAGGAATTTGGGTTGGATTGTGAGATCAAAGGGCGTGTGAAATCCATTCCATCCATCTGGAAAAAAATGCAGACACAGAAAGTGAATTTTGAACGTGTGTACGATCTGTTTGCCATCCGTATCATTGTTGATAAAATTCAGGAAAATGAAAAAGCAGATTGCTGGAAAGTGTATTCAATCGTAACGGATCTATATCAGCCAAACCCACGCAGATTAAGGGATTGGATCTCTTATCCGAAAACTACAGGGTATGAATCCCTGCATACCACCGTGATTGGACCTGAAGGTAAATGGGTGGAAGTCCAGATCAGGACGACACGCATGGATGATGTTGCTGAACGAGGTTTTGCCGCTCACTGGAAATATAAAAATGCTTACAATAAAAACACCCAAACAGATTGGTTTGCTGAAGTGCGAAGATTGCTTGAAAACTCAGACCATACGACGCACGAGAAAGGATTCAGTGAAGCAAAGCAAGCGCTATACACAGATGAAATTTTTATTTTCACACCCAAAGGGGATCTCAAACGATTGAAAACAGGGTATACCGTTCTTGATTTTGCTTTTGAAATTCATTCCGAAGTTGGCTCTACATGCACCGGCGCCATTGTCAATGATAAAATTGTTCAGTTAAAACATGTTCTGCAAAACGGGGATAAAGTAAAAATACTTACCTCCAAGAATCAGAAACCAAGTCATGATTGGCTCGATTTTGTGAAGAGTTCACGCACCATTGCCAAGATCAAGCATGTGCTGAAAATGGAGAACTATAAAGATTCGGATCAGGGAAAAGAGATCATTAAAAATAAAGTAACACAGTTAGGTATTGAATTTAATCATCAGGTGATCGATAAACTTATTACCTATTTTAAATGCGAGAATTTCCTTGAATTATACCAGTTGTTCGGTGAAGGAAAACTGGATGCATTGAAAATTAAAAAAGCGCTGGCAGAACCTGATGAAGAAGAAAAGATTGTTACGGAATTTAATAATGAAAGTTTTTCAGATAGAATATCCGGCATACAGGCAGGCAAAGAAAATTATCTGATCATTGACAACAGCGTGGATATGGTGCATTACCAGTTTGCACGTTGTTGTAATCCTATTCTTGGAGATAAAATATTTGCATTTGTCAGTGTAACGCAAGGAATAAAAATACATAAAACCAACTGTAAGAATGCAAAAGATCTGATTACGCGATATCCTTACCGCGTGCTTGAAGCACAATGGAAAAAAACCGACAGCGCAGGTATCTTCACAGCTAATCTCAAGATAACAGGCAAATACAGTTATGATATCGTAAATAAATTAACCCAGTTTCTGACGCATGAATTAAAAATAAATATACGTTCGGTCAGGATAGAACCCACCGCAAATAATTTATTCAAAGGTGAGATTGATATTCAGGTGAACAGTCGTTCACATCTTGAAAAGATCATGAACCGCATGCTGCGGATGAAAGAGATCCATTCGCTGGAACAGGTGAATGCCAAGTGATTTGGAAGTTTAGATTAAAATTAAATTAATTTCTTTTCCATCTTAAAATAATCCAGTCGTGAGTTATCTTTCAGCGTATGAAATGTTTTTTCAGTTAACTGAAAACCCAGATGAGAATAAAAATTGAATGAAGGCAGTGAAGCATTTAAAATGACGTTAGAAATATTTTTTTCAATTGCTTTTTCAATCAGATGATCCATGATGAACCGACCCAGTTTTTGATTTTGATAATCAGGATCAACATAAACACCCCCGATATAATTTTTAATGAGCTGCCCTGTAGCTACTATCTTTCCTGTTATTTCCAGAACAATCATATAATCACTTTGTGCATGTTTTATAATTCTTTCAGCAGAATGTTCCTCCCTGAAAAAATTAATTGCTTCGGGTGGATATACAGGAGTATAAGAAATATCAATGGTTTTATGGATCAAACGAATCACTTCAGGTAAATCCTTTTTTGTGAATTTACGAATGTTGAATGTAGAAGGATATATGTTTTTTTTATTCATAAAAAAAGTAAGACGTGAACTAAAAAATATATCAGTCGTTCATTGCTTCTTTCAAACCAATTAAATCAATTTTGTTTTTAGTCCAGTCATAATAAAGAACATTGATCCCAAAATGATTGAGCTGCTGTTCTACTTCCGGATTCAGTTTAACGGGAAGAAGAAGGAATTTTTTTACACTATTTTTTATCGGTAAACTATACAAAATAAGTTGTCCGATGGCGGAGGATAATTGTTGCAGATTGCATGAGGATTTCACTTCAAATACGGCAGTTATGCGGTTATTTTTAAAAACAAAAAGGTCACGGTAACTATCGTTTGCTACCTGAAAATCCATTTCTTCGAGTTTGGAAGCCAGTTTATTTACCAACAGACTGTGATTTCTGTCGGTGCCGTATGATCTGACGAACTTCAACTTGCCGGGTTTATCAGGTTGTTCGGTGAATTTATATTTATTCAGATCGGAAAAATCAGGGGAGAACAAATTATTTTCACGGTCCTTGATCCTGCGTATCTCATGAATAAAATCAATTAACTGATGAATAAAATTGACCGAATTCAATTCAGCTACCACTGCAAATTCATTTTCAGTTCCATCTTCAATGACATTGACATACTCACCGCGAAAATGATTGTGAAAGAGGTTTTTTCCTCCGCCCACGCGGCTGCCGCCAATCCGGCCACGATGAAGGATTAAAATTTTCTTTTTGTTTTCAATGGCAAAAGCACCGGATATTTTCCGGCTGATCCCATTCAACGGAAAATTAATTTCAACGGTGATAGGATTCATGCCGTTTTCAAGAGGTTTGCCGGTACCAAACCCGTTAAGGTGTTTATTACCGCTATCCATATTCAGCATCCACATGTTGTGAAGTGGAGAGTAATTAACCTTTTTAATAATGCTGCCCCCCTGATACCCCACCTGACATTCAATCTGTTTCTTAAATATCCTGTTTAACCGGCTGATGAATTTTGCATGATAGGTTTCAATATCTTTTTGTTTGGTAATGAGTTCAATCATGGCTCATGATTTTGTATTACACGTAAAGATAAAAAACTTATTTTTAAAAAAACAAACTATGAGTTAGGTTTTTGGAATAAAAAATTATATGCAAATTACATAAATATAATTGTAAATAAAAAATTTAAAATTCATATAAAAGAAAATCATAATTTTGTATGATTAAACCCATTTGAAAAAATGAATAATCCTTTTCTTAAACTTCCTGTAAAACTTCGTCTTTATCTTCCTCTGCTTCTTGGTATTATTATTTCAATCGCCATTGTTACCTGGTATTCAATCTATAGTTTTAAAAAAGAGTTTGACAAAATTACTTGTAAAAACCTGGTCATGGAGACGAATACAGTGATGAAAATGTTGGAACGTGAAAGCATTTTAAAACAAGAAAAAGTTAAAACGTATATTAAAGTTGTTCACGAACTTTTTTATGATAAATCATTTGATATAACCCAACAAACATTTCAGGTTAACGCTCTTAACCAGAATACTCAGGAAAATAAAATACTTACCCTGAATCAATGGAAATGGAATGGTGAGCCATTGTATAACCAAACAACTTTTATTGATCATGTCCATTCAATAACAGGTGGTACTATTACCCTATTTCAAAAAACAAATGATGGGTTCATCCGTATTGCTACCAATGTCTTTAAGAACGATCATACAAGAGCTGTAGGAACATTTATACCCAATGAATCACCTGTTGCCATGACCATTAATTCAGGGAAACCCTATGTAGGAAGGGCTTTTGCAGTGAACGACTGGTATATCACCGTGTATGAACCTATTATTAAAAATAATCAGATTGTAGGTATACTTTCTGCAGGTGATAAAGAAAAAGACCTGAAAGCATATTTTAATATTTTATCCAAAATGCATATGGGGCATTCAGGATTTCTTTTTATCCTGAATGAAAAAAAAGAGATCATTATCCGATCTGATGGAAAGAACGATCCGATTTATTCTGAAAGCTTGAGCGATACGATACTCCAGAAAAAAAATGGGTTTATTGAATACAATGATCCAACTGATCACAAAAAGAAATATGTTTCATTTCGATATTTTGAAAATTTCAAATATTATGTTGTTGCTGCTATTTCTCCTCAGGATGAAACCAGTTTTGTAATCACCAAAATTCTTATATCATCAGGACTAACGGCAGTATTCATCATTCTTGTTTTTTCAGTACTTGTTTATTTTATTACTACGGAAAATGTTCACCGTTTTCTGAAAGAGATTGAAATCTCAAATAAAAGACTTGTAACAACCCGTGAAGCGCTTAAAGAATCTGAAAATAAATTTCGTTCAATCTTCAACAGTACCAGTGATGATATTTTATTAATTGACACTGAAATGAATATTATTGAAGTGAATGATCAGATCTGTGAAACCCTCCGATACACCCGCGAAGAGCTACTGACCATGAAACTGATTGATCTGAAAACACCCAACACCATTGAAAAAACAATTGAAAATAATAATCTCGTTTTAAAACTTGGGAAACACAGTTATGAATCTGAACATTTA
Source organism: uncultured Bacteroidales bacterium (assembly GCA_964452905.1). Lineage (GTDB taxonomy): Bacteria > Bacteroidota > Bacteroidia > Bacteroidales > CAYVNP01 > CAYVNP01. The sequence continues at coordinate 18,615 of CAYVNP010000040.1, forward strand.
ACCAAAACGGGTGAAGTCATACATGTGGAGATGAACTGCCGTTTAGTTGAATATAAAAATATTAAATATATATTGATCGTTTCGAGAAATATTTCCGAACGAAAAAAACTGGAAAGAAAAATCTTATCGGCTGTGATTCAGGCAGAAGAAAAAGAAAGAGAACGTCTGTCGAAAGACCTGCATGATGGATTGGGACCCTTACTGTCTGCTCTTAAAATTTATCTCAATGAATTAAATTCAACGGATACGGATGCAAAAGAAAAAGAAGAGATGAGCAAATATGCTGTTGAACTGGTAGATGAAGCCATCATGAGCACCCGTAATATATCAAACAACCTCATGCCCCGCGTGATGAGTGATTTCGGACTGGTTAAAGCAATTGAATCATTCTGCAAAAAATTAAATGTAACCAACAGGGTCACTATTAAACTTGACGCCCAACATTATACATCCTGTGATCAAACACTCGAACTAATTGTTTATCGCGTTGTAAACGAACTACTGAATAATACCATCAAACACGCTTCGGCACAACAGGTTCATATCGCACTGAATGTTGTCAACAATGAAATCGTACTGATTTATGAAGATGATGGCATTGGATTTAATTTCGATGTTATACTGAATGATGCCAAAACAGGTATGGGATTGAAGAATATTATCAGTCGTGTTAAATCAGTGGATGGAACGATCAGCCAAAATAGCGGTAGTAAAGGATTTAGTATTACCATCAAAATTAAAACAGAGTTGTAAATAATTCGTATTTTTGCAAAATGAATGACCAGGACCAAATAGAAATATATATTGCCGATGATCACGAGATATTCAGGAATGGATTCAAGATGATGATCAATCGAATGAAAAAATTCAAGGTTACTGGTGAAGCTGCGAATGGTGAAGAACTCCTCACTTTGCTTGATAAACATTTACCTGACATTGTAGTGACGGATATTGAAATGCCTGTCATGAACGGTATTGAAGCAACTCAAAAAGCGATACATAAATATCCTGACTTGAAAATCATTGCTCTCACGATGTTCAATGAAGATCATTATGTTGAAAGTATGATTGACTCCGGTGTTCGCGGGTTTCTTCTTAAAAACATCAACCGCGAAAAATTAGAAAAAGGGTTGGAAACCGTTTACAAAGGCGGTAATTATTATTCGGAAGAATTATGGGAATTCTTTACACGCAGAATCTCACATGAAGAAAAGCCCGAAGAAGAATCATACAAACTGACAAAACGTGAACAGGAAATTCTCGAACTCCTCTCAAAAGGGTTTAGCAATAAGGAGATTGCCGATAAATTATTTTTAAGCGAACGGACGGTCATTGGGCATAAATCCAACCTCTTGGCGAAAACTCAGTGTAAGAATACGTTATGTTTAGTCATCTCTGCCATGAAGAAAAAAATGATTGAACTGTAATTTATTTTTTATAAAACCAGTACTTTTCTGCAATTTGATTTCACATTAGTATCGGTTTTACAATTCATTTCTTTCCGTTTCATTCCTATTAAAACAGTACCATTTATCCTTTTCTGAGAGCTTCAGATCATCTAATTTTGTTGTCAGAAAGTTTTAATTCTCAAAACCAATTAAAAAATAAAAACAATGGAAAAGAAAAAAATTTTACTCGTGGATGATGACATAGATGTTATTACCATTTTGCAAGCCATTCTGGAAAAAGAAAATTATCAGGTTGTAGCAGCCGCCAATAAAGAAGACGGTATGAAACTGATTCGTACTGAAAAACCTGATCTGGCCATTCTCGATGTGATGATGACTACACCTTACGAAGGATTTGAAATGGGTGAAGAACTAAGGAATGATCCGGAACTGAAAAATATTCCTTTCCTCATCCTTACCTCAATTGATGTATTGATCACGACCAAGCCGGATGTTCAGGCAATGGCACGTGAATTCAGAAGAAATCCCGGGTACAAAGAATTACAGGTACTGCTTGTGAAAGATATTGTGACCGAAAAAGCAGGTATCGATTATCTGGCAAACGACGGACGTTCTGTATGGTTCCCTGTTGACGGGTTCATCAGCAAACCGGTTGAAGCTAAAAAAATTCTACCTGCAGTTAAGAAAATACTCGACAACTAAAAATAATTTAATATAAATGAAAACAAGCATTGAAGAAATTATCACCCAATTCCCTGTAGCAAAACGCGATCAGCTTATTCCCATGCTACAATCCATACAAGATTCTGAAGGATTTATTTCCAAGGATTCTATTGTTAAAGTGGGCGAATATTTAAAGCTGCCTACAAGCAAAATTTATGGTGTAGCAACTTTCTATAATCAATTTCGGTTTGAACCTCAAGGAAAATATAATGTGCAAGTATGCAGAGGTACTGCATGTCACGTGCTGGGTTCTTCTACGGTATTGAACGAACTGGAAAAACACCTTAAAATAAAAGCAGGAAAAACTACACCCGACGGATTATTCAGCATTGAAGTAGTTGCATGTATCGGCGCTTGCGGATTGGCTCCTGTTGTTTGTATTAACGGCGAATTCCATGCTAAAGTAACAGCAGACTCATTGAAGCAAATTATTGAAGATTATCGTAACAAAAGCAATAATTAAATATGAACATGACAGAAACTATAAAAGACACCACTGTATTAAATGCCCATGTGCTTAATACCATAAAAGACATTAAAGAAGCAACTATTGAAGCAGGGTTAACCCAATATATGCGTGAGGATGTTACCAAAACAGTTATCTTTATTGGAGCAGGCACATGCGGATTAGGCGCCGGAGCTGAAAAAACAATTAGTGCTGTTAAAAATTTTCTCGCAGATAAAAAAATAGATGCCGACATTATTGAAGTAGGTTGTATTGGTTTATGCGCAGAAGAACCATTGATGGACATTCAAATACCCGGTAAAAAACGTATCTCATTTACTCAAGCTACTTCTGATAAAGTTGAAAAAATCTTAACAGGTGTTTTCAATAATAACCTAAAAGGACTGGATATTCTTTGTCAATTTGATAACAGCAAGGCAACTGCATGGAAAGGTGTTCCTTTTATCAATGAACATCCATTTTTTGCTCCACAAAAAAGATTGGTTCTTCAAAATTGCGGGATCATTGATCCTGTAAGTATTGAAGACTATGTTGCACGTGGTGGTTATGTTGGTTTAGCTAAAACACTTGCCAACTACAAACCAAAAGATGTTTGCAGTATTATTGAAAAAAGCGGTTTGCGCGGTCGTGGTGGTGGTGGTTTTCCTACAGGAAGAAAATGGACCATGGCAAATGCTTCTGCAGGTGATCAAAAATATCTCATCTGCAATGCCGATGAAGGCGACCCGGGCGCTTTCATGGATAGAGCCGTCATTGAAGGCGATCCGCATCGTTTGATTGAAGGGATGGCTATCGGTGCATTTGCTATCGGTGCATCCAAAGGTTATGTTTACATACGGGCTGAATATCCATTGGCTATTCAACGATTAAAAATTGCTCTTGTTCAAGCGAAGGAAAATGGATTTTTAGGTGAAACTATTTTTAACAGTGGGTTCAACTTTGATATCATTATTAAAATGGGTGCCGGTGCATTTGTGTGTGGCGAAGAAACAGCCCTTATCAATAGTATTGAAGGTAAACGCGGAATGCCGCGTCCTCGCCCGCCTTTCCCATCCACACAGGGTTTATTTGGAAAACCTACTGTTATCAATAATGTTGAAACTCTGTCCAATGTTCCCAGCATCATGGAAAAAGGCGCTGCATGGTTTAGTTCAACCGGAACATTAGCCAGTAAAGGGACGAAAGTATTTGCTCTTTCAGGAAAAATAAAACTGACGGGTTTGGTGGAAGTGCCTATGGGTACGCCTATTCGTGATATCATCTTTAAAATTGGCGGTGGTATCAAAAATGATAAAAAATTCAAAAGTGTTCAGATCGGTGGACCATCTGGCGGTTGTATCACCGAACAAAATTTAGATATTCAAATTGACTATGATTCATTGATCAAAGTTGGAGCAATGATGGGTTCGGGTGGATTGGTTGTCATGGATGAAGATACATGTATGGTTGATGTAGCCAAGTTCTTCATGGATTTTATCCAACGCGAAAGCTGCGGAAAATGTATTCCTTGCAGAGAAGGAACCCGACGCATGTTGGAAATATTGGAAAGCATTACGAAAAAACCAAATTCATTGAACAATCAGGCGCTTGAACGTTTTAAAGGTGTAGTGACACTCGAAAAACTAGGAAAGGTGATTAAAGAAACGTCTCTATGCGGTTTAGGACAATCTGCTCCTAATCCTGTTCTCAGCACCATTCGTTGGTTTCGTAACGAATATGAAGCTCATATTTTTGAACGTATATGTCCATCCGGTGTTTGTACTGATTTAAGAACATACAAAATAGATGTTGATAAATGTACCGGCTGTATGGTCTGTTCAAAAAAATGTCCCACAGGTGCAATTGTAGGAGCGAAAAAAACACCTCACTTTGTGGTAGAATCAAAATGTATTGGTTGTGGAGCTTGCGATGAGGTATGTAAATTTGATGCCGTATCTTATTATTAATCATAAGTTCAAAATTGTAGTTTGAAGTATAGTCACTAGTTAAAAAAATATTATGATAAAAATTGAAGTAAATAATCAAATCATTCAAGCCAAAGAAGGCGAAACTATTTTATCAGCTTTAAATCGCGAGAGTCTTTCAGTTCCTACACTTTGCCATATGAAGGGCTTACTGCCAAGCGGCGCATGTCGTATTTGTGTGGTAGAAGATGAAAATAGCGGCAGACTGATTCCTTCATGTTCATTTCCTGTTTCTGAAGGCATGAAACTTAAAACTCATTCAAGAAGAGTCATTGAATCGCGTAAAATGATTATCGAACTTCTTCTTTCTGACCATCCCGACGATTGTCTTTACTGTGTCAGAAGTGGTAATTGCGAATTGCAACAGTTATCCATTGAATATAATGTTCGCGAACGCAGAATCAGCGGTAAAAAAAGTGAACTTCACAAAGACTTATCAAGTATGAGTATTGAACGCGATCCGGCAAAATGTATACTTTGCGGACGTTGCGTACGTATGTGTGAAGAAATTATCGGTGTGTCAGCCATTGACTTTATTAACCGAGGAAGTAAAACCGTTATCGGAACCACATTCAATGAAGGTTTGAATACATCCAGTTGTATCAACTGCGGACAATGTATATTGGTTTGTCCTACGGGCGCATTAAACGAACGTGGTTATCTCGACCGTGTTACTGCTGCTTTAAATGATAAAGATAAATTTGTTGTTGCCACTTATGCACCTTCAATTTCTTTAGCATTGGGAGAAGAATTCAATATGGCAGCAGGAACAGATGTAAGCGGAGTTATGAATGCTGCTTTACGACGAATAGGATTCAAAAAAGTGTTTGATACCACATTCACGGCTGATTTAACGATCATGGAAGAAAGCGCCGAGCTGATTGACCGCGTAGTGAACAACGGTGTATTGCCTATGTTTACCAGTTGTTGTCCGGGATGGGTAAAATACGTTGAACAATTTTATCCCGATTTGCTGCCGCATGTGTCTTCGTGCAAGTCACCACAACAAATGATGGGAGCTATGATTAAAAGCTACTATGCAGAAAAAGAAGGTATTGATCCTGCAAAAATTGTTGTTGTTGCTATTATGCCTTGTACTGCCAAAAAATTTGAAGCATCACGCGAAGAAATGATTAATCATGGTGTTGCTGATATTGACATCGGTCTTACCACCCGTGAATTAGCTAAATTCATTCACCTGTACGGTATTGACTTAAACAATTTAGAACCCCAGGCAGCTGATTCTCCATTGGGCAGCCGCAGTTCGGCAGGAAAATTATTCGCAGCCAGTGGCGGTGTAATGGAAGCAGCGATCCGTACAGCCTACTTTAAATTAACCGGTAAAGAAATGGAAGACTATAATGTCAATGCTGTTCGTGGTTTAGATGGTATTAAAGAAGCTCATCTTGAAATAGGTGATTTGAATGTGGGCGTAGCCGTGGTGAATGGTCTTGGCAATGCTGCCAGATTAATTAAAGATGTTAAAGAAAATAAACGTCAATTACATTTTATTGAAGTGATGGCTTGTCCGGGCGGATGTTTGTGCGGAGGTGGCCAGCCTATTGGCGCCAGCGAAGAAGCATTGCGCGCCAGAGCGAAATCACTTTATAATATTGATGCACAGGAAACACTGAAAGTTTGTCATAAAAATCCTGATGTCGTTGAACTTTATGATAAATTTTTAATTGAACCACTGGGACATAAAAGTCATGAACTCTTACATACGAACTATTGTAAACGTGATGTGTTGAAATAGAAATGAACGTCTATGAATTAGTGTATAGTTTTTGTTTACCTTTCTCGTTAAAAAATGTATCTGAAAGTCAAACACCTTGAACTGTTAAGCGACAAGTAATAAAATAAAATGACCAATTGCATTCCGATAGATAAAGGCACATGTTTAGTGTACACGCAACCCGAAAGATGCCGTGTTTGTTACACATGTGTCCGTGAATGCCCTGCAAAAGCGATTAAAATATCAAATGGTCAGGCAGAAGTGATTAGTAACAGATGTATTGCTTGTGGAAATTGCGTCAAGGTGTGCAGTCAGGAAGCTAAAGTATATCGCGATTCAACAGATGAAGTAAAGCAGTTACTTGAAAGCAAACAACCAATCGCAGCTTGTATTGCCCCCAGCTTTGCCGCAGAATTTTCTGAATATCCCGATACAACAGTTTTAGTAGGAATGATAAAAGCGCTTGGGTTCACTTATGTCAATGAAGTGGCATTTGGCGCTGATATTGTCGCGCTAAAATACAGTGAGCTGATGAAAGATCAGAACAATAACTTTTGTATTTCATCAGATTGTCCTGCAATCGTTACATATGTTGAAAAATATCATCCTGATTTAGTTCAAAATCTTGTACCTATCGTATCGCCGATGGTAGCTTTAACACGTATTCTTCGGGAAAAACACGGCAATGACCTCAAAGTGGTTTTTATCGGACCCTGCATTGCAAAAAAAGATGAATCATCAGAAGTGGACGCAGCTATTACATTTCGCGAACTTCGATTGCTTTTTGATGAAAAAAAAATCACAAAAACAAATACAACACCCATTAAGTTTGATCCTCCTTCAGGTGGCAAAGGCGCTATGTTCCCTATAAGCAGAGGGTTATTGCAAACAATCAATATCTCTGATCAAAATCTTGATAATAAAGTGATCGTTGCAGATGGCAGAATAAATTTTCAAGAAGCAATTAAAGAATTTGAAAACGGGTTACTGAAAAACCAACATCTTGAATTACTTTGTTGTGAAGGTTGTATCATGGGTGTAGGAATGACCACTGTCGGCAATCCGTTTTTAAAAAAAGCATTGGTGAAAAATTACGTTCAAGATAAACTCACCAATCTTGATAATGAATTGCATCAAAAAAATATTGAAAATTTTTTACATCTGGATTTTTCACGTTCATTTAAAATCTCTGATACACGCGTTGATTTACCTGAAAATAAAGATCTCGAAAAAGTCCTTCAACAAATGGGCAAGTTTAATGAAGCCCAACAACTGAATTGCGGCGCCTGTGGATATGATACATGCAAAGAGCACGCCGTAGCCATCCTCAACGGATTGGCTGAGGTTGAAATGTGCCTGCCTTACACAATTGACAAGTTACATAATTCTATCATAGATCTTGCTGTATCAAATCAAAAATTAGCTACCATCCAACAAACGCTTAAGCATAATGAAAAGCTTGCCCACATGGGGCAATTATCAGCCGGTATAGCCCACGAACTCAATAACCCTCTGGGTGTTATCATCATGTATGCAAACTTGCTCCTTGAAGATTGCCCTCCTGAAAGTCAACAAAGAAAAGACATTGAGCTGGTAGTTCAACAAGCCGAACGATGCAAGGTCATTGTGAGCGGGTTACTTAACTTTGCCCGAAAAAACAAAGTAAATTATCATGAAGTTGATGTCAATGACTTAATTGATCTCAGTATCTCATCTATTATTGTTCCTGATCATATTACATTTAACGTAAATAAAAACTTCACAAAAGAAACGATCCAACTGGATAAAGAACAAATGACACAAGCCCTTTCAAACCTAATAAAAAACGGTATTGAGGCCATGCCCACCAAAGGTACATTGATCTTTCAGATTGAAAACAACAAGGAAAGTATGTTCTTTACCATTAGCGATACAGGTACAGGTATTAAAAAAGAAGACATGGATAAAATATTCAATCCATTCTTCACGACAAAAGAAATAGGAAAAGGCACCGGGTTGGGATTGGCAACCACCTATGGCATTGTAAAAATGCACAAAGGACAAATACATATTAATTCAAATGCGGATAAAACGAAAGGTACGACAGGCACTACATTTAAAATAGAACTACCATTTAATCTCTAATTTTTTTATTATACTACTATGGAAAACAAGATGAACAAAACAATTCTTATTATTGATGATGATGTTGATTATTTATTTCAACTGAAAGTTCTGGTTGAAAAACTCGGATTTAATGTGATTACAGCCAATAGTCAAAAAGAAGGTGAACAAACATTAGAAAAAATAAAACCGGATTTAGTCATTAGCGATCTTATGATGGAAAACCGTGACAGCGGATTTATTCTTTGCTATAAGATTAAAAAGAAATATCCGGGATTGCCCGTGATTCTTGCAACTTCAGTGACTGCTGAAACTGGAATGATGTTTGAACTGAACACAGCTGAAGAACAAAGTTGGATCAAAGCAGATGCTTATTTAACGAAAGGTATTCGTTCAGATCAATTGCATCGTGAAATAACCAAACTGTTGAATTTATAATTATCGATAAACGTTCTGATCACCAATAATACAAATCATGGAAAAATTAAACGTTTTAGTTGTTGATGATGAACCAGGCATCCGTACGGGAGTTATACGTTCATTGCAAAATTTTAGTGTTGGTTTTCCTTTTATGGAGGATGATTTTCAATTTAATATTATTGAAGCCGGCAGTGGTGAAGAAGCGCTCCTACTGATTGATCAGCATCATCCGGATATCATTTTACTCGACAATAAACTCCCCGGTATTGAAGGAGTTGAAGTGTTAGAACAAATCAAACACAGAGATATTGATACGATGGTCATGATGATTACTTCATTCGCTTCACTTGAATTAGCTATCAAAGCAACCAATAACGGTGCTTACAATTTTATTCCCAAACCGTTTACCCCGCAGGAACTCAGAGGCGCGGTGGAACAAATCACGAAAAGACTCTTCCTGAAACGGATGACAAAAAAAATGAATACGGTCGGGAAACAGGTCCGATTCATGTTTTTGTCTGTTTTATCTCATGAATTAAAATCACCCCTGAATGCCATCGAAGGATATTTAAAGATGATGCAAGAAAAACAATTGGGTGAAAATCTGGAAGATTATGAAAAAATGATAGGTCGTTCGCTGGAACGTATCAACGGTATGCGGACTCTCATCATGGATTTGCTTGACCTGACTAAAATTGAATCAGGAAAAAAATTACGTGAATTTAAACAACTTAATCTTTGCGAAGTTGCCCGTATTGCAGTTGACTCGATGGAACCATACGCCATTCAGAGAAATGTTAAAGTTCATATCAATTCCGATCAAGAAGTGATGTTCTATGCTGATCCCGATGAAATGGAAATTATTTTTAATAATCTCATATCAAACGCAATAAAATATAACCGTGAGAACGGTGAAGTTTTTGTTGTGCTGAACAGAGTTGACGAAAACATCATTGTTACGGTTGAAGATACCGGTATTGGATTGACCCAGGAAGAAATAGGAAAATTATTTCAGGAATTTGTACGCATTAAAAATATTAAAACTCAAAATATTTCAGGCAGCGGATTGGGATTATCCATCATAAAAAAACTGGTTGAGATGTACGACGGACGAGTAGAAGTGATAAGTGTACCTGACAAAGGAAGTAAATTTAAAATCACTTTTCCTTATGATAAATGTTCCGAGAATACTATTTCTTAACCAACTAATTTATTTAATTTATCACCTCTATATAAAATTCTACTATGAAATTCATTCCGCAACAATATGCCATTCAGGATGAGCCAATGAAATCCTTTATTGACGCGGATGAGATATGGACACTCCTCAATAATACAGAATCCTCACATCAAGCCGTACGTGATGTCATTGCCAAATCTCTTGCTAAAAATCGTTTATCCCTACAAGAAGTTGCCATTCTGATCAATGCGAAAGAACCCGAATTGATTGAAGAAATAAAGGAAGGTGCGAAAAAATTAAAAGAACTGGTTTATGGTAATCGCATTGTCCTGTTTGCTCCGTTATATGTTGGAAATTATTGTATGAACGATTGTAAATATTGCGGTTTTAAATTATCCAATAAGCTCGCTCAACGCAAAACACTGACGAAGGATGAACTGGTTGAAGAAGTATTAGCGCTTGAAAGGGAAGGACAGAAACGATTGATCCTTGTTTTCGGCGAATATAAAAATTACACACCTGAATTTATTGCCGATGCTGTCAAGACAGTTTATCAGGTTAAAGAAAAAAACGGTGAAATCCGGCGGGTGAATATCAATGCCGCTCCGCTTGACATTGAAGGATTTAAGACCGTTAAAGAATCCGGTATCGGGACCTATCAGATTTTTCAGGAAACGTACCATCCTGAAACATATAAAAAATATCATCAGCGAGGACCCAAAGCGGATTACAATTATCGGCTGACGTCTTTAGACAGGGCACAGGAAGCCGGATTAGATGATGTAGGTATCGGCGCTTTGTTCGGATTGTACGACTGGCGCTATGAAGTGATGGGTCTTGTTCGTCATACAAATCATCTGGAAGCATGCTATAATGTGGGTCCGCATACGATCTCTTTTCCTCGGTTACAATATGCTTCCGATTTAAATATTGATGAAAAATATCTGGTAACGGATGATGAGTTCGTAAAACTTGTTGCTATTCTTCGGTTAGCAGTACCTTATACCGGAATGATACTGACAGCTCGTGAACCGGAAGCAATCAGGCGAAAAGTACTTCAGTTTGGCTGCTCCCAAATAGATGCCGGTACAAAAATTGAAATTGGCGGATATGCCGAGAATAAAGAGGAACAGGATATTCACAAAGAACAATTCATGATCAATGACTCCCGTTCCCTCAATGAAGTCATGAATGAACTCATTGAAAATGAATATATGCCTTCCTTCTGTACGGCTTGCTATCGGCTGCAAAGAACAGGTGAACACTTCATGGAATTTTCCGTCCCCGGTTTTATTAAACGGTTTTGTACTCCGAATGCCGTGCTGACACTGGCTGAATATATTATGGATTACGCTCCGAAAGATACAGCAGAGAAGGGCTGGGCATTGATCCATAAAAATCTCGATGAAATTAAAGAATTTCAAAATATTGATGAGATCAAAAAGCGATTGGAGCGAATTAAAAATGGAGAAAGAGATTTATATTTTTAAACTACATATTTAATAAACTTAAATATGATAAAAGGGAAAGATTTAAAACCACATATCGGTATTTTCGGACGAAGGAATAATGGAAAAAGTTCTTTTATCAATGCCATCACCGGACAAGATGCTGCTATTGTATCCGAAATTGCAGGAACGACCACAGATCCGGTTAAAAAATCAATGGAAATATTCGGCATTGGTCCGGCAATATTGATAGATACGGCAGGCATAGATGATTCGGGTGATCTGGGGAAAAAACGAATAGCAAAATCATTAAGCATCATTAAACAAATTGATTGTGCAATTTTAATCATTGCCGATAATCAATTTGACACGTTTGAAATTGGTTTGATTAAACAATTTGAAGAATATAATATTCCATTTTTTATCATACATAATAAATGCGATTTAGCGAAAATCAAACAGGAAACAATTGACCTGATCAAAACGCATTATGATGTTCCAATCCTTGATTTCAGTGTTAGTCAGATGGTGAATCATGAACCATTCATCGAAACACTTAAAAAAACAATTCCTGAAACGGCTTATCAGAAGCCAACTTTATTTGAAGGTCTTGTCAATTCAGGTGATATTGTTTTATTGATCACTCCTATTGATTCAGAATGTCCGGACGGACGCATGATTCTTCCGCAGGTGATGGCAATTCGGGATGTATTAGATAATGACTGCATCTGTATTGTGTTGAAAGAAACTGAACTGAAACATTTTTTTGAAACAACAACCATTCGTCCGAAACTTGCCGTGACAGACAGCCAGGCATTTGGGCTGGTGAACAGCATTGTTCCGAAGGATATTCCATTAACCGGTTTCAGTATTGTTTTTGCCAGAATGCGCGGTCCGTTTGAAAAATATCTGGAAGGGGCACCTCAAATCAGCCAATTAAAAGATAATGACAGCGTATTGATCCTTGAATCATGCACTCATCAGGTGAGTTGTGATGATATCGGCAGATTTAAATTGCCACGATGGATCAAAGAATTTACAAAGAAAAAAATTGAATTTGATATTGTTTCCGGACTAAATGATACACCAAAAGACATCCATGAATATGCTCTCGTGATCCAATGCGGAGGGTGTATGATTACACGAAAACAAATAGTGAGCAGGTTAAAAATATGTATTGATCAAGGCATCCCTGTAACAAATTACGGTATGGCTATTGCTTTCATGAACGGAATATTTGATCGTACAACAGCAATGTTCAGAAAATGAAACCTTCATTAAAAAGCATTCTTAAAAAAAAAGAATTATCAAAAGAAGATATTTTGATACTTCTTTCTTCAACAGATAAAGAAGATAAACTTCTTATTTTCCGGAAGGCATATGACATCAAATTAAAATATATCGGAAATAAAGTTAATTTACGCGGGTTGATTGAATTCTCCAATCAGTGCTCCAAAAACTGCCTATACTGCGGCATACGTGGTGGTAATCCTAAAATTCAACGTTACACGGTTTCAGATGATGAAGTGTTGGAACGAGTTCAATTTGCATGGAAAAATAAATTTGGTTCTATTGTTTTACAATCAGGTGAAAAGGATAATGCCGGATTTATCGATCATGTTGCTCATCTGTTAAAAGAAATAAAACGTACAACAGATAATGAGATTGGCATTACACTTTCTTGCGGTGAACAAATAGAAGATACTTACCAAAGATGGTTTGATAGGGGCGCTCACCGCTATCTGCTGCGTATCGAAACATCCAATAAAGATCTCTATCAAAAAATTCATCCGAATAATTCACTACACAGTTTTGAAAACAGGATGAATGCCTTGCATCTGATTCAAAAGATCGGTTATCAAACCGGTACAGGAGTGATGATTGGTCTTCCATTCCAGACCATAGAACATCTGGCAGACGATTTGCTTTTTTTTCGTGAATTAAATATTGATATGGTTGGCATGGGTCCCTATATTGAACATGAAGACACTCCATTGTTTCAGTTCAAAGATCAACTTATGCCACGCATTGAACGATTTAACCTGACGTTAAAGATGGTTGCTATTCTTCGCATCCTGATGAAAGATATCAATATCGCAGCCACTACTGCTTTGCAGGCAATAGATCCTATTGGAAGAGAAAAAGCATTGAAAGCAGGCGCTAATATCATAATGCCCAATATAACACCTTTGAAATACCGTGGAAATTATTTGCTTTACAATGATAAACCCTGTGTAGACGAAGATGCTGAAGACTGTATGAAATGTCTTGAAATGCGTGTACGACTTGCCGGAGATACCATTAGTTATGATACATGGGGCGATTCATTGCATTTCCAAAAAAAAACTTAAAAATATTTTTCTGACTTGTGTAATTAGTCGTCCCTCAAAAAGTCATTTTAAGAATATCGTTTTAAAGGTTATTGTTTAATTGACCTTATAAAAATTTTCTTATCAAAACAAGAATGCTTTTGGCGCTGTAGACAATATTTAGCATTACACGAGTCCCGATGCAAATACATTTTTTATTTAAAACAACCATCCATCGGGACGGCTTGTAATGCGTGAAACAAAAGCATTCGTAGTTTTGTGGAAATTTTTATTCAGTCTTGCTTTTTTGATCCTTTTGTAGCAAGACAAAAGGATATATTAAAAAATATTAACTATTTCTTCCTTTCTTTTCCTGCTATGAAAAGAAAGGAAGCTAAAGAAAAATCACCGCCGGTTGAAAATTCACTATTTTCTACGCCTTGTAAAACCCCGCAGTCTAACTCGTCGCTGCGTTCCTCAAACAGTGACTGCTTAGCACAAGCCAACGCTTTTTACTTCGGCTTGAAAATAAGCGTGAATTTTCAAAATGCGGAAAAATCTGCAATATTTTTTGTTGAACTCAATTATTTCTTGCAGATTCAAATTCTGTTTTTCTTTTAGATTATCAAGAATGATGCTGATTTGAATATATTTTGAGGATTAACTAATTAGTTTATGCATGTCAATATTCTAGTTAAAAAAAACGGCTATTCTCAGTGAGAATAGCCGTAACTAAAAATCAAAAACCATTTAATCTTTTACAAATTTTTTAGTAACTGTCCCTTTTGAATTTTTAACAGTAATAAAATACATTCCTTTTGTCAGATCACTTGTATTGAATTCAAAGAGTTTACCATTTTTATTTTCAGATAAAACTTGTTTACCGGTAATATCTGTTATAACAATATTCGCATTTTCATTATTGTCAGGTAATTGAACGGTCAGTTTATCATTCACAGGATTGGGATACATGGAAATAGTAATATTGCTGTTGTATTCAGCTAAACCGATTGATGCAGGATCAAGTAAGTTAAAAGCAACTAAGTTTAATCCTTCACCCGTAATCAACACTTTGATCACTCCACCTTTTTTAGGTAATGCAATATTATCAAACACAGCTGAATCAAGAATATCAGCTCCTAAATTATTCATCAGGTCCAAATCACCGCCACCAAGAATAGTTTCAGTTCCACCGTTTGGGGTAAATGAAAATTTTACTTGTGAACTTTCTCCTATAACACGATTACAACAAATAGTATAATACACCACGAGTTTATAATTAAGTGCTTTAGTAATATCAACGGTATAGTTCATCCATTCATTATTAGAAAGCCAACCAACCATCCATCCACCTTTATATGAAGCATCACTCCATGCTTCACAAATACCTGTGGTAGAACCACGATATGGATTGGTTGTATTTCTAGCACAATCACCTGACCCAGCATTATTATGATAGGCAACACCATCATCCCCGCAATCATGATAGGCAAAAGGTATCAGAGTCCCTGGAATGGAGAAAGGACTGCTTCCATTAGGATAATTCGGACAAGGATAATTAATTCCCTGACCGAAATTTTTAGTTGTAGCAAATAATAGTACTATTATAGCTGCACTTGAGAGTAAAATTTTTTTCATAGTTTAAAATTTAAATTAGACAAAACCGATTAGAAAAATACTATTCCAAAAATACTAAACTTAAACTATTTTATTCAATATCTGATTTTCTTTTTTTCCTACTGTATTGAATTAAAAAAAATGAATCAAATAATCATTCCGGCTGCAACTGTTTCATTGGTTCCTTCATCAATCAATATAATGCTTCCCATGTTACGATTAGTTCGATATTTATCAAAATACAACGGTTGAGTAGATTTTAATGAAACACAACATATGTCGTTCATTTGAATTTGTTTATCCTTCAGATCCTGTGATATCGTATTGATATTCATTTTGAATTTTATTTCCTTCACTAAACAACGTGCATCTTTTGTGGTGTGACGGATAAAATATTTTCCGTTAAGTTGCAACGGTTTTTCATTCATCCAACAAAGCATTGCATCAAATTCATTTGAAACAATAGGTTGATTTTGTTTTTTGACAATCATATCCCCCCGACTGATATCAATATCATCCTTTAGCAAAACGGCGATGGACATAGGTGGAAATGCCTCGTCAATTTGAGTATCAGAAATATAAATAGATTTTATTTGTGTTGTAATTCCTTTAGGTAAAACAAGTACTTCATCTCCCGGTTTTAAAACGCCACCGGCCATACGACCGGCATAACCTCTGAAATCATGGTATTGATCGCTTTGAGGGCGGATAACATACTGCACGGGGAATCTGCAATCATTGAAGTTTTCATCATGGGCAATATGAATAGTTTCCAATAAATGAAGTAAAGTTGAACCTGTATACCAATTCATATTATCCGAACGGTTTACAATATTATCTCCGTGTAATGCACTTACAGGAATAAAATGAACATCTTTAATTTCAAGCTTCTTGGCAAATTCAATAAAATCTTTTTGGATAGAATCAAAAACTTCTTTTTTATAATCAACCAAATCCATTTTATTCATACACACCACCAAATGGGGAATGTTCAACAAAGAGGCAATATAAGCATGGCGTTTGGTTTGTTCAATGACCCCTTTCCGGGCATCCAATAAAATGATCGTTAGATTAGCAGTAGATGCGCCGGTAACCATATTCCGGGTATATTGAATATGACCAGGTGTATCGGCAATAATAAATTTTCGTTTAGGTGTTGCAAAATAACGGTAAGCCACATCAATAGTAATACCTTGTTCACGTTCGGCACGGAGTCCATCTGTTAATAAAGCAAGGTTGACTCGTTCCTCTCCTCTGCGTTCACTGGCTAATTTTATTGCTTCCAGCTGATCTTCGAAAATGGATTTACTGTCATAGAGCAAACGCCCGATCAGCGTGCTTTTCCCATCATCCACACTACCCGCAGTCGTGAAACGTAAAAGCTCCATGTCAAGATAACCCTTTGTATTAAATGAACTCATTGTATATTTTCATTACTATATAATTTATGTTTTGACTTAAAGGAATACAGGAGTCAAAATATTCTGAATTCTGTATTCTTGTCATTTAAAAATATCCTTCCTTTTTTCTGTCTTCCATTGCAGCTTCCGAGCGTTTATCATCATATCGTCCACCCCGTTCGGTGATCCGAGAAGCAGCCACTTCCTGAATAATTTCTTCCACAGTCGAACATTTGGAGATTGTTGCACCGGTACATGTAGCATCGCCGATTGTACGAAACCGAACAATCAGTCGTTCCACTTTTTCATCAGCCATTAAAGGAATAAATTCTGTTTTTGCCAACCAGGTACCGTTTCGGAAAATACAATCCCGTTCATGAGTAAAATACAATGATGGCATTTCTATTTGATCCATCAATATGTATTGCCAGATATCCATCTCTGTCCAGTTACTCAAAGGAAAAACTCTGAAATGCTCACCGATTTTTTTCTTTCCATTAAACAGATTCCACAATTCCGGTCGTTGATTCTTTGGATCCCATTGTCCGAATTCATCTCGATGTGAAAAAAATCTTTCCTTCGCACGTGCCTTTTCTTCATCTCGTCTGCCACCGCCAAGTGCAGCATCAAATTTATATTTCTCAATGGTATCAAGCAATGTAACAGTTTGAAGATAATTTCTGCTTGCATGAGGTCCGGTTTCTTCAACAACTTTTCCACTATCAATAGATTCCTGAACAAAGCCCACAACTAATTTTGCACCAATTCTTTCAACCATTCTATCTCGATATTCAAGGGTTTCCGGGAAATTATGTCCTGTATCAATATGAACCAATGGGAACGGTATTTTTGCCGGAAAAAATGCTTTACTTGCAAGGTGCACCATTACAATTGAATCCTTCCCTCCTGAGAACAACAAACATGGTTTCTCAAATTGTGCCGCAATCTCACGAATAACATAAATTGACTCAGCTTCCAATGCTTTCAGGTGTGTCAGGTTATTTGCCATTTACTTTATATTTTTTAAAACGTGTTTTCTGAATTTACTTTTAAACCGAATGCGGGGAAGAATTTCTTTCATCGCATAGCGGGTTGATTTACGAACATCCCACAGATCAGTTCTTACATCAATATCTGGTGAAGCAGGTGGTTCATAGATTGAATCTATGCCAGTAAAATCTTTCAGTAAACCTTGACGAGCCATTTTATACAGACCTTTCGGATCGCGTGTTTCACAAATACTTAACGGACAGTTTACAAATAATTCAACAAATCGGTCTTCCCCAATAATATCCTTGGCTAAAGCTCTGGACTCTTCAGTCGGACTAATAAAACTACATATCACAATAAGTCCTGTATCTAAAAATAATTTAGACACTTCAGCAATTCGACGGATATTTTCTTTCCGGTCTTTCAATGAATACCCAAGATCCTTATTCAAACCCTGACGAACAATATCACCATCAAACACTTTGGTAAAATATCCTCTTTCTAAAATTTCTTTGTTTAACGCTTCAGCCAGAGTGGTTTTACCGGCGCCGGAATAACCTGTCATCCATATCACAATAGAATGCTGTCGAATAAGAAATCGCTTCCTATTCCGTCTGATAAAATTATTAAAGTCAGTCCATATCTGTGGATCACGCCATTTTTTCGACATAATTTATTGCTTTCAATCTGCAAAAATAAGAAAAATGAAAATACCTTTTCTATAATACTTCCAAACTGTTACACTATTATTAGCAAACCAAATCTAAAAAAAAGCCCTGTTCATTAATGAACAGGGCTTTAGTATTTAGTTAATTTTCTTTGTTTATCTGGTGATACAAACCTTCTTGGTTACTGATTGTTTGCCTGTCATCACTTTCACAAAGTAAACGGCCTGTGCCTGTGAACTCATCTCCAGTCTGGT
>CAYVNP010000041.1:0-37187 GCA_964452905.1 uncultured Bacteroidales bacterium
TAAACTAAAGTCTTCGCCTTAAGGCGAGGGATTTTCCCCCAGAATGAGACATTAATTTTTAAAATTCTTAATCGAATCAATAACAAATTCAATTTCTTCATTACTTAATTCAACATGGGAAGGAAGTGTAATGAATGTTTTCCAAATTTCTTTTGCAACGGGACAATCGTTGTCGTATGGTTTGTATAATGGTTGTAAAGGCAATGGATAAAAATGAACACCTGTCGAAATTCCTTTATTTTTTAAATAAATAATCATTTTGTCTCTTTCGTTGCAACGAATTCCAAAGAACCAATAAGCTTCATTATTATCTAGTTGATAAGGGAAAATTGGCTCAACACCTTCAATATTTTTTATACCATTAATATATTTTCTGATAATTTCCCTTCTTGCTGCATTCATTCTGTCTAATTTTTTCAATTGAGCCAAACCAATTGCAGCAGCAATATCATTCATATTATATTTGTAACCAAGTACAGCAATTTCATAATGCCAGTGCATTGCTTCATTTTCATTTACTTCTTTAAACCCTTCTGCTCTCCGCCAAGTATCTTTATCAATACCCACCCAACGATAGGCCTTTAAAGGTTCTATCAATTCAATATTATCTGAACATATCATTCCTCCATCACCTGTGGTCATACATTTTTTTTCTTCAAAACTAAAACACCCAATATCGCCCCAAGTGCCTAATTTTTTCCCTTTATAATCACCTCCAGCACAATGTGCACAATCTTCAATTACTTTTAAATTCAATGTCTTTGCAACATCCATTAATTTATCCATTTCTACAGCTAATCCACCATTATGAACAGGAATAACAGCAACACAATCCTTATCATATTTTTTCATCATATCATTAAAATCCATTAGAGCAGTTACACGATCTACGTCAACAAAAACAGGTATTAAACCGTTATAAAGCACAACACTTGCTGTAGAAGTAAATGTAATTGCAGGTACTAAAACTTTTTTTCCTTTTGGAAAATTAAATGATGTTAAAGCAAGATGAAGTGCTGCAGTAGCTGAATTAACACCAATAGACATTTTACAACCAATATATTTAGTCCATTCATTTTCAAATTCAGTAACGGTTGGTCCTAATCCAAGCCAAGCACGATCAAACACAACTTTTAAATTTTCTAATTCTTCTTTTCCAACACTCGGTTTAAATAATCTTATATCCATATTTATTTAATTTTATTTATTACTCCCATTTATCGTAAAATATTTTATTTCCAGAAATTCCTTTTTCTAACAAATTTTTGGATACAGAATTTATCATTCCTTGTGGACCTGACAAATAATATATTGGGTTATTCAATTCCGTTGTAGTTTGAAGTATCTCATTAACAGAAATAATACCTGTTTGGAAAGGAAATTTGTGATATTCGGAAAAACTATTTTCTATAAATAATTTTAAAGTAAATTTTTCTAACTGATTTGAAGCATGAATTAATAATTCATCAATGATTATCAAATCAGGGTTAGCAACACCATAAAATAAAGTAACATTATACTGTTGTTTAGTATCTAAAATAAATTCCAAGAATGATTTAAAAGGACTAATTCCTGTACCTCCAGCTATTAAAACAACTTCTTTATTAATGGCATCATCAAAATTAAACGAACCATAAGGTAACTTAATCCATACATTATCTCCAGTTGAAATTTGATTAAAAATTAATTTAGTAAACGTTCCTTTTTCTGAAATTAATAATTCAACATAATTTTTATTCAACGGTGAATTTGCCATTGAAAATGCGCGTGAATCAGGCCAAGGCAAACTAGGATCCACTTCATCAATACACAATTGTAAAAACTGACCTGGTTTAAAATTATATGTATTTTGTAAACATTTTAATTTATACAAACGTACCTTTTCTCCAAACTGAATAATCTCTTTTACTTCTGTTTTAATTTTTCGTGGATTCATTTTGAAAAAAATTCTTTAAATTTCTCAAGTACATAATTTAAATGTTCATCATTCAAACCGGGATATAATCCAATAAAAAAAGTATTATTCATAATAAAATCAGTATTCCTTAAATCAGAAGCAATTCTTCCTGGTGCATTCATAAAAGCAGGCTGTTTAGTCATATTTCCAGAAAACAAATTACGAGTTTCGATATTATTGCTTTCTAAAAATTTAACTAAATCATTTCGAGTGAAGCCCGCATTTTCTTTAACTGTTATTAAAAATGCAAACCACGATGGATTGGAAAGCGGAGTTGGTTCAGGCAATATTATTTTATCCTGAAAAGCTGATAATCCTTTCTTTAAAATTTCATAATTTCTTCTTCTTTTCTCAATAAATAAAGATAATTTATCAAGTTGTGCTAATCCAACTGCTGCCTGCATATCAGTTATTTTGAGATTATATCCAACGTGCGAATAAACATATTTATGATCATACCCTACAGGAAGATTTCCAAATTGCTGAGTAAATCTTGTTCCACAGGTATTATTTTCTCCTCCATTACAATAACAATCCCTTCCCCAATCTCTAAATGAACGGGCAATTCTGCCAAGTAGATCATCATTTGTTACGACACATCCACCTTCTCCCATTGTTATGTGATGAGCCGGATAAAATGAACAACAAGCAATATGTCCATATGTACCGGTTAATTTCCCATCATATTCACTACCTAAAGCATCACAATTATCTTCCACAACCCATAAATTATATTGTTTTGCAATATCCATTACTGCTTTTAGATTAAATGGATTTCCCAGTGTATGCGCAATAAAAATAGCTTTGGTTTTAGAGGAGATTGCATTTTCTAATTCATTACAATTCACATTATATGTTCCCAATTCAACATCAATATATACCGGAATTAATTTATTTTGAATAATGGGTGCAACTGTTGTTGGAAATCCAGCTGCTAAAGTGATTACCTCATCCCCTTCTTTAAGTCTTCTTTCTCCTAATTTTTCGGAAGTCAATGTTGAAATTGCAACTAAATTTGCAGACGATCCTGAATTAACTGTAATTGCATTATTTACTCCAAAATATTCTGCGAAACGATATTCGAATTCTTCACAAAATCTTCCAGCTGTCAACCAAAAATCAAGTGAAGATTCCATTAAATTTAACATTTCTTTTTCATCAAAAAAACGTCCCGCATAATGAACTTTACTTTTACCGGGAATAAATTGTTTATCCGCAAATTTTGAAAAATAATATTCTTTTGTCAAAGAAAGAATTTCATTTCTTAATTGTTCTGTAGTTTTCACAAATATAATTTAGTTAAATTTTAAAAAAGGATAGTTATATTTAAATTGTTTAAATGTCATAAAATTTTTATCCCGTTCAGAAATAATAGGATCAACAATATTCCATTCAATGGCAATAGTTTCATCGTTCCAAATTATTCCACTTTCTGATTCTTTATTATAAAAATTATCATGATGATACAACATATCAACATGATCTGTAATAGTTAAAAACCCATGTGCAATTCCTTTAGGTATTATAACTGCATTAAAATTATCTCTTGAGAGTTCGACAGAATCCCATTGTCCAAAGGTTTTAGAATCATA
Organism: uncultured Bacteroidales bacterium; assembly: GCA_964452905.1. Taxonomy (GTDB): domain Bacteria; phylum Bacteroidota; class Bacteroidia; order Bacteroidales; family CAYVNP01; genus CAYVNP01. Next base: position 3,550 of record CAYVNP010000041.1, read on the forward strand.
ACGAAGATCTACAAAGTAATCTTTAATTATTCCATTTGTAACTCTAATCATTTTAGTTTCAGCAAATGGAGGCAATTGAAAATGCAAACCTCTTAACGTATTTTTTTTTATTGAATATGAATGATTTTCTTGTACCCAAGGATTAGCAAGACCTAATTCAGAAAACATTGACATATCATAGGTGCGCATAAAAAAACCCCTTTCATCTAAATTTGGGACTAATTGTATTTCAAAAACTCCCTTAATTTTACGTTCAAGAATTTTCATGAAAATTATCATTTACTATGGGATATAAAAAATTCAATCTGTTTTTGACAAATTGAATAAACACTATCAGTCGAATATTTTTTATACCAATCAATCGTTAGTTCGATAGTCTGGTCAATATTCAGCGAAGGGTTCCATCCTAAAATATGAACTGCCTTACTAATATCAAGAGCCAATAATGACGCTTCATGAGGATGTTTCTGATTATCATCAATATGCCATTCACCCTTTCCATAATTAGAGATTACCAGATCAGCAATTTCTTTTACCGGTACGATTGAGGACGAATAAGGACCAAAATTCCATGCTCCACAGAATGTCAATGGGTCATCAATAATTTTCAAAGCTAATTTTAAATACCCTGATAATGGTTCTAAAACATGTTGCCACGGTCGAACAGCATTGGGATTTCGAATAGTAATTTTTTTATTATTTTCTAATGAGCGTATGCAATCAGGTATAATCCGATCAACAGACCAGTCACCACCACCAATTACATTCCCTGCACGAACAGAGGCCAATGATTTACCATGAATTTTATAATCAGCAGGATTAAAAAAGGAACGAAGATATGCATTAACTACTATTTCTGCGCCACCTTTACTGGCGCTATAGGGATCATAACCACCCAAAGCGTCATTCTCACGATACCCCCATATCCATTCACGATTCTCGTAACATTTATCACTGGTAACCACCACTATTGATGAAACCGAATCTGTCAGACGACAACATTCCAGTACATTCACTGTTCCCCCAATATTTGTATCAAATGTTAATTTTGGATGCTCATAACTATAACGTACCAATGGTTGTGCAGCTAAATGAAATACAAATTCAGGTTGTATTTTTTGAAATACATTTAATAATTTATCATATTTTAATATATCACATCTTAAATCATTTATCTTATCAGATAACCCTGATAATACAAAATTATCTTTTTCTGTAAATGGATCAAGTGCAACCCCAGTAATATCCGCACCAAGTTCATGTAGCCAAATAGTCAACCAAGATCCTTTAAAACCGGTATGACCGGTGATCAATACTTTTTTATTTTTATATTTACTAAATACATTATTCATTTCACCATACTTTCCATTCAGGATTTTCATTCCATAATTTATTTAAAAGTTGATTATCCCTGAATGTATCCATACATTGCCAGAAATGTTTGTGTTTAAATACCGATAATTGATTTTGGACTACGAGAGTATCAATGGGTTCATTCTCTAAATTACAATTAGGATCACTTGGAATTAAATTAAGAAATTGTTTTTTAAAAACAAAATAACCTCCATTTATGAATGTTTGATTATCTACATCTTTCAACTGTTGTTTAAATTTAGATACAATATCTCCTTCAATTACCAAATCACCAAAACGTGAAGGAGGACAAACTCCGGTAACAGTACCAATCGTATTTTTTGACATATGAAAATTTACTAATGCAGCTATATCAACATTACTGACAGCATCACCATATGTTAACATAAACTGATCCTCATTGATATATCGGCTACATAATTTCACCCGATAACCTGTCATTGAATCAGCACCTGTTTCAACTAACGTAATTTTCCAATCTTCAATCAAATTATTATTTTGAATTTCAATTTTTCCTGCATTTCTCAGATCAATAGAAAAATCATTATTGTAGTTGTAATAATTCAAAAAATAATCACGTATTGCATTCCCTTTATATCCTAATGCAAGCACAAAATCTTTATATCCATAATGTGCATAATGTTTCATGATATGCCAAAGAATAGGTTTGCCGCCTATTTCCACCATGGGCTTTGGCTTATACTCAGTTTCTTCCCGTAATCGTGCCCCCATTCCACCGCAAAGAATAATTGTTTTCATCCTTTTTATTTTATTTATTAATAATTTCGTTTTCTTCTTCTAAAATAAATTTGGAAAAATGCCAAATACTACCCAATAATATTGACCAAACTAAAATTTTATCACTGGAGGCAAATCCCATATCATATCCAATAAATTGAGTTGATGAAGTATGTATCACAATGATACCAATTATAATAATCGCAAAAATATTTAGACTTAACATTTTGGAAAATAACATTTTTACTTTATATTTTATATTATATATAAATAATAATATATAAATAATAAAAAACATAAAAAGTGAAAAGCCAATTATTCCTGTTTGTGCAAGCAAATTTTGATTTCCAACATGTGAATCATTTATTCCATAAATAGAAAACCCCCATCCAGTTAACGGATTTTCATAGAATTTAGCCATTACTCTTGGGCTTCTTTCCGTAAGTCGTGTTAAAGTCCCCCCAGCTGATTGATCTCCTTTAAATAGTTCTTCTGTTGTAGTTAATCGAGCAATTGAATTAATAGATTGAATCTGAATAACAGAAATCTGTAGAAAAATATAATATACAATTATTAATCCAAAAGAAAAAGTAAAAAAAATAGAACTTACTTGTCTTCTGAAAAAAATATTAAAAAGTGCCAATATTAACATAATAGAGTAACTTATTGTCCATCCTCTCGTTGCTGTGAGAAAAACTGAAGTATAACAAATAAAAACAACAATAATTAAAACAACTTCCCATATTTTGTTCATTGATAGTTTATAATAATCTAAAATAAAGAAAGAATACATAAATATAATTAGATTTAAGTAACAAGCTATTTTAGTTCTTTCTCCACCTGATAAATCATCAGATAATAATAATGTAAATTCTTCATTTTTAACTTTCCCAGTAAATATTTCTGAAAGTTTATACCCATTAAAAAGTTCAAAAATTTGTGAAGAAAAATCCAAGAAAATGAAAGGGATTAATAAAGTCATAAAATAGAAGAAGTGAACCTTCTTATTAATTAATGTTGGAAAAGAAATAATAAATGAAAGAGATATTAATGCTTGAACTGAATATTTTAAATCTTTCATGTTAAGCCCCCAAATAATTGATAGAAATAGTAAAAATATTAAATATAAAAATAATGGTTTTAAAATTATTTTGAATGGTATTTCTAATTTTCTCTTTTTAAATATTGATTTTAAAAAAGAAATAATAATAACTAAGTCAATTAGTCCAAATGAAATACCAGGTATAAGGGTGAATACAGGTAAATGTCCGAAAAAACTTTTTGATCCTGAAGGGAAAAACCCTCCAACTTCACTTAATAATATATAAAAAAAAACTATCCAGAAATAATCAAATTCAGACTTGAAAAACAAAACAAAAAAGATAATAAATACAATTACACTAAACAAATTAGAGGTATAATAACAAACAAAAAATGTTATTAACAACAAAGAAACTAATTGGATAAAATGAATTAAATATCCATGTAAATTAAATTCTTTTATATTTGAAAAATCAAAAACCTTCATATATTCTTATTCACTTTTCTTTTGAGCTATCCAACAAATATTCCAACTTAAAAAATTATTTAAATAATTTTGAATCATCTTATCTATAAAGACAACTAATTTAACAATTGGTAAAAAAAACCAATCTGGTTTAAATATTACTTGAGCAAACGGAGTTGATAAGTATCCGGTATATATTATTTTTTTTATTTCAAACCCATGATAATTAAAAAGTTCTTCTATCCTTTTTTTTGTAAAAGAAACTTGCTCTTTTGAATAGTTTTTATCCACTTTTTTTCTAATAATTCTTAAAAACTGAATAAATGGATTAGATGCTTGAGGTTCAATAAATCCGAATAAAGTTGAGGAATTTCCAATTTTTTTTATTGCCTGTAATATTTCGTCTATTTCCGATACATGATGTAATACTCCAATCCCAAAAACGAATTCAACTGAATTATTTTCCACAAAAATATCTTTGATATTACAACAATCAAAATGAGTATTCTTATTTTCATAATTATTTTTTGCGAACTCAACAAATGCTTCTGAATAATCAAAACCTGAATAATGATCATATTTGCCATTTAAATATTTAGAAGATGCACCTGATCCACAACCTAATTCAATAATATAATTTAATTTATCTTTTTTCATATAGAAAAAATATAAATTAATTAATGAATATAGTTGAAATTTTCTAGCGTATTTTGACGTTAATGAAATATCTTTCTTAATATATTCTGATGCAATTTGATTAAAAAAAACAATCTCATTATTTTCAAGAATATTAATTCCCATTCAACATTTAATTATTTAAAATCTGATTGCTTACGAAGAGCACTTATTTGATCTGTCATTATTCCAAATAGAAACACGATCAATCCTGATAAAATTAATAATATTGCACCTGCAAGCATTTTTATATTTTGAAGTAATAATATTCCCCATATTATTTCATAGATAAGTCCAGCAAAAAACAAAAAAACACTTAAGGGAATAAAAACTTTAAGTGGATTAAATAATGCTATCAATCGCAAAATAAGTAATAACGTATTTGAACCATGTTTAAATTGATTAACCGTGCTTTTACCTACTCTTTTATTAACTCTAATTGGAACATATCCTACATTATAGCCCATATTTAAAAAAGCTATTGTTGAAGTAGTAGAAAAAGAAAATCCATCAGGAAAAAGATGTAACATTTTCAGAATTACTTCTTTTTTTACAATTCGCAATCCAGAATTAAGATCAGGAATTTTACTCCCAGTTAAAAAATTGGCAACTTTACTTAAAATCCATTTCCCGAAAACTCTTATCCTTTCATGATGAGAATCAATACCTCTCATGCCAACTAACATATCGTAATTATTTCGAACGTTAAACATACTTAATAAATCTTCTGAACGATGTTGTCCATCAGCATCGAAAAAAGCAACCCATTCTGTATCTGAATTTCTGATTCCTATTTTTAAAGAAGCTCCATACCCTTTATTATAATCATGATTAATTAATAAAATATCATCTATTTTTTCAAGTTCACTGCTAGTATTATCTGAGGATCCATCATTAACAACAATAATTTTCCAATGATTCAATTGGGCGATAGGAAGAAGTTCATTTAAAACATTTATAATCGACTGATCTTCATTAAATACAGGTATTATTATTGATAAAGACATTACTTTCAATTTTTTTTAAATTTCATCAGCGCTCTAAATAGTTCATTTTTAATACAATCAAACCCAAATAAAGAAAGGATAGTTATATATGGAAGAACTGTTAATAAATATCGGGTTGTCGCCCATGAAAGAGCATGAATGAATGTATGTATTAATAGAATTATAAAAATTATTATAAAAAATTTATGTTTTTTTATAAAACTATAGAAAATACCTATTAGTAAAAATGGAAGAAATATTCCAACTGTTATAATTCGATTAATATTAGATTTCCAACTCCATGGAGGACTTATCATTTTATCACTTCTCCATGGAAGGTAAACATAATTGAATTGAAATGGTTGCCAAATTGAAAGCCCTTTCAAAAGCAATAAATATAACTTTGATTTACCTTCTCCTTGTTTAATTAAATAGTTTACCTGATTACGTGTCAATACACCTTTCTTAATTAAAAATTCATGTTGGGGATTATTATAATAAAATTTAACATCTTTATTTTTCGATTGCGTCGCAAAAACTTTCGAATATATTAATTCGCCTGGGGTTAAATTTAAAGAATCTGCAATTTTCATGAAATTAACATCAAATTCTTTTTGAGGTAATTTATTTAAATAGAAAGTATATTTTGAAAGAGATTTAAATTTTTCTGTATTCAATGCCATATGTATAGTCATTGTATTTAAATCAGAAATTAAAAGTAATCTGTTATATACATAATATTGACGAATAGTCCATGGCGTAAGAATTAATATCATTACAAAAAAAATAACACTCCCTTTTCGCAAGGCATAAATCATTTTTTTTTCAGAAAAAAGCACTAAAAAAATAATCAATATTAGATGAGGAGAATAACGAAAATCTGTTAACATTAATAAAGCCGCAAAGACACTAAAAAGTATAAAATATTTTTTATTTTTATTTTCTTTTAAAATTTGAAATGAATAATATAAAACGAGACTTAATAAAAAATTCACCCAAACTCCAGGTTTAAAATTGTATGCAAATTTCCAATGAGCATGGTTAATTAAATAAAAAACCAAAACAACCCATGCGTATTTTTCACTTAATAATTGCAATGTCAATTTAAAAATAAATACTCCGGTTAAAGCATAAATAATTAGTTGAAAAAAATAAACATTAGCAATTCTATTTCCGGGTAAATACATAATTAAACCCTGAAATACTAAATTTAATGGTTCAACAATACCAATTCTTTTATCATTGAAAAGATTACTGATATCTATTCTTATTAATTTTGCACCATTAAAATAATGAGTTGAATCCCCTTCAATTGGGAGATTTGCAAAATAAAACCAAGGAATACTTACTATAATTAATCCTGTAAGAAAAATGAAAACATATTTTTGTTTAATATTATTTGCAAACATATATATAATTAATATTCTTTCAATAAAACATTATTTGTATTTAACAACAAAAGAGTTCTCATACCTGAGTAAGCAGAATCAATTGCAATATAATTACCATCAGGACTCCACCTTGGATGAAGATCGCATCTATTAGATCCTTCAAATGATTTAGGTTCAAAAAAACCTCCAACTTCAATCATTTTTTCTTTTTGAATATCAAATAATAGTATATGCCTAATCCTTTTTCTATCAGGATAAGAATCAGTAACAATCCATTTCCTATCATTTGAATATGATGGATGTCCATCTCCATATTTATCTAAATATCCTTTATAATATGGCACCATAGTTTTATCATTAACATTTATCAAATAATAATTTATACCATTTTTCCCACCTGAATATATAATAATGGTTTCATTATCTTTCCAAAAATAATGAGAAATAATTCTGTTCGCAAAAATTAATTCGTGTTTATGTAATATCCTATCATATAAATATAACCTTGAATATTTTCCATGTTTATTCTGCCAACGATGTAAAAAAACAAGTTTTTCACCATTTGGGGAATAAAATACATGGTTATATTTATGTAAAGAATCCTTCATTGAAAGATCATTTCTATCAATCAAATCATTCAATGAAATGATTAAATTTACTTGATCTGTTTCAATATTATATTCCCATAAGCCATCTTTATCATGTTGTTCATTCGCTTTAAAATTTAAAACTGACACTTTATATCCATATTCTGGTCGAATTGCAAATAATCTTGAATAATTTAAAGAAATATAACTTTTATTGGTTGGGTTCAATGCTTGGATGGGAAACAAAATCTTTTTAATTAAAACACCATTGATTGTTGAAATTTTTGAAATTAAATGTTTATCTTCAATATCATTATAAATTACACATTCTTCACCTTTATATAAAATCCATTGAGCCATACAACCTTGTTGTAAATTCCAAGCTTTTGAAAATCCAATTTCTCTTATTAATTGATCATTGGTATTATATAAACAAATTGCAATTATTTCATTATTAATAATTTTATTAAACAATACAAATTTCATATCAGATGACCATGGTGTTTTATCATAATAACCAAAAAAGCATTCTTCCTTATTTTGAAGAATACTACCAATATTTAAAACTGTATAATCTTCCTTAATTATATAAAAATATTTCTTCCTCACCCACATCACATAATTAAACCATACCGTATAGATTTCTTAAAATTTTTCTAAAATGAGGAAATGATGCTAGTTTTTCTGCAATAAACATTGATATTGATAAATAATTCATTTGACAAATTTCAAATTTTTAATAAAAATAATTACACCTCCAATTAAAACTCCGCTAATCGAAATTAAAAAATCAAAAAAAGACATTAAAATTGCAACATCAGGACGAATACCAAATAATCCTAATATTGAAATATAACTAATTTCCCTTACCCCAATTCCACTTATTGTAACAGGTAACATTATTATTAAATTTACAATTAAAATAATTGAAAGTAAATTAATAAAAGGAAGTTGTATCCCAAGAAAATATCCAATTAACACCCTGCCAATAATGGAATTAAAATAAAAAAGGAATGTATATATTATTATAAATAAAATATTTTGATGATTAGATAATATTTCTTCTTTTATTTCTTTAAATTTTAAAATAAAAGGTTGTAATATTAAATAAAATCTTTTCTTAATAATAAAATAAATAATAATAATTAAAACCAAAAATATTAGCGTATAGATTGACACCTGATTAATGTTCAAAAAAGAAAACTTTATTTTATCATTAATCTTATCAAATATTAATGGCAAAAACAATAAACAAACCAATGTGTAAATAAAAAGTCCGAAAAACTTTATAAAAAAAAGTCCAGAAAAAACTTTAGTATAACTTTTTAATTTCTTTCCAAAGACTAAAACAAAATAAGCATCAGCTCCAACAATTGATGGCATAAAAAAACCATAAAATGATCCTTTCAATAAAACAATAACTACCTGATTAAAACCTATCTGGAATTTAAATATTCTAAATAAGTTTATTTTTCTTAGTGCATCCATTAATACTGAAGAAATAGTAAAAATGGGTATTATTAATATAATGAATAAATTAATATTTTTAAAATTACTTTTAATTGCTTCAAAATCTATTTGATGAATAACAAATAAGAATAATATCAGACTAATACCTAATTTAATATATTTTTTGTTTAATACATTAAAAAAAACTTGTAATTGAGATTTCATATCACTAGCGTACCAAGAAAATAAATAAAAATAAAAATACAAATGACATAATGAAATTCCTAAACATGCTGAAAATAGGGGATTCTGAAAACAGAATTAATGTTTTTGCATACCCAATTTCCCGAACCCAATTGAAATCGTCACGTGAATGAAATCTTCTACAATCTATATTTATCAAGTGTTTCAAGAACATGAGTATTAATTTAATGGTACACTAGTGATTTCATATCTATAATAAAAATTATTGAATTTTTAACAACATCAACTGAGTTCCTTTCTTAATATAGTTTCTCATCAAAACGAGATTTATCAAATATTGTTTAAAATAATATATGGAAAAATAGGCTTTTATCGGCGATAACAAGATATGATCTGAAATAATAAATCCCGAACTTTCAATATATTGTTTAAATTCACTAAAACTCCATTCTCTGACGTGATATTTGTTGGGACAAGAATTACATTTTTTCCCTCTGGTATTATTTCTTTCGGGAGTAGAAAGGACAATTAATGTATCTTTATGAGAATATTTTTTAATAATATTAAGAATATTATCAGGGTTTTCCAAATGTTCAATAACCTCCGAACAAATAATAAAATCAACTTTTTCATGTGACGGAATAACATCTAATTTAGCTTCATTATCAAAATCAATTCCATAAAACTCCCCAAATTTATAATTTTCCTTACAGTTTTTAATTGCAGAAAATGAATCTATTCCAATAATTTTTTCTACATTTAATGGAGCAATTATTTTACTCAATTTAATTCCTGCTCCGCATCCAATATCCAAAATTGATTTTATTTGATTATTTTTTATTATTACTTTTTTAGCAAAATCATACACATAAAAAGCTGCATTAAAATTTCTTTCAATTTGATCTTTTGTCCAGTAGTTAGATTTGGAAAGGGTATCATTATCATATATAAATTTATTATTAATTTGATAACCTTCTTTAATAAAATAAGTTTTCATAATTATGTATATTAAATTATTAATTATTGTTGTTAACAACCAAATAATTAATTACTTTTTGATAGTTCTCAACCTGAATATGAAACGAAAATTCTTTTTCAAAATATTCCTTCGCTTTAATTGAATAGGACAAACATATTTCCGGATTTTTCTTTAATTCAATAATCTTCTCAACAAAACTATCAATATTAGGTTTAATCAATACAGAAACGTCATTATTTAAAACCGTATTATGTATAGGACAATCTGTTGCAACAATACATTTTCCTAAACTTAAATAATGAAATATTTTTATTGGTGTATCATAACCGAATGTTCTAACCGAAATTAATACATCAGCCGCATCAATTAAAGGTAGTAGGTCTTCAGGGTTAACCCGAGGCAAAAGTTCAATATTAGCTTCAAGTTTCAAATTAGATATTTTCTTTTTGTAAATTTCGAAGTCCTTATCTGAAGCACCTATCAACTGTATCTTAATCCCATCATCTTTTAATCTTATTCCAAGTTCAATCAAAAAATCAATGTTTTGAACTCGAACAAAAGTCCCAGCATAAAGGATTGTGAAAAGTGAATTACTCTGAAATGAAGACTTTATGTTTTTTGTATATGGTATTATCATTGATTGTTTTATCAAGCAACACCTATCTGGTTTTATTCCCCTTGAAATAAATTCTTCCATTAATGGTAATCTTTGAAATATTGAAAAATCATAACTTTTTATTGTAATAAAATCAAGAAATCGGATACAATTATATATAATTTTATTATGTGATATTCCCCATTTTATTATTTCATCTTCAAACTTTGAAATCACAAAAATTACAAAAGGTGTTTTAGTAAAATATTTAATAATCCAAAGGAAAGGGGAAAGTGTACCTGATGTATAGACAATTTTATATTTCTTTTTACTAATAAATAATACTTTAAGAAAAATTAATAACGTATAAATTAATATTTTTAAATATTCCCCATTTTCAATTTTTTTAAATAATGGTTTGGATGGAAATCGTTTGATGTGTAGATTAGGATGCTCAAAATAATCTCCTTCTGGAAAACAAATAAGATCAACATGAATACCTGTCTCAATTAAGGCATTCAAACGAGTAAAATTATTTAGTGAAAGTGGACTAAAAAAAGGTGTAGGATACACCACCAAAACATTTGCTCTATTATAATTCACCTTTTAATTATTTACTTCAAAATAAATCAACTTAACTATAATCATGGAAAAAATAAACAAACTTAAATAAACTCAGTTTCAACTTGATTCATCTTAATAAATTTGAAAGTTTTATTACATACTTTTTCAAGTTTATTAGCATTTCGTTTGATTCCAAAATATTGAATGAAACTTTCTGGCAATGAAAGCTTAACCGGATATTTGGTAAAGATTAATTCCCATGGATGTAAATAAACAAACACACTTTCTCCACGATTATTTTTATTAATAATTCTATTTCTAACAAACCAAGAAGGAAATATTCGCAAATAAGTACCTCCTGCAAAACCAATTTTAAACATTCCTATTTTTAATAAAGATTGTGGAATTTCAATAATAGATGAGTTAATTGGTTTATGAATTAATACAGGTGCTTCAGGCATTCCATAAAGAAAAGTTTTACCAGGATAAACACTTGATGAATAAGAAAGTCCTTGTTCTTCCAGAACCTCATAAAACCAACTTGAAATATGATTATTTACCGACCAGGACGGAGCACGAAATCCTTTCACTTTCACTCCTGTTATGTCTTCAAGAATACTAATTGACTTTTGTAAATCATTCCTAAATTCATTTGCTGACATATTATATATTAAATTATGAGAATACGAATGAGAAGCTATTTCATGCCCCTCATTGTGAATTTTTTTTACTATTTTCACTTTTTTTTCGGCCAGTTTCCCAACAATAAAACAAGTACTTTTTATTTCTAACTTGTTACATAAATCTAAAAACAAATCAACTTGATTTTCAATATTTGTTTTTTCAGGAAATGTTGAAAGTTTTCTACGTGGAATTTCAGCATCAAACCATTCTTCAACATCTAATGTAAGAAAATTATTTATCATGTTTCATTATTCATCAGAATGCATCAAAATCGATACATCTAAACAAAATATTTTTCCCCGCTAAATTATATAAATTGTTATTTAATCCTTTAAATATCAAATTAAGTGGAGATGGCTTGATAAATTCAGGAAAAGAAATATATTTTTTATTTTCCATCCAATTAATAGATGAATTAATGCCAATAAATAAATTACCAAAATGATTACTTTTTGAGAAATTATTTTCAAATTTTATAAATTTTGAGAATTCCCCCATTAAAGTTGAAATAAAAAAGAAATTTCTTTTAAACACAAAAAATTGATCAATTGATTGATTTATATTATACTCATGATTAGGATTATTAAGACGCCAATTTAATATTTTATCATTCCAAATTCTCTCATAAAAATATTCCGTTTGCCTTTTTACTATAAGTTTACCAATTCCAATTTTAACGTCAAGTTGCCCAACTAATTGAAATTTGAATCTGTTAATATATATGGGGGTGCTTTTTTTGTTCGCAACTCCAATAATGAATTTAAAATTTTGTTCAGTTGCTTGTGTATGTAACAAATAAGTTATTTTTAAAAAAACACCTTTGCCTTGATGCAGTTGATCGATGGCTGCATTCAAAATTAACAAGCCACATATTTCTTCGCTTCCTAATTTAGATAGAATAGGTTGAGCAGCATAATGACCAATAATTACTCCATTTTCATATGCACTTATTGCAATTGCATTTCCAACTGGATTTTCAAAATATTGCCATTTTAAATATGTAGCAGAAAAATGTTTTTTCTTCATTACATAGTTAAGAAAAACAGCAACCTTCTCAAGTTCTTGGATATCTTCAATATGGTTTATAAAAGTAATCAGTTTAAAATTTATTTATTTTTTCGAATAGCGGCAAGTTGTTCAGCAATAAGTCCTAATAAAAATACTAATACGGATATTGTTAATAAAAGACTTGACCCTATACTAATCCCTTGATGATTTAAAAAGAATTTCATGCCCCATCCTATTCCAGCGGTAAACAAAATAATCGAAATCGAAAGAAAAATCTTCATTGGATTAAAAAGAGTAATGATATTTAATATTTCCATGATTGTCTGAAAAGCTGTAATAACACCAATTGTACTTTCCCCAGCCATCCGTTCTTGAACTAAAATGGGTTCTTCTAATACTAAATGTCTATTATGAATAAAAACGAGTGTAATTATATCGCTGTAAGCCATACCATCTGGACAAATACATAAATATTTTTTAGCCAAATCTGTCCTGTAAATTTTCATACCTGAATTCAAATCAAAAATTGGAATTTTCATTAGAAAATTAGCAATTATTCTTATAATTCTTTTCCCTATAAAACGAAAAAATGATGCATCTTTTAATCCTTTTCTTGATCCAACAATCATGTCTGCATCAGTTTCCAATAAACGATTCAATAAATTTGTAACATCCTCGAATCGATGTTGACCATCAGCATCAATTGTTATAACATATGGTGTTGCTACATTTAATATCCCTGATTTTATTGCACCACCATATCCACAATTCAATTTATGATTGATAATTGACAAACAAGAAGTATTTAAAAATTCATTTAATATTTTTCTTGTATTATCTTTTGATCCATCGTTAACAATAATTGTTTTAAAATTATTAGTTTGGCAATACGTTATTAATGAAGGTATAAAATGAATAAGATTAGATTCTTCATTATACGCTGGAATTACAATGGTTAGTTTACAATTTGTATTCAACTTTTTACATTTTAAATAACAAAAACAATCATATTTGAAAAATATATAAGCAATTAGAATTATTTGATACGATAGATATGTATAGTATTGTAATTATTAGTATTTACTCGAAGGATTTCTTTAAACGGATATTTAAAAATTCTATATGCTTCAGAAGAAGTAAGAAAACCGGAACCTTCAACATCCGCGGTCAGAATATATATATTATTTTGCTTAGAAAGAAGATCGGATAGATTCTTATATTTTTTAAATTGCCATCTGGTTAAGTCATACGGATAAAAATCATTGTTCTTACAAGGAAACCAAAAATGCATGGAAGAAATTACAATGGTATGATCAGGAATAACATCATCAATATTTTGCGCAATTTTATCATATGAGTCGTAATGTTCTTTTTTAAACACGATAAAAACCCCTATAAAATTATTAATTATAAAAATTGCAGAAACTACTATTAAAACCATCCTATTATAATAAGATGAAAGATAAAAGATTAGCACAAAATTTACATAAGTGAAGAAATAAATAAAATGCAACAAATATTCATTGCCGCTACTTGAATAAAAAATATTTGATATTAAAAAAAGTGTAATTTGTAAAATTGCTATATGAAAAATAATTTTATGTTTTTTATAAAAGAACAAACTATATATACAAATCATGAGATGAAATAGAAAAATAAAAATTCTGCTTCCAGTCAAATATTTATTAAGCATCTGTTGGATATTAAAAACAATTCCATCAAAAAAGGAAACATTAGAATTGCTAAATCCAGCTCTCTGATGCCATGAGCTGAAAAATTCAACAACACTTCGATGTTTGATAAAAACTATAAAAGATATTAGTATTCCGGCAATAATCAAAATACCAAAACCAAAATATATAATCCCTATATATTTCTTATTTTTTAAAACAAGAAATACAGAAAACAAACCAAATAGTAAAAAAATTGACAACCCCCATGGATGACATAAAAAAGAAAGACCTGCAAAAAGTGATGTAAAAAATAAATACCCATTTCCCTTTATTAAATAATATTGAAGAAAGTTATAAGAACTAATCATGAAAAACATAAAAACCAGAGCTTCCGGTCTTGCCTGACGGAACAGAAGAATATAGTTATAAGAAATAATAAATAATATGGAACCAATCACTTTCTCCTTTAATTTCAAATCTAATTTATCTAGTATTTTTAAATAAAAGAAAATGCTAAGTGCTCCAGCTAAAAGGGAAACCAAACGTGCGATCCAAAGTGAAGTTCCAAACAAATAAAAAAAGGTTCCTGTGATAAGCGGCAATAAAAAAATTTCATCTCCACCTCCTGAACCTGCATTGGTATTGATCAATCCATTACCAATTGAAAAATTAAAGGCTACATTTGAATACCAGTTTTCATCAACATTGATTCTTCTAAAACAATCAAGGTATGGCATTAACAGAAAAATAAAAATGATTGTAATAATATAATTAATGCTTGTATTATTAATTATTTTTTTCATATGTTAAAAAAATTATTTAATAATGATACAATTGTTGCAGAGTTTTCCAGTTCAAAATAAAATGGCAACCGAAGAAGACTTTTTTCATAAAAATCAGAGTACGGAAGTTCACGGCTGATTTTATTTTTTTGCAAGTAAAATGAACTTCGATGCAAAGACAAATAATGAAATACACTATATATGTTTTCCTTTTTAAGATAATCAATAAGCTTTGTCCGTTCTTCTATACTCTCACAGATAAGATAAAACATATGAGCATTGTTGGTAGCATAATCCGGTATTACGGGAAGTTTAACCTTGTTATTTGTTTCAATCGGTTTTAAACCCTGATAATAGGATTCCCAAAGCTGTTTCCTTTTATTCTGAATTATATCTAAATTTTCAAACTGTGCCCAAAGGAATGCAGCAGTAATCTCAGAAGGTAAAAAGGAAGAACCAATATCAACCCATCCATATTTATTAACTTCCCCGCGAAAAAACTCTGCCCTGTTGGTTCCTTTTTCCCAAATAATTTCAGCTCGTTTGATAAATTGATCATCATTTACAGCCAGCATACCTCCTTCACCACATTGTATATTTTTAGTTTCATGAAAAGAAAAACAACCCAAATGCCCAATCCCTCCAAGAGGTTTCCCTTTATAATAAGAATCTATTGCTTGAGCAGCATCTTCGATTACAAATAAATTATGTCGAGTCGCAATATCCATAATAATATCCATATCACATGCAACTCCTCCATAATGAACAACAACAATAGCTTTAGTTTGAGTTGTTATTAATTCCTCTATCTTCCTTTCATCAATTCCAGGATGATCTTTTCGGCTATCTGCAAATACTATTTTTGCGCCACGTAATACAAAAGCATTTGCAGTGGAAACAAATGTAAACGATGGGACAATAACTTCATCTCCTAATTGAATATCACAAAGGATTGAAGCCATTTCAAGTGAATCTGTACAACTAGTTGTCAATAAACATTTTTTAAACCCATAACGCTGTTCAAAAAACTGATGACATTTTTGAGTAAATATGCCATTACCAGATATTTTTCCGGTTTTAACAGCTTGTTCGATATATAGAGTTTCTTTACCGGTTAGGTAAGGTTTATTGAAAGGAAGTATCAAATTATTCATTATCTAAATCTGACTCTAAATTTACTTAAGTTAAACAAATTATTTTGTTCATCTCTCATTTCGCAAATCTTAAGCAATCCTTTACCACAGACAACAACCGGTTTTTTGTCCTTAAAAAAAATTAATTTACCCGGAGTTCTGTTTACTATCTGAACATCATCAATTATTTCAACATGATTAATAATAATTAATCTATTATCAACCATTGATCGGGCACCGGCATATGGATATCCAACTGCATCTATAAATCTTAATATCTCCGTATTACTCAAGTACCAATTAATAAAATAATCTTCATGGTCCCTCCATAAACTGTAACTCACTTCTTCCTCATTTTGAGAATATGAAATTAACTCCTTATGAGAAATAATATCATTGCATAGATTAAACACAATCTGTATATAATTTTTTGTAATGTTCTCTATAGCTGAAGATATTTTAATTGGATAATCTATATTCGTTTCTGCCTGATAAATAATTTCTCCTTTATCGTATTCTTTAGAAGCAAAAACAGCAGTAACTCCAGTCTTTGAATCCCCATTGATCAGTGCTGTTACTAAAGGATTAAACCCTCTGTATTTTGGCAACAATGAATCATGTAAAACAATTAATCTAAAGTGTTCTGATTCCGGAATCATCCAACGCCAAGAAATTACAACAGCATATTTTGTTTCAACCGTATGCTTTTCTTTATGATCAAAAACAGGAATACTATTTATTTGACAGATATGAATAATTTCAGAATAATAATCTTTAATTAAATGTTCATCTTTGGCTGTAATTATTTTATCAATTATTTCTTTCCCGAATGAATGAATAACATCTTCAAGTACTTTGAACCCTTTGTAATTCATTAAATAAAATGTTAATCTTACCATGTGGTTTGATTAATTATATAAAATGGCCGTTGCTTAACTTTATCAAAAGTTTTTCCGACATAAAGTCCTACTACACCCAAGAAAAAAATGATCAGGCCCGATAGGAACCATATTGAAATAATTATACTGGTCCAACCGCTGACAGTAATATAACCCTGAAAATATCTGATAATATCATACAATGCATATAATATGGATAAGAATGAAATCATAAAACCAATCTTAATGGTAATTTTCAATGGTTTACTGGAAAAAGCCATTATGATATCAATTCCTAAATTCAGAAGTTTTGAAAAGTTATATGAAGTTTTACCAGTTTTTCTTTCTGTATGTTTTATTTCAATACTTGTCCAATTAAAACCTACCCATCTTACCATAGCCGGAAAATATCTGATACTATCCTGTAGTTCACGTATGACTTTAATTACTTTAAAATGATATATACCGAAATTTGCAATGGTATGATCCTGCTTTGTATCAGTTAAATAACCTAATATACGATAGAATATTTTTGAAAATATTTTTTTAAAATAGTTATCTTTCCTGATCGTTCTTTTGGCTAATACAATATCAAATCCTTCTTTCGTTTTTGCATATAGTTTTAATATTTCCTCTGGTTGATCCTGAAGATCACAATCCATTACAACAACCCATTGACCTGAACAATTATCCAATCCTGCTGAAATTGCATAATGTTGTCCAAAATTCCGGGAAAAACTAATCCCTTTAATTCGGTTATCCAGTTCAGCAAGTTCTTTTATAGTTTCCCATGATTGATCTGGACTGGCATCATTAACCATAATTATTTCAAAGTCAGATGTAATGGTATTAAGCGTTTTAACCAATCGATTGTATAATTCAATTAATGATAATCTACATCCATAAACCGGAATAACTACACTGATATATTTCAATACGTTCTTTTCCAAATTAAAAATTTACACTGATGATTAATCCTGTAATAATAAAAATTAAACCAATTATATTTCCAATTGTAATACTTTCTTTAAAAATTATTGCACTTAAAATCAAAACAAAAACAAAACTTAAACTCATAAATGGATAAGCAAATGAAATTTTAAATTTTGTCATTGCCAGCATCCAAAAAACTGATGCTATAAAAGCTGAAAGAAATCCGGAAAAGATAAATGGATCAAAAAGAAATTTAAAATATGAAATCACCATTTCGGAAAACCCTGAAGTAGTAATATTCCAGTTTGATTTTGTGATCCGCCATTTAATGATTAACTGTCCGTAAACTGTAAAAAAAATTGTTGAAAAAATATAGAAATATCGCATATGAAATAATTATTCTTTTAAATTGTTTTTTATATTATCATATACTCTTGTTACCCATGAAGACACAACTTTTTCCTCCTCATAATATCCATATGAACTATAATACCCATAATTATACCTATATCCGTAATTATATTTATATCCATATGAATAAGCATTAGATGAAATATCGTTAACAACAATAGATAAATTTTTTATATTATTTAAATCAATATCCTCAAGAACTCTTTCTGTCATTTTCTTTGTTGAAACATTATGTCTTATAACAAATAAATTGATATTAGACATTTGCATTAAGAAAAATGCATCAGCTACAATTCCGATAGGAGACGTATCTAACACTATATAATCATAGGTCTTTAGTAACTCTTCCAACATTAATTTGGTTTTGGGCAAGGCAATTAATTCAGCAGGATTAGGTGGAATAGGACCGGCTGTAATTAAATCAAGAGATTCAACTTGTGTTTTTTGTATAACATCTGTTAACACATTCTTTCCAGCCAAATACGAACTTATACCAACATGATTTGTTAATCCAAAATCCTGATATAGTCTTGGCTTTCGTAAATCAAAACCTAATATGATTGTTTTTCTTCCTGATAACGCTAAAATGCAACCAAGATTAATTGTAGTAAATGTTTTACCTTCGCCTGTATGAGATGAAGTAACCAAAATTATTTGTTTTAAATTATCAGGGGTAAGAAAATGCATATTTGTTCTCAAAGCCCTGAAAGATTCAGCAATTGATGATTTTGGTTTTTCAACAACCGCTAATGTTGATGCAGAAAAGGAATGAATAATATAACCTAAAACTGAATGATTTGTTAATTGACCAATATCTGTTTTATCTTTAATTTTATCATTAAACAAAACTCTTAAATATAAAAATATAATGGGTATTATTAACCCAATACCAAATCCGACAAGTAAAGATTTAGTTTTTTGTGGTTCAAGCTGTTGGGATCTACTAATAGACGCTTCATCTATGACTTCACTATCCGGTACATTTGATGCTTTTGCAATTGCAGCTTCCGATCTCTTTTCCAACAAATATGTATAAATATCATCATTTAATTTAAATTTTCTTTCAATACCTAATAGTTCTCTTTCCTTAACTGGCAATTTTCTTATTGTTCTATCCAAAGAATCTTGCCTAACAACTAAATCATTTAATGAAATATTATTTACTGTTAATAAATTATTTAAATTTTCAAAAATGCTATGCTTTAGTGTCAATATCTTGAAATTAATCTTATCAATAATCTTGTTATTCCGTTTACTAGAATATTGTACTTCCTGTAATTGAGCATCAGCAATAATCAGTTGAGATATTAATTCATTTAATAAATCATCTTGAATACCCATTGTACTTGGCACGCATAATTCATTAAATTTTTTATTATCATTAATATACTTTTTTAAATATTCTAAATACTTAATTTGAATAAGATTGACTGACTTCTGAGACTCAAGTAGATTCATTTGATCAATATAAGTTTGTCCGCCTCGACTTAAATTAATCATCATATTTCCAGACTTGAAATCCTGCAATCTCGATTCGGTTATATTTAAAGAATCTGATATTTGTGCTAATTGTTCATTAATAAACTGAATGGTATTAATTGCTTTTTGATTTTTTTTCTCTAAACTTTTTTCCATATAAACCCTTGTCAATGTATTTAAAACATCAACACTTTTATGAAGATTTTGACCAGTTAATGTTAATTGAACTACCGTAATATCTTTTCCACGCAATTCAATTTTAAGAGAACTTAATGCTGCACATAAACTGAGAGGACTAACAAAATAGAAAAAATAATTTTGTTTCTGAAATGAATATTGCCATTTTGAATTTGCAACTAAAGTAAATTTGAAATCTTTATATTTCAGTAATTGTCCAAAGTAATATTTTCCATTTAATGAAGGAATATCTTCTGAAACTAGATTATACTCTCTTTGTGATAGTGGAATGATCTGAAATTTTTTATTATAGGGTAATTCATGTTGTGATGTATCAAATTTAACTATAAAGGGACTTGTCGTATAAACTTCAATATCATATGTTTTTTTTTCTTTAAAATAAGCAACTTGAATATTCATTGCATTAGCAGTTTGTGCTGCCATTTTGTTTGATCGAAGAATCTCAATCTCATTTTTAATATTAACAGATGTTGAAAACAAATTTAATTCTTTTAAAACATCTTTATCCTTTGATGACATACCGTTCTGATCATCTTTCAGAAGTAATGTAGTTGAAATTTCAAATAGAGGTTTTGTATATTTCGATTTAATATATCCACCTATTAATCCAATTGGAATAGTTATAACAAACAAATACCAATAACGGATATATTTAAAAAATATTGATTTAAAATCAATTGAATAATTTAAAGTTGAATTAATGTTTGAATTTTTGGCTTCCAAAATGAGTAATTTTAAAAATTAAATAAATTCATGTATAAAAAAGCACATTTATTAAATATAACAAGAATAATTAAAATGTGATAAATAAAATTATTTTGATACAAGCTTGGTTAATATCAATAAATTAATAGCCGATGCAATAACATTAATAAAACTGCTTAGACGAAAATTCCCTAAACTATAATTTTTACTTTTCATACTTTCAATATAAATGATATCATTATTAGATAAATAATAATATGGAGATTCAAGAATCTTTTTATCCGTTAAATCTATTGTAATAATTTTTGTTTTATTGTTATCCA
Source organism: uncultured Bacteroidales bacterium (assembly GCA_964452905.1). Classification (GTDB taxonomy): domain Bacteria; phylum Bacteroidota; class Bacteroidia; order Bacteroidales; family CAYVNP01; genus CAYVNP01. The sequence continues at coordinate 24,806 of CAYVNP010000041.1, forward strand.
TTCTAATTATTTTCACATTCTTTCGATTTCCATATAATGTTAAATCTCCAGTTTCTCCAATTGCCTGAAAAATATTAATTCTTTCATTTATATAAGAAACAGTCCCTGGTTTGGCAACTTCACCTAAAATTGTTACCTTCAGATTGATAATTCTTACAAATGCATATACTTCATTAAAATATTTATTAGTAATTTTCTGAATAGAATCCCTTATTTCATTAACTGTTAAATTTGCAACTTTAATTTTTCCGAGGAATGGAAGTAAAATAAAGCCTGAATCTGACACCAAATTCCCAAAAACTTGCATTGTTTGTTCAGTTATCATAGTACCTGATTTACCCGTATTGATAACATTAAGTGCTTCTGAAATATTTTCATCTGGTGTCATAAACCGTATAAATAACATATCTTTAGGTTGAATTCTGTATGCAGGTGGGTTATTATTCACTTGATAACTTGTTGAATCTGGTTTCGTACTCTGTAAATACCGCAAGGTTTTTTGCGGAATACAACTAATAATCAAACCATTGAATAGGAAAAATATTAATATTTTTCCTATTCCTATTTTCAATGTTTTCACTTAATTTTATTTAATAAACAATTATCCAAATTAAATTAACCTCATTTTATAGAGTTAATATTCACTAAATTATATGTATTATTTTTTTATAGCTCCGCCCTTTCAGTCCCATTTTGAAACCTTATATTATTAAGGCTGCGAAAATAATAATTTATTATTTATCTTTTATCTTTTTTTTTTTTTTTTTTATTATATTTTTTTTATAAATTGACGCCCTATATTCAATAATAAGGAATGATTTATTGATTCTATTTTAACAATTACTTTTTTCTTACTTTTATACTTAATTAATTGTCCTTTTAATCCCTTTAAACTCCCATAAATAATTTCAATTTCAGTTCCGGGATTAATCTCATCATTTGACACAATGAATTCTGTATCTGAAAATAAAATTCTTTTTAATATCTCAATCTGATCATCACGAACAATAGCTGCTCTTCCTTCAAAACTTATAAAATTTATTACACCATTTACTTCAAGCACTTTATAATACTCATCTTTATGTATCTTAATAAAAATATAAGAGCGAAATAATGGTTCTTCTACCCATTTTTTTCTATCACTCCATTGTTTCAGTTTGCGATGGAGAGGAAGATAACATTCTACCCCTAATTGTTCCATTTCCTTTAATACTTTTTTCTCAAAACGAGAACGTGTATATAAAACATACCACTTTTTATTAATCAATCCTGTATTATCTAAATCCATTTTATATAATAAATCATTTTCTGACAAATGTAAAACATTCCTGAATGATAGCAATACATTCAATATATAAATATGTGATAACATTATAAAAATTCATACATTTGCTAAAAATTACAATCAACCAATATGACCCCTTTAAAGAAACCTATTACAAAGGTGACCACTCATATACTTCAGGAGATGAAAAAGAATAATGAAAAAATCTCCATGTTGACAGCTTATGATTTTTCAACGGCTCGCATTCTTGACCATGCAGGCATTGATATCATTCTGGTTGGTGATTCTGCATCCAATGTTATGGCTGGGCATAAAACAACTCTACCCATTACCCTGGAACAAATGATTTATCATGCTTCATCTGTAATGAGGGCAGTAAATAGAGCTTTGGTTGTGGTTGATCTTCCCTTTGGTACATATCAGGGTAATTCATTAAAAGCACTTAATTCAGCAATTAAAATTATGAAGGAATCCGGTGCGGATGCAATTAAAATGGAGGGCGGAAAGGAAATTATTGAATCCGTTGAACGAATACTCACAGCAGGAATCCCAATCATGGGACATTTAGGACTTATGCCTCAGTCAATATTAAAATATGGCACTTGGGTTGTAAGAGCAACAAATAAAGAAGAAGCAAATAAAATTATTGAGGATGCTATTCTTCTTGAAAAAACTGGTTGTTTTGGAATTGTGCTTGAAAAAATTCCCGCTAAATTAGCTGCAAATGTTACGAAACAAATTAAGATACCCACCATTGGAATTGGAGCAGGACATCAAGTGGATGGTCAAGTTCTTGTAACACATGATATGCTTGGTATTACCAATGAATTTTCACCAAGATTTCTAAGACGTTATCATAATTTATTTGACGAAATCAAAAATGCAGTGACTCATTATATTGACGATGTTAAATCAGTTAAGTTTCCAAACGATCAAGAACAATATTAATTTTTTTTCATATTTATTAAATCTGAATGATTCTAATGAATATTCCCCAAATATTTCCTAATCAAAACAGCAATAACCTTCCTGAAGTACTTTTAGAAGACAATCATCTTCTTATCATAAACAAACGACCTTCACAACTAATACAGGGTGATAAAACAGGAGACAAACCTGTTAGTGAAATTTTAAAAGAATACCTGAAAAATAAATATAATAAACCAGGTAATGTTTTTATGGGTGTTACTCATCGACTTGACCGTCCTGCAAGTGGAATTGTAATCTTTGCCAAGACAAGTAAAGCTCTTGCACGTATCAATCATATGCTCCAACTTCGTGAGATACATAAAACATATTGGGCAATCGTTAAAAATAAACCAGTTAGTGAAAATACTCATTTAATTCATTTTTTAAAAAAAAATGAAAAATTGAATAAATCATTTGTATGTACCGAAGAAACCGGAAACAGTCAAAAAGCAGAATTATTCTATAACCTTAAAGGAAAGAGTGATCATTATTTTTTATTAGAAATAAATTTGATAACAGGGAGACATCATCAAATCAGAGTTCAACTTGCAGCAATTGGCTCCCCTATTAAAGGTGATATTAAATATGGTTATCCCAGAACAAATCCAAACGGATCAATACATCTTCATGCACGAAAAGTCGAATTCATTCATCCAATTCAAAAAGAAAAAATTATCATTCAATGTAATCCACCCTCCGACCCTGTCTGGGACTTGTTTTCTAATTTATTTTAATAGTAAAAAAAAGACCCTTTGTTATTCAAAATAAATTATTAATTTTGCAAACCTGTTTTATTTTCAAAAAAATGAATGAACTTAAACAATTTGATATTTCATTTAAAGGACTTAAAACCGGAAAACATTTATTTCATTATACAATTTCTAAATCGTTCTTTGAAAATTTTGAATTCTCTGAAATAAATGATGGTGAAGTTACCATTGATCTTGATTTTACGAAAAATGATAAAATGCTGATCCTCGATTTTACCCTTAAAGGATATGTAAAATTAATCTGTGACAGATGTTTAGAGGTTTTTAATTTCCCTGTAAAATCAGTTCAAAATTATATTATTAAATTTGGACAAGAATATAATGATGAAGACGATTCTATTCTCATAATCCCAGATACCGAGCATAAAATAAATATTGGTCATCTAATCTATGAATATATTATTTTATCTCTACCAATTAAGCGAACCCATTCATCAATCAAAGAATGCAATAAAATCATTGGACCAAAAAAGAAAATAAAAACACCAGAAATTTCAAATGATCCCAGATGGGATGAATTAAAAAAATTAAAACTTAAAAAATAACATATATGCCAAATCCAAGAAGTAGATGGTCAAACCAACGAACCAATAAAAGAAGAACACATTATAAAGCAGTAGCACCTACCATTGCTACTTGTTCTAATTGCGGTGCAACTGTTTTATATCATCGTGTTTGCAATGAATGTGGGTATTATAAAGGAAAACTTGCTGTAGAAAAAACAGTTACAGCTTAGATTAATCCAAACTTTATAACTTAAATCAATCGAATGAAAATTGGTTTAGATGTAATGGGTGGAGATTATGCACCTGATGCAACTATTTCTGGTGCAATTTTAGCACTAGATGAACTCGCTCCGACCGATCGAATAGTTCTGATTGGTGATCAGCAAATTATACTTACCGGATTAAAAGAAAAAAATTGCAATCCTGATCTGTTTGAGATAATCAATGCCTCACAGGTTATTGAAATGTGTGAACAACCTATCAAATCATATACACAAAAACCAAATTCTTCAATTGCATTAGGGTTTAGACTTTTAAAACAAAAAGATATAAACACATTTGCCAGTGCTGGTAATAGCGGGGCAATGTTGGTCGGTTCAATTTATACAGTCAAAACTATACAGGGTATTATCAGACCATGCATTACTGCTGTATTTCCTAAAGAAAATAACTCAGTTGGTATAGTACTAGACGTTGGTACTGTTCCTGATTGTAAACCAGATGTGCTTTATCAGTTTGCCATTCTCGGTTCTTTATATGCAGAATATGTTTATAATATCAAAAATCCTAAAGTAGGATTATTAAATATTGGCGAAGAAGAAGATAAAGGAAATGTAACCTGTCAGTCAACATTCAGACTAATGAAAGGGACAACTGATTTTAATTTTATTGGGAATATTGAAAGCAGATATTTGTTTACGGACAAAGCAGATGTTATAGTTTGTGATGGATTTACCGGTAATATTGTACTTAAACAAGCTGAAGCATTTTATAATTTAATCAACAACAGGGGTTTGTCTGATGATTATTTTAAAAAATTTGATTATGAAAATTATGGAGGAACCCCTATTCTCGGTATTGAATCTACTGTATTGATTGGGCATGGAATTTCAAATGACAAGGCAATTAAAAATATGTTAATCCATTCAAAACATGTACATGAGGCAAATCTCTCAAAAAAAATTAAAAATGCATTAACAAAGTTTCATCCAAATAAAAAAATCCGTCAATAAGACCAATTAAACTAATCACGATAAATTAAAAGGGAATGATGTCAAAAATAAGAGCAGCAATTACAGGTGTAAATGGTTGGGTACCGGATTATATTCTTACCAATCAGGAATTAGAAAAAATGGTTGACACGTCAGATGAATGGATTACTTCACGGACAGGTATAAAAGAAAGACGAATATTAAGAGGTGAAGGTTTAGGTAGTTCCGATTTAGGTGCAAATGCTGTTAAAGGATTATTAAAAAAGACGCATACAAATCCGGATGATATCGATTTAGTTATTTGTGCTACCATCACACCCGATATGCCTTTCCCTTCAACAGCCAATATCATTTGCGACAAAGTAGGAATAAAAAACGCATTTCATTTTGATATCAATGCAGCTTGTTCCGGTTTTATTTATGCCATAACAATTGGAGCAAAATTTGTTGAATCCGGTACACATAAAAAAGTTTTAGTAATTGGCGCTGATAAAATGTCTTCCATTATTGATTATCAGGATAGACAGACCTGTGTATTATTTGGTGACGGAGCTGGTGTTGTATTGCTTGAACCTTCCAAAGAGAATGTTGGAATTATTGATTCCATTCATTATTCCGATGGAATGGGTAGAACGTTCCTTCATATGAAAGCAGGTGGTTCTGTTAAACCTGCTTCATTTAAAACCATTGAAAACCGCGAACATTATCTATATCAGGAAGGTCAGACTGTATATAAATCTGCGGTTAAAAGTATGGCTGCTGTTGCTGTCGAAATAATGGAAAAAAATAATCTGACCAATGATGATATTGCTTTTGTCGTTCCCCATCAGGCAAATATCCGAATCATCAATGCCGTAACTGACCGAATGAATATTTCTTCCGAAAAAGTAATGATTAATATTGAAAAATACGGAAACACAACAGGTGCAACAATCCCATTGTGTTTATGGGAATGGGAAAAAAAATTACATAAAAACGATAATCTTATCCTGACTGCCTTTGGTGGTGGTTTTACATGGGGTGCTGTCTATATTAAATGGGCTTATGATGGTTTAAAATCTAAATCTCATAAATAATCTTTCAATTATTTCCTTTTCTTTTTTTTATTTTTAATTTCTGAATTACTTTTATTCTTCAAAGAATTAATCTGATTTTAATTAATTGAAATTGGTTTAAAAAAATATTTCTTTAACTTTGAAATTTATATTTCTTTTTTAAATACTGATGAAATGATCATGTATCTTTCACGATTGCTTAAAAAATTTCTTGAATGGCGTCTGAACCATATAAAAGATCGGCAATATATTCTCATAGTTAGTGCGATTATTGGCTTTGTAGTTGGTCTTTCAACTGTGGTGCTTAAAAACTCTGTGTATTTAACCGAATCCATCTTAACATTTTTTTTCCAAAAGGAATACTACCATTATCTTTATTTTGCTTATCCCTTGATAGGAATTTTTCTTGTTTTAATTTTTACAAAATTTATACTAAAACGTGAACTTGGTCATGGTATTTCAAATGTACTTTATTCTATTTCACAAAAAAGCAGTCTGATCAAACAACATTATCTATATTCATATATTGTTGGCAGTGCGGTCACTGTTGGTTTTGGCGGATCTGTCGGTTTGGAAGGACCCAGTGTAATGACGGGTTCCGCAATTGGATCAAACCTTGGGCGATTACTGCATTTAAACTATAAACAACGTACGTTATTGATTGGATGCGCAAGTGCCAGCGCTATTTCTGCCATTTTTAAAGCACCAATTGCAGGAATCATTTTTGTTCTTGAAATATTGATGTTCGACATGACCATGGCATCCATACTGCCTTTATTGATTTCTTCCACTTGTGCTGCTGTTACGTCTTATCTTATTTTCGGTCAACAAAAAATTTATACAGTTCATATCACTGATCCTTTTATTTTACATCGAATTCCTTTTTATATTGTTTTAGGATTACTGACCGGCTTATTATCTTTTTATTTTACAAAGACATATCGTACAGTTGAAAAAATATTTGACCGTATCAAATCCTGGCATATCCGGTTAATTATAGGTGGGGCAAGTCTGGGCTTAATAATTTTTTTATTCCCTCCTCTTTATGGTGAAGGATATAAAACTATAAATCTCTGTTTAGATGTAAATCATTATAAAGATTTACTTGACAATAGTATGTTCTATTCTTTTAAAAACAATATCCCTGTTTTTATTATCTTTTTATTATTTATTAGCTTTTTAAAAGTTGTTGCAACCAGTATCACATTTGGCAGCGGTGGAGTTGGAGGAACATTTGCACCAACCCTTTTCATGGGTGCAACATTTGGATTAATCTTTTCCGTAGCATTTAACCATTTGAATATTTTAGGTATCCATTTACCGGAAACAAATTTTGTATTAGCAGGAATGGCGGGAATGATTGCCGGAGTCTCTCATGCTCCGCTCACCGCAATATTTCTGATTGCTGAAGTAACAGGAGGATATGAAATGTTCATGCCACTCATGATCACTTCAACACTTTCTTATACGACCATAAAATATTTCATGCCGAATTCAATTTACACACATCAGTTAGCAAGACGCAAACAATTGATAACACATAACAAAGATCAGGCGGTAATGATCATGATGAATATTGAAGATCTGGTTGAGACCAATTTTAGCACAATACGTCCCGGTGCTACCTTGGGTGAATTGGTTAAAGTGATTAAAAAATCTTTACGAAATATGTTTGCTGTTGTGGATAATGATGGAATGCTGGTTGGTATCATCACAATGGATAGTATCCGACATGTTATGTTTAATCAGGATCTTTATAATTCGGTTTACGTTAGAGATTTAATGGTAGTCCCAGACACATCGGTCACGCTGGAAGAAAGCATGGAAGATGTAACTCAAAAATTACAAAATACGGACATTTATAATTTACCAGTGATTAAAGATGGTAGATATCTCGGATTTGTTTCAAGGGCTAATGTATTTCTGGCTTACAGAAATATGTTAAAAAAACATTATGGAGAAGAATAATATTAAAATCTTCTATATATGAAAAAAACTATTTTATTAATCTTTTTAACAATATTCAATATTGTTCTTTTAGCTCAGTCATCTGATGATAAAGATAAATTAGCTTCGATTAATATTACTACAGTTGACAAAAATACCAATCCCCGGAAAGGAGAAATTATCACGCTACAAAGTGTTAAAACTAAAAAAGAATATTCAGGGGTAACCGATCAAAATGGAAAATTAACTTTATGGGTACCCAAAGGAGACACTTACAAAACAAAACAGAAGACGATCAATAATACGATCTTGTTTGATGATATTACCATTCCCGAAAGTAAAGGTAAACTCCAGGCAAATCTTCGTCTTGAGTTAACAGAAATTTTACAAGACACTACTCTTACTTTTACAAAACACTTTATTCTGGAAAATGTATATTTTAACACAGGCAGTGCCATTCTTAAACCTGAATCTTTTACTGCACTTAATAATCTTGCAGAAGTATTAATGCTTAAATCGACCATGATCATTGAAATATCTGGACACACGGATGATGTTGGGGACGATGATGCCAATCTTAAGCTTTCTCAAAAAAGAGCGGAATCAGTAAAAAATTATTTAGTTAGTAAAGGAATTTCACCTTTGCGAATAGTTCCAAAAGGGTATGGAGAAACACAACCTATCGCTGATAATTCAACACCTGAAGGTAAATCAAAAAACAGACGTACGGAAGTAAAAATATTAAAAGAATAACTATTAAATTATATTTTCACTAATGGAAGAATTTGGAAAAATATTGAAGGAATGGTTGATAGATATTGGAATATCTCCTCAGCTTGCACTATGGATGAGAGGGATCATGATCATTCTTTTTGTTATTCTAATTAGTATTGCAGCAAATTATATTGCTAAAAAAATAATACTTGCTATAAATTCAAGAATAGTAAAACGCACCCATACCTTATGGAACAGAATTTTATTCAGAAAAAAAGTTTTCAGTAAATTGTCTCATGTAATTTCCGCATTGGTATTTTATTTTTCTGCAAAGATAGTTTTATCATATTATCCTTCCTATATGAATCTGGTGCAATCCGCTTCATTTATCTATATTACCATTATTGGAATGGTTGTAGCTAACTCATTCATGAATGCATCCCATGAAATTTATTTACATCTTCCTGAATCTAAGAATCGTCCCATCAAAGGATATATTCAGGTAATCAAAATACTAATTTATTTCATCGGATCAATCTTCATTTTGTCAATCATTATCGGAAAATCACCAATGGCTTTACTTGCCGGATTTGGTGCCGTTGCGGCAATATTACTTGTTGTTTTTAAAGATACAATTACTGCTTTTGTTTCGAGTATTCAACTCACATCAAATGAGATGCTGAAACCCGATGATAAAATCATCATGCCTAAATATAATGTGGATGGAGATGTAATGGAAATAGCAATGAATACTGTTAAAATACGAAATTTTGATCAAACCATCCTGACCATTTCAACAAATACACTGATGCTTGAACCTTTTACTAATGTTAGAGGAATGATAGATTCAGGAAGCAGATTAATCAGAAGATCTTTTTTTCTTGATATGAAATCTATTCAATTGATGTCAAAAGATGAGGGTAGCCAAATAGCAAAAAAACATTTTGGGAAAAATATATTATTCAATACGTCTATAGAAGTCATCCCTGAAGAAATGATAACAAATGTGAGTTTATTAAAAAAATACATTGAATCATACTTAAAAGAAACACCTGTTATTCTTCAAGAAATGAAATTCATCATTCGCTTGCTACAGCCAACAGATAAAGGAGTTCCATTAGAAATCAATGCATTTTGTTCTATCACCGATGATGAAGCATTTGAAAATTTAATTTCTGAAATAACCGAGCATATTCTTGCAGTAATTGAATTATTTGAATTACATATTTTTCAAAGTCCATCCCCTATTGGTACTCACTCACATTTCATAGTTGAATAAAAACAAATGGTGAATAGAACTGACCTTCTGAAAAAATTATTACCAGGATTTATACCTCTTTTCATATTTGTAATAGCTGATTGGAAATGGGGAACTGTGATAGGAATATATATTGCCGTTTCATTTGGAATCATTGAAACCTTATTTGTTTTTATAAAAGTAAAAAAATGGGAACTTTTCATTATCCTTGACACACTTCTCCTTGTTGTCTTGGGGTTTATCTCTATTCTAATGGACAATGATATTTTTTTCAAACTCAAACCAGCATTCATTGAATCAATTCTTTGTGTCATATTAGGTATCTCTGCATTTTCATCAACTAATTTAATTGTGAATATGTCAAAAAGATATTTGAAAGGAATTCAAGTGAATGACATTCAGAAGAAACAAATGTCTCGCAGCATACTTATTCTGTTTTACATTGTTTTAGTTCATACGATTTTGATTGTCATATCTGCATATTTCATGAGCAAAGAAGCTTGGGTTTTCATCAGTGGAGGATTGTTTTATATCCTATTTGGAGGATATTTCATGGCTGAATTTATCACTAATAAAATTAAACAATCCAGATATAAATATGAAGAATGGTTTCCTTTGGTTGATGAAGAAGGACAAGTAATTGGTAAAGCGCCTCGTTCGGTTTGTCATCAAAATCCTGATCTGCTCCACCCTGTTGTTCATCTTCATGTTTTCAATCCTAAAAAAGAATTATTTTTACAAAAACGTCCGGCATCAAAAGATATCCAGCCAAACAAATGGGATACTGCAGTTGGCGGGCATATAGGGCTAAATGAAGAACTTGAATATGCTCTTAAAAGAGAAGTAAAAGAAGAAATAGGAATTGACGATTTTACGCCTGTTTTCATAGCAAAATATGTTTGGAAAAGTCAGGTTGAATCAGAACTTATTTTTTCATTTATGACCAATTATGATCATCCAATTCAATTTAATAAAGACGAAATAGCAGATGGAAAATTCTGGAGTATTCAGGACATAAAACAAAATATTGGAAAAAATATTTTTACTCCAAATTTCGAACATGAATTTACACGTTTTTTGCTGAATAAATTTTAAACGTTTTTATTACTCATTAAAAAAACTATCATATTTCATGTGATACAATCTGAACAAGCTCTTTCTATTCTTAAAATGTCTAAAGCGGATAATTCTTATTTAAAAGAAATGGTACGATTAGAAAAACAGGATGTGCTTATTCTGGATGATTTTGGCTTACATCCATTTGATTCAAGCACCTGTATATCCTTACTGGAGATTATTGAAGACAGGTATGGTAAATCATCCACCATAATCGCTTCACAAGTGCCAGTAAGCAAATGGTATGAACTCTTAGGCGAACAAACTCTTGCAGATGCTATACTTGACCGCATTATCCATACATCAAACAGGATTGAGCTACAAGGTGATTCTATGCGTAAACCACAAACAAAAAAATAATTAAATGTTAAACAAAATATAGTCGTTACATTTGCTAAGTAAAAACAATCAAATTGAGTAATCTAAATTAAAGGAGAATGAGTGGTACACTTTAGATGAGAAAAGGTGGTACACTTTGCATGAGAATATCCACAATGTATAAAGTGCTAAATTTTATATTTTTTTAATTTCATTTAATAAATATTCATCTGTTGAATTAAAAGATTTATTTAGACCAACAATTTAAATCTATTTCCTTATATCAATCCTCTCTCTTTATCACTTTAAACTGTTTTTAAGTGGATTTATTTTGCAAAGTAAAATCTTCAAATTCCTTTAATAAGTTAACTTGATTCTTTTCATCTCATGAGGTTATAAACTTACTTTTATCAAATCATATAAACTTTAGCGGGAATAATTGTAAAACCTAAAGTGTTAAATTAAAATCACTAATAATTGCTGAAAATCGCTGATAATTATTGACAATCACTTAACATTGATTCATAGTATGAATTTTTGTACAAACTAAAAATCTTTTTCAAATCGTCACCGACCTAAATTCAACTATAAACCATATCAAAAAGCTTTTCAAAAACGTTTTATTTTTAAGTAGACACTAATGTTTGTGCATATCAAATAAAAATACTCTCACAAAAATAATTTATATAAAAACTGACTCTGCTTTAATATCAGGGGGCTTTTTCCAAAAGAAAAATATTTTACTAACAACAAGAACTACTAACAAAATAATAATAGCAACTATCACTACCAATATTTTTAAAATGTTTTTAGCAGTTTTCATTCTCTTCTATTTTATCACCTTTATTAATTGACTTTTATATATTTTCTAATATTCTATCTATTTATATATATTTTCTTAGTAATAGTTTGACTGCCGATAATCACTTTCACATAATAAATTGTAGCGGCAAAACGCTCAACTGTTTCAAATGAAGTAATTGAATTAGGTTCAATATTTCTGTAATTAATCACTTTGCCGAGTACATCATAAACCACGATAGTTCCTTTTTCTGTTGATGAAGAACCATTTTGAATGATGATCTTGCTTTGAGCAGAATAAATTTTCATTTCATTATTTTTATTCAGGTCATTTACAGAAGTAGCAGATTCTATCGGAGTTTGTCCTTTTGTTCCAAGTGGATTCGGAGGTAATAATGTGTCTGAGCCAATCGGAGTTAATAATGTAAAATC
>CAYVNP010000042.1:0-36559 GCA_964452905.1 uncultured Bacteroidales bacterium
TTGGACGAACCTCTAGTGTACCTGTTGTAGTGCCAACTGCACCGCAGGGTAGCTACGTTTGGAAGAGATAAGTGCTGAAAGCATCTAAGCACGAAACTCACCTCAAGATGAGACTTCTTTTAAAGGTCGTTATAGATGATGACGTTGATAGGCTGCAAGTGTAAAGACAGCAATGTCAAAGCTGAGCAGTACTAATTACCTGTAGACTTTTAGAACACATTTTTATCTGTTAAATCTTAGTATTTTCTTTCATATAATATGTCATAAGTTTTTATAACCTGTTTTTAGGTTTAAGATTTTATGGCGACTATAGTGCCGGTGTTCACCTCTTCCCATTTCGAACAGAGTAGTTAAGCCCGGTAACGCAAATGGTACTGTCTCAAAAAGACGGAAGAGTATGTGTCGCCAAATTTTTATTAATCCCTCCTCGTTTTCGTGGAGGGATTTTTTTTTAAATCACTTTTTATTCCAGTATTTATCCTTAATTTTGATTTCTATTTTACATGTCAATTTTTGTGAAAAAAAAATATTTATTTCTTATCCTCACTATCCTCACATTTAAATGTTATTCGTCTGTTGATTTTTATTTTTTTCAGCAAAAGTCAAAACCATTAAATTCAAAAGATTCAAACCAAATAAATTATTTATATTCTTCGAATCAGGATACTCTCTTCATAGTCGATACATCATTTACTAATTTTTACAGATATAATCCATTGTTTGAAAAAATAGATTTTTTTGCAACTTCTGCAAATATCGGAATGCCATATAAAGATTTATATTTTCAATCAGATCAAACTTCGGGTTTTTTACTTGGATTAAATTCAATGAATAATTATTTTTATCATCATGAGAATATAAAATTTTATGATCATGTACGACCTTTTACAGAATTACGATATGTGAATGGAAGTATCAAAGAACAGTCGTTTAGGGTAATTCATTCTCGTAAATTTGCAAAAAATATTTATTTAGGTTTAAACTATAACCTGATTAATTCAAAAGGATTCTTTCCGAATCAAATGATCAATGGAAATAATTTTTATTTGACATTCAGATATATTACGTCAAATAATAAATATGGTATTCTTGCGGATTATATTCATAATAAAAATAAAATTTATGAGAATGGAGGGATTAAGTCAAAAAGCACTTTAGAAGATGATTTTTATTTGTCGACTGCCTCAAATCGCTTTAAAGAATCCGGTTTTCAGATTTTACACTATCTGAATTTTTTTAAAAAATCAAATGATACTTCTGTTCATCAGAAGAATCTTAATTGGAGAATTGTACATGCTTTTAATTACGTAAGATATATAAAAGTTTATAGTGATGAAAATCCGGATACATTATTTTTTAAAAAAATATATTTAGATTCTTTATCTACATACGATTCTCTTCAGTATTATAAAATAGAAAATAATTTTAGAATATATCAACCAATCAAGAATCATTTTTTTAATTTTTCTTTTAATATTAAACATCAATATGTACGATTTGCTGACCAGTTTCAAAAAAGAATATTCAGTCAACTTATTCCTTCGGTTGATTTAAGCACAAATTTTTCAAGAAAACTTGTTTTTAAATTCAGTACGTCAGGTGTTCTTGGTGATTATAATAATGGGGATTACAAGGTTGAAGGTCAATTGTTAAAACGATTTTCGACATTATCTGAAAATACAAATCAAATTGTTCTTAATGGTTCTGTTTCAAATCAAACTCCTTCTTGGATTTACAATCATTATTATTCAAATCATTTAATGTGGGATAATCATTTCAAAAAGATTCAAATCATTCAAACAAATGTAGTGTATCAGTATAAGAATTTCAAAGTTGGTTTTAATTATCAGCATTTGATCAATTATGTTTATTTGGATTCTGTATGTAGTCCACGTCAAATGAATAAATCTACAGATATTTTTTCTGTTTATTTATATAAAAATTTTAGGTTGGGAAAACATATTGGTTCAGATAATAAAGTAATTTATCAGCATATTCAAAATACAGAAGCATTGAGGTTCCCTGAATGGATGACCTATAATTCTTTGTATTATATGACACGTTTATTTAAAGTGCTTGATTTTTCAATAGGTGCAGATTTTACGTTTAACAGTTCATATAATGCTGATGCCTATATGCCTGCAATCAGTAGCTTTTATGTACAGGATAAAATCAAATTGAAAAATTTTATGTATGCAAATCTTTTTTTGAATGCTAAATTGAAACGTGCAGCATTTTTTGTTTCATTCCAGCATTTTAATTCTTTGTTTTATAATAAGGCGGAAAGAGAATATAATTATTTAATTCCCAATTACCCGTTAACAAATGTTTCCGGTCAATATTACTCAATTCATTTTGGGGTCAGTTGGAGATTCTACGATTGACAGAAATTATTTTAGTCCACGTTGTTTTTTAATTTTTTCATAAGCTTCATTTAACTGCTGAAATTTAATTTTTGCCGAATGCTGAATGTCTTCACCAAGGTGACTGACTTTATCCGGATGATATTTGATTGCCATTAAACGGAATGCTTTTTTAACTTCTTCATTGGAAGCGTCAGGATTTATCTCAAGGATTTTATAAGGACCAAATTGATCTTTAATAAACATTGCTTTAATAGATACATAATCATCTTCTGAAATTCCTAATAAATTTGAAATATACTTGATGATATCAATTTCTCTCGGATCAATGTCATGATCAGCTGCTGCAATTCCATAAAGAAAATGTAAAAGCTGTAAACGCGATTCATATTCCATGTATTGTTTTATTTGTAAACACACATCCTGAACAGAAACATCATGTTGAAGGATTTGTGAAAGCATTTGCATGAATTGTTCAGCTTTTTGATTGCCGAACATTCTGGTAAAATAAGATTTGACGAAATCAAGTTCATTATTATGAATTTTTTTATCCGCCTTGATTACCGCAGCAGAAAGGATTAATAAACTTATATAAAAATCACCCTGATTCGTTTGATTATTATTGCGTTCATCGTGAGGTATGTTATCGAACATGCTTCCGAATACAAATCCGAGAAGTCCGCCGATAGGTCCCATAAAAGCCCATCCTAAACCACCAGCAATCCATTTTATGTATTTAGACATATGTAATATTTTTTGCAAATTTAAAATATTAAAAATGAAAAACTTAGAATAGAAGGTGAATTGCTTATTATTTTTTATTTAAAATGAAGATTTTTATTGAATCAAAGATGAATAAGAGGTGATTTGTTTTGAAAAAAAATAATAATTCATTTGACAGAATATCAAAATATTCTTTACTTTGTAAATTGAATAGTTTATGAAGAGTTATGTAATAAATCGTTTTAGTCATTTAATTTATATTAATGAAAGATTTTCTTCTATGAAAAAAATAATGGTATTTATTTTAACTGTAAATTTATTTTTTCAATATTTAAATATTTTTGCTCAATGCACTTTTTCAAACCCTGTAAAAAGTGGAAGTGCACCTGATCCATTTGTAACCTATAAAGATGGTTATTATTACGGTTGTTTTACTACCGGAGGTAATGTGACGGTTTGGAAAAATCAGAATCTTCAAAGTATTTTTCAAGGGCAATCTGCAAATGTTTGGGGTGGAAAACCGAATATATGGGCTCCTGAACTTCATTATTTTAATGGGAAATGGTATATTTATACGTGTTTTGATAGTGGTCAGTTTTGGTTTCATATTGTTGTTCTTGAAGCAAATACAGCTGATCCTTTAGGTGCTTATACATTGAAGGCGGAACTGAGTGGGTTGAGTAATTGTATAGATGCAACAGCCTGGCAGGATCCTGCTAATGGGCAAATTTATATGGCTTATTCAAGAATGGATGGAACGTCTAAAATGCAGGAAATATGGATCACTAAAATGAGTAATCCCTGGACACCACAAGGAAATGCGGTACGGTTGTCTTATCCTCAAAATTCATGGGAAATGCAGCCGTATGGTGTGAATGAAGGTCCGGAGTTTTTATTACATAGTGGAAAATTACATATTATTTTTTCTGCCAGCCAGTGTCATTACGAGGATTATTGTCTTGCCGCTCTTACGGCTAATGTGGGGAGTGATTATATGAATCCATCTTCATGGACCAAATCATCAGCCCCTTTATTTAAAAAGTCTGTAGCCAATGATGCTTATGCTGTTGGTCATCACTCTTGTGTTCAAACACCCAATGGTGAATGGTGGCTGGTTTATCACGGGAAATATGGGACTATTAAAAATACTGTGAATGCTGCACGTGATCCCCGTATGCAGCCCTTTACCTGGAATGGAGACATGCCTTTATTTGGCGAACCGGTGAAATGTGGTACATCTATTACCTGTCCTGGTTCAGGTGTGCAAACCTGTACTGATACTCGTTCTCCGTTTAAAACATTAACAATTCCGGGTACAATTGAAGCTGAGGATTTTGATAATGGCTGTCCTGATATTTCTTTTCACGATGCTGATGTTTCGAATAATGGAGGGCAGTACAGACCTACATCTCAAGTGGATATTGAGAGTTGTTCTGATGCCGGGACAGGTTACGATGTTGGCTGGATCAATACAGGAGAGTGGATGGAGTATACCGTAACGGTTGCTAATGCTGGGCAATACAACCTTGATGTTCGTGTAGCTTCAGGTACAGACAATAATACTTTTCATCTCGAATTTGGAGGAGTTAACAAAACAGGAACGATAACTGTTAATAATACAGGAGGAATACAAAATTGGACAACCATTAATAAAACGGTTTCACTTTCTGCTGGAAAGCAGGTGATGAGGTTTGTTGTTGATAATAGTGGCGGAGGGTGTAATATTAATAAATATATTTTTAATACAACTGTTGGTTTATCTGGAATGAATAAAATGGATCAACAGATTCATATTTTTCCAAATCCTGTAATTGACCGGATTACCATTGATTCAGGGCCAATTATTATCAACCAAATTCAGATTACTGATATTACCGGTCAACTGGTTTTTTCTGAATCGATTGCTTTTTCTGATAAAAAAGAAATTTTTTTAAACAATCTGGATACAGGGATTTATTTCATTCATCTTATGGGGTCGGATTTTTTCAAAACAGAAAAGATCATTATTTACAACAATAAATAATGATTGGTTTTTAACTTAAGTAATTCAAGAATAGCTAACATGAAAATAAGATTATTTATTAAATTATTCATATTCGTTTTAATACCATCTGTTTTGGTTGCGCAATATAAAATGATTTCCAAGCAACGAAATGAAACACATATTTTTATGAATCAGGTTGGTTTTAAAGCGAATCATCCTAAATTTTTTGTTATTACAAATCCCGAATCTGATTCATTTGAAGTCATAAAATTTTTACCATGGAAGACGGTATTCAAAGGCCGGATCACTAAAAATGCCGGTGATCTTGATACGGCTTGGATCGGTGATTTCAGTGCCGTTAAAGAAGAAGGTACTTACATATTGAAATGTGGAAAAATTCAGTATCCTTACCCTGTTATTGTTTCAAATGAAATTTACCGACAGCCGCTCCAGACTTTGTTTTATTATTATCCTTCCCAACGCTGTGGTGACAGCCATACCGGATGGCATGCCCCTTGTCATCTGCAGGATGGACGTTGTGCTTTTACAGGCAACAGGATTGATCTCGTTGGTGGATGGCATCAGTCAGGTGATTTGCGTAAATGGATGTCCACAGGGTATGGATTGCTTGGACTTGCTCAACTGGGATTGACAGGAACTCCGCTTTGGGATAACGGAAATATTGCTGATGAATTGAAATGGGGGAATACCTATTTTCATAAAATGATTAAACCAAATGGTGCGGTGATGGATTATATCATTGAATCCACATGGGATGAACGTAAAGCATTTACAAATGATACATGGCAATTGTATTCATTTCTTCAGATCATGGGACAAGCAATGACTGCTGATTATTTTAAAGGAAAGGATAATGTATATAGCAAACTTTGTTTGGAAAAAGCTATAAAAATATGGGACTATATGATGTCCTCTTCATATCCGAAAACTCCTTATTCTCCACCTGAAATTCCTAAATATCATGAATGGATGACGAAGTTCTATTCATCGAATTTTGCTGGTTCTTCTTATTTTTCAGGAGATGCGCTGGTATCTGCCATATCACTGTATAAAGCAACAAATGATAACAGATGGTTAGATCATGCTACGATGCAAGCCAATCAGTTGTTGCGAATGCAAGTAAAAGGTGATGTCAGAATAAATCCTCTTGCCGGATGGTTTTATGTTGATACGACAAAAAAGCAACTTGCGTCACATTGTAATGACGGTCAGTTCGGCGAGATTGGTTTGTGTGATTTATATACTCTTCACTCATCACATAAAGATGCAGCTAAATGGAAAGAAGCTATTATACTTGCAGCAGACCAAAGATGTAACATGTCTCAGAAGAATCCGTGGGGATTGGTGCCAACCTATTATTTTATGGACAATCCAGGAGGTGGCAAACATGTTGGTGGTGGATATTATAGATATTTTTACAACGTTTTTCCTTTTGGTGTTAATCTGGATATTGCTAAAAGTGCTCTTTTTCTGATGAAAGCATATAAAATTACCGGTAATGACCTGTATTTACAGGTTGCCCAACGACAGATCGACTGGATACTCGGCTGTAATCCTTTTGCTGCAAGCACGATCGAAGCTGTGGGCAGAAATCAACCGGAACGTTTCATTAATCCGATTGAATTTTTTCCTCCAGTACCCCAGATTGCTGGCGCTGTGATGACCGGCATTGGCGGAAATAAAAACAATGATGTTATTTCTATTACCGAAGGCACCTGTACTGAATATGATATGCCTGCAAATGTCATGTTATTATGGCTGTTTAGTGAGATGAGCAAGAATTGATTTAGATTATAGAATTCACAATTTAGGAGTCAGTGTACAATCATTGGATATTGGTTATTAGAAATTTTTCTGATCACTGAACTGTTGTAATTTGTATTAAACTATTTGATCTTCAGAAGAAAGTCCATCGTATCAATCCCATCAGCATAGTCGTTTAATTCAGGATATTGTGCTTGTCCGAATGGAATTGCTGTTTCAAAAAGTTTTCTATTCCCGACAACACATTGAATTTTATCTTTCTCCTGATGGATTTGCTGAATCACGGTTTGAATATCAGAATAATATGCATAATGCAGAACTCCCACAGGAGTTGGTATTTCAGTGCTTTCTTTGAGAAGAACAAATCCATTATCTAAATGGGTTATGTTGTTTACCAGGTAAATAGCTTTTTGATATTCGTAATTGTTAAAATATTTACTGTGATTTTTTATTTCGGTGAATTGTTCAAATGCATTGAAAAGCAGATTGAAATCATATTTATCCGGTATAAATATTTTTGAAACGTTTCTGCACCCAAGCCCGAAATAAAGAAAGATATCTTTTGAAAGGTTTTTTAAATCAGCCGGAGATTCATGCCCGTTCAATACAGCCACACTATTTCTGTTTTTACGGATGATATGCGGATATTTGCCAAAATAATATTCAAAATATCTGGATGTGTTATTGCTGCCTGTTGCAATGATCGCATCAAAACCGGACATACGTTCTTCCGTAGATTGAATATATGCGGAAAATTCAGGATTTATTTTAATCAGTTCAGAAGCAATGGCTGGAAGTAGTTTATTGTCCTGAGATGAAAGTTTGCCGTAAAATTTATTTCCTGACATCAGTACACATAAAAAATCATGAAATCCTACCAATGGTAAGTTCCCAGCCATGATCACACCTACTCTTTTTTCAATTTGTGTTTTCTTAATTTGATGGTTATAGGATGACATCCAGGTATTCAACTTGTCTTCACTTAGATTTTCAGCTATTGCCCGAACAGCTAATCGAACATTGTCTTCGGTAAACCAACCGTTATAATAACATGCGTCTTTTATTAATATGTTAAACGAATCAGGTGGTGATAAAAGAACCTTTCCAAGTTTTGCAAATGATTTGATGCGATCGTTCAGATTCATTTAATGTTTTAAAATAAATTAGTATTAAAAAGAAAAAAAATTATGATAAAATGTAATGTGTTAAAAATTTCATGTAGGTTTGTAATAAATCCATTTTTGTCTCGTTTTGAAACGACAAATATCGTATAAATTATTATGCAGATGACTGCCGAATCTCGAAAAATCTTATGTTTTAGTTTTTTTATATTTTACTTGTTAAATTTTGTTATAGGGCAGGATATGCTTGCCTTTCAGCAATATGAAGATACGTTAAAAAAACTGTCAAAAGAAATTCAGTTCAATAACAATGATGTTGAAAAACAAAAAGCCAACAATGTTTTTATTCAGACATGGATGCAAGTTTTAAATACAGACAAATCTTTTTTCTTTCCATTTGATTCATTGACCTCTGTTTCGCGCCTTACTTCCCCTGACGAAAAATTCAGAATTATTACCTGGAGTGTCGGCAGATCGGATGGGACCTATGATTATTATGGATTTATTCAAATGAATCCAAAAAAAAATGAAGGTACTCTTTTATATCAATTGTTTGACTTTTCGGATAGTTTGAATAATCCTGAAATATCTGTTTGCAACCGATTAAATTGGTTTGGTGCATTGTATTATAAACTGATTAAAGAAAAATATAACGGGAAAGAATATTACACCTTATTGGGTTGGAATGGAAAAGGATTGGTGTCAGGAAAAAAAATAATTGAAGTATTAACTTTTTCTGATAAGAATACACCTGTTTTTGGAGCAGATATTTTCTCTGGATTTGCTAAAAAGAAAGCAGCCAAACGAATCATTTTTGAATATTCAAAAAAAATATCTATGTCGCTGAAATACCAGCAACAGTATGTTTCAAAAGGAGACAATAAAAATTGGATGATCGTATTCGACCGCCTGGTGCCAATGTCATCAAATCTGGAAGGCGTATATTGTTATTATGTTCCGGCTTCTAACATTTATGATGCCTGTGTTTTTGAAAATGGGAAATGGAAATTTATCAAGGATGTGGATGCCCGGAATCAACCGCGAAAAATAAAACAACGTAAAGCAGATAAAGGACTTCTGCCGGGTAAATAAAAGAATTTTTTAATTTGTTGAAAAAAAATTAATTAATTTAAGATACAACTTATCAGATTATTTATAATATTTGCAATACGATATTTTTTATGATTGAATACTTATATCATATCAGCACCTCTTCTTCTTCCGCTTCCTCGCACTGAGATGCGAGGCCAATAAATTACATTGAACAATACTTCTTTGAAGTTCCAGGTTTTCAACCACCATTCAGAATGCTCGTTGATGCTTGGTTTTAATAAATAATTTAAATTGTATCTATTAATTTTTATTAACCATATAAAACATAAAACAATGAGAAAACATAATTTTAATGCAGGTCCTTCGGTATTGCCGGAGTTTACGTTAGACAATACTGCCAAAGCAGTAATGGATTTTGCCAACAGTGGAATGTCTATCATGGAAATTTCACATCGTAGTAAAGAATATGATGCAGTGAATAATGAAGCTGCTCAATTAGTCAAAGAGCTTTTAAATGTTCCTGCAGGATATTCTGTCGTATTTCTTCAAGGAGGCGCTAGTCTTCAGTTTGCCATGATCCCTTTTAATTTTCATGTAAAAAAAGCAGCTTATCTGATTACCGGAGCGTGGGCGTCAAAATCTTGTAAAGAAGCTGAACTCATGCAGTTTGGGGAAGTGGTGAAAGTTGCTTCTTCTAAAGATAAGAATTTTACATATATCCCTAAAGATTTTACAGTTCCTGCAGATGCAGATTATTTTCATATCACAACGAACAATACTATTTACGGGTCAGAAATTCTTAAAGATATGGATGTAAAGGTTCCGTTGATCGCAGATATGTCATCAGATATCTTCAGCCGTCCGGTTGACGTGTCGAAATATGCCATGATCTATGCAGGTGCACAAAAGAACCTCGGACCAGCAGGTGTTACACTGGTTATCATCAAAGATGAAATGCTGAACAAGATTGCTCAGCGTCCGATACCAACCATGTTAAACTACAAAACACATGTTGAAAATGCATCTTTGTATAATACGCCACCTTGTATTGCTATTTTTGCTTCAACTCAAACATTGAAATGGTTAAAGAATAATGGCGGACTGGCGGAAATGGAAAAAGTTAACATTTCAAAATCAAAAATGCTCTACGATGAAATTGACAGAAATAAATTATTTAAAGGTACTGTCGAAAAAGCAGACCGTTCACGCATGAGTGTTTGTTTTGTGATGGAAGATCAATACAAAGAACTTGAAGCTGAATTTCTTGAATTTACCAAACCCAAAGGAATGGTTGGATTAAAAGGGCACCGTTCAGTTGGCGGTTTCAGAGCATCTCTTTACAATGCATTGCCTGTTGATAGTGTAAAAGCTTTGGTTGCTGCAATGCAGGAATTTGAAAAGAAACATTAAAAAAGTTAAAAAGTCTCAAGCAGAAAGCTACAAGCATTTTGTCTTTATGTAATCTGTTTGAGACTTAATAAATCAAAATAATTATTAATTAAAAAAATATTTACTATGGCAAAAATATTAGTAGCAACAGATAAACCTTTCGCTAAAAGTGCCGTGGATGGCATAAAGAAAGTTCTTGACGAAGCCGGCTTTGAGCTTGCATTACTCGAAGGATATACAGACCCTAAAGACCTGCTAAATGCAGTAGCTGATGTTGATGCAATGATCGTCAGAAGTGATATTGTTTCACAAGCAGTGGTGGATGCCGGAAAAAATTTAAAGATCGTTGTCCGTGCAGGCGCCGGTTTTGACAACCTCGACCTGAAAGCATGTACTGCAAAGAATGTAGTTGCAATGAACACTCCGGGACAAAATTCCAATGCCGTGGCTGAACTGGCTATCGGCCTGATGGTTTATATTGCCCGCGGTTGTTTCAATGGTAAATCAGGTACTGAACTGAAAGGTAAAACGTTAGGAATACATGCTTATGGTTATGTAGGTAAAGCCATTGCTACCATTGCAAAAGGGTTTGGAATGAAAGTACTTGCATTTGATCCGTTTATTAAAAAAGAAGATTTTAAAGATGTTGAAGTGGTTGACAGTGTTGAAAAACTTTATAGTTCATGCCAGTATGTTTCAATTAATATTCCTGCAAACGATAAAACAAAAAAATCAATCAATTTTGATTTATTGTCAACGATGCCCAAAGGTGCAACCCTTGTCAATACAGCACGAAAAGAAGTGATTGATGAAGCAGGTCTGTTGAAAATTTTTGCAGAACGTCCCGATTTTAAATATGTTTCAGATGTAGCGCCCGATTGTGCTGCAGAAATTGCAGAAAAATTTAAAGACAGATTTTTCTTTACGCCAAAGAAAATGGGAGCTCAAACATCTGAAGCAAACAATAACGCCGGTGTTGCTGCTGCAAAACAGATCGTTAAATTTTTGAAAACAGGTGACACAACGTTTAAAGTAAATTAAGACAAGTTTTAAGTTATGAGTTTGGAGTTAATAAGTAGAAATGTATTTTTTGAAATGCTAAAAAATATTTTTTTAACTACTAACTCCAGATTCATTTCTCACAACTTTTAAATTAACAAAATATAAATTAAATAGAATTAACTAAGATGGCAATTGTAAAACCTTTTAAAGGGATAAGACCAGTAAAAGATAAAGTTAAACTAGTGGCAGCGCGTCCTTACGATGTGCTGAATAAAGCAGAAGCGAGAAGTAAAGCGGAAGGTAATCCATATTCTTTATATCATGTTACAAAACCTGAGATTGATCTGTCCGATAAAATTGATCAATACGACCCAATCGTTTATATTAAAGGGAAAGAATATTTTGATAAACTGATGAAAGAAGGCGTATTTGTGCAAGATGAACAAAAATGTTTTTATATCTATGCTCAGACTATGGAAGGACGGACACAATATGGACTTGTCGGTTGTTCGAGTATTGAAGATTATCAAAATAACATTATCAAAAAACATGAATATACTCTACCGGCCAAAGAAGATGAGCGTACAAATCATATCCGTGTTAGTGGATTGAACTATGAGCCGGTATTTTTTGCATACAGAGATGTAAAAGAATTAAATGATTTTGTTGAAAATATTGTGAAGACTCAACCGGCTGAATATGATTTTACGGCATCTGATGGATTCGGTCATCATTTCTGGGTAATCAAAGATGTGAAAACAATTGACCGCATTATACATTTGTTTGATAAAGTGCCATACACTTATATAGCGGATGGTCATCACCGTACTGCAGCCGCTGCGCGCGCCGGCATTGAACGGAAACAGAATAATCCCAATCATACAGGAGAGGAAGAATATAATTTTTTCCTTACTGTGCTTTTTCCTGCAAGTCATTTGAAGATCATGGACTATAACCGTGTGATTAAAGATTTGAATGGTATGACCAAAGATGAAGTACTCGGCAAACTAGAACGTATTTTTATTGTTGAGGAAAAAGGAAGTGAAATTTATAAACCTGCCTTCTGGCATAACTTCAGTATGTATCTCGATGGTAAGTGGTATTCATTGACAGCCAAAAAAACCGTTTGCAATGAAAGCGATCCGATAGATTGCCTTGATACATCTATTTTTGCACTGATGATTGCTAAAGATATTTTTGGCATAGATGATCAACGCAAATCAAAACGTATTGATTTTATCGGTGGAATCAGAGGATTAGGTGAATTGAAGAAACGTGTTGACAGTGGTGAAATGGCTGTTGCTTTTGCATTTTATCCTGTAAGCATGGGACAATTATTCAAAGTTGCTGACACCAATAATATCATGCCACCCAAAGTAACTTGGTTTGAACCGAAATTACGGAGTGGGTTGGTTTTACATAATCTGAACGATTAATATCTGATTTATTTATTTGGCAATCCTGATCTTAACGGAATAGGGTTGCCATTTTTTCATATACACGTTTATTGTATATGCTCCGTTTAAAAAAATGTGTATCTTTATTTTTTATAACTTAAAAGTAATGTTATGAATAAAGTATCTGTTTTGAGTCAAGACAGGATCTGGAAGAATTTTATTCCGAAAAAATATTTACCATCAGGAAAAGATGAATATTATTTGCGCAATAAACAAATAGATTCAACGAAAAAGAAATGGCGACATTTACGTCCGGATGAGATAAAAATATTAATTGCCAACAGTAATATTTCCAGCAATTGGCAAGATATTCTTGTTACCAATGTGTTTGAACCTATGCTCATCAAGAACACTGATTTCTATGGATTGGTACGGATAGGAAATCTGAGAAATGTGATATTGAATCATCACGACCTGAAATTACCGGTAGGTATTACCAATAGTATGATTGTTTCATGCGATATAGGGGATGATGTTGCTATTCATAATGTTCATTACTTATCTCATTATATCATTGGAGATCGCTGTATCTTATTTAATATTGATGAAATGCATACGACCGACCATGCCAAGTTTGGTAATGGGATAATAAAAGAAGGCGAGCCCGAAGATGTTCGCGTTTGGATTTATCTGATGAATGAAACTGATGGACGGAAAATTATGCCTTTCGATGGTATGATTACTGCGGATGCTTACCTTTGGGCAAAGTATCGCGATGACCAAAATCTGCTGAAACGGTTGAAAGAGATCACCCAAAACAGCATGGATAACAGACGTGGATATTATAGCACCGTTGGTAATGAAACAATCATTAAAAATTCTAATATATTAAAAGATGTAAAAATCGGTTCGCATTGCTATATTAAAGGTGCAAACAAATTAAAGAATCTCACATTAAACTCATCCGAAAAAGAATCTACACAGATTGGTGAAGGAGTTGAACTTGTCAATGGAATTGTCGGTTATGGTTGTCATATATTTTATGGTTGTAAAGCCATTCGGTTTATTTTAGGTAATAATTCAAGTCTCAAATATGGTGCTCGTTTGATCAATTCATATCTTGGTGATAATTCAACAATCTCTTGTTGCGAAGTATTGAACAATCTTATTTTTCCGGCACACGAACAACATCATAATAATTCGTTCTTAATTGCATCTTTGGTCATGGGGCAAAGCAATATGGCTGCCGGCGCTACCATTGGCTCTAATCATAATAGTCGGGCAAATGATAATGAGATACAGGCAGGTCGAGGATTTTGGCCGGGATTATGTGCCAGCGTCAAACATTCATGTAGATTTGTATCTTATAATTTATTATCAAACTCTAATTATTTATATGAATTGGATATTCCCTTCCCTTTTGCTTTATTGAATAATGATCTTGAACACAATCGTCTTGAAATAATGCCTGCTTACTGGTGGATGTACAATATGTTCGCCCTTGAAAGAAATATTTGGAAATTTTATAATCGCGATAAACGTTTGGTTAAAACCCAGCATATTGAATTTGAAGCATTGGCTCCTGATACAACTGAGGAGATTATACATGCACAACGGTTACTTGAAATATGGGTTGCTAAAGCAAGTTTGTTACATATTAAAAAAAATGTTTCCGGTAAAACAGAAGATGAGTTGATTTTATTAGGTAAAAAGATTTTAAAGGGTCCGGCAGAGTACGTTAATTCTCTTGAAGTATTTGGTGAAAATGTTGAAAAGTCAAAACGAAAGACAATACTTATTAAACCATATAAAGCATACCATGCTTACGGAGATATGCTTGCTTTTTATGCCATGAAGAATTTATTAGATTATATGAAGACTAATAAAAACATGAGTTTTAAGGAAATGTGCCGGAATTTAAAGAGTGAACGAATAACCAAATGGGTGAATCTGGGCGGTCAATTAATGCCACAAACAAGTGTAGATAGTTTACGCAAAGATATTAATACCAGTAAACTTAAAACATGGAAAGATATTCATAATCGGTATGATCTGTTATGGAATGAATATCCGTTGCAAAAACAAAAACATGCTTTTGCAGTATTAGAATGGATACTTGAAACAGATAATATTTTACTGAACCAATGGTTTTATATGTTGGAAAAAGCTGCTACCATCCAAGAATATATTTGTGATCAGGTTTATAAAACACGAAAAAAGGATTATGATAATCCGTTTAAAAAAATTACATATCGTAATCAGGAAGAAATGAATGCAACGATCGGTGACATAGATTCTAATAGTTTTATAATACAAGTGAAAAAAAACACAACGTTATTTTTGAAAGAAATTGAAATGATCAGGAAAAGAAGATAATCACCGGTCCGTATCGTAAAAGTTGAAATCTTTGTTTTGTTCACTGTTGATTGATTCAGGAGATGGAGGTTTAATCTCTTTTGGTGGAGCTATTAATACCTCTTCTTTAGTCAAAACACCATTTGTATAAAATTCACGTTTACCTATCTCTGATTTTTCAGTATAATAAATCCAAAGATTATTTTTAAGGTTGTCTTTATACATCCCTGTTATCAGCAATATCCCGTCAGCATTGAACCCTTGAAACAGCCCATTCCATTTGTCGTTTTTATATGTAGTTTTAAAATATATTTTTTCCCCCTTATCGGGATAATATCGAATCCATATTCCATCTTTAATTCCGTTTTTCCATGAAAGTTCTTCTAATAAGTTACCCTCTGTGTTATACGTTTTTGCTATCCCATTTTTTCTTCCATTCTTATATGAAATTTCATAAACAGGTGTTTTACCAGAACTGAAATAAACCCATGTACTATCTTTGATCGTATCTTTATAATACCCTTTGATCATAACAGTTGAATCTTCATGGAACATAAGTGCTCTCACCCATTTATTTTTTTCGGAATATATTTTAAGTCCTTTTAATTTTCCGCTTTCATAATAAAAACGAAAAGTATCAATGGGTGTATTATTAATAAACTTTCCAGTAAATCTTAATCTTCCGTTCTGGTAATATTTTTTCCAAATACCTTGTTTTCTGCCTT
This sequence comes from uncultured Bacteroidales bacterium, assembly GCA_964452905.1. GTDB lineage: Bacteria > Bacteroidota > Bacteroidia > Bacteroidales > CAYVNP01 > CAYVNP01. Next base: position 15,898 of record CAYVNP010000042.1, read on the forward strand.
TGGAATCAACAATATTAACTCCGCCTGACGTTTGTGAAAACAGATTATTACAAATGAGGAAAAATAGAATATAAAAAAAGAATCGTTTCATGTTAAAGATTGAAATATTTTTTTTCTACAATCTCACATATAATATGTCCAATTAAAATGTGTACTTCTTGAATTCGGGGAGTATCATTTGAAGGAACAGAAATCATATATTGACAAATTGATTTCATTTGCCCACCGTTCGAACCGGTAAATCCAATGGTGATCATTCCCAGTTCATTTGCGGTTTTCAGAGCATTCAAAATATTTTTAGAATTGCCGGATGTAGAAATTCCAACCAGTACATCTCCTTTTTTTCCTTTAGCTTTAACCAGACGTGAATAAATATCATCAAATGAATAATCATTTGCCATTGCCGTAATGAAGGATGTATTAACATGAAGTGCCTCAGCATTCAGAGGTTCGCGATCCAAATAAAATCGTCCGGATAATTCAGATGATAAATGTTGAGCATCTGCTGCACTGCCACCATTCCCACAAAAAAGTACTTGTCCTCCAGCTCTAAAACAGGCAACCAACACATCAGATATTTTCTGAATAGTTTGCATTAAAACTTGATCAGATAAGACTTTCTGCTTAATCTCTATAGATGTTATAATCGATTTTTCAATTGACATTACTTGAATATGTTTAGGATAACATAAAAATTATTTTCTATCTTCTATCGCAATATATTTTTGTTTTTCATAAACATTTTTATAGGCAGGACGTATGATTCTTTTTGAAGAAAAAGTTAATTCTTCCAATCGATGAGCACACCAGCCTGCTATGCGCGACATGGCAAAAAGAGGCGTGTATAATTCTTTTTTAATGCCAATACATGAATACACAAATCCTGAATATAAATCCACATTGGCACAAACCAATTTATTAGCTTTAACACCTTTAAACTCACTAAATACAATAGGGGCAAGGGTTTCAAGCATTTCATACAAATGATATTCTTCGTATTTCCCTTTTTCAATTGCTAATACTTTGGCTTGTTGTTTAAGCAATAACGCTCTGGGATCGGATAAAGTATAAATAGCATGTCCTATACCATAAATTTTCCCGGTTTTATCATATACTTCTTTACGGAGCATTTTATTAAGATATTCTTTTAGTTCTTTTTCATTTGACCAATCTTTTAAATTTTCCTTGATATTTTCCATCATGTCTAATACTTTCAGATTGGCTCCACCGTGCAATGGACCTTTGAGTGATGCAATGGCTGAAGAAACTGCTGAATAGGTATCTGTTTGTGATGAACTGGTTACCCGCATAGTGAAAGTCGAATTGTTACCTCCTCCATGTTCAGCATGTAGTACTAAAGATAAATCCAGCAGATCAGCTTCGAGTTTGGAATACTTATCAGGTCCTTTCAATAAATAAAGAAAATTTTCAGCAGTACTCAGATCCGGTTGTGGATGTCGAATAGATAGGGTTTTACGATGATATGCATGTCTGCGGGAATGATAGGCATAGGCAATTATTGTAGGAAACTTAGCAATTAAATTCAGTGATTGCTCCACCAGATTATGTAAAGAGAGATCTTCGGGATCCTGATCATACGTATAAAGAATGAGTACTGAACGAGCTAATACATTCATGATGTCCTGCCCCCTAAGGGTGATCATATTATTAACAAAAGGGGCAGGTAACTCACGAAGTGAAGCAAGATATTCGGTAAAATAATTCAGTTCGTATGATGAAGGTAATTTTCCTGTAAGCAACAGATATATGATTTCATCAAAGCCATGTCTATGTTCGTTGAGACATCCATCTACCAAGTCTTCAACATCAATTCCGCGATAAATTAATTTCCCGGGAACAGCAATAAGTATATCATCTTTTTTTTCATATCCGACGACATCTCCGATGTTCGTCAATCCTACCAATACACCTGTATGATCTTGGTTGCGCAATCCTCTTTTTACATTGAATTTTTCAAAAAGTGAATTATCTATTTCACAGGATTGTTTAATAGAATCTTCCAACTTACTGATAAATTTAATTTTGTCCATATGTAAATTTATTACATGTTTTTAATAAGTTCGTCTGCAAATTCAGACGTTTTAAGTTTTATAGCTCCTTCCATTAACCGGTGAAAATCATAAGTGACTTTTTTGGTATGGATTGTTTTTTCAATACTATCGTAAATCATTTTGGTCACTTCATCCCAACCCATATATTCAAACATCAATGCACCTGAAAGTATGACCGATCCCGGATTGACCATATCTTTATCAGCATATTTAGGTGCAGTCCCATGTGTAGCTTCAAATATTGCATGACCGCTTTCAAAATTGATATTTGCTCCCGGAGCTATACCAATGCCGCCAACCATAGCTGCAAGTGCATCTGAAATATAATCTCCATTCAGGTTCAGGGTAGCAATCACAGAATATTCATTTGGACGGGTCAGTATTTGTTGTAAGAATGCATCAGCAATTACATCTTTCACTGTAATTGTTTTACCGGTTACAGGATTTTTAATTGTACACCATGGTCCCCCGTCAAGTTCAACGGCTCCGAATTCTTTCTTTGCCAAAGCGTAACCCCAGTCCCTGAAAGCCCCTTCCGTAAATTTCATGATATTTCCTTTGTGCACAAAGGTCACTGAAGGTAAATCTTTTTTTATGGCATACAGGATGGCTTGTCTGATCAGGCGTTCAGTGCCTTCAACTGATACGGGTTTTATGCCAATAGATACTGTGTTTGGGAAACGTATTTTTTTAACTCCCATTTCGTTCAATAAGAATTTTTTTACTTTTTCGGTATCAGGGTTCCCATTCATATATTCAATCCCTGCATATATATCTTCTGTGTTTTCGCGGAAAATAACCATGTCCACTTTTTCGGGATTTTTTACAGGGCTTGGTACACCTGTAAAATAACGTACTGGGCGAAGACAGGTATACAGGTCAAGTTCCTGGCGTAAAGCAACATTGAGTGAACGGATACCACCGCCAACAGGAGTAGTAAGAGGACCTTTGATGCCCACAAGATATTCATTAAATGCTTTTAATGTTTCCTCAGGAAGCCATGAACCGGTTGATGTAAAAGCTTTCTCACCGGCGAGAACTTCTTTCCATATTATTTTTTTATTTCCTTTTGAACTTTTTTCAACAGCAGCATCAAACACTCTGACGGATGCTTTCCATATATCTCTTCCTGTACCATCGCCTTCTATAAATGGAATGACAGGTTGATTGGGGACATTTAATTTCCCATTACTTATTGTAATCTTTTCTCCATTCATAATAAAAAGTATTTATTGAAATTATTTTTTGAATATTTGATTCAAAACTACATTAATTTTATCAATGTACAAAAGAAAAAATAAAGTATAGCATAAATAAATATATGTGTGTTAAAAACAATTATTAACACGTCTAATTTTATAGCTAAAGGAAAAAACAGAAAGAAATAAATTAAAAAGATTGTATTTAGTTAAGTATCTTTAAGAAGAAATAGAAGACATTCAATCAGACTAAAATAATTTAGGAGTTATTCAAGTAATGCGTTTTGATCATACATATGTTTCAGGAAGGCAACAAAATCATTTTTTTTATCAGAATTCATCCATTCAATAGCAGATTTAGGATGCTCATTGAAAGCACCGGTTATAAGGTACGGAATATGATAACCCCAGTCAATCTGCTTTTGCATAGGTATCAAATGATTTTGAATTGCATCTAAAATCGGTAATAATCGGTATTTAGGATTTTTCAGAAATGATATTAAAATTTCTAATGGGCAGTTCCCAGCACCTCTACCCATGCCGAGAATGGTAGCATCGAGCATATTGCAACCTTCAATGATTGCTGTAACTGTATTGGAAAATGCTAACTGCATGTTATTGTGAGCGTGTATACCGATTGTTTTATCCGGTAATAAGGATTTGTATTTTTTAACAAAATCCTGAATCTGTTCATGGTATAGACTCCCAAAACTATCAACCAAATAAAAAATAGGCACTCTCGATTTGGCTATATCATTCAGTGCTTCTTCTAAATCACGTTCAGTTACTTTGGAAACTGACATCAGATTAATAGTGGTTTCATATCCTTTGTCCATACAGTATTCAGCATGCATAATCGCTTTATCAATCTGATGAACATAACAGGCCACGCGCATCATGTCAAGTACACTTTCAGATTTTTTCGGAATATCTTTTAACTCTATTCTGCCGATATCAATCATGGCAGATAGTTTGGTATTGGTTTTATTATCTCCGACAATACGTCTTAGATCCTTTTCGTCACAGAATTTCCAAGGCCCGTTTTCTTTTCTTGAATAAATTTTATCACTGCTTTTATAACCAATTTCCATATAATCTACACCTGCTTCAACACACGCATTGTAAACTCCTTTTACAAATTCATCAGTAAACTGCCAGTTATTCATAAGCCCGCCATCGCGAACTGTACAATCAATGATTTTAATTTCTTTTCTATACATAATGATTTATTTTTTAGTAAGATTTGCAATTTTAATTTCTTCTTCAATAAAATATTCAAGTAATAGGTTATAAATTTTTTCGATTACGTCAGCATTAAGTCCATTCCTTTTTGCATTATTGCGATTATTGGCAATCACTTCATCGAAGCGTTTTTTAGCAATGATGGCATCCCGATCATTGGATTTATATTTAACAACTTCTTTGACATAACTGAAACGTCTTGCAATCAATGTAATGATATTGTGGTCAATTGCATCAATCTCCTTTCGGATTTCCTCTAAATTCCGGCATTCTTCAGGTGATTTCATGAATGAACATTTTAAAATTTATAATGGAATCAATTTGTTTTACCGGGATAAACTTTCAAAGCTTCTTCCAAACATTTCATAGCTTTTTTAAGATCATTAACATTCAACACATAAGCGATCCGAATTTCATTTAATCCCAACCCTTTAGTAGAATAGAATCCTGTAGCTGGTGCGAACATTACAGTTTCATGATTATAATTAAAATCTTCAAGCATCCACTGGCAAAATTTATCACAATCATCAATGGGCAAACGTGCTACTACGTAAAATGCACCTGAAGGTTTTGGGCAAAATGCTCCTTCAATCTTATTAATTGATTCAACGATTACATTTCGTCTAACGATATATTCCTTGAGTACTTTATCAAAATATTCTTTAGGCGTATCAATGGCTGCTTCGCCAAAAACCTGTGCAAAGGTTGGTGGACTAAGTCGTGCCTGACTGAATTTCAGAATAGAAGCAATTAATTGTTTGTTTTTTGAAATTATAGTACCTAATCGGACACCACAGGCGCTGTAACGTTTTGAAAGAGAATCAATGATAATCAGATTATTTTCAATTCCTTTGAGGTGTAGTGCAGTAAAATGTTTTTTCCCGTCATAACAAAAATCACGGTAGACTTCATCAACGAAAAGGAAAAGATTATGTTTAATAACAATTTCCCGTAATGATTCCAGTTCTTCTTTTGAATACAGATACCCTGTAGGATTATTTGGATTGCAGATAAAGATTGCTTTGGTTTGGGGAGTGATTAGTTTTTCAAATTCAGAAATAGGAGGTAAAGCAAAACCGCTTTCAATTTCAGATGTAATTGTTTTTAAGATAATACCTGATTCAACTGCGAATCCATTGATGTTAGCATAAAAAGGTTCAGGGATAATTGCTTCATCATCTTTATCCATACAACTCATCATCGAATAAAGAAATGCTTCAGAAGCACCTGTTGTAACAAGAATTTCATCAACAGTTATGTCTGTATTCAAACGTTTATAATACTCTGCAACTTTTTCCCGATAGGATAATATTCCGGCAGAGTGACTATATTCAACTACTTTAAATTCCGTTTGTTGAAGTTTATGCAAAGCAGCAGCAGGTGTTTCTATATCCGGTTGCCCAATATTTAAATGATAAACTTTCACACCTTTTTTCTTAGCTTCTTCAGCATAAGGTACTAACTTACGGATTGGTGATTCGGGCATTAAATACCCTCTTTGTGAAATATCTGGCATTGTTTTATAAAAAAGTCCCGATAAAATTATCGGGACAAAATTACTAAAAAAAACGACTTTTTAAATTTTTATCTTGCAAACGGACTCCCGTCATTATTCATAGGTTTTTCAGGACCATTGGTTCCGGGAATATCCTGTACTAACCCTTTGATGTGTAAAACAACAGGTGAATTTGAAGCATTACTGGTTACAGTAATATTTTTATCAATAATACCAAGACGATTGGTATTGTAAGATACTTTAATCACACCTTCTTTCCCTGGCATGACAGGTTCTTTTGTCCATGAAGGAATGGTGCACCCGCATGATGAGTGAACATCAGTCAGAATTAATGGTTCATTCCCGTTATTTTTAAATCTGAATTCACAAGAACCATCAGCACCTTTAACAATAGTACCGTAATTATATTCAATATAATCAAATTTAATTACTGTATTATTTCCCGTAGGTTGTGCCTGTAATTTTGTACACAACAATACAAGTAAACAAAAAATGGAAATAAGTTTATTCATTTTGATTTAAAGAAGAATATAGAAAATAAATTATTTCTTTTCTGGCTCTTGTGGTGTTGGTTGAGGAGAGTCAAGCACAATCCCTTTAACTTTTAAAATAACAGGTGAATTATTAGCATTAGATGTAACAGTAATTGTTTTTTCAAACTGTCCAATACGGTTCGTTGCATAATGAACTTTAATGGTTCCTTTTTTTCCAGGCAATACAGGTTCTGTTGTCCATTTGGGTACGGTGCATCCGCAAGAACCCTGACAATTCGTTATGATTAAAGGTTCTTTACCTGTGTTTGTATAGGTAAATTCGCAGTCACCGTTTGCATCTTTATTGATAGTTCCATAGTCATGTTCCAGACTTTCAAATGTAATAACTGCAGTGCTTGTGGGTGTTTGAGCAGGTTTTTCCGGTGTTTGAGCATTAGCTTTAAAGACAAACATACAGAATAACATAAAACTGATAATTGAAATTGATTTTTTCATAGTGATAGATAATTTTTTATTTATTTGTTAAAATATGTTTTTTCAAAAATACAAAATTTATGCCAATTCAAAAAAAAGTTAATTTATTCCTAATTCTTTCCAAACTAAAGCGCTTGAACCAAGCACTGCGGCTTTAGCACCATCCAATCCGGACAGGATTAATTTTGTTTTATTTTTAAAAATTGGCAATACATTTTCCTGTATATATTTATTGGTTGGATTAAGAATATACTCTTTTGACTGAGCTAATCCACCAAAAAGGAAAATAGCTTCAGGGCTAGTATAGGCAATAGAATTTGCAAGACATTGTCCTAATATTTTACCAGTGTAATCAAATGCTTCGATTGCAATTTTATCCCCTTTTACTGCTGCCTCGTAAATTTTCTTTGAAGTTAAATCTTGATAAGCAATACTTCTTAACTCACTTGGTTCTCTTGAATCAGCTAAAAGTTCAAAAACAGTTTTAACAATTCCGGTAGCTGAAGCATATGTTTCAAGACAACCTCTTCTGCCGCAACCACATTCGCGTCCGTTTTCGATGACAATTACATGACCAACCTCACCTGCAAAACCATCATGACCATAAATTAGTTTGCCGTTTGCAACCAAACCGCTTCCTACGCCGGTTCCTAACGTGATCATAATAAAATCATTCATTCCTTTTGCACCACCGTATATCATTTCACCAATGGCTGCTGCATTCGCATCATTAGTAAGAAAAGTGGGGATATCCCAAAGTTTTTTAGATAATTCAACCAGTTTAATTAAACCTTTCCATTCAAGATTAGGAGCAAACTCAATGGTTCCTGAATAAAAATTACCATTGGGAGCGCCAATACCTATCCCTTTTATTTCTATATCTTCTTTTATACCTCCGATGCATTTTTTTATTTCCGAATGCAACATCTTTAAATAATCATTAACATCAGGAAATCCTTTCGTAGGTACAGAGCCGTCTATCAGGCATTTTCCTGATTTATCAACGATTCCAAAAACAGAATTTGTTCCTCCGATATCAACACCAATGGCAACTTCTTTCATATATGGTTTTTTTTTAAAAAATTTATTAATTATGCGAACAAAGGTATAAAAAAAATATTTCTATAAAATATTTATTTTTTAGTTTATATAATTCCCTGATCTGTCATTGCCATGGCAACTTTAAGGAAGCCCGCTATATTTGCACCTTTCATGTAGTTGATGTATCCGTCTTTTTCTTTTCCATAATAAATACAGGATTGATGTATTCTACGCATGATTTCATGCAAACGTTTGTCAACTTCTTCAGCAGACCAGTTCAGTTTCATAGCGTTTTGAGACATTTCAAGTCCTGAAGTAGCTACGCCTCCAGCATTGGCAGCCTTACCTGGTGCATACATGATTTTGTTTGAAAGAAAAACTTCAATTGCATCATGTTCAGAAGGCATATTGGCACCTTCACAAACACATTTACAACCGTTATTGATTAAATTTTCAGCATCTTGTTTATTTAATTCATTCTGTGTTGCACATGGGATAGCAATATCGCATTTTACTTCCCACGGTCGCCTGCCTTTAATATATTTTGATTTTTTAAATATTTTCACATAGGGTTCAACGATATCATCATTTGATGCACGAAGTTCAAGCATATAATCTATTTTTTCGCCTGAAATTCCATCCGGATCATAAATATATCCATCAGGACCTGAAAGGGTAATGATTTTTGCACCAAGCTGATTTGCTTTGGTGGCAACCCCCCATGCAACATTCCCGAAACCTGATATTGCAATTGTTTTATCTTTGATGGTTTCTCCTTTCATATGTAGCATTTCGTTTGTAAAATAAACTACACCATAGCCGGTAGCTTCAGGACGAATCAGACTGCCCCCCCAATTGATTCCTTTGCCTGTAAGAACTCCATTGTGTTCATGGGTGAGTTTTTTATACATACCAAATAAATAACCAATTTCTTTAGCACCAACACCAATATCACCTGCAGGAACATCTGTTTCAGGACCTATATTTTTCCATAGTTCAAGCATAAATGCTTGACAAAAACGCATGATCTCATGATCTGATTTTCCTTTCGGGTTGAAATCTGAACCACCCTTTGCACCCCCCATTGGCAGTGAAGTCAGACTATTCTTAAAAATTTGTTCAAACCCTAAAAATTTCAATATGCTTAAATTAACACTTGGGTGAAAACGTAATCCTCCTTTATATGGACCTAAGGCATTATTGAATTGAACCCTAAAACCCCGATTCACATGAACACTGCCGTCATCCGCTATCCATGGTATCTTAAACATAAACACCCGATCAGGTTCTATGATCCGTTCAATGATATTCACTGAATCAAAAATGGGATTTAGATGAATGACTTCTTCAAGCGATTCAAGCACTTCATGAACCGCCTGTAAAAATTCTTTTTCACCCGGATTTTTACTTTCCAGTTCGAACATTATTTTTTCAAGATTCATATTTTGTGTTTTTAAGTAAAACAAAATTAAAATTATTTGAATAAACTAATTGCTATTGAATAGGATTTCTTTTGTTTTGAACGAAATTGAGATTTATTGTAAGTACAACATCATTTTACTTTGTTTTAATTTTATTTTAACGCAATTTTGTATCAATGATTGTAATGAAATAAATAAAGAAATCAACCAATTAAAGTCTTAATTTGTCAATAGTTTAAAATAATTTTTATGAAAATATATTTTAATAAAAGTATTGTATTTGTTCTTTTTTTAGTTAATACTCTTTTTTTAGTTGCTCAGGATAAAGTATATATTGATGTTAAAGTGAAAATGGATTTTCCACTTGTAAAAAAGTTTGCACAATATAATGCAGGGGTTGTGCCGTATAATAATTTTTTATTAGACCTTGATAAGATTAAGGAAGTGAATGCACATTCCATGCGTTTTGATCTTAGCATAGGGAAAGGTGGGTTAAGCTCAAGCCCTGACGTAGTTAGCGGCTCCAATGGTGTAATTACCAAATATGATTTTTCCCGATTAGATGCTATTGCTAAGAAATTAAATGAAAGAAATGTATTGCCTTTATACTCTTGGTGTTATATTCCTTTACCGTTTCAGGGAAGTAGCGGATATAAGTATAACAATATTAATGTTAATCTTGGGAACTGGCAAACATTATGGCAAAATATGCATAAAGATTTTGCTGCACATTACAAAAGTAATAATATCAGGATAGGGTTTCATGAACTTTATAATGAACCGGATATTGAGGAGTTTTTATTAAAAAATGATTTTACTAATTATTATAATCAAATGTATCATTACGGAGTGCTTGGCATAAAAGAAGGAGATCCGGATGCTGTTGTTGGTGGTCCTGCTAATGCAATAGCATCCAATACCGGTGGTTTTATTGATTATGTGAACCTAAATAATCTCCCTTTGGATTTTCTATCTTTTCATTCATACGGGGATAGTAAAAGTTTTGCATTTTGGGTAAATGGATTAAATACAGTACGGAGTAATCTTTCAAAATATTCAAGATTCAATACTACAGATATTTTTATTGATGAGTTTTCATGGGTCAATATTGGAGCCGGCTCCAGGTTTGATGATTATGCCAGTTTTAATTTTTATCCTGCAGCAGCATTAACGTTTGATGTATTCAATAATTTATTGACTCAACCTGATGTAACTCTTATCCATTGGGCTCAATTCAATAATGCAGGACAACAGGGGATGGGATTGATAGATTATTTAGGACATCGGAGAGCCATGTTCAATGCATTTAAAATATTTGCTGATATGCCTGTAGAACGCTTAAAACTGAGTTCGACCAATGCTTCCTGTAAAGGGATGGCATCAGTTGATCAACATAAAGTTTCTGTTGTCGTTTGGAATAATAAAACAATCAGTGATACAATAACTGTATCAATTAAAAACATTCCCTTTTCTACGAGTACATTTCGGTTATATAGGATTGATACTGCTCATGCAAGTTATTACAGTAATTTAAGTGAAAATTTAGCTGTTGTGGAACAAAAAACAATTACGGCTGATAGTATTGTATGGAAAGGTCTTGTGCCTAAAAAAGCTATCGTTTATATAACCCTTAATGAAAATTCATCAATAGTTGATTTTAATCCTGACCAGTATTTTAATTTTGTAGCCAATGATATTCGTGTTTATCATTATTATCCCAAAAGAGGATCTACTGTTACCAATTACGCTGAATTTGACAGGAAAACATGGATTGCTTATCTTGGAACAGGGGATGGGGCAAGTGGTACATCCCATGCACAGACGGCTGTTGAAGCATATCACCTACCTCATTTCTTAGACATAATGGTTGATACTTCGGGAAGTATGAAATATATGAATAACAATAGTATTGCAGGTGTCCGAATTGATTATTATGAAAATGGTGCGTATACAAAATCCGTGTTATTTCATGACAGTATTTATAGTCCTAATCGAACTGCACTTATGCCTTGGGGTACTAAAACACAAGCCAATCAGGTTGTACGTGTTGATAGTTTAAAATATTTCACAGTTGATTTAAATAAATATGCCCCTGCAAGCTGGGATACTATTCAGCGAAGAGCAATCATTTCTTTTATTTTACAAAATACAGGTAATAATACCAGAGCTAAATTTACAATTAGAAGAAATATAAATGATACACTGTCGGTTCGTCATATTTCTTTTACTGAAAAATCGACCCTGAAAGCATTTTCAAATAAAGGAAATACGTATGTTTATATTGAAAATATGAATGGAGTAAAAGATTTTACCCTTTATGATTTAAATGGACAAACACTATATAACACTCTTAATACACCCAATGATAGTATAGTTTGGAATACAGTTGATTTACCGGAGGGAATATATTTTGTTAAAGTTCAATCACAGAATCAAGTTGTTTCTCAAAAAATATATATTGGTAAATAAATATTCTACCTGTTTCTTACTTTAAACAGATGGTTTTTGTTTGGAAGAAATTTTTTTCTTTTTATCCAGGATAATTGCATTTAATTCATATCCGACAAGTACAATCAATGCATTCAGATAGATCCAAATCATAAGGACAATTAAAGTCCCAATAGAGCCATACAATGCATTGTATTTTGAAAAATTGTTGATGTAAAAATTAAATCCGACAGAGGTGATAATGATCAATAACGTTGATAATGTTGAGCCGGGTGAAAAGAATTTATATTGTTCAGATTTGGCAGGACCTAAATAATAGAGAAAAGAATTTCCGAAATAAATAAGTGCCATCAGAATAATCCATTTAACAGATAAAATCAAATAATACGTAAAATAACTTTTTAATATCCCTTTACTCATCAGAAAATGAAGTAGAGTTGTATTAATGCTGATGAGGGTGATTGAAATAAACAACATCAAAGATAAAATCAAAACCAGGATAAGGCAGACCATTCGCTGTTTGATCCATTTTCTGGTTTCCTGTGTATGGGCTGATTTGTTGAAGGCATCAATAATACTATTGATGCCATTAGATGAAAAATAGATCGTCATAATAAATCCAAATGATAATAAACCTCCCCGTGGACGACGGATAATGTCATCAATGGTAGAACGAACGGTTTTAAATACGTGTTCAGGCATAAGGGTTCGGATGTTTTCCATTAATAAATCCGGAAAATGATGAATGGGGATATATGGAATTATTGTGAATATAAGAATGATCATAGGAAATAAGGCAAGGAAGAAATTATAGGCAATGGCTGACGCTCTTAACGTAATTGAACTACGTCGGTTCCCTGAAATAAATGATTTACTGAGTTCTTGAATACTGATTCCTTTAGAACCAGGTATGGAGATTTTTTGCAGATTTAAATACATGAACGTTTTGTAAGGTTATAAATTAATATGCTTTCAGACTCATATCAAGACTTTTAATTTGATGAGTCAGTGCCCCAACTGAAACAAAATCCACATCGCATTCAGCATATTTTCTGATGTTTCCCAAATTAATATTTCCGGATGCTTCGGTTTCATATTTTCCATTAATTCGTTTAACAGCTTCTTCCAGATCGGAGTAGGAAAAATTGTCAAGTAATATCCGATGAATACCTCCTGTTCGAAGGATTTTATTTAATTCATCCAGCGTTCTTGCTTCAATCTCAATTTTTAATTGAAGGTTTTTTTTTGACAAGTAGTTTGTTGTTGCAAGAATAGCATTTTCAATTCCACCGGCAAAATCAATATGATTATCTTTAATCAGAATCATATCATATAAACCAAATCGGTGATTGGTTCCACCACCAGTTTTAACGGCGTATTTCTCAAGTATACGAAGAGTAGGTGTGGTTTTTCGTGTGTCAAGTATTTTTGTTTTTAAGCCGGTCAATTGACTGGCAAGCAAATGAGTAAAGGTGGCAATTCCGCTCATACGTTGCATAAAATTTAGAACAGTCCGTTCTGCAGTAACAATTGAAATTGAAGTTCCTTCTACAGTTAAGGCAATATCACCTGATTTTATTGGTTGACCATCTTTGAGAAGGATATTTATATTTAAATCAGAGTCAACTTTTTTAAAAATATCTTTTGCAAGGTCAACTCCGCAAAGAATACCTGTATCCTTAATCATTAGTTTTGCTCTACCCAGGTTACGCTGTGGTATACATGCTAAGGATGTGTGATCTCCTTCACCAATATCTTCTGCAAGAGCTTTTTCAATAATTTCATCAATACTCATGATCAGTCGGAGGGAATTTATTTTTTCTGCAATTCAAATAAAAGTTGTTGAATATAATTTGTTCCGGATATATTCTTAATGAGATAATATGTTCTGAAAGTCCCATTCGTAGTTACTAAAGTACCAATAGAATAGGAAGAACCTCCTTTTGAAGTGCCGTTATTATTAATGGTAAACGTTTTAGGTGTATATTTTGCAAAAAAACTTTTGACAATCAATTCTGCCTGATTTTTACTAAAGTTGCCTTCGTGTTCAGGAACAGTTAATTCAATGGTTGAATTGAAATAACTTGCAAGCATTTTCGCGTTTCCTGTTCGGATAGCTTCTGAAACACCAGCATGAATATCTTTAGGATTTTCATCGAAAGTAGAGAATGAAGACAATAAAATAAACCCAATTAATACAAAACTTATTTTTTTCATTTTTTTCATTAATAAATATATGAGGGAGTGTCCAAAAATCAAACCAAAGATAAATTTATTTTTTCAATGAAAAAAATATTCCAAAACAAGGAGAAAGAAAACATATCTGAAAATTTCTTTTAAATACTTATTTTTTGATTTTTTTTGAATATTAAATAATAAAGTATAATTTTGCATTTCTTTATAAAAAACACAAATTAATTAACAAAAATAAAACAATACATTATGGCAAAAATTAAAATCGGAATCAATGGTTTTGGTCGTATCGGCCGACTGGTTTTCCGTGCTGCATGCAGCAATCCAAACATTGAAGTTGTTGGTATCAATGACCTGTTAGATGTTAATTACATCGCATATATGTTAAAATATGATACCATTCATGGTAAATTCAACGGTACTGTTGAAGTGAAAGACGGTAAATTAGTTGTAAACGGTAAAGCTATCCGAATTACTGCTGAGAAAGATCCGGCTAACTTGAAATGGAATGAAGTAGGTGCAGAATATGTTGTTGAATCAACCGGTTTATTCTTAACAAAAGAAAAAGCTGAATTACATATTCAAGCTGGTGCTAAACGAGTTGTGATGTCAGCTCCTTCTAAAGATGCTACTCCAATGTTTGTTGTTGGTGTTAATCATAAAACGTACAAAGCAGATCAAACAATTGTTTCAAATGCTTCTTGCACAACCAACTGTTTAGCTCCTGTTGCTAAAGTATTAAATGACAATTGGGGTATTGCAGAAGGTTTAATGACAACCGTTCATGCTACAACAGCTACTCAGAAAACCGTTGATGCTCCGTCTTCTAAAGACTGGAGAGGCGGACGTGCTGCTGCAGGCAATATTATCCCTTCATCAACCGGTGCTGCTAAAGCGGTTGGAAAAGTTATTCCTGAACTCAATGGTAAATTAACCGGTATGGCTTTCCGCGTTCCTACGTTGAATGTTTCTGTTGTTGATTTAACTGTTCGTCTGGAAAAACCTGCTACGTATGATGATATCAAAAAAGCAATGAAAACTGCTGCTGACGGTGATCTAAAAGGAATTTTAGGTTATACGGATGAAGCTGTTGTTTCTAGCGATTTTATCGGCGATTCAAGAACATCTATTTTTGATGCTGATGCCGGAATTCAATTAAGTCCAAACTTTGTTAAAGTTGTATCCTGGTATGATAATGAATGGGGATATTCATGCAAAGTCCTCGAACTGATTCAATACATGGACACTGTTAAATAATATTCTTTAAATAGTTAATTCATGGGGGCAATTTATTGCCCCCTTTTTTTATATAATTTTCAAATAGAGAATCTGTAAAATTTGCTTTCCTAATTAGTTAACCCTCATTTATTATTCAAACCCGTATCATCCTTGATAATCTAAAAGAAAATCAGAACTTGAATCTGCAAGAAATAATGAAATTCAACAAACAACATTGCAGATTTTTCCGCATTTTGAAAATTCACGTTTATTTTCAAGCCGTAGTAAAAAGCGTTGGCTTGTGCTAAGCAGTCACTTTGAGAAGCGTAGCGACGAGTTAGACTGCGGGGTTTTACAAGGCGTAGAAAATAGTGAATGTTCAATCAGCGGTGATTTTTCTTTCGCTTCATTTCTTTTTATGGCAGGAAAAGAAAGGAAGAAATAAATTTAATATTTACTTTTTGCTTGATCAAAAAGTAACCAAAAATCAAGACTGAATAAAAATTTCCACAAAACTACGAATGCTTTTTTTTCACGCATTACAAGCCGTCACGATGGATGAATTTATTTCAACATAAATATTTTGCATCGGGACTCGTGTAATGCTTAGTATTCCCCTCACACTAAAAGCATTCTTGTTTTGATAAGGAAATTTTCATAAGGTCATTTTTTAGAAACATTTTTTTTAGAATAATAAAATATACTTTTTGAGGGTCGACTAATTATAATTTTCTTAACAAAACCAAATAAATATCATTCTGTCTAATTGTGATTTTTTTAGAAAAGGAATGGTCTTTCACAGTTATATCAGTAGTTTCGACAGGAGCACCATTGGATAATAAATTCAATTTTTTTTCCTGCTGTTTGCTAAGTTGGTCAGGTCTTCCTAACTCAATGTATGCGCTGAAAGGGTCATTCACTTTGTATCCTGTTTGATACATGGTCATTTTATAGTTACCATCTGCAAGCCCGGTCAGTTCAATATTTATATTTTTTACATATGATGGTTTTACATCTTTTATATAAAAAGATTGATTTGGCTCTCCTTTCTGGTCAGGCAATGAATAATCCCAAGCAAGGATTTGGTAGTTGCCGCTTCCGTTTGTGGTGATCCAGGATAATGAATCATTATTTTTTATTTCAGTTTTATCGAGCATGTTCCTGAATTTTGCAGCCCAGTAAGTTGATTTTTTTATTCCCTGCAGGTTTATCATTCCAAAACCACCATAAAACGGTGTCTTGGGTGGTCCACCTTCTTCAAATATATCCGTGAAGGTCCAGTATGACATGGATTGTGCATATCCTTCCGTCCATTTAATTTGCGAAAGAAAATAAGCAGCATTGATATATGTGTCATGAACAGGATCAGCAGATGAATAGGACGAATTCCATTCCGTAAAATAAAGGGGCAACCCTTTGAATGAGGTCTTATCAATAACTTGCCGACAATACTGAACAGTATGAGTAACTTTGTATTGATCCTTTGACATGATCTGTGTGTGATTTCCTGAAGTATCCACATGTCCTTCTTCCACATTATACATGTGGGTGGAAAGAAAATCAAGCGGCACTTTTTCTTTTGCGCATGCATCCAGCATTTCATTGATATAAGTGAAAGCTGAAGCAGGACCACCGACCTGATAGTCAGGACAAACTTTTTTTACGGCTTTAACCGTTGATTGATACAGTTTGAAATATTCATTAAAATCCCCATCAAAAAAACCTCGGAGATCAGGTTCGTTCCATACTTCAAAGAACCATGTTTTAATTTCATCACGACCATAACGTTGTTCGAAATGCAGTGTCAGATTATAAATTAAATTCTCCCATTCTACATAATCTTTGGGAGGTGAAATATTCCCTTTCCACCAGAAAATAGTTTTGTTATTGCTTTTCAGAGCATCAGGCATAAAAGCCAGTTCAACAAAAGGTTTCATGCCTATCTTCAACAAATAATCATAAACAATATCTATATATTGCCAATTGTACTTAATTGCTTTGGTTCGATCATCTCTAAAACAAACGCCCATTTCATCGTTCAGCAAGCCATGCATGCGGATATATTTAAATCCGCAACTCTTCCGAACCGTATCCAGTTGTTGTTGCCAAGATGCACGCAACCCTTCATGAACACGTCCGGCGCTGATGCTCATGTTAAATGCCTGATTTAATTCTCCCTTAATTTGAGTAACATCTGCTTTTATTATTCTGTTTTGCGCTAAAAGAAAAGTGTATGGAAAAATAAGCATACACAGCATAAATATTTTGTTTTTCTTCATGTTTAAAGTTTTTGAAATTAGTATTTTATAGAAATAGTGCAATCATTATTGTTTAATAAAAAATCACATATATAAAATTGAAATCTATTTAAAATGTTTTCCTAAATCATACGTTCTTGTTTGTTGATTCTGTGAATTAATCCATTGTATAGCAATTTTTTTTAAATGTAAATGAGCATGTTCATAAAACATTTTATATCCTGCACATAGATAATTCCCTTCAGATGATGGCATGCCCCAACGGTTGCGAGTACAACCTCCATGGCAATACCTCACCCATTCACAATGAATGCATGGATTTTTCAATCTGTTTTTTAATTTGCCAAAATGATCCTGTATACCTGAATTCAAAAGCATTCTCAAATCATCTTTAAAAAGGGTTCCTAATCTCCAGTCTGATTCAACAAAGAAATCACATGCATAAACGTCACCATTATGTTCAATGACCATATAGGTTCCGCAATTTTTATTTAGTGTACATTCAGGGGCAGATAAACCGGCAAAATTAAATAATATTGCTTCAATCGGGTTGACAAATGTGGTCGGTACACCATCGCGAAAATCATTGATCCAGCAATCAAAAAGTTGACACAAGAAATTACCGTACTGCTCAGGAGAAACAGTATATTTTGCAGGTATAGTATTGTCTGTTTTGGATCGTTCAATAATTGAAATAAACTGCATATAATTCAACCCGTTTTGTTTGAAGAAACGATACATTTCATTGGCAAACATAGATGAATAGTCTGTAACACATACCATAGCATTGACCTCTACGCCTGTATTTAAAAGCAACATCGCATTGTCAAAAACTTTTTGCCATGAACCTGTTTCATTGGGAAATTTGCGGTATTTATTATGAATATGTTCCGGACCATCAAGTGATAATCCGACCAAAAAATTATGTTTCTTTAAAAACTTCGCCCACTCCTGATTTAAAAGAAGTCCGTTTGTTTGAAAAGAATTTGAAATGGTTTTTCCTTCTCCATATTTAGTTTGAAGTTCGATGGCTTTTTTATAAAAATCAATACCCATCAATGCAGGTTCTCCGCCCTGCCATATGAAATTAATATCAGTATCAGATGATTGTATACCTTTCTTAATTAGCATTTCCAATGTTTCATCATTCATCCGGTGCGTGCGACCGCCAAAATAGGTTGATTTATGCAAATAAAAACAATACGAACAATTGAGATTACAATCAGGTCCTGCTGGCTTGATCAGTAAGTTCGTGACAGGAATATTCCTATTTTTCATTTATTTCCCGGATCGTTTTTTTTCAAGATAATTTATATGTGAACGATCTGCATCTGTCCGGATGATCAGAGAAGGAGGTAATTCGCCGAGAGCAGCTTTTTTCTTTTGCATTGCAGTAAGCAGCTCATGAGCTTCAACAGGGTTTTGAGTGAACAAATTATTTTTTTCTCCCGGATCCTTTTTGAGATTCACTAACAAGGTGTCTTTGTTCTTGGCAGATGGTAGTTTGATCTTCCAATCACCAGCTCGGAATGCCTGTAAGTCACTACACATGAAATATAAAAATTTATCATTACTTCTTTTTCCATTTCCTGTCAGCACATTAGTTATATCACATCCGTCAATAGGTCTGTCAGTTGGTAGTTGTGAGCCGGTAATATGAGCAAATGTAGGAAACCAGTCCATTTCAGTGATTAAATCAGAATATATTTTACCCTGCTGAATTTTTCCTTTCCACATAGCAACAGCAGGTACGCGCATTCCCCCTTCAAACGTAGTCATCTTTCCTTCGCGTAAAACACCGGCTAATCCTCCCATATCATCCATCTCAAGCCAGGGACCATTGTCACTTGAAAAAACTATTAATGTGTTTTCAAGTAATCCCAGCTTGGTAAGCTCATCCAGAATTTGCCCAACGCTCCAGTCCAGTTCCTGAACAACATCGCCATATAAACCGCGTTTCGATGATCCTTTAAAATGATCAGAAACATACAACGGTACATGTGGCATTGTATGTGCCAAATATAGAAAGAAAGGTTTTGATTTATTCTTCTCAATAAACCGTATGGCTTCGGTGGTATAGGTTTGTGTAATCAATCGCTGATCCACCTGATATGATTCGACCTGATTGCCTCTCATATAAACCACACTTGACATGTCATTGCTGTAAGGTATTCCGAAGTATTCATCAAAACCTTGCTGTAAAGGAAGGAACTCCTGTCTGCTCCCCAGATGCCATTTACCAATGATCGCAGTTGAATATTTTTTTGTTTTCAGATTTTCAGCAATTGTAATCTCTGAAGGTGACATACCTGTATAACTATCGGGGAAAAACACACCATTGATACCCATTCGTTGCGGATATCGACCTGTAAGCAATGAAGCGCGTGAAGGGCTGCTGATAGGTGAAGCAGAATAAAACTCTGTGAAACGAATGCCTTCATGTGCAATCCTGTCAATATTTGGCGTATTGATATCTTTTGCACCATAACATCCCAGATCACCATAACCGAGATCATCAGCAAGAATATAGATTATGTTTGGTGATTCATTTCCTGTAGCTGATGGTTGTGTTTGTCCTGTTGAATGATGACCAATAAGTAACAGTAAACTGCTCCATACATATGAAAAAATATCTTTGAAGAAATGTTGAGGTGAATGTATATTCATAATAAATAAATTAACATCTGTTTATTCTTAAAAAAAGACTCCATACAGAATCATTAAAAATAATTTAATTCTCTTACAATTTGCTATCAGCAAAAGTAAAAACAAACACAATATATGTTATATTAATTATTGAAATTAAATTAACTGTGTTGTACTCTCAATAAACATATATGATATATATTCTTGGTTTTCTTTAAAAATAAATATATTTTTGCACCCACAAAATTTAAAAACGTAATGATTCTTTTTTTAATAAGTATCAGCAAGTATTAAATAATGGCGAGGTAGCTCAGTTGCCTGCCTGCCATGCGAAAGGCGGGTAAACTGGCAGGCAGGGTAAGAGCGTCGGATTCATATCCGCCATTTGGCGGACACGAGTTCTCGCCGGTGGGCGTGCAGGCAATGCTGATGTAAAAAAG
>CAYVNP010000043.1:0-36297 GCA_964452905.1 uncultured Bacteroidales bacterium
TAATGAATAAATTCAAAAATCGTTTTCTGCGAAAAATTGATTTAACTAAATCAATAAAAGAAAAACATAAAAGGAATTACTAAATAATGAACATGTCCGGGATCAAAATGTTTAGAGACGATCATTAAACTTATGAAAGAAAATAAAAAAACAGACATATAAAGCAGATATTTTCTTTGAATCGTTTTATTGAAATTTTTATATCCAAATGAAATAAATATCAAAAAAAACAATGACACTGACAGGATGAAAAAAACATGAGGGTTTGAAGTAAAAATAAATTTAAAATTATTGAAATATACATTTAAATCAATAAAACCGGTTTCTCCTTTACCATAAATTCCTTTATGAAAAAGGAGCGTTTTTAACCAGTTAAAAATTAAAATATATTGATGTCTGATAGGAAAGGTAAAAATTAAAAACTCAATATACACCCGAGAAGATAAACAAATTTATTACATACTTTAGGAATAATGAGGATAGGAATTATAATTAAAAATAAGAAAACAAATTTTGTGGCTATCCCAAATCCAGTAACGATTGATAATAAAATAAAATGTATAACCGTATATTTACCTAAAATGATTATCTTTGCAGAAAATAATTAATACTTTAACGTCCCTAAAAATATAATCTTAGTTGGATTTTCGATCTTATCCATTTTACTTTTAGTTTTAAGTATTTCATCGCTTGCTTCTACTTCATTTTGTCCTTTTATTTATTTCAGATTCTGAATTAAATAAATCAAATACAGAATTGAAAATCTTTGAAAATAGGACATCAGGGTATGAATCGAATAAGTTACTTCATCCATTTATATTTAAAACTTAAATTAATTTTATTCTCTATTTAAAATTTTCTTATTTTAGCTTTTCATTAATTAAACATACAATTCCAATGCATATAGCCATCGCCGGAAATATCGGTTCAGGAAAAACAACACTGGCTCAATTATTAGCCAAAAACTTTAAATGGAAAGCAGTTTTTGAGAATATTGAAAACAATCCATATATGAACAGTTTCTATAATGA
The DNA here is from genome assembly GCA_964452905.1 of uncultured Bacteroidales bacterium. GTDB lineage: Bacteria > Bacteroidota > Bacteroidia > Bacteroidales > CAYVNP01 > CAYVNP01. The sequence continues at coordinate 1,032 of CAYVNP010000043.1, forward strand.
TATGCAACGATGGGCTTTTAACTTACAGATCTATTTTCTTAATACCCGTTTAAAACAAATTATTGAAATACAAAATTCAAAAAAAACAGTCATTCAGGATAGAACGATATATGAGGATGGTCATATCTTTGCACCGAATCTTCATTCCATGGGATTGATGTCTACCAGAGATTATGAAAATTACAAAGGTTTATTTGAACAGATCAATGCTTTATTGAAGCCATTGGACTTATTGATCTATCTAAGAGCCAGTGTCCCAACTCTTGTCCAACAAATTCAAAAAAGAGGTCGTGATTATGAAAATGCCATTCGTATTGATTATCTCACCTGCCTGAATGAACGATATGAAGCATGGATATCAACTTATAAGGATAAACTCTTGATTGTGGATGTAGACGAAATTAAATTTCCAGATAAACCGGAACATTTGGGAATAGTGATTGATAAAATTAATGCTGAACTCCACGGTTTATTTTAATAAAACATGAAATTTATTGGCATAATACCAGCCCGATACGCTTCTACCCGATTTCCAGGTAAACCACTTGCATTAATACAAGGGAAAACAATGATCCAAAGAGTGTATGAGCAGGCATTGCTTGCAAAATCATTAGATGCTGTTTACGTTGCAACGGATGATACACGTATTGAAAATCATGTTCAAGATTTCGGAGGAAAGGTAATAATGACTTCAATCCACTGCAATAATGGTACTGAGCGGTGTTATGAAGCTATTAAAAACATTAATACTTCGGACATATTTGACGAAAATGACGTGGTCATAAATATTCAGGGTGATGAACCATTTATTAATCCTGCGCAAATTGATCAGTTAACATCTGTATTTCAACACACACACATTGAGATTGCTACATTAATAAAAAAAATTAACACTGTAGATATTCTTAAAAATCCAAATAATATCAAAGTAACAATCAACAAAGATAAAACAGCAATTTATTTCAGTCGTTTTCCAATACCATTTTACCGGGATAAAAATGAAACTGAAGCTTTGAAACTTCACACGTATTATAAACATATTGGTATCTATGCCTATAAAATCAACATTCTGGAAAAACTTGTCCGCTTGTCGTCTACCCCTTGTGAAATAGCTGAGTCTCTTGAACAACTCCGGTGGATTGAAAATGGGTATTTCATCAGAACCAAATTAACCGATTATGATAATTTTTCAATTGACACCCCAGAAGATTTATTAACATTAAATAAACAGATTGAATAATTTTATCATTTTTGAATTAATTTAGCAGCAACTTTTTTTAGTTTAAATGACAACAATTAACATATCAGATTTAATTTCCGAACTTCTCTTTTTTCATGAATGTGTGATCATTCCTGATGTGGGCGCTTTTATTAAAAATTACGAGTCTGCAAAAATAAATCCATCACAACACCTTTTTCATCCCCCTTCAAAAAAGATAGTTTTTAATGGCAATATCAAGAATAATGATGGCCTCTTAGCAAACTACATTTCAGAAACATATAATACGTCATTTACAAAATCTATTAACATACTTAATGAATATGTGTCTTCTGTTCAAGTTGATTTGAAAAACAGCAAACAAATTTCTTTTAAAAATATTGGATCAATTTTCTTGAATACCGAAGGAAATATTCAGTTTATTCCTGATCAGTCTGTCAACTACCATACGGATTCTTATGGTTTAACAAGTATTATTTCATTACCAGTCAAGCGAGAAACAAAGCCCACCATCCCTGTTAAAAAATTTATTGATCGGAAAATCAAAAAAGAAGATTCTGCAAAGCATATTCCAGTTTCTTTAAAACGTGCAACATGGATTTCTGTTCCGGTGATAGTTCTGATGATATGGGCAACATTCAGCCCAGTTGTGATGAAAACTGTTTTTACAAATTACACGAATATTACTTCTTCTATCATCTTTTCAGTTAACCAACTGACTTCTAAAATAAAAATGAATTCATTAAGTTTTCATATAAAAACTCTTGAAAAAAAACAGACAATAGTTTCAAACAAACCTGTAAATCGAACTGCATTAAAAGTAAAAACAATTTTTAAATCCTTTGCTGATACCACTTTAAATAAATCAAAGGATAATTCTATTACGATTAAAAAAAACACATCTTCTCAACATATGCCCTCTCTTAAACCTTATCACATCGTTGGCGGTTGTTTTAAAGATATTCGCAATGCTGACTATTTTGTAAAAGTAATGAATGAAAAAGGGTTTGAATCAAAAATATTAGATACCACGCCAAACGGACTCTACAGAGTTACTATTGCCGTTTGCCAGGATGAAACCACTGCGAATCAGAAATTACAATCCATCCGCTCAAATGGTTATTCTGCCTGGATACTTCAGGTCAATTGATCATTTTATTATTCTAATTATTTTTATCATGCATATTTCATGGCGAAAAATAAACTGAAACGATTTGCCGAAAATCTCACCTTCTCTAATTTAATACAACCTCAGTTAAAATCTCTGTTACATGAAAACTATTCATTGAAAGGAAAATGGAATAAAAATTATTTCAGTAATAACAACCCGATTGTACTTGAACTGGGATGTGGAAAGGGAGAATACACAGTCAATCTTGCAGAAAAACATCCGGAAAAAAATTTTATCGGTATTGATTATAAAGGAGCACGTTTATGGAGGGGAGCTAAAACATCACATGAAAACAAATTAAAAAATGTGCTTTTTATCCGTACAAAGATTGATATGATTGAACGTTTTTTTGATGCCAATGAGATAACTGAAATATGGATTACATTTCCAGACCCACAACCTAAAAAAGAAAGAAAGCGATTAACCTCTCCTTTTTTCATCAACAGATATAAAAATATTCTTTCTAAAAATGGAGTGGTACATTTAAAAACAGATAATTTGGATTTTTTCAATTACACACTTGAAACCATCGATAAATATAATCACCGGTTAATTCATTATTTCAATGATATTCATCGTTTACCTTTACATAATGAGATTACAACCATTCAAACTCATTATGAAAAAATGTTTGTTGCTCAAGGAATAAAAATTCATTATTTGAATTTCAAATTAAACACCCCTGAAGATGCAAGTTCCTTTTTTAAAAAAGTGTATGAAATCGTTCGTCAAATACCACAAGGAAAAGTTACAACCTATGGAGCGTTAGCCAATTATTTAGGTGCCAAAAAATCAGCACGAATGGTTGGGTGGGCTATGAATCATTCGCATAATGAACTTGATCCTGTTCCTGCCCATAGAGTTGTAAACAGAAAAGGTGTATTAACCGGGAAACATCATTTTCCAGGAAACAAAGTAATGCAACAACTACTTGAAAATGAGGGTGTACGAATCAAAAATGATCAAATCATTAATTTTGAAAAATATTATTGGGATCCGAAAGAAAATTTAAAAATTTAATTACAATTTATGATATAAAACATAATTTTAATAATTAATTGAAATAATATTTGGAAGTTACTACTACAATTTGTAATTTTGCTGAATAAATTTTAAATTATTTGAATTATGTGTGGAATTGCAGCTTACTCAGGGAGTGATCCTGAAATTAAAAAAAGATTTGAAAAAGAATTTCATAAACTGAAACACAGAGGACCTGATAATACAGAAGTCCTCGATTTAAAAGAAGACGGTTGGCTTGGTTTTCATCGTCTTAAAATTGTTGACTTGTCAGATAAAGGGAATCAACCCTTAATACATAATCACATTCATCTTATTTGCAATGGTGAAATTTATAATGATCCCCTTTTAAGAAAACAGTATTCATCTTTTCCATTCAAGTCTACCTCGGATTGTGAAAGCATTATACCACTTTATATTGATAAAGGAATTGAAAAAACTGTTAAAAATTTAGATGCTGAATTTGCATTTGTATTGTTTGATCAGAAACTTAAAAAATATTTTGCTGCCCGTGATCCGATAGGCATTCGTCCATTGTTTTATGGTTATGCTGATGACGGAGCTATTATGTTTGCCAGTGAAATGAAACCATTGCATTCTCTGTGTCGTAGTGTAAAAGCTTTCCCTCCGGGGCATTATTATGATGGAAGCAAATTTATAGAGTATAGAGACGTGACTAATATTTCTCCAGATATAAATGATTCAATTGAAGAAATTTATGAGAAAATTTCATTATACCTGATCAAAGGAGTAGAAAAAAGATTACAGGCAGATGCACCTCTTGGTTTTCTTTTAAGTGGCGGGTTGGATTCAAGTCTGGTAGCCGGTATCGGTTCACGTATTTCAAGCACACCCATTAAAACCTTTGCCGTTGGATTGAACGAAGGCGCAATAGACTTGAAATGGGCTAAAATAGCTGCTGATTTTATTGGCGCTGATCATACCGAAATTATTTTTACAAAAAAAGAAGTCCTCGAAACACTTCATGATCTGATTTACCTGCTCGAAACATGGGATATTACAACTATCCGGGCTTCCATGGGGATGTATCTGATGTGCAAATCTATTCAAAAGAACACCTCAGTTAAAACATTATTGACAGGTGAAATCAGCGATGAATTATTTGGTTACAAATACACTGATTTTGCCCCTGATGCAAAAGCATTTCAGGATGAAGCAATAAAACGCATTAAAGAAATCTACATGTATGATGTGCTTAGAGCCGATCGTAGTCTTGCAGGTGCAAGTCTTGAAGCCCGTGTCCCATTTGGTGATCTGCAGTTTGCCGAATACGTGATGAGCATACCTGCTGAAAAGAAAATGAACTCAACAGGTATAGGCAAATTTATGTTGAGGAAAAGTTTTGAAAAACACAAACTACTCCCTGAGAGCATTCTCTGGCGTGAGAAAGCAGCATTCTCTGATGCTGTTGGGCATAACATGGTTGACTATTTAAAAGAATATGCAGACCATCAATATTCTCAAACAGATGTTATTCTTGCTTCAAAAAAATATTCATATTGTACACCTTTTACAAAGGAATCACTATTGTATCGTGAAATTTTTGAAGAACATTTTCCCCGAAGAGCTGATGTCGTCACTGACTTCTGGATGCCAAACAAAGAATGGGAAAACTGTAACGTGGATGACCCAAGTGCAAGAGTATTGCCTAACTATGGGAAAAGCGGAGAGTGACCTTTATTGATGTTTAGTATTTTCCTGTCAGCCGTACCAATGTGAGATAATAATTCTTATCAAGCGGAAGGCGCATATCCCCTGCAGTCTGCATGTCTTTTAATGCCTGATCATACATATGCAATTCATAAAGTGAACGTGAACGGTTTACATATATCTCGGCATTTTTCGGATTAAACTGAATGGCTTTATTGTAATTGTCTATCGCTTCTTTGTATTTTTTTTGACTATGTTTTGCTAAACCGATATAATTATAAAGATCGGTACGTTTGGCACTAATAGACAAAGCGGTTTCAAAATCATTGATAGCTTCCTGATATTTACTTTTATTAAAAAAATCAAATCCCCTGAAATAATATCCTTCATCATTACGTTGTTTTAATTTTAAAAAATAATTCAAATCGGTAATAGACGAATCATATTGCCCGACACGAAAATAGGCAATACCCCTCCAGAGATAGGCATTGGTATCATTCTTCTTTATTTTCATATACCGGTTATAATCATATATTGCTTCTCTGAAACGTTGCAATGTGCTCAACGTATTGGCACGTCCGATCCATGAATCACCTTTGTCTTTTCGCTGTTCCAATGCTTTGGAAAAATCATTGTATGCCTCATTGAATTTACCCTGATTGAAAAACAATACACCTCTGTTCGTTAAAGCATTTTCATTCTTAGGTTCCAATGACAAACATTTATTAAAATAATAAATTGCTTTATCATTTTCTTTACCCCATTTATAATAATAATATCCAAGATTATTATATGCAAAGGGCAATTGCGGATTTTTCATTGCAAGATCGATAAACAAAACATCCCCTGCCTTCCAGTCTTTCACGCGTTCAAATGTTAAATACGAACATGCAACAGCAGTTAGTGCAAGAAAAAAATTCAATACAGGTTTTAATTGTATTTGTTTTGATATTGCCCAATCAAATAATTTACCCAGTATAAAAAACAAACCAATATAGGGCACATAGGTGTAACGTTCCGAAAGAATAGCTCCTCCAACAGGGAGTAACTGCAGGACGAGAATGATTGTTATCAAAAACCAAAGCACTCCAAAAAAAACATCTTTTGTTTTCTTCCATGTAAAAACAATTAATAAAGTAACTGCTAAAATAAAAATCGGCGCCAGTCTGTACACCATCGGTAAATGACCGGCAATACGATCAGGATAGGCATACATGGGCATCAGTTCAATAGGCAGAAACATTTTTTGGATGTACGTCATAAAAGCATAACTCGCCAGCATCAGTCGCTCCGGGACATTAAATAATGGTGTTAGATCCTGAATAGCATGTGCTTCCCCCTGTGAAAGAATAGCTATGATACCAAATACAAGCGCCATCTCAAAATATCCGGCTTTTTCAATGATATTCGTTAAAATGAAATTGCTTTTCAATGTTTGTTTTTTCAAATAAACAAATGACAAAACAAATGCAAATATTGAAAAGCCGATGGTGAGATACCAAAGCAACATGGAAAACATATTGGTCTTGGCAGACGCATCAGTGGCAGGATCTAATATATTCAGCCAAAAGGAAATTAGAACAATGATTAAACATATTCCATTAATCAACGTTGAAATTGATAATTGAGAACGATTGAGTTCGTAAGTTCGTTTCAAATATAAATCCAAAAGAAGTAAAATAAACGGAAGGATCACCGCTGCTGACTTTGACAACATGGATAATCCAAACAATAATAGACCGTAAAATAAAAATTTACCAACCGGCTTGGACCTGAAAGCATAGAAATAATAACATAACAAAGAGAGCATGAAGAAAAAAGTATAAAGCACATCTTTTCTTTCCGATATCCAGGCAACAGATTCAACATGCATGGGGTGTATACCAAAGAACAACGAGGTAATGAATGCGACCTCCTCTTTACCCTTGGTGATCAACATAATAAAAATAAAAACGAGCACCACATTGAGCAAATGAAAAATCAGATTGTTCAAGTGATATAAAAACGGATGTTCTTTCACCAAAGCATATTCTGCAGCATAAAAGGTAGTTGTAAGCGGATGATAATTCCCTTTGTAAAACTCTGTCCAGATATTTCCGAGATTAAAATCATGTACATTAGTGTCTTCAATAATATATCCGCCATCATCCCAGTTAGGAATGAGCCCGTTTGTAAGTGAACCCGAATAAGCCAGCACAGTTGCTAAAACTGCCATCAATAGATACAACTTTGATTTCTTTGTCCAAGTGAACAATTTCAACTCCGTTGAGTTAGCTGTAAAATCAGGCACTTCGTTGATTATTTCAATTTTCTTTTTATGATGCAGATGTTTTTTCTTTGCCATGGATCAATTCAATTTCTGTGGTAAAATTAAAAAGTTTTTGAATTAATTATAAGACAACAATCATTCTTCAATAATAAAAAATATTTATTTTATTTTTTAAATATATTTTCTTTGGGAACAGAAAGAGTTTTTCCTTTCTCCCCCAGATAAAATGCTATTAAAACCAAATCCTCATTCCCTTTATTCATTCCATTGTGTAATGTGTTTATCACTTCGGAAAAAGATGAATTTTCAGAAAACTGAATTGTTTTCTTGTTTTCAAACTCAACCGTCAGTGTACCTTTTAGAATATATGCAAAAACAGGATAATCATGTTTATGCCATCCTGTGGATTTCCCCGGATGAATCGTGATTTTTAAAATAGTTACTTCAGCATCTTGTACTTTCGGATAAAAAATTCGCTGCCCGATTGACGAAGTGTCGGTTTTAAGAACTGGCTCAATAATAATATCCTTATTATATTGTGCTTCTGTAACCAGACAAACACTAATTAAAACTAATGTTAAAACTAAATTTTTCATTTTACTTATAATTATTACTATAAAAAAAAATTAATCTAAATTTTATTTTCCGACCCACCATTTTTCATTAGGATATTTTTCTCCTAAATTTATACTTTCACCGATCATCGGCGTTGTTACAGATATATTATTCATTTTCGCATACATTAAAAGTCTCTCAACGGGCTCGCTCCATTTATGCAATGATAAACTGAAAGCGCCCCAATGGATTGGCAGGAGTAATTTCCCCTGTAAATCAATTTGTGCATGGACAGTTTCTTCAGGCATCATATGAATTTCTTTCCACAACACATTATATTGCCCGCATTCCATCAAGCAAATATCGAAAGGTCCGAATTTATTTCCGATTTCCTTGAACCATTCTGAATAACCGGAGTCACCGCTAAAATAAAGTTGCTTTGATTTACCTTTGATCACCCACGAACACCAAAGTGTTTTATTTCTATCCGTTAAACTTCTTCCGCTGAAATGTTGAGACGGAGTGCAAACAAAATGTAATCCATTAAATTCAACTTCATCCCACCAATCCAGTTCGGTAATTTTATTTTCTTCAACACCCCATTTTTTCAGGTGTGAACCCACACCAAGCGGAACATAAAAATGCCCGACACGGTCTTTCAATTGAAGGACTGTCTTATAATCAAGATGATCAAAATGATCATGACTAAATATAATTGCATCCAGTGGAGGAATATCTTTTACTTCCAATGGTAATGTATCAAAAAAACGTCTGCTGAAAAATGAAACAGGGGAAGGTGATATTCCAAGCATGGGGTCAAGCATAAGCCGCTTGCCATCTATATCAATAAGGAATGCTGAATGCCCGAACCAGGTTAGACGAAGGAGTGTATCCGGTGTATTCATAAACTCACTTGTATTTCTTTTTATAACAGGAATAGGATGAGTAGGAAATTTATCACCTTTCCCATTCAGCCATTGAGGCATCAGTTTCATTGCTTTAAAAAAATTCATATTGACTTTTACCCCATATCGGTTCTGAAATGTTGTACCATTATATTGTTTTGATTGTAAAAAGTCTTTTCTTTTTTTTCCAATTGGAGGGTCGCCAAACTGGGGTTGATTTAAAAATATCAGTAACGCAATTCCAATTATACCAATTACGCCAATAAATATTACACTAAAGATCATCATTCGTTTTTTGAATTTATTCGTGAGCCGCATGTTCTTTTATTAAATCTCTTTCCTTTTGTATGCAAAAGTAATACAAACCTATTTATTTTGATTAAATATTAATTTTCTAAAACAACTTTTTATTTAAAAAATTATAAAAACAATTTCTAAATATCCAATTAGTTTTATTAAATAGTATTAAAGAAAAAATTTAATTCGTAATATTGTCAATCAAACAATTAAAAGTAATAAACGTGAAAATAAAAAATGACACCTTATTAAAAGAACTGAAATCATTCAGAAAAACCTATATCTTCACAATTCTGTCATCTGTTTTATTTCTTGTTTGTATCGTATTGCTTCAAAAAATATTTTCATTTAATAAGTTGGATCAAATAAGCCAATATTATTTTGAAACCTTTTTATATATAATCATTTTCTTCGGAATTCCTTTTGGGTTTTATTACCAAAAAAGGCAAACAAAAAATATTGAACAGATTGAAAACATATCAGAACGAATCATCCTTTATAAAAAATCATTTCGTTTTAATTTAGTTTGTTCTGCAGTTTTGTTTGATCTAACCGGATTTTTTTATTTGTTCTCTCCACAAAAAAAGTTCATGATCATTTGCGGAATTATCTTTATCTATTTATTGCTCAACCTCCCATCCTATTCAAAACTTGCCACAGACCTCAAACTGGATAAAGAAGATGAGGAACCTGAAGAATAAAACTAATACCATAACCCCTTTTGTTTTGTCCAGGCATTATTGGTGTTATGCCTTTAGAGTATTTGAATGGTATCATATTGCAAAAAAGGTCATGGTTCGACAAGCTCACCATGACCTTTTAATAATAAAATAAGTAATTTATTTTCTCCAGAGTTTCTCCATTTCTTCGAGAGTTTTGCCTTTGGTTTCTGGAACAAACTTCCACATGAATACAGCAGAAATAATACCCATAACACCGTATATCCAGTAAGAGAAGCCATGATGGAACTGATTGGTAAGCCACACATTATCATTCAGCATCGGGAATGTAAGCGACACGATCCAGTTGGCAATCCATTGTGCTGCAACAGCAATCGACATAGCACCGCGAATAGAGTTAGGAAAAATTTCAGCTAACAACACCCAGCAAACAGGTCCCCAGCTCATAGCAAATGCTGCGGTATAAAGCAACATAAAAATTAATGCACCAATGCCCGTAGCTTCCATATAAAAAGTAATCCCCAATGCAATCATACTGACAGCCATGCCTATTGACCCAATGATCATAAGGGGTTTACGACCGAATTTATCAACAGTAAGAATGGCAACAACGGTAAATATCAGGTTAACAGCTCCAACAATAATGGTTTGAAGTAATGAACTATCGGTAGAAGCACCCATATTGCGAAAAATATTTCCGGCATAATAAAGTACTACATTAATACCAACAAATTGTTGAAATACGGAAAGCATAATACCAATAAAAATAATCAGAAAACCATAAGATAACCACGGGGCATTGTGTTCAACCAACGTGCCTTTGATTTCTTCAAGAATAACAGGGGCATCATCCTTACCTGCAATTTTATTTAACACCTTAAGTGCTTTTTCATTTTTATTATTCAGAACAAGGTAACGTGGTGTTTCCGGAACAAAGAATAATAATAAAATGAAAATACCGGCAGGAATAGCACCCGAAAGAAACATTAATCGCCAACCATGTTCATTCAGCCAAAGTTCATTTTGTTTAATATCTAACTCCGTAATATTTGTTAAAGGAAGATGTGATTTTCCGATATAGTAATTTACGAAATAAATGACCAGCATCCCGAAAATGATTGCAAACTGGTTGAAAGAGATTAGTCGTCCGCGAATTTTAGCAGGTGCAATTTCGGCAATATACATGGGTGAAATCATAGAAGCAATACCAACGCCCAAGCCACCAATGATACGGTAGATGACGAATGAAAAAACATCGAGGGTTCCAAAACAATTGAATCCTTCAGGGTTCCATGCACCGATAGCAGAAATAAAAAAGGCAAAAGCAGCAATGAACAATCCATTCTTACGTCCCAGAGATTTTGAAATAAAACCGGAAAGTGCACCGCCAATGATACAGCCAATTAAAGCGCTTGCAATAACAAACCCCTTGATTACATCTGCCGTATCCTGTAACACAGATGTTTTAGTTGGAATTGGTTTGCTGATAAAATAATAAATCCATATTCCTGCAACAGCTAAAAGGATCACACTGATTATTATCCCTTTTTTCTGACCGAGCAGTTTAATAAACTGCCCTGAAACAATCAACAAGATCAATACAATAACGAATGCCATTAATATTTTATATTGTGTAATCATGGTAACGGCATACGCATAATTTGAAGGATCAAGCATTTTGGAAATATAAAATGCTACGAGGTGTTTTTCAGCACCATTAACTACTGCTGTATCGTAACCAAATAGTAAACCGCCCAGTGTTGCAACTATGGTCAACATGGTTATATAAAGCGGATTGCCTTTACTATAGCTTGAAGAGTTTCCTTTTTGTCCTGTATCAATAAATGCCATTTTTATAAATTTAAATTATTAAAAAGCACTCTCCATCCCAAAGGAATGGAGAGTATGAAAATTAAATATACATTGAAATAATTTGTTCGTAGAGTTCTTGTTTCCCGCTAATCTGTTTGGGTTCACCTTTCTTTATTGCAATTTTTCTCAAGTCATCCAATTTTAATTTTCCTTGTTCAAATGCTTTTCCATCGCCACTATCAAAAGAAGCATACCGTTGTGCACGCATTTTTTTATATGGTGATTTTGTAAGTATATCATTGGCAACCAACAATGCTTTTGCAAATGCATCCATACCGGTGATATGTGCAATAAAAATATCTTCAAGATCAGTTGAATTTCTTCTTGTTTTCGCATCGAAGTTTACACCGCCATTCTTAAACCCACCTGCTTCAAGGATAACAAGCATTGCTTCGGTCAATTCATATACATTCACAGGGAACTGATCAGTATCCCATCCATTCTGGTAATCACCCCTGTTAGCATCAATACTGCCCAACATACCAGCATCAGCAGCTAACTGCAGTTCATGTTGGAATGTATGCTGTGCAAGGGTTGCATGGTTCACTTCAATATTGAGTTTGAAATCTTTTTCCAATCCATATTGTTTTAAAAAGCCCATGACGGTAGCTACATCCACATCATACTGATGTTTGCTGGGTTCCATCGGTTTGGGTTCAATCAGAAAAGTTCCTTTAAACCCATTCTTACGACCATAATCACGAGCCATAGTGAGGAATCTGCCCATATGCTCCAATTCACGTTTTGTATTTGTATTTAATAACGAACCGTACCCTTCACGACCACCCCAGAAAACATAGTTAACACCACCTAAAGCAATTGTAGCATCAATTGCATTCTTCACTTGCGTTCCAGCCCAAGTCACTACATTAAAATCAGGATTGGTGGAAGCGCCATTCATATATCGTGGATTGGAAAAAACATTGGCCGTACCCCATAATAATTTTATACCGGATGCCTTTTGTTTTTGTTTGGCATAATCAATCATCAGTTGCAATCTTTTTTCTGATTCGGCAATCGTATTGCCTTCTTCAATTAAATCAAAATCATGAAAGCAATAAAAAGGAATTCCAATCTTAGTCATAAATTCAAATGCTGCATCCATTTTATTTTTTGCTTTTGTTTCAGCATCTTTCCCATTGTTCCAAGAAAAATCTTTAGTGCCGGGACCAAATGGATCGCCACCTGTACCACAGAGAGTATGCCAATAAGCCATTGCAAAACGAAAATGATCTTTCATGCTTTTACCTGCCACTTTTTTATCTGCATCATAATATTTAAATGCCAAAGGATTCTTAGAGGCATTTCCTTCATACTTTATTTCTCCTATACCCGGAAAAAATTCTTTCTTACCTTTTAAAATTTTCATAATGGTTAACAATTAAATTAGTATTTATTTTATAATGGATTCAAGATAAATTTTCCAATGTTGATAAGCATCAAGGTATTTAGCGGCATTTTGCGTATCAGGTTCAACAACAGATAATTTTGTTAAAGAACTGAATGCTTCAGAAAATGAAGTATAAATACCAGCACCAACCCCTGCTCCGGTTGCTGCACCTTGTGCACCATCGGTATCATACAATTCAATTACAGCACCCGTAACAGAAGCAAGTGTATCTCTGAATATAGGACTCATAAACATATTCGCATTTCCAGCGCGGATCACGCTAGGTCTGATTCCCATTTCTTGCATAATGTCCATACCATATTTAAAGGAAAATACAATCCCTTCCTGCGCAGCCCTTAAAACATGTGCTTTTGAATGTATATTAAAATTCAGATTATTTATTTGTGCTCCCGGATTTCGATTTTCAAGCATTCGCTCAGATCCGTTGCCAAATGATAAAATTGCCAAGCCATCAGACCCAATCGGAATAGTTGAAGCAAGACGGTTCATTTCATCATAACTGATGCCATCAGGCGCAACATTTTTCTTGATCCATGAATTAAGTATTCCTGTGCCATTAATACAAAGTAGAACACCAAGCCGATCTGCACCCTTTTGATGATTGACATGGGCAAAAGAATTTACACGCGACTGTGGATCGTACTTCACATCACTACTCACACCGTAAACCACGCCGGATGTTCCTGCTGTCGCAGCTATTTCACCCGGGTTTAACACATTTAAAGAAAATGCATTGTTCGGCTGATCTCCTGCTCGATAGGTTATAGGAGTGCCCGCCATTAATCCCAACTCTTTTGCAGCTACTTCAGATACGATGCTTTGAACAGAAAAAGTCGGAACGATTTCGGGAATCAGTTCCTTGTTGAAACCATAATGATTCATTACTATTTCTGCTAAATCATTATTTTTAAAATCCCACAACATTCCTTCGGACAATCCTGAAACGGTAGTGTTAATAGAACCTGATAAACGCATGGCAATGTAATCGCCGGGTAACATTATCTTATAGATCTTTTCAAAAAGCTGCGGTTCATTTTCTTTTACCCATTTTAATTTAGAAGCTGTAAAATTTCCGGGTGAATTGAGCAGATGGGATAAACATTTCTTTTCACCGATTTTCTTAAACGCATCCTCCCCAAAACTCACAGCCCGACTGTCGCACCAAATGATGGATGGTCGTAAAACTTTCTGTTGTTTATCCACACAAACCAATCCATGCATCTGATAGGAAATACCGATGGCTTTTATATCCCCAGCAACAATCTTCGTTTCGGATAAAATTTCTTGCAGGGTACTTTTTAAATTCTCCCACCACATTTGCGGATCCTGTTCCGCCCAACCTGGTTTAACAGCAGTAATAGGCATTTCAACTTTAGGATAAAATGCATTGGCTACACATTTTCCAGTATCAGCATTCATCAAACTCGCTTTTACAGAAGAACTACCTATATCAAAACCCAATAAATACATATATTAATTTTTTAACTATTAAATGGTAAATACTTTATTTCCCTCATTGATTTTCTCATAGATTTCCCTGTCAAATTTGTAATATTTTGCAGGTTTATGATTCACATGTGATTCTTTAACATTCAATGAAATAATAAATTTCTGTTTTAATATTTTTTTTCTGAAATTTCTATTATCCAATTGAATACCAAAAATAATCTCATATAAATTCTGGAGTTGACGGATGGTAAACTTTTTAGGCAATAATTCAAATCCGATTGGTTTAGTTCTTAACTCATCTCTTAAAGTAGCCAATGCTTTTGAAAAAATCTCGTTATGATCAAAAAGCATTTTGGGAATCTGATCAACATTAACCCAGTATGCTTTGGAATCCAACCTGCTTTCGTAAGGATTGGCTTCATCCAGTTTAACAAGAGAATAATAACCAACCGAAATAATATGTTCAACTTTGATTCCAGTCCGTTCATGCAGCCATTCAATATCCGCTTTATTATGAATTCGTTTTGGATTACTGAAAACACTGAATTGTTTTAAATATACATTGTCCAATCCTGTCAACTCTTTTAACACCCTATAAGCCGCATGGTCAAGTTCTTCTCTTTTTCTGATTAAACTACCCGGAATTTTCAACAGTGTATGCATAATTTTCTTTTTTATTTTTGGACTTGCATCACGTTCAACCAAAAGAACCTTAAGCTCTTTGTAATCAAAACCAAAAACTACGCAGTCAATGGATATATTCGGGTTATAACTTACACTCATATTTCTTTCTTGAAGATTTTATTGCAAATATATAAAAAAACACATAGCGTAAAAAATACTTTAAGTATTTTTTACTTTTAACTAAATTTCATAAAACAATATTAAAAAAAGTTATTGAATATTTGCAAAAGTAGTTTGAAAATTTATAAAATTCATGTAGGTTTGCACCCTTTTAATTTACCAACAAAAACTACAATTTATTATGCAATACGGTTATTTCGATGACAAACACAAAGAGTATGTCATCACCAATCCTGACACTCCTCGTTCATGGAGCAACTATCTCGGTTCAACTGATTATGGCGCCATCATCACCAATAATGCCGGCGGATACAGTTTTTACAAATCTGCTGCTCAAGGCAAGTTCATGCGCTTCAGAGCAAATACGGTTCCTATGGACCAACCGGGCAGATATATATATATTCACGATAAAGACAGCAAAGACTTTTGGAGCACCTCCTGGCAACCGGTGGGTAAGTCGTTGAAAAAATATAAATCCGTTTGCAGACATGGCAGTGCATACAGCATCATTGAATCAAAATATGCAAAAATAAAAAGTGAAACATTATACTTTGTTCCTTTGGGAAAAAATTATGAATGCTGGGTGTTGAAACTCACCAATACTGATTTTCGTCCTCGTAATTTACGTTTGTTCACCTATACTGAATTTGTCGGGCATTGGATTCAATGGCTTGATCTGATCAATCTTCAATATACACAATATATTGTTCAGATGGAAGTGATTGACGGCATCATACAACATCGTGTAAATCCTTTTCTTCCAATTGAAAAGGGTCCTTATAAATCTGGACAGACACGACCGGTATTTATGACTATGTTAGGATCACCTGTAACTGGTTTTGATACTGACAGAGAAAAATTTATTTCATCTAACCGTTCCTACAATAATCCAATTGTAGTTGAAAAAGGTGAATGCACAAACTCAATAGCTACAGGTGATAATGGAATCGGTACCTTGCAGACAGATATTACGTTGCAACCTGGTGAATCAAAAGAAATCGTAGTCATTATGGGGATAGGCGAAGCAGCTGATGAAGGTAAAAAAGCTATCAACGAAATACCTGATGCAGCTACAGCTTATGTCGAATACGAAAAACTTCGTTCTTACTGGCACAAGAATATTGAAGGAATTAACATCAATACTCCCGATGCTGAATTCAACAGTCAGTTAAATATGTGGAGTCCGTTCAACTGTCTGATGACTTATTTCTGGTCAAGAGCAGCCAGTCTTGTCTATAGTGGTGAACGAGATGGTCTTGGTTATCGTGATACCGTTCAAGATATGCTTGGGGTACTACCTACTTTATCTGATCAAATTCAGGAACGACTTGAACTGATGATAACAGGACAAGATTCCAAAGGCGGTGCTATGCCTGTTGTTAAGCCATTTGATCATACTCCAGGTCAGATGCCGCTCACACCGGAAGAAGAATATCGTTCTGATGACTGCATGTGGCTGTTCAATGCTATTCCTGCCTACATCAAAGAAACCGGCAAACTTGATTTTTATGACAAAGTTCTCCCTTATGCTGATCAAGGAGAAACGACTGTACTTGGGCATATGCGACAAGCCATTGAATTTAATCTTGAACGCAGCGGTGTACATGGCTTACCCTGTGGCTTAGCCGCTGACTGGAACGATTGTCTTGTGCTTGGTCAAAAAGGTGAAACTGTTTTCGTTGCCTTCCAATTAAGATACGCTTTGAAAACATATATAGAAATTTGTTCTATGAAGAATCTGCCTGATGAAATGAAATGGGCAGAAGAAAAACTGATACAGTTAGATCAAAACATCGAACAACATGCATGGGATGGGGAATGGTTCCTGCGTGCTTACCGTGAAGATGGCTTTAAATTCGGATCCAAAGAAAGTGAAGAAGGAAATGTTTGGCTTAACCCACAGACATGGTCGGTCATCAGCGGATTTACAAAAGACGAACGGGCTAAACAGGTTATGAATATTGTGAACGAAAAATTAGCATCAGAATATGGCGTTGTTCTTGTAGCACCTCCATATGAAAAAACAGATGTCAATGTAATTAAAGCGACTTTATTCAACAAAGGCATGAAAGAGAACGGCGCTGTATTCCAGCACACACAGGGATGGGTGGTGATGGCTGAAGCAATGTTGGGACGTGGCAATGAAGCTTATACTTACTTCAGGTCATACATGCCTGCCGCATATAATACGAAAGCTGAAATACGTGAGATTGAACCGTATGTTTATGCACAGTCAACAAACAGCAAATACAATTCACGTTTCGGTTCATCGCGTTTGCCCTGGCTCACCGGTGCTGCTACATGGTCTTATTATGCCGCCACTCAATATATTCTCGGCATTCAACCGGAGTATCATGGAATAACCATTGAACCTTGTATTCCAAAAGAATGGAAAAAATTCTCAGTCACCCGTCGCTTCCGAAATTGCATTTTGAATATTAAAGTAAAAAACAATTCGAATATTTGCAAAGGTGTGAAAAGCATTACGATCAACGGTGAAAAAATAAAAAGAAATTTTATTCCAATTGAAAAAATGAAAGAACAGAATGAAATTCTCGTTGTAATGGGTGCATGATCCATTCAGCTGTTTTTTAATATGATTTCGCTGATGTCATTTAGTTTGTTAAATTGATTATCTCGTTTAAATCATCTAATATTTTTTACTAAATTTATTCTTTCTTTCAAATAAAAACCTGACTCAATTTTATTTGATAAGTAAAGAGAGCTATTTATTATATTTAATCTGATTAAATATGACTATTTCTAAACCCAAAAACTTTGATGAGTATATTTCTGTTTTCCCTGAATTCACTCAGCAACAAATGAAATTAGTAAGAGATGTGATCAATAAAGCAGCACCTTTAGCTAAAGAAATAATCAGTTATGGGATGCCTGCTCTGAAACAAAAGGGGATTGTTGTTTATTATGCTGCTCATTCAAAACATATCGGCTTTTATCCAAAAGCTTCCGGGATACTGGCATTTCAAAAGGAATTATCAATGTATAAAGGTGCTAAGGGATCCGTTCAGTTCCCTCTTGACAAGCCGCTTCCATTGAAACTGATTTCAGAAATTGTAAAGTTCAGAGTTCATGAAAATTTGAATAAAAAACCTAAACGTACCTTATAATTCAATTTTTCAAATTTATACAAATGACATATTTAACGATTAATAAAGCAAACTATGATCTATAATCAATGGTACATCGTTCTTGAATCAAAAGAATTAAAAAATAAACCAATTCAGATCAAACGTTTCAATGAACAGTTATCATTATGGCGAAATGAAAACAAACAGGTATGCTGTATTGCCGACAAATGCTGTCATCGGGGTGTTTCATTGTCATGTGGGAAAATAATTGACGGAAAACTGGAATGTCCTTTTCATGGATTTTTATATGACAAGAACGGCAAAGTTCAAATGATCCCTGCCAATGGGAAGAATAAACCCACACCTGAAACCATGAAAGTACTGTCGTATCTAACTTATGAAGCGTATGGATTTATATGGCTCTGGTGGGGTGATGAAGATAAAATCAAAGATGATCCTTTTTTCTTTCAGGAACTTAAGAATTTTTCATACTCCAGTTACAAGGATCACTGGAAAGTACACTACTCAAGAGCTATTGAAAACCAACTGGATGTTGTTCATTTACCTTTTGTTCACCGAACAACTATTGGCAGGGGAAATAAAACACTTGTTCACGGACCTGTTGTGATCAGGGAAAACGATTTAATAACCTTTTATGTTAACAATGTAAACGATGACGGTAAAACCGCTCCGTTAAAACCGGATGAAATAAAAGATTACCAAAATCTTTTTCATCTTCATTTTCATTTTCCTAATATATGGCAAAATTATATATCCGATAAAATCAGAGTTTTTGCAGCATTTGTCCCTGTTGATGAAGAAAACTCCATCATCTATATCCGTTATTATCAAAAACTGATTCGTATTCCTTTATTGAAGGAACTGATGAATTACATTGGAAAAATTACAAGTATCATTATCCTGAAACAAGACAAAAGAGTTGTGGAAACTCAACGACCCAAAAAAAGCGAATTGAAAATGGACGAACACCTGATCATGGGTGATAAACCGATTGTTGAATACAGAAAACACAGGCAAGCACTCATTGATAGAAATGCTTAATAGTTAATCCTCGGTTGCAAAGTTTTTTTAAACTTCGCACTAATAAAAATTCAAATTGAATTTGATGATATCACTCCAATTTTATTTGATTTAAACGTGTAGTTAAAAATTCAATTTTAACCGGTTAGATGTTTGAATACTTCGAACAACAAGGGGTTGAAAATTACACCTTTGGTATGCGGCTGACATTAATTATTTTCAAATAATTCTCTGGTGTAATTGCACCAATAGAACTATGCTTATAATCTTTAATATTTCTTGTTAAAATTGCTTTAATATTTCCATGTCGCAAAGCAGAAAAATTTTTTAAAGCATCCTCAAAATCTTTAAATTGAGAATTTAATGATTGAATTACAACTTCTTTGTCCATTACTAAAATATCAGTAAATGATAACAATACTTTTAATTTTTCTATTACTTTTTCGTGCTGTGCTGTTTGCCGCAAAATATAGTAAATATTACTAAAGATCACAGGAGTAATAAATCCATTAATCTTTCGAGAATCACATAAAGATAGAATTTTTGCAGAATGAATCGAAAAGGGTTTTCTATTAAAGAAAAAGTCCAATATAACATCTGAATCAATTAGCACATTCTTCATTCTACAAATATTTATTTGATAAAACTTTGGCTAATTCCTTTTTGTAATCAAAAACTTTAGGGACATTAAATGTTCCCATTAAAGATTTAACGATTGGAGTAATCTCAATATCGGTTGGCTTCTTATCAGATTCAGCAGTAACTATCTTTAAATAATTTTCAATCATTCCAGACAAACTATATCCGTTAAACTTAGCAAATTGTTTTGCTTTTTCTATAACTGAATTTTCAATTGTAAGTGTCAATTTTGTACTCATACTTTTTGAATTATAACAACAAAGATACAAAATAATTGTTACACGTGCAAAAATATTTATATTAGCACGTGTATTTCTTTCTAATATCAGTATTCACATTGAATTTACTGCAATTAAATTAATGTGCTAGTATTCATTGTATGAGCTGCGTTTTTTTTGCACGGATTGCGCTTCGTTACTTGTCCGCCTTTGGAGGAAATCCGCGCAAGCAAGAGTCACCGCAATTAAATATATATGCTGTTAGCACACGGTTATTATATATTTAGAATACTTTTTTGTTTAATTTCAATCTTGATTCTATACTTTTGGGATAATTCTATAAAATTATTTTTTATATTTATTATATCATTTTGTAATTTATAATTTATTATTAGGTACCAAATGATTGCGAATACAAGTATTAGTTTAAACTCAAATAATTGTTTA
Source organism: uncultured Bacteroidales bacterium (assembly GCA_964452905.1). Taxonomy (GTDB): domain Bacteria; phylum Bacteroidota; class Bacteroidia; order Bacteroidales; family CAYVNP01; genus CAYVNP01. Next base: position 21,789 of record CAYVNP010000043.1, read on the forward strand.
AAAAAAAGTAACACTATCATTATTCCAATGTAAAAAATCCAGTGAGTCTTAGAAATTTTAAATAAAATATTCAATTCCATTTTGTTATTATTGTCATTTGTTTTGTAATTACCATAAAATGTTTCACCAGATTTCCAACCAGGTGAAAGAGTTACTCTTTCAAAAGCAATTTTCTTTTCATCTTTATTTATTTCCCCTTGAAATAAATAATCTAAACGAATTCGTTTATCATTTTTCAATGAATAAATATCATTTTCAAGAATTTTAATAAAATTATTTTCATTGACATAAAAAATTAGAGTCAAATTTCTATACGGTATAAAATATCTAATTATTCCTTTCAACATTAATTGTCAATTTAAATGTGTGCATAACTTTTTTCTTGCTACACCTTTATGGTGACCTATTTGATTTAATAGGATTGATAGCTAGCCCTAAGTGCTCCTGACTGCAAATCGAAAAGTTTTTTAAATCTTCGTTTTCAAAAACTCCAGTATATTCTTTTCAACGCGTTGTAGGACATTGGATGTGTCGGCTCGTACAAACTTCTCACCGATAATGTTTTCATACAATTCAATATATCTTTCCGAAATGGAGTTCACAATTTCATCGGTCATTTCGGGAACGGTTTGTCCTGTCTGCCCCATGAAATTATTGGCGATGCGCCGGTGTTACCCGTCGTGATTTCTTTATTCTTAATTTGGATAATTGATTTTGGATAAATTCTTTTTCTTGTTCAAAAGACATATCCATTATCTCGATGCTTAATTTATCACGTATGTCACGCATCCTTTTTACTGAATCTGTTCTTTTATTTGCTGTTTTCATAATTAAAAATTTCCGTTGGTGTCCTTATTTCTGTCATCTGATAACCTTCTCTAAAATTAATTGAATTGTATCCTCTGATCCTCTCAAGATTTACGATGTGTTTAAAATTCCAACTCACCAATACATCTGCCTTATTTATTGTTGCTAAAGCTATATGCTGGCAATCAGCACGGCTTGTCTTGCCAACAACATTCTCAGAAATATATTTTTCTGAAAGTTCTCTTGCTTCATAGGTTAATTCAACTTTATCTATCAAATCTAATGGTAATGATTCAAAAAAATCTCTAATATATTCAGGTGCTCTAAGCAATTCCAATTCAAGAATTTCAGAAACAATTATCTTAATGTGATTTTCCAATACTTTCTTAAAAAAATGCTTCGTTTCTTTCTCAAACTCCTTATCAAAGTACCCACCAAAAACAGAAGTATCTATGTATATACGTTTAATCATAATAGCAAATTTACGAAATTTTTAATCATGATGCTATTTCGTTTTTCATCATGGCAAGCAACTTGTCTATACCTTTCCTTTTCGCAGTACTATGTTTATTTTTTTTTCGCAAATCACTTCACCTTTTTTACATCAATTAAAAAAACAAATTCTATTTAAATCTTCATTTTCAAAAACTCCAATATATTTTTCTCAACGCGTTGCAGGACATTGGATGTGTCGGCACGAATAAACTTCTCACCGATAATGTTTTCATACAATTCAATATATCTTTCTGAAATGGAGTTCACAATATCATCAGTCATTTCTGGAACAGTTTGTCCCTGCTGCCCCATGAAATTATTGGCGATCAACCATTCGCGCACAAATTCTTTTGAGAGTTGTTTCTGTGGAAATTCTTTATCCTGACGTTCCTGATAACCTTCAAGATAAAAATAGCGGGAAGAATCAGGGGTATGGATTTCATCGATCAAATATATTTTCCCTTCTTTTTTCCCAAATTCATATTTCGTATCAACCAATATTAATCCTTTGGCAGCAGCCATTTCGGAACCACGTTTGAAAAGCGCTAATGCATATTTTTCAAGCATTTCATATTCCGATTTGTCGACGATCCCTTTTGCAATGATCTCTTCTTTTGAAATATCTTCATCGTGAGTACCGTGTTCAGCTTTAGTAGTAGGTGTTACAATTGGTTCGGAAAATTTTTGATGTTCCTTCATCCCATCGGGCACCTTCACACCGCAGATTTCACGGGAACCCGATTTATAGGTTCGCCATGAACTGCCGGTCAGGTAGCCACGAACGATCATCTCCACTGGATACGGTTGACACATATGACCGATCATCACCATTGGGTCAGGAGTAGCTATTTTCCAACTGGGAACAATATCATTGGTCGCATCCAGAAAACGGTTGGCGATCTGTGTAAGCACCTGCCCTTTAAAAGGAATACCACGCGGCAGTACCACATCAAATGCTGAAATGCGGTCCGTAACGACCATCACTAAAAAATTGTCATCAATTGTATACACATCACGTACTTTACCGCGGTAGAACTTCGTCTGCTTAGGTAGCTTAAATTCGGTTTTGGTTATAACATTATTCATGGTTTTTATTTTTTTCGTTTTTATATGCAGTTATAATATTTGAAACAAGTTTATGCCTGATCACATCCTTTTCATCCAGATAAATAATATCAATGCCATGGATATCTTTCATAATTCTGGTGGCTTGGACCAGTCCTGATAATTGTGTACGGGGAAGATCTATCTGAGTAACATCGCCTGTAACAATGAACCTGGACGTTTCACCCATGCGTGTGAGAAACATTTTCAATTGATTTTCAGTAGCATTCTGAGCTTCATCCAAAATGACACATGCATGATTGAGCGTACGCCCACGCATAAATGCAAGCGGTGCAATTTCAATGGTGCCGTCATCAAGGTAATCCGTAAGACGTTTGGCTGGTATCATATCTTTCAATGCATCATACAACGGACGAAGATATGGATCGAGTTTTTCTTTCAGGTCGCCGGGCAAAAAGCCAAGGTTCTCCCCTGCTTCCACAGCCGGACGCGTAAGAATAATTTTTTTAACCTCTTTATCCTTCAATGTTTTTACTGCAAGGGCAACCGCAGTATACGTTTTACCTGTACCGGCAGGTCCGATAGCAAAGATCAGATCATTTTTCTCAAAACTTTTCACCATCCGTTTCTGATTGACGGTTCGCGCTCTGATTGCCGCACCATTCACACCGTGTAAGATCACATCTTTTTGATCTCCTTTTGTTTTGTGAAACTCTTCAGCTTCATCAGAAAGTAAATGAACAAAATCCTGGGTGTTAATTTTTCCGAATTTAAAATAATGATCAATGATCAGTAAAAACTTTTTTTCAAAAGCAGCAATATCCGCCTGAGTCCCTTGCAACTTAATCACATTCCCGCGAGCAATCATTTTCAGTTTGGGAAAATGTTCTTTTAAAAGTTCGAAATGAATATCGTTATGACCGTAGATATCAACGGGATCAATGGATTCAAGAAGAATTTCGTGCTCTATCATTAATCTTTCGGGTTTATGAACAATCCATTATTGAAAATTTATTCAAAAATAAAAAAAACAATGCAAGATAGTTTTATTTAAATTTATACTTTTGAACAAGTTTTCAAAAGAACAGCTTATTAACCAATCATTGTATCAAAATGAATTTAATTACTCTGACAACTGATTATGGTTTTGGCAATCATTACGCCGGAATTGTTAAAGGAGTCATCTTGAGTAACAGTCCCGATGCAAAGATCATAGATATTACGCATATCATAGAACCATTTAATTTTACGCAGGCATCATTCATTTTTAAAAACTGTTATAAGTACTATCCTAAAAAAACCATTCATATTATTGATGTGTTATCACAGGAGACAGCTGTTTCGCCACATGTCGTTATTTTTCATGAAGGACAATATTTTATCGGCACTGACAATGGAATATTTAACCTGATCTTTGAAATGAAACCTGAAAGGGTTTATCATCTTGATCTTCCCAACAAACCGACCGTACATTCTTTTCCCGGGTGCGATGTGTTTGCTCAGGCAGCTTGCATGTTATGTAACGGCACACCCATAGAACAAATGGGACAAGAAAAAAGCGAGATCAATTTATTATTTCCTCAGCAACCTACATTTGATGATCGGATGATTTCAGGAATAGTCATTTACGTTGATTCGTATGAAAATGTCATTACCAATATTTCAAAACAATTATTTGAAGACGTCAGACGCGGAAGAAAATTCTCTATTATTTTCAAATCCTATGAAGATTTGACTCAAATAAGCAATACTTACAGCGATGAAACGGAAGGTGAAAAACTTGCTTTTTTTGGCACCACCGGATTGCTTGAAATAGCAATTAACAAAGGAAAAGCAAGCAGTCTACTCGGCTTAAAGAAGAATGATAATATTCGTATTGATTTTGGAACATCATAATCTCCCATGAACTTATTTCTGATTTTTTTTCATCATTTCAACAGCATTAATCAACAACAGGTATGTTCACATTGTTAAAAAAAGAAATTAATACGTTTTTAAGCTCGCTTATCGGATATGTTGTAATCATTATTTTCCTGTTGATTAATGGACTTGCATTATGGGTTATTCATTCAGCATATAATATTCCTGATTACGGCTATGCCAGTATGGGCAGTATGTTTGCTTTAGCGCCCTGGGTGTTTTTAATTCTGATACCAGCCATCACCATGCGTTTATTTGCAGATGAAAAAAAATCAGGCACGATCGAACTTTTACTTACAAAACCATTAACTGATTTACAAATCATATTGGCAAAATATTTTGCAGGACTTATTTTGGTTATTTTTTCATTGCTCCCAACATTAATTTATTTTTATTCCATTTATCAATTGGGGGCAGATAAAGGGAATATTGATATGGGCGGAATGTGGGGTTCCTATATCGGTCTACTATTTTTAGGTGCTGCTTTTACAGGCATCGGAGTGTTTTCATCTTCTGTTACCGAAAATCAAATTATTTCTTTTCTTATTGCAATTTTTCTGTGTGGATTTACCTATCAGGGATTTGACGCTATATCGTCTCTGCAGTTATTCGGGAATATTGACTTGTTTATAAAATTGATGGGTATCGATGCACATTATGCCTCTATCAGCCGCGGTGTCATTGACTCCAGAGATGTCATTTATTTTTCAAGTGTGATCATTTTTTTTATTTCACTTACACGTTTCTCGCTTGGAAGCCGCAAATGGTAATGAATTACAAATAACTGTTGAAAGAACGACCAATGAATGTAAAGAAAAGGAATATAAAGCAACAACAAACGATTCAGCTTTTAGCAAGCATTCTTTTTCTTTTGCTGATCAATATTATCGGTTCATTTGTTTTTACTCGTCTTAATCTGAACACAGAATAAAGATATACTCTTTCAGATGCGATAAAAAAAATGCTGAAGGAAATCGACGACATTGTGTATTTTAAAATTTATCTCGAAGGTGATTATCCGGCAGGGTTTAAACGGCTGCACAATGAAACCAAAGAAATGCTGGACGAATTTAAAGTCTATTCAAAAAACATTCAATATGAATTTATAAATCCTTCAGCCAATTCAAACAAAAAAGTAGTGAAAGAACTTTACAAACAACTGATAAGTAAAGGACTATCACCAACAAACCTGCATGTAAAAACAAAAGAAGTTTCGTCACAGCAAATCATTTTCCCGGGTGCAATTGTCTCCTATCAGGAAAAAGAAATTCCATTACAACTTCTGAATACTCAGCTGGGATTGCCCTCAGAAGAAGTTCTGAACAATTCCATTCAGGTGCTTGAATACAATATTGCCAATACCATAAAAAAATTAATCGTTAAAGAAAAATCACGCATTGCTTTTATTGAAGGACATGGAGAACTGCCCACCATCCGACTGGCAGATATTGCATGGCGTTTATCTGAATATTATGATGTAACCCGCATCCGGCTCAATGAACAGATTAACAGTTTGCGCGATACACTTAAACAAAATAATATACCTGTCTTTAAAAACAAATACACTGCGCTGATCATTGCCAAACCTGATTCTACCTTTAGTGAAAAAGATAAATTCATCATAGATCAGTTCATCATGCGTGGTGGTAAAGTACTTTGGGTCATTGACCCCGTTTTTGCAAGTATGGACAGTCTTCAAAAATCTTTTTCCACAGTCAGTATGCCATTGCAACTTAATCTTGAAGATGCATTATTTAAATATGGTGTACGATTAAATACAAATCTTTTGCTTGACCTGAATGCTCTGCCAATACCTGTCATTACTGGGCAGACAGGAGACCGCCCACAGCAAAGTTTGCTCCCATGGTTTTATTTTCCTTTACTTACACCTACCATCAAACATCCTATTGTTCACAATCTGAATGCAATTAAAACCGAGTTTATCAGCAGCTTAGATACGGTCGGTTCTTTAAAAATAAAGAAAACAATATTGCTTGAAACATCTAAATATTCAAGGATCATTAATACGCCCTGTCCTGTCAGCTTAGATATTGTTATGAAACAACCGGACATAAAACTTTACACTAAAAAACATCAACCTGTGGCAGTTTTGCTGGAGGGTGAATTTGAATCCGTTTTTAAAAACAGAATTCTCCCCGAACTTGCATACAGCAAAGAAATTTGTTTCCTTGAAAAAAGCAAACCCACAGCCATGGTTGTTATTTCGGATGGTGATATCATAAAAAACCAGATACGATACCAGCAAAATCAAAATATTCCACTTCCACTGGGCTATGATAAATACACCAATCAGACATTCGGCAATGCAGATCTCATTCTGAATATCATGAATTACCTTTGCGATGATTCCGGTCTGATCACCCTTCGTTCACGCGAACTAAAACTTAGAATGCTTGATAAAACAAGAATGGAAAACGAACTGCTTTACTGGCAATTGCTGAATATCATTCTCCCTGTATTACTGATCCTTTTCATCGGTATTATTCGTTTTTTCTTAAGAAAACGTATTTATACCAAAACCATTTGATGCTATGACAAAAAAACGAATCATCATTCTTTTTTTCATCCTTTTATCAATATCTTCTATCTTATTAATTCTGCAACAAACAAAAAGTACATTCAATGAACAAATAAAGAATTTTGCAGTTAGTGATACATCAACAGTTACAAAAATTTTTCTGGCGGATAAAGCAGGTCATCAGGTTTTGTTGCAAAAAAATTCGGTTGACGAATGGACTGTCAATAAAAAATTTAAAGCCAATTTAGCCAATATCCGCATCCTGCTTACAACCATGCTATATCTTGAGGTTCAAGCGCCTGTTCCATTATCCATGCAACAAAATGTATTAACACGAATGTCAGCAACCGGTATAAAAGTTGAAATCTATCAACTGGTCTATAGAATTAATTTGTTCAACAAAATCAAGTTGTTCAGACATGAACGAAAAGTAAAAACTTATTATGTCGGGGACAATACTCAAAATATGCTAGGTACCTATATGTTGATGGAAAATGCCGACCTTCCTTTTATTCTTCAGATTCCCGGATTCAATGGGTATCTGACAACTCGATATTCACCTAAAGAAACGGACTGGCGCGATCATTCATTAGTTGATTTGACATTCAATGATATTAAATCGGTTGAAATTCAATTTTATGAAGAACCTCAAAACTCCTTTCGTTTAAGTAAAGAATCAAAAAAAAATATTCAATTATTTTCAATTAATGATAATAGAATCATTGATGATATTGACACTTTTAAGGTTTATGATTATCTCTCTTCTTTTCATCATCTCATGTTTGAATCATTTCTGAATGATTATAAAGGGAAAGATTCTATTCTCCGTTCAAAACCATTTCATTTGATTACCATTATCAATAAAAAAAATGAACAAATCGTTTTAAAAACGTTTCATAAAAAAGCCCTTCCGGGAGAAGTTGATTTTGATGGTAAACCTATATTTATTGACAGAGACAGACTTTTTGCTTTGAATCAACAAACAAACGAACTTGTTTTGATCCAATTTTATGTTTTTGACCGAATCTTGCGACCAATCAGTTATTTTCAACGATTCCATAAATTGTGAATATTTAATTAAAAACTTTTCATGAAGTTTTAATTAAATTATTTTTATTTTAGCCATCCATTAATTTTATTTTACTTAATTTTTAATCTGTATATATATGAAATTTATTGTATCAAGTCCATTGTTATTGAAAAATCTGCTATCCATCAGTGGTGTCCTAAGTACAAACAACACCTTACCAATACTGGATAATTTTTTGTTTGAACTTTCCAAAGAAGAACTGACCATAACCGCTTCTGATCTTGAAACGACCATGAGTGTTAAATTAACCGTAACGAAAGCAGTTGAATCAGGCAGTATTGCAATACCTTCCAAGATTTTAATTGACATGTTAAAAACATTTTCCGATATACCCCTTACTTTCTCTATCAATAAAGATACTTCGGGAATTGAAATTACTGCAGGAGAAGGGAAATATAAACTTCCAGGATATAAAAGCGATGTGTATCCTAAAACACCTATCCTTGAAAAAGCATCATCAATGGAAATGAGCTCCATCATGTTGGCGCAAGCAATTAATAAAACAGTTTTTGCCACAGGTAATGATGAACTCCGACCCATCATGTCCGGTGTATATTGTCAAATGACAACTGAAGGCGTAATATTTGTTGCAACCGATGCACATAAACTTGTTCGATATAAACGTACAGATGTTAAATCCAAGAATGAAACAACTTTTGTTTTACCCAAAAAACCTTTGAATCAATTAAAGAATCTTTTGTCTTCTATGGATGCACCGGTTAATATTCAGTATAATCAAACCAATGCATTTTTTTCATTCAATAACATCAATATGATCTGCCGGTTGATTGACGGGAAGTATCCGAATTACGAAGCTGTCATTCCTACGGACAATCCGAATAAATTAACCATTGAAAGAATTCCCTTCCTAAATTCAATTAAACGTGTTTCCATTTTTGCCAGCCACTCAACATATCAAATAAGATTAAATATATCAGGAAGAGAACTTAATCTCTCTTCTGAAGATCCTGATTTTTCAAATGAAGCAAAAGAACGTCTGACCTGTAATTATGTTGGCGCTGATATGGAAATCGGTTTCAATTCAAAATTTCTCCTTGAAATGCTTAACAATATTGAAACGGATGAAATTAAAATCGAAATGTCTGAACCCAACAGAGCAGGGATTTTAGTTCCTGTAAACAATGACAATAAAGATGAGGATATTCTGATGCTGGTTATGCCCGTCATGCTAAATTCCTAACAACAATTTCTTATTCATTTTAAGAGCTCATTTCAAAATTGAAATGAGCTCTTGTATTTTATTCGAAAGTTCAATACTTCTTTAACAACTTGTAGCCCGTCAAAAAGTATTAAAAAAATATGCCATTTTAAAAATATACTTATCAAAAAAAATACTATTGGTGTGATGGGAATGAGTAGCATAATATAAGTCAAAATATTATGCTCATCTCCGCCGGTAAGGAAATGGGATGAGGTTGTATTTTCTCTATCCTATCTGCCATGAGAAAAGAAATATATTTTTTACAATTTAAAAGCCAGACCATAGCGTATTTTTACCTAATCAAATAGCGTATTTATACGCTATTTTCATATTAAGCAGCTTCATATTTTTACAAAAAATTCAGTACTACGAATTAATGAAAACAACTATGAAATACATCTTATTCTTTTTTATATTTTATTTATTTCAATCTATAAATCATGTATTTTCACAAAATAATGCTCATCTGCCGACCATGTACAGTTGGGATGCAACAGTAAATTATCCTATCGGTTGGACTAATTACGGACTAGGTTCATATACTACAGGAAATATAAATCCAAATTCCGGCAAATTCGATAACACGAATGATAGTTTAGTAATTAAGTATGATTCAATAGCTGAAGTTATAACCTATTATTTAAAAGGAAATAGTCTTGAATCACCTTGCATATTTGATGTCCTTGAAAGTCCCGATGGAGTCATCTATACAAAACTTGCCTCCCATCAATTAATTGATACCGATACTTCATTCCAAATCACAACAAAGTATCAACAGTTTGTTTTTTATCCGCTGCACACATCCAGAGTTATTAAATTTGTTTACACTCAAAAAACGGCTGGGAATATTGCCATTGATGATATCCTCATTGATAATTCATTCGTTCAAACTTATTCCATCGAAAAAAAAGAGAGTCAACTTGAGATATTTCCTAACCCGGCAACAAACTTAATTTATATACGAAACAATACCGAAATAAAAGAATATCATATTTACAATATGAAAGGACAACTAATAAAAAAAATAACTATAGCCCCGTATGATTTGAATGAGATTAATATTTCTGATTATCCCAATGGAAAATATTTTGTAGATTATTCTTCAAATAAAAAAACATATTCTCATTATTTTATAAAACTATAGAATAAAACCATCTTTTTATACCTTTTCATAATTTTTCGTTCTATCCCCTTGACAGAGTTGTTTACTTTTTTTATTAAAAAATCGCATAAAAAATTAATCCGATATAAATAAAATTATATCTTTGTGCCTCTTTTTAAAACCCCTATTTTAGGATAAAAAAATAACTAAATATTAACCTTAAAATTTCTATAAAATTATGAGTAAAGTAAAACGTGTTTATTTTTTCGGAAACAAACAGGCAGAAGGTAAAGCCGACATGAAAAACCTGCTTGGCGGTAAAGGCGCCAACCTGGCTGAAATGTGTTTATTAGGTTTACCTGTTCCTGCCGGTTTCACTGTAACAACAGATGTGTGTACTGAATATTATGATAACAATTGTCAATTACCGGCAGAATTAATTCCTGAAGTATGGGCAGCCATGAAGAAAGTGGAAGACGCAATGGGAATGAAATATGGTGATCCTGAAAATGCATTATTGATGTCTTGCCGTTCAGGTGCCCGTTCATCAATGCCCGGCATGATGGATACTGTATTAAATGTTGGATTATGTTCAGCAACAATACCCGGTTTGATCAAAAAAACCAATAACCCTCGTTTCGTATACGATTCGTATCGTCGTTTAATTATGATGTATGCTGATGTGGTTATGGAAAAAGCCGAAGGGATTGAACCTACTGACGGTAAAGGCATTCGCAAGATTTTAGATGAAAAACTAGATGAATACAAACATTCAAAGGGCTTTAAATCAGATACCGACTTATCTGCTGATGATTTAAAATTCTTATCCGAAGAATTTAAAAAACAAGTAAAAGCTACGTTAGGTACTGATTTTCCTGATGATGCAAAAGAACAAGTAATCGGTGGTATCAAAGCTGTTTTCAAAAGCTGGAATGGTAAAAAAGCTATTTCATACCGTCGTATCGAAGGTATTCCTGATGAATGGGGTACTGCAGTTAACGTACAGGCAATGGTATTTGGGAATATGGGTGATTCATCTGCTACAGGTGTTGCGTTTACACGTAATCCCGCAACCGGAGAAAACTTGTTCTATGGTGAATGGTTAGTGAACGCACAAGGTGAAGACGTTGTGGCTGGTATCCGTACTCCAAGTCCATTGAATGATGCTACTAAAAACGAACAGAATAAGCATTTACACAGCATGGAAGAAGCTTATCCTGTATTATATAAAGAATTAGACACGATCCGCTTAAATCTTGAAAAAGCATTTAAAGACATGCTCGATATTGAATTTACCATTCAGGAAGGTAAATTATATATGTTGCAATGCCGTGCAGGTAAACGTACAGGTACTGCTGCATTGAACATGGCTATGGATATGTTGAGCGAAAAACTGATTGATGAAAAAACAGCCGTATTACGCATAGATCCTGCACAATTGGATGAATTATTACATCCTATTTGCGATCCTGCCGAAGAAAAGAAAGTAAGCGCTTTTGTTAAAGGTTTACCAGCCGGTCCTGGTGCTGCAGTTGGTAAAATCGTTTTTACCGCTGAAGACGCTGTGGCATGGCATCGTAAAGGTGAAAAAGTTATTCTTCTCAGGGAAGAAACAAACCCTGAAGACGTTGAAGGTATGCGTGCTGCAGAAGGTATTCTTACTGCCCGTGGCGGTATGACTTCTCACGCTGCTCTTGTTGCACGCGGTTGGGGTAAATGTTGTATCGTTGGCGCAGGTCAGCTTCATGTTGATGTTATAGGCAAAACTGCAAAAGTAACCGGCTCATCTACTGTTCTAAAAGAAGGTGATGTTGTTACACTGAACGGAACTAAAGGAAATGTTTATTTAGGAGCGCTTCAATTAATGGATGCTACTGAAAATCCTCGTTTTCAGGCATACATGACCATGGCAGATAAATTCCGCACCATGGGTGTTCGTACCAATGCTGAAACTCCTGCTGATGCAAAAATCGCCCGTGATTTCGGCGCTGAAGGTATCGGTCTTTTCCGCACTGAACATATGTTCTATGGTGAAGGTTCAGAACAACCTTTATTCCTACTTCGCAAAATGATTTTAAGTAATGGTAAAGAAGAACGCATTAGCGCATTAAACGAGTTAGCTGTCTTTGTTAAAAAAGATATCAAAGCCACATTAGATGCAATGAACGGACTTCCTGTTACTTTCCGTTTATTAGATCCCCCTTTGCATGAATTTGTTCCTGTGAGCGCTGAAAAACAAGCTGAGCTTGCCAAAGCATTAGGTATATCTGTTGAAGCAATTGCAAAACGTGGTGAAGCATTACACGAATCAAACCCAATGATGGGTCACCGTGGCGTTCGTTTGGGTGTTACATATCCTGAAGTTTCTGAAATGCAGATCAGAGCTATCTTTGAAGCATCTGCTGAACTGACCAAAGAAGGTAAAGACCCTCATGCTGAAATCATGGTTCCTGTAACATGTGATGTTTCCGAATTGGATTTCACGAAAAAAATCGTTGACAAAGTATATGCTGAAGTGTGCGCTAAATTCGCCATTCAAAAGATTGATTATAAATACGGCACCATGATTGAAATTCCACGTGCATGTTTATTGGCTGAACGTATGGCTAAATCTGCAGAATTCTTCTCATTCGGTACAAACGACTTAACTCAGATGAGTTTTGGTTTCAGCCGTGATGATATTGGTGGATTCCTCCATGAATACCTTGATAATAAAATGCTTGCTGCTGACCCATTCCAGACAATTGATCAGGATGGCGTTGGTCAGTTGATTGAAATGTCGGTAACCAAAGGTCGTGCAACACGCAAAGACTTAAAAGTAGGTATCTGCGGTGAACAAGGCGGTGACCCTGCATCCGTTGAATTCTGTTTCAAAAACGGATTGAACTATGTAAGTTGCTCACCTTTCCGCGTTCCGATAGCACGTTTAGCTGCTGCACAAGCTGCAATCAAAAGCGCTAAAACCGTTAAAGCAACTAAAAAAACAACGAAGAAATAAATTCTGATTTTCTTCATACATAAAAAGAGCAGTAAAAATTTTACTGCTCTTTTTTGTTTTCAAATATTTGAAGGAATTATCTTACTACCGAAAACTTCTTTATTGCTGTTCCTTCTTTTGTAACAATATTCAGAAAATAAATCCCTGCATCAAAATTAGAACAATCTATTTCCACTATTTTCGAATTGAATACATTCTCATCTTTTTCATATATTAATTTCCCAAGCATATTAAATATTGAAACTTTTTCAATTTTATTATTAGTTTTTTCAACAAATTCAATATTTAATTTGTTGTTTGTTGGATTAGGATATATTATAATATCACCGTTGAAATAATTTTCACTTCTGTTTTCCTCAACACCTGTATTGTTTTCAATAACATTAAATGATTGAATTTCTTTCTGCTCACAATAAGTTTCATTACCTATTTGTTCAGCAGAAATTGTAATTGTTCCAATGTCATTTAAATATATTGTTGAACCATCTAAATTTGCCGGACCAGACTTAATAGTAAATGTAATAGGTAAGCCAGATGATGAAGTCGCATTAATTGTAAAAGGAGTATCTTTTAACCGCTTATCTGTAATTTGATCAAATGTTATTGACTGATAATTGCATGTATTTACATTAAACGATTGTAGAATCTCATCTGCAGGGCAATAAATATTATCACCTGCTTGATTAGCTGAAATAATAACTGGTCCTGTATATCCTGTTAGTTTTACCATATTATTTTCTATAAATGCCGGACCAGATTTAACATTAAAGTTAATTGTATATCCAGATGAAGCATTTGCTGATAAAACAAATGAGGGTGAGGATGTATATTTATCAGAAATTGGATCAAATGTAATTGTTTGTGAAATTGTACATATTGTATCAACTACTTTAAAAGATCTTGTAACTTCAGGAGCAGGACAATAAGTATTATCACCTGATTGATTGGCTGCAATGGTAACGACTCCTGTAGTTCCTTCTAAATGCACTAAATTATTTATAATGGATGCTGGTCCAGATAATACAGAATAAGTTATAGGTAAATTTGAGGACGAGTAAGCACTTATTTCAAAGTCATTATCTGTAATATTTTTTTCAATTGGAAAATTATTAAAAGTAATAGACTGAGGCGTACTACAATTAAAGACAATTGAAGCATTTATTTCAACCCCATCAAAGGGTAATGTTGAAGGTAACATAATATACCATTTACCAACTTGATTATTCCGGGCATACTATACCGGCATTCCGGCTCAAAGTAGGCCACCTGAT